>JBAQCL010000053.1:0-43596 GCA_049294175.1 Ignavibacteriaceae bacterium | reverse complement strand
AAAATTCCACTTCAATTTTTAATGGTAGAGAAGGAGTTGTTGGTAAAAACGATGCTCAGTTCTTTTTTGCATTGGGTGATATATTGTTAAATGGACAAAATATTGAGTTCAAACAAATACCCGATACCGTTAAAATAAATAGTGTCGAATTATTAAACGAATATCTTGAGACTGAACCTTTTACAGTTAATGAAAGTACAAATCTAACTTATGGCGTACAATACGGAATAACTGACTCAGCTTTATGTACAGATGCATTGGATAGTTCAAAAATTATAAGTTTTAAAGTTGAATTAGTTGATAATCAAACGGGCGAAATTCTTAGTACGGTTGACAAGATAGATTATTCATCAAATAATATATCACAATATGATAATTTAGGGTATCAATTTGATTTAAGTGGCTTTGATAAAAGAACTTTAAAATTGAGACTTTCAGTTAATGCAAGTGATGATTTTAATTGCTCATTATCAGAAAGGTTTTCAGATCAAAGTCAGTTAGCAAAAAGTAATTATCAGGTAAAAGAAATTAATAGCAATATTTCTAAAGTTACCAATTATGCCCTATTTAATAATTACCCTAACCCATTCAATCCGTCAACTACAATAAAATACCAGTTGCCTCAAGATGGTTTGGTAACTCTTAAGATATATGATATTCTTGGTAAGGAAATCACAACATTGATCAATGAAGAAAAACCCGCAGGAAAATATGAAGTGAATTTTAATGCAAGCCAACTTGCAAGCGGTGTTTATATCTATAAAATACAAGCAGGTGATTTTGTGAACAGCCGAAAAATGGTTTTACTTAAATAACATTCAATAACTTTTTATGCTTTAATTGAACATTGAGCATTTATTACTTAACATTAAAGGCGATTTTCGGATCGCCTTTTTTATTCTTGGTTCTGTTTACTGATTTACTATTTCAATTTTATTATATTTAGCCAACAATAAATCTCATCTAAGTAAATGGAAAATAGATCCTCAAAAGTTAGACAGCATAGTATAGATAACGTATTTAGCTCCCGCATTAAAAAATTCCAGAAATTAATGCGCTATAAAATCCGTGAAATACTTTTAGTTTCAAGCATTTATGATAATTATCTTTTTGAAGAAGATGGACGATTATACGAGTTGATACGTGAAGAATACAAATCACTTAATTTAAGTTTTGCTCCCGAACTGATACACGTTACAACAGGTGCTGAGGCACTTGAAATGTTAAGCAGTGAAAACACTTTGGATATGATAATCACAACTTTGCACATTGAAGATATGCACGTTATTAAGTTCGCTCAAATGGTGCGGCAATCGGGATTTAACATTCCCATTTTATTACTTGCTTATGATAACAAGGAAAGAAAAGAACTTACCACAAATTATGATACCTCTATCTTTGAAAGAATATTTATCTGGAATGGAGAATGTCTTCTACTGATAGCAATGGTAAAATATCTTGAGGATAGGATTAATGTTGAAAACGATACAAAAAACATTGGCGTCCAATCTATCATTCTTGTTGAAGATAATATTAAGTTTTACTCTTCTTATTTGCCGCTAATCTACACGGAAATTTTTAAACAATCACAAAGACTGCTGGAAGAAGGAGTAAACTTAACTCATAAGTTTTTACGAATGCGCGCACGCCCCAAGATTATTTTATGCACTACTTATGAAGAAGCCTGGACTTATTATGAAAAATATCAAGAGTATGTTCTGGGAATTATTCTTGATATAAATTTTAAACATCACGGTGTAAAAGATCCGGAGGCAGGAATAAAATTTGCCCGCAATGTTCGAGCGCAGCATGATGATATTCCGATTCTTCTTCAATCCAGCGATACACGATTTAAAGAAATAGCGCATCAATCTGGGGTCGCATTTCTTCATAAAAACTCTCCACGTCTTTTACATGAGCTTCGTGATTTTATGTTGGAAAATTTTGGTTTTGGCGATTTTGTTTTTATTGATAACCAGGGAAAAGAAGTTTTTAGAGCCACCAATCTCTCCGAGCTTGAAGAAGCATTAAAAGTTATTCCTGATGAAAGTTTAATTTATCATGCTTCAAGAAATCATTTTTCAAAATGGTTAAAAGCAAGAACAGAATTTTATCTGGCTCATAAACTAAGACCACACAAAGTAACGGACTTTGATTCTGTTCAGGAATTACGGGATAGACTGTTAATTTCACTTCAGGAATACAGGCAAGTTCAGAAGCGTGGAATAATTTTAGATTTTAACAAAGAGCTTTTTGATCCCAAAAACAGTCTTGCAAGAATCGGCGGCGGTTCGCTTGGTGGTAAAGCACGCGGACTTGGTTTTATCAACACAATGATTACGAATTACAGCATCAGCTACAAGTTTGATGGTGTTGATATAAACGTTCCATCTGCAATTGTAATTGGCACAGATGTTTTTGATAAATTTATCCACGAAAACAAATTAGATCAATTTGCATTTCTTGAAGTAGATGATCTTAAAATAACAACTGCATTTGTTGACGCACCTAAGTTTCCCAAAGACATCATAAAAAGACTTAGAGAATATTTGGAAATTTCTCACACTCCGCTTGCTGTAAGATCTTCAAGCTTGCTGGAAGATTCGCAATTCCAGCCGTTTGCCGGAGTTTATGAAACCTATATGATTCCAAACAGCAATCCCGATATTGAGATAAGATTGGATGAGCTTCTTCAATCTATAAAAAGCGTTTACGCTTCAACATTCCATAAAAAAGCAAAAGATTATATGAAGGCAACTTCATACAGGCTTGAAGAAGAAAAGATGGCGGTAGTTGTTCAAAGTTTAATTGGTGCACAAAGAGAAGAAAGGTTTTATCCTGAAATTGCCGGTGTTGCAAAGTCTTATAACTTTTATCCCGTACCACCACAAAAATCTACAGATGGTATTGCACTTGTGGCACTGGGTTTGGGTAAAACAGTAGTTGAGGGAGGAAACACGGTTCGGTTTTGTCCACGGTATCCAAAACATCTTATGCAATTTTTTTCAACCAAAGAAACTTTAAAAAACGCACAACAAGAATTTTATGCTCTCGATCTAAATGGAAAACTTGAACATCATCCTGAAAATATAGAAGATCCATTAGTAAAACGTTATGATCTTTCTGATGCCGAAAAAGATGGAACTCTTTTTTCTGTTGGGTCAACATATTCTCCCGAGAACGACGGCGTATATGACGGAATATCACGTGATGGATTAAGAGTTGTAACTTTTGCTCCTGTTTTAAAACATAAAATCTTTCCGCTTCCGGAAATTTTAGATCTTCTTCTGGATATTGGCGCGTGGGGAATGGGCACACCGGTTGAAATTGAGTTTGCAGTAAATCTTGATGTTCCTAAAGGCGCAAGAAAAGAATTTGCAATGCTTCAGATGAGACCGATGGTACTTAGCAGAGAATTTGAAGAATTAATAATTGGTAATGTTAAAGATGAGGATATGATTTGCAAAAGCTCCCAGGTTTTAGGCAATGGAGCTATAAACGACATTTACGATGTTGTTATGGTTGATATTAATAAATTTGACAGAGTAAAAAGTAAAGAAGTTGCTTTGGAAGTAAGCAAACTAAATTCAAAACTACTTGAAGAAAGAAAACCATATTTGCTTATCGGGGTTGGCAGATGGGGCTCGCTTGATCCATGGCTTGGAATACCCGTTACATGGGATCAAATTTCCGGCGCTTCTGTAATTGTAGAATCAGGTTTTAAAGATTTTCAGGTTACACCTTCTCAGGGTTCTCACTTTTTCCAGAATTTAACTTCATTTAGGGTTGGATATTTTACAGTAAACTCTGCTGATGAATTGAGTTTTATTGATTGGGATTGGTTTAACAATCATACAGCAGTTGATGAATTGGTTTTTACAAGGCACTTACATTTTGATCAGCCAATATCTATAAGAATAAACGGACACGAAAACAGAGGAGTTATTTTAAAACCAGGAGTTGTGATTAACGATACTTAATTTCTGACAACAACTTTTTGGTCGAACCTGATCTTATTCATTTAATTCTTTTATATAAAGATGAATATGGAAAGGACGATTAGAATAAATGATTGCCGATCTTCATTTGAAAGATGATCTGTTAAACACCGATTTACTTTTCGGTCAGCTTTGGGAAATCTCAGTTGATGGTATGCGATTAACTGATGAAGATGGTAAAATTTTATGAAAGCGTTTTGGATGAATGTAATATTCCGGAAGTTAGTATATATATGGCAGGATTAGTAGAAGATAAAAGAAAAGTTATACTAAGTCTTATTCAGAAATTGAATGAAATACACGTACGTTCACAAACATTAGATGGAATAGCCTCAAGTTTTAACAGTACCAAAGGCTAATTTGGATAAACTTTTTTGATTAAATATATTTGCTCACCAAATTTTGAAAATTACATCGCGCGGCGGAGTTATTTCTGTTCGAGAAGCATGCCAATCGCTTGGCTTTGATCCCACAAAAGAATTTGCGATACAGGGATTTGGAAATGCGGGGCAGCGTGCAGCTTTACTTCACAAAGAAATTTTAGGCGGCGGAAAATTAATTTCTGTCAGTGATTCCCGCGGGGCAATTTATAATAAAGATGGATTTGATCCCATTGATCTTGTTCAGCATAAATTAAAAACCGGAACAGTGTTAAATTTTCTGGGAGCTAAACAAATAGCACACGAAGATTTGTTAGAACTTGATGTAGAAGTTTTGTATCCGGCTGCTCTTGAAAATGCAATACACAGTAAGAATGCTAATAAAATAAAAGCAAGAATTGTTTGCGAACTTGCAAACGGACCCACAACTCCTGAGGCTGATATTATATTATTTAAAAAAGGCGTTCACGTTATTCCCGATATACTTGCAAGCGCTGGTGGAGTTATAGTTTCATATTTTGAAATGGTTCAGGATAAATCTCTTTACTTTTGGGAAGAAGAAGAAGTTCATCAAAGACTTGATAAAAAAATGACTCTCGCTTATGCAAGAGTTAAAGAGGCAATAAAAGAAAAGAAGATTCACCCGCGTTTAGCTGCGATGATTGTTGGCGTTGCCCGCGTTGCAGAAGCTTGTAAGTTACGAGGCTGGGTTTAAGTAAATTTAGAATTAGGAATTAAAAGTTTAAAATTTGAAGTACAAAAACCTGAATGTTGCATTTTTGATTGAGATACTTGTCGGGTTTGGTTGCATACTTTCCATAAGTCTGCTTGGCAGTAAAGGACTTGTATCTCTTATTTTAATAGCTTTGAGACCATTCATTTTAGAAAAAGAACCTATTAAAAATGAAAAGCTTTACCGGCAATTTTCTTATAAAATAATATTGAACAGTATGATTATAATTTTTTTAATGATTATTTCAATCCTGGTAATTATGCAATTTATCCCTCAATGGAAAACAAAACTTCCTTCATTAGAAATTCTACTCATTGAAATTTTTCCTTTTTTTCTATTGACACACGGAGTTATAGGATTTATAAATCTTTCTGTTTTAGAAAAACATAAATAATTTATATTTATACCCGGCTTTATCAGCATAACATTATAAAAGCTAATTGTTAAAAAGTTATATTACAGTTTGTAATATTACAAGGAAAGCAAAATCAGCATGGCTCTAACTTTTAAAGAAGTTACATCAAAAAGGGACCTGAAAAAATTTATTTCATTTCAATACTCATTGTATAAAGGAAATAAATTCTGGGTGCCGCCCCTTCGCTTTGATGAACTTCATACTTTAAGTAATAAAATAAATCCCGCTTTTGATTTTTGCGAAGCAAAATACTGGTTAATCTTTAATGAAAATAAAATAGTGGGCAGAGTAGCCGGAATAATAAACAAACGATATAATGAAAAATGGAATAAAAAAGTTGCACGGTTCGGATGGATAGACTTTGTGGATGATAAAGATGTTTCTTCTTTAATATTTAGCATACTGGAAAAATGGGCGGTTGAAAATGGAATGACTTGTATGCACGGACCGCTTGGATTTACAGATTTTGACGGCGAAGGAATGCTTATTGAAGGATTTGATGAAGTAAGCACATTGGGCAGTATTTACAATTATCCTTATTATCAAAAACATATTGAAAAATATAATTATGAAAAAGATACTGACTGGATTGAATTTAATGTAACCTTGCCGGATAAAACTCCCGAGAAAATTGCAAGAATTGCAGAGATTTCACTTAAGCGAAACAACCTTACTTTTCCACACTTTAAAAAATCAAAAGAAATGCTTCCTTATGCAAGAGAAGTTTTTTACTTGATTAATGATACTTACAAAGACCTTTACGGTTTTGTTGAACTTACGGATAAGCAAATTGATTCTTATGTAAAACAATATTTCTCCTTTATACGCCCTGAATATATGCCAATCGTACTTGACGAAAACAACAAGGTTGCAGCATTTGGAATTACAATGCCTTCTCTTACAAATGCTCTTCAAAAAATAAACGGCAGACTTTTACCATTCGGCTTTATAAGAATTTTAATTGAAATGAAAAGAAGTCATAAATTAGATTTATACCTCACTGCTGTCCGGAAAGATCTTCAGAATAAAGGTGTTAACGCTGTGTTAATAGATCAGATAAACAAATCATGCAACAAAAACGGAATGGAAACTGTTGAAACAAACAGAGAGCTTGAAACCAACGAAAAAATACAGGCTCAATGGAAACTTTATGATGCCAGACAGCATAAAAGAAGGCGCTGCTATACAAAAAATTTAGACTAATATTTTTTAGATATCTGCTTAAACCACTATGAATGACTTTTTAATTATTCGGGATATTGTAGTAATTCTTCTTGTTTCGATACCGATAATTTTCTTATTTAAAAAAATCAATATGCCAAGCATTGTCGGATTTTTGATTGCAGGAATGTTAATCGGTCCTTATGGATTTAACATGATTAAATCCGTCGGGCAAATAAGCGTTATGGCAGAAATAGGCGTTATGATTTTAATGTTTACCATCGGGTTAGAGTTTTCATTATCCCAGTTGATTAGAATAAAAAAGTATTTGCTTTTAGCCGGTGGATTGCAAATGACACTTACTATTTTTATCAGCGCTTCGATTTTTATGTCGCTTAATATCAGTATTTACCAATCAATATTTTTGGCTATGCTTGTAAGCCTTTCCAGCACAGCTATAGTTTTAAAAATCTTATCAGATAAAGGCGAACTTGAATCGCCGCACGGTAAAATATCTCTGGGAATTTTAATCTTTCAGGACCTGGCAATTGTACCGCTTTTTCTTTTACTGCCTCTGCTTGGGACAACAACAGGATTAAGCGGAACCGATGTAATTATAAAACTCTTAATTGCTTTTGGCATTGTCGGCGGGTTATTTGTTATTTCAAAATTTCTTATGCCTTTAATCGTTTATAAGATTGCACAACTAAGAATGCGCGAAGCTTTTACAATCGCAATTATATTGCTGCTGCTTGGAACTGCTTACTTAACACATTCACTTGGTTTATCATTTGCGCTTGGTGCATTTATAGCAGGATTAATTTTAGCAGAATCGGATTATAGCCACCAGATTATGTCTGAAATTCTTCCCTTCCGGGATGCGTTTAACAGTATCTTTTTCGTATCAATTGGTTTGTTGTTAAATATTCAGTTCGTCATCAGCAATCCGGGCTTAATTACAGCACTTACTCTTGGTGTTCTGTTACTTAAAGCATCTATAATTATTCTGATTGTTTTGTTTCTTAAACTACCTTTACGTGTTGCAATACTTGCGGGACTTGGTCTTGCACAAATCGGAGAGTTTTCATTTATCCTTGCTCAAACAGGATTAAACTACAATCTTTTAAGTGCGGACTATTATAATAGCTTTCTTGCATCAACAATCTTTACAATGATACTAACTCCATTGTTGTTTAAACTTGCACCTGCACTGTCAATCAAATCAGGCAATCTTCAATCAGTAAAAGAACAATCCCCCGCTGATGTTCAGAAGATAAACGGGCATGTTATTATTGCAGGTTTTGGATTGAACGGAAGTAATCTTGCAAGAGTATTAAAAGAAACCGGAATAAAATATGTTGTTATCGAACTGAATCCAGATACTGTAAAAAAAGAAAAAGCGAAAGGCGAGAATATTATATACGGCGATATAAGCAAAAATGAGATATTACACATAGCAAAAATCGAGAAAGCAAATGTTATTGTATTTGCTATTTCCGATCCCGCAATTACAAAAGTAGCCTTAAGACTTGCAAAGAAAATGAATCCTGCTATTCATACATTGGTAAGAACACGATACGTAAATGAAGTTGATGAATTAAAAAAAATGGGCGCCGATGAAGTTATTCCCGAAGAGTTTGAAACTGCGCTTCAGATTTTTAGAAAAGTTTTGGAGCGTTACCATATTCCGCTTAATGTAATTATGAGACAGGTAACTTTACTTCGTGAAGAGTCTTACAGCTTACTGAGAAAAGAAGAAATGGATATAAGTTCTTTCATTCATCTTGATGAAATACTTGCACAGGGTTTAACAGAATCCTATTATGTTAACAACGATAACAAATACATCGGTAAAACCTTTAGCGAGATAAACCTTAGAGCGCTTTCCGATGCAACTGTTATTGCTATCGTTAGGAACGGACGAACAATATCAAATCCTTCCGGCAAAGAAACTTTAAACGCAAATGATACTCTTGTCATTCACGGCACTCACCTTTCGGTTGATAAAGCTATTGTTATCCTAAATGGGGAAGAAGAATAAACTCGTTACATCATCAAGCCTAACACTCTTGAACCTGCGCACTAAGTTTATCACACTTGTTTTTGATTTGTCATCCTTCGATAAACCCGGAATGACATATCTTTGCTTTCCCGCAAATCTCTTTTTATATAAAATTACGGTTATCCTCCTCTGATCACCAATAATCGCCGATCAATAAAAAAAACCTGTTCTGCACGGCAACCATATTGTAAATTTCAATGTCTAATGAATAAAAACACTATGGAGTTCAAAATGAAAGTTTCATTTACTTACCTTCTAACATTTATTTTTATCCTTGGATTAACAGCAAATTCTTTCCCGTCATCCGGCAAAGGTGATGATGCAAAAGTACTTCATGAAAAAACTTTCAAAATATCACCGGGAAAAAAGTTATTAGTTAATGCCGCATCCGGTGATGTTCAAATTACTGCGTGGGATAAATCTGAAGTTTATGTAAAAGTGATCGGCAATGATAATGCCGCTGATAAATTTGATTTCAGTTTTAATGCAAATTCTGAAGAAGTGAAAGTTGATGCCGAGAAAAAAGACGGATGGAGCTGGTTTTCAAACATCAAACTAAAATTTGAAATAAAAGTACCTGCTAATTTTAATGTTTACACAAATACTTCCGGAGGCGATATTAAAATCGGCGGTGTTAAAGGAGGTATTACTTTAAAAACTTCCGGCGGTGATATTTGGGGCGATAGGTTTGAAGGTAATTTTAATGCTAAAACATCCGGCGGTGATATTACGCTTTTCTGCAGCAACGCTAAAATTGATGCAAACACTTCCGGCGGTGATATTGATATTGAATACATGGGGACAAACAAAGGGATTGAATTAAAAACATCAGGCGGAGATATTAAAATTAAAGTTCCCCAAAACATTGATGCAGATGTTGATTTAAGAACTTCCGGCGGCGATGTTGAATGCAATATGAATTTAAATAATGTTAAAAGGTTAAGCGATTCCAAAATCATCGGAAGTCTTAATAAAGGCGGTGTACCTTTAAACGCTCATACTTCGGGCGGAGACATTACTTTAAGCCGCAAATAAATTTCTCAAAACATTTCTTAAAACGCAGTCAATAAGATCAACCAGGAAAAAGCTGGGCAATTTGTTCAGCTTTTCTTTTTTGATTAAAATTAAAACCAACGGCAGCAAAACAAATTTATAATAACAACCTCCTTCCATTCACTTTATTTTTAAACATAGTTTGAATAGTTTTAACCAAAAGAAAAACTAAAATGCATAATAAATTTATCTACAAGTATTTAAACGATGATGAACTGCAGAAAATCTCAAACGCAATTCGGGATGTTGAAAAAAATACTGCGGGTGAAATTGTTGTATCAATAAAAAAACAAAGAAGAGTGCTGGAAAAATCAAAACCATTGCGTGCGCTGGCTGAAAAAGAATTTATAAGCGCAGGTATAACCAAAACTAAAAGCGCAACGGGAATTTTAATTTTTCTGGTTCTCCTTTCAAAAGAGTTTTATATACTTGTTGATAAAAGCATAAATGAAAAAGTTGAACAATCGGTTTGGGACGGAATTTCTAAAAATATGAGCAGGCACTTCCGCCAGGGAAATTTCTGTAACGGAATTATTGAAGGCATTACAGAATGCGGTAAAATACTAAGCGCCAACTTTCCCATCCAGCCTGGTGATGTTAATGAACTCCCAAATAAAGTCCGTACAGAATAAATATCTAAATACTTTTATTAAAGTCCCTCTCCTTTAAAAGGAGAGGGATTTAGGGTGAGGTAGAAAAATTAGAATGCGAGTTGGATATTAGAAGTAAAAAGTTGATGAATCAAACCCCACAAATCAAAGAGGAAATAAGTGGACAGTAATTGTAAGTACAACAAATTGTAAGCATCAATAAATGGGAAACTTAGTTTTATTTTTTAAGGTCAATTAACGGTTGGCAAGTAAAATGAACTAAGTAGAAAGAATATTTACTGCATTTTATGCGGTATATAAAATTACAGGTCAGGATAGCTTTTTTTGTTCGTAATTTTGATTAAAATATATTATAGCAATTAAAAAATTATACAATTATGCGGTACGGTACGGTTTTAATAATTGACGATGAGCCTGAATTAAGAAAACTGATTCAGAGATTATTGGAGTTAGATGGATATACAGTGCTATCTGCGGCAAGCGCAACTGAGGCGAAAGAAGTTATTAAAAATAACGAGATAGATATAGTTGTAAGTGATGTAAAGCTGCCCGATGGTAACGGCTTGGAACTTATCCCTTTGATAAGAAAACAATTACCCGCAGTTGAAATTATTATCTTAACCGCATACGGCAAAATAGAGGATGGCGTAAAGGCAATAAAAGCCGGGGCATTTGATTATATAGTAAAAGGTGATGAAGACAATAAACTTTTACTCGTAATAAAAAATGCTCAGGAAAAAATAAGATTATCAAAAAGAATAACACATTACGAAAAAAATTTTATTTCAAGGTATTCGTTTGATGATATTTCCGGAAACTCAGATGTAATAAAAAAGACTATAGACATCTCAAGAAAAGCGGCAAACTCTACAACGCCAATATTACTGATAGGCGAAACAGGAACAGGGAAAGAAGTTTTTGCCCAATCAATCCATTATGAAAGCAATAGAAAGAACGAACCATTCGTAGCAATAAATTGCAGCGCCTTTGCCAGGGACTTGCTGGAATCAGAAATGTTTGGATATAAAGCAGGAGCATTTACCGGGGCAACAAAAAACAAAAAGGGTTTATTTGAAGAAGCAGATAAAGGCACGCTATTTTTAGATGAAATTGGTGATATGGATATTGCATTGCAAGCAAAACTACTGCGTGTGCTTGAGAATAACACATTTATAAAGCAGGGCGATACAAAAGAAACGTTTGTTGATGTGAGAATTATAGCCGCTACTAATAAAGATATTAAAGTTCTTATTGAACAGGAGAAATTCAGGAAGGATTTGTTTTTTAGAATAAGCGTTATGCAAATAAATCTACCGTCTCTAAGAGAAAGGACAGAAGATATTCCGGTACTTGTTGAGAATTTTATAAAAATATTTTGTTCAAAGTTAAAGAAAAATAAACCCCTGATTGATGATTCGTTTACTAAAAGATTGTTAAGGTATAAATTTTCGGGGAATACACGTGAATTAAAAAATATAATCGAACGGATTATACTTTTAAATGAAAAATCTACATTAACCGAAGATGATTTACCTCAAGAATTTTTTAATATTGACGTTGCCCGGAGAGACTTTGATAATTTAAGTTTACGGGAAATTGAAAAAAATCACATTCTTACGATACTAAGTTCAACAAATCAGAATAAAGCAAAGACTGCAGAGATACTGGGAATTGGATTAACAACGCTTTACCGGAAACTGAATGAATATGGTATATCAAGTGAATGAGAAAACTAAAAACTAAAATTTTAGTGGGTCTGATTTTTTTGTTGGCAGTAATATTAATATTAAGTATTACTGGTACAGCCTCTATATACTTCCTATCTCAAGATTCAAAAGCTATAGTAAAAGATAATTACGCCTCAGTTGAATACTCAACGAATATGCTTGGTTCAATCGATAATATTTTTGTCAACCACTTAGCCTTGATTGAAAATAAAGCTAAAGATAAAATAAGTACCGGTATTATAAGAAGCGCTATAAAAAGTGAAAGGGATATTTTTGAACGTAATTTAAATTTACAAAAAGGTAACATAACAGAGGTAGGAGAGGTTGATAGGGTAAGTAAGCTGATAAATTCATATCGAAGGTTTATATCATTAATTGACTCATCAGATAAATTGGCAAACCCGGACACTTATACATTAAATGAATTAAAATCCGAATTTATCAGGCTTACAAGCTCAATAAGTGAAATATATAAAATAAATATGGTAGCGATACTTAGAAAAAATCGGGTTGCAAACGAAACAGCGGATAGAGTTTTTGTATACATGGCAGTTGCCGCAAGTGCAAGTGTTTTATTAACCTTGATTTTTATATTCTATTTCCCATCATACATTACCAGCCCAATAAAAGAATTAACTCAAAAGATCGAAGACATATCAAACAAGAAATACGACCAGAGCATAATTATAAAATCTAATGATGAACTAAATACACTTGCTGCGGCTTTTAATAAAATGGCAAAGAAGTTAAAAGAATATGAAGCTCAGCATATTGATGAATTATTGTTTGAAAAAAGAAGAATGGAAACATTGGTAACCAATCTTAGAGATGGGACTTTGCTGCTGGATAATGATTTAAATATACTGCTTGTCAACGATAAATTTTGCGAAATTACCGGACTTAGGAAAAACGAATTGCTGGGAGAAAAACTTACTGAATTGAATTCAGAGAATCTTATATTGGGTCAAATAAAAAGTATAGACATATTAAAAAATAAGACCCAATTACCGGAGATAATTAAACCGTTAAAAATATTGATCGGAGATCAGGTAGAATATTTTCAAATTTTATTGCTGGATATAAATAAAGAGTCAAAGAAAGAAAGCATGGGAGCACCGAAAGGTTACATACTTCTTATCCAGAACATTACAAAATATGAAGAACGAGATTTGGCAAAGACAAATTTAATTGCAACTATTTCCCATGAATTGAAGACACCATTATCGTCAATAAACATTTCTCTTAAATTGTTAGAAGATGAACGCATAGGAAATTTAAATGTTGAGCAAAAAGAACTTGTAGAATCAATAAAATCTCAAAGCTTGCGAATATTAAGTCTAATTAATGAAGTACTCGATTTTACACAAGCAGAAACGGGGCATATAAAACTTAACATAAAACCTTGTAAAGTAAATGATATAATTGAATTAGGAGTTTTTGCCATATTAATGTTGTTAAATGAAAAGGAAATAAATTTAAAAGTATCGATTCCCGATAAATTAGCTAAAGTAAAATGTGATTTAGAAAAGACAGTCTGGGTTGTGGTTAATATATTAAATAATGCAATCAGGTATTCAGCAAAAAAAGGAAGTATAAATATAGAGGCGAAAGAAGAAAATAGATTTGTAATAATATCAGTGGAAGATGAGGGACCCGGGATAACGAAAGAAGAACAGAAGATGATCTTTGAGAAATATGTAAAATCTAAATCCGAATCCACCAAAGGGACCGGACTTGGTTTAGCAATCGCAAAAGAATTTGTTGAAGTACAGGGAGGCAAGATAGGAGTAGAAAGCACTTATGGTTCTGGCAGTAAATTGTATTTTACTCTACCATTGGCTTAAGTATTACCATATTGGAAATAAGATTTCCAAATTGGAAAACAGAAATAGAAAACACGCCCAATTACCAATCAGATAATGCAAAAAATCAATTTATCATTCATTTAAATCTGGAATAGGAATTGCCCTTAACAAATAAATATCATTGTTAAGTGTGATTATAAAATGTTCCGTTTACTAGAAAAAATTTTATCACCGATTCAATTATTAAGTATTGGCTATGTTATCATAATTTTAGTCGGTGCAGTACTTTTGATGTTTCCAATATCATCAAACAATAATACATACCAATTATTCATTAATTCATTGTTTACATCTACATCGGCAGTTAGTACTACAGGACTTGTTGTAGTTGACACGGGATCGTATTACTCTTTATTTGGTCAGATAATAATACTTATTCTAATCCAGATAGGTGGATTAGGATATATGCTCTTCTTTGTAATCTTTTCATTCTTCATTAAAAACAGGTTATCGTTCAATAAAAAAAAATATTTACGTGAAGCGGTTGCAAGAAACAAAAATGTTGATTTGATGAAGTTTGTTAAACTGACTTTTATCTATACTGCAATAATTGAGGGAATAGGGACATTGGGATATTTTATAATTTGGAGCAATAAATATCCTCCGGGAACAGCTCTTTATTCTTCAGTTTTTCATTCTATATCTGCTTTCTGTACTGCAGGGTTTGGATTATACCCTGATAGTCTAAGTTCTTATAGCGCAAGTATAGTAATTAACTTAAATACATTTTTTCTTGTGATAAGTGGTGCGATCGGATTTTTTGTTTTATATGATTTGCAAAATTATTTCTATCAAAAATTGAAGGGGAATAAAGTAACACGGCTGACATTGCACTCCAAAACAGTTTTGTCCTTTACCTTCGGATTGTTTTTAATCGGATGCATAATAATTCTGATCGCTGAACAAAATAAATTTTCGAGCAATTTTGGTCAAAACATTTTAAATGCACTCTTTCAATCAATTAGTGCATCTACAACGGTTGGTTTTAATACAGTTGATATTTCTGTTATGCAAAATGCAAGTTTATTTGTAATGGTAATCTTAATGTTTATTGGTGCTTCACCCGGGAGTACAGGAGGTGGAATCAAAACAACTTCTTTTGCTGTAAATATGATCTCCTCGATTGCTGCACTAAAAGGCAGAAACAACTCCACAATATTCAAAAGAAGTATAAATAGATTAAACATAGATAAAGCGAATACACAAATATTTGTTGCGTTGTTTTCAACAATTGTCATAACCCTGCTATTAACCTTAACAGAAAAATTCAATTTTATACAGATCCTGTTTGAAGCCGTTTCCGCTTTTGGCACGGTAGGTTTGTCAACAGGGATAACATCCGGTTTAAGTTCATTTGGGAAGCTAATGATAATTTTATTAATGATTATCGGACGTGCAGGACCTTTGGCAATAGGATTATTCTTTGTTAGAAAAAACGGGAATGGGTATTACACCTTGCCAGAAGAAGAAATTTTTATAGCTTAAAATAAAGGGTAAGATTATGAAAGAATTTGCCGTTGTCGGGCTAGGTAATTTTGGTTATAACATCGCAAAGAAACTCTCAGAAAAGGGAAACCGAGTTTTAGCAATTGATATTGATTCAATAAAAGTAAACGAAATAAAAGACTTTGTTAATGATGCCGTAATAGGAGACGCCAAAAATAAAACCTTTTTGCAAGAGTTTATAGATGAAAAAATAGATGGGGTTATAATAAGTATCGGCTCTAATATAATTGATAGTATTCTTGCTGTCCATCATTTAAAAGCATTAAAAGTAAAAAATATCATAGTGAAAGCCCAAAATGACGTACATGCAGAATTGTTAAAAGTAATTGGCGTAACTGAAATTATATCACCCGAAAAAGATATCGCTGAATGGGTAGCTCATAAACTCACCGATCCAAATCTAATTGATTATATACCGCTAACATCTGAATTTTCTATAGTTGAAGTAGCATGCCCTGATAATTTTAGCGGGAAAACACTTAAGGAATTGAAACTCCGGACCAGGTTTAACGTACTTGTGATTGCGGTAAAGGATATTCTAAATGATTCGTTTACTCTTCTGCCTGAATCAAATTACAAATTTCGCCCGGATACAATTTTAACATTGCTTGGTAAAAAAAGCAGCTTAGATAAGTTCAAAATAGATATATAAAATATTTGGTAAATATTTTGCAGACCTAATAGAAGATAATGTTATGTCTAATAATAAAAAAAATTATAAAGACGTAAATAACGACTACGATGATTTCACAATAATTGAAGTGTGGAAAAGGGCTAAACCATATAAACACTTTGAACTTTATAAACTAGATCGACTCGGTTCTTTAATGTTTTTTGATGATTACGGAATCAAATCTGAAAATGGCTGGGTTATTTGCCCAACAAAAAGTTCGGTAACAGATAGAAAAATTGAAATTGAAAATTTAGAGCCTTTGCACTGGAAAAATAAAGATTAGATATAAAAATAATATTTAGTTCAAGAAAATATTGGTATTGAAAAATTAGAATGCGAGTTGGATATTAGAAGTAAAAAGTTGATGAATCAAGCCCCACAAATCAAAGAGGAAATAAGTGGACAGTAATTGTAAGTACAACAAATTGTAAGCATCAATAAATGGGAAACTTAGTTTTATTTTTTAAGGTCAATTAACGGCTGGCAAGTAAAAGGCTCAATTAAAATATATTAATTGCTTTCCAGCCTAATTTCAGTTTCATCAACAAACCGGCTGATGTACTTTACATTATGGAGGGAGTTATCGTAACGCCATAACTTATAACCGGATTTATATGCAAAAAGGTATTTGTATAAAGAAGTATCCCGCATACCAAGAAAAAACTCAAGACTAAAATATCCAGTTGCATCAGTTTTACCTGTTGCTAAAAAAGCATAACCGGCAGAGTCTGTAAGAGTGTCATCTTCAAAAATAACTGAATCAGGAGCTTCGGGATTTGTGATTCCAACAATTACATCACCAACAGACAATCCGGAGGTTGAACCTTTTACCGTTCCTTTTAGAATATAGGTCTGGTCAAAAATCTGATTTAAATCATCGCTGCAGGAATAAAAGGAGAGAATTACTATAATTGACAAAAGATATTTTTTTATAAAAACCATCATTCTTGTTAAACCGTTTAATTTATTAAATAGAAGAATCGTGTAAAAATAATTTGGACTAACCTTTTGGGTTAAACATAAACAATAGTCTCTAAAAACTCAATTAACGGTTTGCAAATAAGAATCCTTTCTTTATCCTCCACTATATCATCCTTATAAAAGTTGACACTTTTTAATACGTACACATAATATTTTATAGCTAAAAATAAAATCATTTAAAACAAAAAAACCAGCTAATGGCTGGATTTTTTGTTTAGTAGCGGGGGCAGTCCGCCGATCCGCCGCGGCGGAGGATTAAACCTACAACCTTCGGGTTATGAGCTATTATTTTAACTATACCTGCCAATTACTTAACTCACACTTCTGACTAAATTTCCGAATGAATTTTATTTTAATGAATAAATTATATTAAAATTCTTATACCAACTCTACGAATCTTTTGCCTCCTCAATCTCTTTATTTTTTTCCTCTATTTCTTTTAGCTCTTTCTCTTTTTTCTCATACTCATCATACACTCTACGCAGTGTAGGAGCTAATAGTCTCGCAGCTTCTTTCATTACTTCTTCTTTGGTCATATCATCGGGATATAGGGGCATATAGTCCTTTATAAATTTAATTGTCAGTCGTTTGCAAAAAATAATTTCTTAACATCATTCTTCGAATTTAACTTATACATATAAATAAAATGACAATTTTCATTTTTAACAGTCTCCAATATTTTTTCTATTACAGATTTTCTAAATCCAAAATTTTCCAGGAATACTTCTTCTGGAATTGAATGAGTTTTTTTTCTAATGGAATAATCATCATTATGATCAATATAAATCATAAATCCTTGAACCATTTTTTTTGAACTAATAAGTTCAGCCATTCTTTTGTATTGGCTATAAATTTCAATAATCTTTTCAAAGAAATCTGCATTAAGATAGTAGCCAGCGTTATACTTCGGGAAGGCTGATCTTTTCCTCAGTATTGATTTATCAAAATTGTATTCTGAAATAAATGAAAATGTTTGATTGAAAAAATCTTCTTGAAGCGTTTTATCTTTACTTAAACCGTTTAACAATTCAGTCGGGAATGGTCCTTCGAAGTGGTTTTTAATTTCAATCGCTGTATTAAGATTATTGTATTGGTCAAAGATTCCAAGATCAATTCTACCAAGTTCTAGCTGCGCACTTATTTCACTGTTTATTCGCCAGCCTTTCGGAAGATGTGGCTGCAAAGAATAGACTAACTCAGCAGACCAAACAGCTTCTGTTGCGTGCATATTTTCGTAAAGGTTTTGGGTTATATTTTTTATTATGACAATTAGCTCATCACTATTCAAAAAATTGCTTGGTCTATCTTCATAGTTTTGAGTTGCAATACCTGCAGATATATTAAAAGAATGGTTATACTTAGAATTTGTTGGCAGCCACAAAATCCTATTATTAAGAGGATCATAACCAATAGCAATATAGATTGCTGAAAAACTACGAACAGATAATAATCTTCTTAACTTATAAAAATCCTGAAGGACCGTTTCCTTAGTTAAATTATGGCCACATTTCAATTCTATGTAAGCAAGAGCTTGTTTAATACTATTATCATAAATAATAATATCAACGTAATAAGGTCGATCTTTTTCGGTATCAATAAATTTTTTAATTGGTGTTGTAAGTGGTTTTATATTTTCAGACAGAAGTATCTTATAATGTCCACCTTCATCCTTTTCTACATTAAAATATTCATCCACTAAATCTTGTTTCTTACTATAAGTATTTGGCGTGATCCAAAGAATACCATTACCGTGTTTGAACGCACCACTTTCAAGACGTATCTGATATTTAGTGAATACTTGTTCCCCAAGGTTTTTTCTTAATTCAACATAGAGGTGTCTTTCCCAGTCTAATTCTTTCGTTATGTTTAGAGCAGAGAAATTATTGAAGACGTATGAAAAACTTTTTGTTATAAGATCAAATGTTTCATCTAAAGTCATAAATTAAATCCTTTATAAATATCCAATTATGAATATTTAAGCATTTCCACCGCTACCTTTACCAACAGAAATTTCAAAATATTCTACCATTAAAGTATCGGAAAGATTCAATAGAGTTTTATATGTGTGTTCGACTGCTATAGTTTGGATATTAACATCTAAACAAGCATCAATATCCCATTGAGAAAGATAGTTTTTATGAATCAGTATCTCTCTTAATTGGTCTTTAATATCTATGTATTCCCATTTTTCAGGATCATTACTTCCTAATAGAAAATCCGAAAAACATTTTTGAATAATAGGTTTTGATTGTTTTTGAATTTCTTCAACCAGCTCCAGTATTTCCTTTATCTTTTTATCAATCGTTTTTTTTGAATTAAAAAATATATTGCCATTTGAATGTGCTATGTCATTTCTATCGCGTACCATTTTAATGTAACAACCAATTTTGTCATTCTCACAACCGACCAATTTTAGGAAACGGAAAACATTACTTTCTGGAACCTTACTAAATGTAAATGGAGAAGAAGCACTTAAAAGATCTTTTTCAACATCTATATTAAATGCTACAAGTGCTTTCCTAAAATCTTCTGGCTGGTTAGTTTTTATTTGCCAGATTTTGAAATAGACAAAACACATATAAAGCATATGAAACGCAAGGAATGCAAACTGGAATCTCTCAGCATCATAATTGGTTTTGAAAGTATTCCAGAGGAAATCAAGATAATCCGCTTCACTCTTAGTTTTATAAGAGGTCGGTAGATAATACAGTATAGACCAGGCTTCTTCCATTTTACCAAATTTTTATCAATGATTTTTTAGTTCTATTTGCAGAATCATCACATAACGATCACATAAAAAACTTCTTTTTTTAACAATATTTGAAATAAATTTTGTTTAGATCAAGTATTTGTCACATTAGAATTACTAATCTCTCAATTATCTTGACAAGCACTAATGCAAAACTTATATTTGCAATGGTCTTTACCTTAGGTAAGGAATTTGCAAAGGTTTCAAACGCTGAACCAGTTAATCAGCGTTTTTTATTTTTTAAAACCTGTCCAGTCAGGACTATTCATGATGGAACCAATGGAATTATCGGCCTCAAAGGCAGTTATAAATTTGGCTTCCTTTTCATTTTTTAGCCAAATTATTACTACATAATTATTTTTAACAATAGCTACTCTTCTTGATTTGTCATAATTTTTAGATGAAGAATCCCAACCGATTTTTAATTTAGCCGAATTGTCTTGAAGAGCATCTTTTATCCACAATATCTTCTCTGCTCTAACTAGGGAGAAAACTGATTTATCTTTCGCTTTCCAATTGGCACTTTCATAAAATGAATGATCGAACATATCAGGGAAAAATCGAACATGAATATTATCAAATGTGTAAATCGGTTTCTTATGATCACAATAAGTTTCGATAAAAATCTGACGATATTCATCAGTCGTTTTATTTTTGACTTCAAGATATGCCATTATCAGCAACATTAAAATTGAGATTAAAAATATTAAACTTAGATTCATCTTTTGTGGTAGGAGAAATATTCTTTCCAAGTTTATTTTCCGTCAAAACAATTAATTTTTCTTTCGTCCCTTCTTTCTTAAATGTATCATTGAATTTTGAACTTACAATTCCAAGCAAGAAATCTGAGAGCTGAATGCCAAGTGATTCCTTAGAATGAATAGATTGAACATTAGAGATTACAGAGGAAAGCGAGGCACTCGTTAAAACTTCTCTAAGTACATTCAGACGGAATTTTTCTTTATTAATCTTGTAATCTAGAAAGATATTGTACTCATCAAAATCCAGGATCCAGTGATGTAATAATTGATAATAAAATTTATAAAAACTTAATTCAGCATCCCCTTGATGAAATTTTACTAAATCTATTTTCTCAGATTCAACTATTAGGGCTCTGAAACGTAGATTTTCATTCTCAAAAAAATACTCCAACAAGGCTTTATATAAATCAATAAATTTAGGAGAAACTTTATTCCATTTGATTTCTAGTTTATAGTTATGATCTGATTTTATTTTCTTTATTTCATCTTTGAATTGTTCGCGGTACTTTTCAGACATCCAAAGACTACCAAGGGCAAAATATCTATGTGCCGTTCTATCAAATAACACCTCAGAACAGCTTTCATCACAATAAACATCTAATTTCATATTGTTAAATTTTATTTTAGTGATTGAATATTTTTATACAATAACAAATTTCCATCCCTACTCCCCCCATACCTTTGCTATTTTGTCTTTTATTTTTTGTTCGAAGATTGAAATTAGTTCTTTGTTGGAACCCACTAATTCAAACTCTTTTCCCATTACGCTTACAATTTGATTTTGTGTTTGTGTATCTGGTAAAGGTATTTTCATTTGCTTAATTTCAATAAGATGAAGATTTGTAACTGTCCCTGATTTAGAATGAGCAACAGCTTGCCGCATTGCATTATCAGAGTTCAGAAAGATTTCTAAATATTTAGGAACTAAAATTTCTTTTTTGGGTTTTAATAAAGCTAAACTTACAAAGATGCTAAATTCATAATCCCAATCTATTAACTTTGCTACACCTATAGTTCCGTTCTTAGAATATAATACATCTTCTTTTTCAGGTTTACATCTCTTAATTAGTTCTTGATGCTCCTCTTGGCTAATAAACTTTTTGCTTCCATCGCTTTGGGTGATGTCAGTAACTCTAAGAAATGGAATCCCTTCTTCTTTATACTCAGGAGTACGATGCGTCCCATCAGTTATTTTTTCACAAACTTCCCCCAACTCAACCATCGGCCATTCTGGATCAATATCAATTTGTGGTTTGTAGTTTTCTACTACCTGTCTTGCACCATCAATTATTTTTTGCCAGCCTTCTATCTCTTCAACTATTTCTTTTTGTATTTCGAGTGGTGGTAGCGGGATTTGGATTTGCTCAATTTCTTTTTTGTTAATTGAAGCGAAAGTAGCTCCGAGATTCCCTTGAATCTTATCTTGATTTTCTTGTAAAAAATAAAAGAGAAAGAATTTGTCAACTATATTTTCGTTAACTCTAATAGCTGCCAATCCACGCCCTATACAAATATCTTCTTTGGAAATATTAACTGGACCTACAGGCGCTCTAACAGATATAAGGATATCTCCGCGTATTGCCATCTTAGTAATTTTTGTAGTCCAAGTTTTCGGTTCCCCTAAAAACATTTCTGAGAATTCAGTTTTACCTTGATAAAATGGTGTCCCTTCACGAACTTCATTATAAAATTGCCCTTCTGGGGATTGTCCAGCAATTACTTCGGCTATCTCACCAAGACTTACAACTTTGTATCTACCTAATTGAATAATTTTATTTTTATATCTCTCGCCGCTCAAATTCCAGTCATCATTTTCTGCAATCTTTTCTTTAGTAGCAATGTTCCAAAGATTATTTGGACCGAACTTATCCGTTAGGATTGATTCCAAATCAAGCGCTGAATTACAGCCAGAGATATATTCCTTAACTAACTTTACCGCTGTTGGAAGTTGGCTTTTATTGTTTGGTCTGCGTTGTGCACCAAGATCAAAACCATCATTCTCAATTTTAACAAAAAGTATTTTATCTGTTTTCTTATTCAGTGCTTTATCAATTAAAAGAATAGAAGTTTTAACTCCCGAATACGGTTGGAATACACCAGCAGGTAAGGACACAACGGCAAACAAATAATTTTCAACAAGCATTTTTCTTAATTGTTTATATGCATTGCCTGACTGAAATATTATACCTTCAGGAACAATGATTGCAGCTTTACCATTTGGTGTTAAATGCTCTACCATATAATCCACAAACAAAACTTCACTTCGGTTAGATTGTATTGAAAATCTTTTATGAGGTTTTATTCCGCCCTTAGGCGACATAAACGGAGGATTAGCAAGAACTATATCTGAATATTCATTCCAGTTGTCTTCTTGTGTTAGAGTATCATACTCAAAAATCTTTGGGTCAGTAAATCCGTGCAGATACAAATTGACAAGTGATAATCGAACCATATCAGGTGAAATATCGTAACCCTTAATATTCTTTGATAACTTTGCTCTTTCATCAGGTGTAAGTTTATCACCGTTGTATCTCTTTATTCCGCCTGCGCTAAGTTCTGCAATACTAACATCTGTTTGTTCAAATGCTTCTTTATCTTTTTCAGGAATAAAGTTAGAAGAGTTGTGTTTTAGAATATGCTTGTAAGATGAGATTAGAAATCCAGCCGTACCGCAAGCAGGGTCAAGAATTGTTTCATCCTTTTTAGGATCGATAATATCAACCATAAAATCAATTATGTGCCGCGGTGTTCTAAACTGTCCTGCATCACCCTGGCTGCCAAGAACAGAAAGCAAATACTCAAAAGCATCGCCAAGTTTTTCAGAATGGCTGTAATCAAAATCATCAATTACCTTTAAGAAACTTTTTAATGTTTCAGGATCACGATAAGGCAAATAAGCATTCTTAAAAATATCACGGAACAGTTGTGGAATGTTGGGGTTAATGTTCATCTTCTGAATTGCTTCAGCATAAAGAGTAAGTACATCAAAACCGCCAAGATCAGGAGCCATTAACTTTTTCCATCCGTATCGATCAAACTCACCAGAAAAGAATTTTCTTTTAGCTCCAAGTTCTTCGGCTTCAGCGTCCATATCATCCATAAATTTATAGATGAGTGCAATAGTTATTTGTTCTACTTGTGATTTTGGATCAGGAACTTTACCTACTAAAATATCTCTTGCAGTATCTATACGGCGTTTGGTTTCGTTATCTAACATATTTCCTTTTTATTTGCATTCTCGACCTCACCCTTTATCCCTCTCCTTGCCAAGGAGAGGGAAGAGTTAGATCATAAATTTATTAAGTGAAACATAGTCTTTAATGTATTCAGGAATTATTACGCGCCATTTTTTAGGGACGTTTTTATAATCCTGCATAGTAAAAGATGGATTGGTATATAAGTTTGTTAAATCGTCTTTATCAATAATATCTCTAATTGTTCCGCTGGTTATATATGCTTTGAAGAAATACTTAATAGCATTTATATCTTTAGGATTCTCGGGTTTTCTATCAAGAATAAATTTTTCAAACTCTTCTTCTAGTAATTGATTCTTGGACTTAAATCCTGGTATCAAACCAAGTGCTTTTTCAACAACCTCACGTAATGAAATTCTTCTATCAACACCAGCAGCTTTTCTAAGTTTTTCTATTGTGTAAAAATGTTCAGGTCTATTCATTACATTTTGATTAAGATATTCCAATAATGTATCCCAGCTTCGCTTTTCAACATACTCTTTAATAAATTTATCGTTTCGTATTCTTTCCTCAAATTGTTCAAAGAACATTCGGTCTATTTTCATTCCATTAAGACCCACAGCTCTTTCTTCAATTACTTTTAACGCATCTGGATCTACATATTCATAGCCATCAATAAATACTGTTGGAGGTGTATCGATTATCTTAGTTGGTTTTGATGGTCGAGGAAGTTTTAATATTTCATCATAGTTATATTTTTCTTCAAAGTATTCACAGTTAGCAAAGAAATCAAATAGCTTGTATTTCTTTTTATCTGGTTCAGCAACGTGCTCTTTTAGTTCATTATCAAAAAGTTGTTCTGTAAAATTATGCTTTCTTGTTCCTCTGCCTTTTATCTGTATAAAATCAGTCGGAGAAAATATTGGCCGCATTAAACAAAGATTAAGAATATCAGGACAATCATAACCTGTTGTCATCATTCCAACTGTAACACAAACTCTTGTTTTACTTGTTTTATAGGTTGGAAGAAAATTACCTGTGCCGCCAAGATTATTATTTGTAAAGTTTATCGTAAACTGCTGTGCATCAGTAATTTGGGAAGTTACCTGAGTTGCAAAATCAGAATTATATTTACCAGGATACATTTTATCTGCCAACTCATTAAGTATTTGAGTAAGTTTAGCTGCGTGATGCTGACTAACAGCAAAGACGATAGATTTACCAATCTCTTTTGTGATAGGATCTACTAACGCATTTTCTAAAAAAGTTTTGCAGAAAAGTCTGTTTGTCGGTTCAGAGAAGAATTTCTTTTCAAAATCTCTTTGAAAAAATGAATCTTCTGCTTCTTCTCCATCATCATTATAAACGACAACAGCATAACCTTCATCAGATAGAAGCTGAGTTGTAACATCGGTTCTTGCATCTACCACCACAGGATTTATTAAATAGCCATCATTAACTCCATCAATAAGAGAATAGCGGAATGTCGGCTGTCCTGTCTCGCATCCAAATGTTCTGTAAGTATCCAGTAACATTCGTCTTTCAAATTCTCTTGGGTCACGCGTGCTGGAATTACTTTTATCGAATCTCTTTAGATAATCTTTTGGAGTTGCAGTTAAACCAAGCTTGTAACCAATAAAATATTCAAATACTGCTCGCGAGTTTCCCCCAATAGAACGATGTGCTTCATCAGAAATAACTAAATCAAAATCAGTTGGAGAAAATAATTTCTGATATTTGTTATTAAATAAAAGCGATTGAACTGTGGTAACCACAATCTCAGCTTTACGCCAATCATCACGATTCTCTTTGTAGATAACAGATTTGAAATCATTCTTAAGCTGATTTATAAAAGCTTTGTTTGCCTGATCTTCTAACTCTAATCTATCAACTAAGAACAAAACTCTTTTTGCATTGCTTGTTCTAAGAAACAATTTAATAATAGCGGCGGCAATTAAAGTTTTGCCTGTGCCTGTAGCCATTTCAAATAAGAAACGGTTGCTTCCTTCTTTTACATCCTTTTGTATTGAATGTACTGCCCGAAGCTGATAAGGACGCAGGAATTTTAATTTATTCTTAGTGATGAAATCACTTCTTAATGATTCATCTTTATAAGCAGGGTTTTCGTAATATGTTGGAAGCTGAGTAAGTGCTATATAATCATCAAGTACCCGCTCTTCAATTAACTTTTGTGGATTGGGTTGATGATCTTTGTAAACTTTTACAGATGTTGGCTCTGGGAATTTTGTAATTACGTAAGGATTACCTTGCTGAAGATCCCAGAAGTAGTGAAGATTACCATTAGATAGGATTACGAATCTGCAATTCTGAGCTTTAGCATATTTGCGAGCTTGCTCTTTACCAACTAAAGGATTTTTATCCTCTGATTTAGCTTCAAGAACAATTAACGGAAAACCTTTATCATCAAGTAATAAAAAATCTATAAACCCGTTTTTAGTTTTATCAAAGTCCTCACCAAATTCATCAACTAACTTTTGGGTTAACTTAACATTGTTTTCAAGTTGGATATTAGCAGGACCAATTTCGTTATCAAAAAATCTCCAACCAGATTCTTCTAATAACTTGTTAATCTTAATTCTTGCTTTAGCTTCTTTGGGATTCATAAGCCTTAGATTTTATTATGATATTGCCTTACCCGCCAAATCAGATTTAGAAAAGTTCATAATCGAAATGTAATAATGCGTGTCTTAAATTTTATATGTAAAAATAAAGAATAGTCCAATCTATGTGAAGGGTTTTTAATTGAAATATTATGGAAGACTTTAAAACAACGAAGCCGGCATCTTTGCCGGCTTTTGTTTTTAGTAGCGGGGGCAGGACTTGAACCTACAACCTTCGGGTTATGAGCCCGACGAGCTACCAATTGCTCCACCCCGCGATGTAATTTTCAAAATTTGGTGAGTAAATATACTTAATCAAAAAAGTTTATCCAAATTAGCCTTTGATACTGTTAAAACTTGAGGCTATTCCATCTAATGTTTGTGAACGTACGTGTATTTCATTCAATTTCTGGATAAGGCTTAGTATAACTTTTCTTTTATCTTCTACTAATCCTGCCATATATGTACTAACTTCCGGAATATTACATTCATCCAAAACGCTTTCATAAAATCTTACCATTGCTGTTTCTCTGCGCAGTGCTTCGTTTAAAGTTGCACAGGTTTCTTTACAAGCGTGCTGACATTTTATATCTAAATCAGACATGGCTTCCTCACTTTATAATTTTTAATTATTCTGATACAACCCCTAACTAATGGCTGACTGGTTCAGCAAGTTTTACTAATTCTCTTCCGCGTGCCAAAGCTTGTTCATTAGCAGGGATCAGATTATGTCTTCGCGGAGGTAATGCTTTTTTAAGAGCTTCAATTATTGTTTCTATTTTCAATATAGGTCTTTTTTCTAAAAATGCGCCAACCATAAACATATTTGCAACCTGCTTCACGTTCAATTTATCAGCTTCTTCATTACCGGCAATACAAACAATATCAATATCAGTTCTTGTTGGCGGATGAACTGCCGTGGACTGTTCATAAATTAATAGTCCGCCGGGCTTAACTGCCTTTTCAAATTTATCTATTGAAGGTTGATTAAGCAGTATTGCAGTATCAAATTTTGAAATAATCGGGGAACTGATTCTGGAATCAGAAACGATTACGGTGCAATTTGCAGTTCCGCCTCTCATCTCAGGACCGTATGACGGCATCCAGCTAACTTCTTTTCCTTCAATCATTCCAGCGTATGCAATTAATCTACCCATAGAAAGCACGCCCTGCCCGCCGAATCCTGCAAAAATTATTTCGTGTTCTTTTGTCATTTTAAAATTCCTTTTTCTTAAAAATTATTTTTGGGGAACTTTTATATCACCAAGAGGATATGTTGGGATCATTTGTTCCTCAAGAAATTTTATTGCTTCAACGGGAGTCATCTTCCATCCCGATGGACAGTTAGAAACAACTTCAATAAAGCAAGTTCCTTTTTTCAGCTTCTGATATTCAAACGCTTTTATTAAAGCTTTCTTAAGTTTTCTTACCGCATTCGGATTATGAACAGCTTGTCTTGTTACATAATATGCGCCCGGCAATAAACTTATCAGGTCGGCAATTTTAATCGGGTTGCCAACCTTTGCAGCATCTCTTCCGTATGGTGAGGTTGATGTTACTTGCCCGATTAAACTTGTAGGAGCCATTTGTCCGCCTGTCATTCCGTAAATTCCATTATTGATGAAAAGCATTAAAATGTTTTCACCGCGGTTTATGGTATGAATTGTTTCTGCAGTACCGATGGCGGCAAGATCACCGTCTCCCTGGTATGAAAAAACAATTTTATCCGGCAGTACTCTTTTAATTCCCGTTGCAACCGCGCTTGCTCTTCCGTGCGCTGCTTCCTGCATATCAATATCCATATAGTTGTAGGCAAAAACAGAACATCCAACAGGAGCGACACCAATTACTTGCTCTTGAATGTTCAATTCCTGAACAACTTCCATAAGAACATTATGAACAACACTGTGTCCGCAGCCCGGACAGTAGTGATATGGAACATCTGTAAGAGCATCAGGTTTGCAATAAACTTGCTCTAATTCTGTTCCGTCATCTAAAAATAATTTTTCATTCATTTTAATTTCTCCTATTCGTGAAGCACATTTAATTTTTCGGATATTGCTTCAACCTCGTTAAGAATATCATCAGGTGTTGCAATCATACCGCCCATTCTACCGATAAAATGAACAGGAACTTTTCCTTCTACAGCAAGACGAACATCTTCAACCATTTGTCCCGCGTTCATTTCCACATCAAGAATAAATTCAACTTTCCCGGATAGTTCGGAAATACGTTTATAAGGGAAAGGATAAAGAGTAATTGGTCTTAGTAATCCGATTTTCATTCCTTTTTCCCGTCCAAGATCCATAACTTTTTGGCAGATACGAGCTGAAAGTCCGAATGCAACTAAAAGTATTTCTGCATCATCAGTGTTAAATTCTTCCCATCTAACTTCACTTTGTATTGCTTCATATTTTTTCTGAAGAGCAAGATTAACTTTTTCCATTTCTTCAGGTTCAATGAACAGCGAGGTAATAACATTATGATTGCGATCTTTTGTTTTACCGGTAGTAGCCCAGGGTTTAGGAAATTTTGGAAGACTATTGTCGTTGGGCAATACAACTTTTTCCATCATTTGTCCAAGCGCTCCATCTGAGAGAATCATTGCAGGATTACGATATTTTTCTGCCAGCTTAAAAGCATCAAACACAAAGTCCGCCATTTCCTGAACAGATGACGGAGCCAAAACAATAAGACGATAATCTCCATGACCACCTCCCTTTGTGGCCTGGAAATAATCGCTTTGAGAAGGCTGGATGGTTCCTAACCCGGGACCACCACGCACAACATTAACTACTAAGCAAGGAAGCTGCGCCGAGGCAATGTATGAAATACCTTCCTGCATTAAACTTATTCCGGGCGATGATGATGATGTCATCGCTCTTTTACCGGCACCTGCGGCGCCGTAAACCATATTAATCGACGCGACTTCACTTTCTGCCTGAAGTACAACTGTTTTCTTTTCTTTTCTATTGGGAACTTCGCGCATCAGGTATTCAATTACTTCTGATTGCGGAGTGATGGGATAACCAAAGTATGCGTCAATGTCTGCTCTTATAGCTGCTTCAGCAAGAGCTTCATTTCCTTTCATTAGACGGGGTTCTTCTGTCCTTATTTCTTTTTCCATATTTCATTCCCCCTTGCTCTGATTAACTTGAGTTTTTTTTGTTGGCTTTGCCTGGCGGTAAACTGTTATTGCAGCTTCCGGACAAACGAGAGCACAGTTAACGCAACCTGTACAAACATCGTTTATCAGTTCTACAAAGCGATAACCTTTTTCATTAAAACTCTGAGATAGCGCTAGCCCGTCTTGTGGGCAAGAAACAATGCATAATTCGCATCCTTTGCAGATTTTTTGATCTATTATTACTGTTCCTTTTATCATTTTTTCTCTCTCTTTTGGTTTGAGAAATTCATTAATTAAAAGCAAAATCTCAATCTTAGTGCCATTTGAGAATCAAGGTTAAATCACTTAAAAGCACTTATAAACGAAGTAATTATCAAATTTAGGAAGGCTAAAAGAAAAGCTATTCCTATTTGTGAGAAGGTTTGTTGATAATAGGCAATAATTGAATTTAGCATGATATTTAAATGATTATATTTTGTCAGGATGAACTTGTCGAAAGTGATAAATTAGGTTGGAGTTAAACTTCTCCGCGCCAGTTTTGATTGTGTAATTTAAATCTCTCTATAATCAAATTATTCAGATATGTATCAAGCGGACCTTTTTCAATTATTTTAATATTGGATTTTAGATGATCAATATTTGTAGTCCCAACAATTGCGGTATCAATTCCATTTGCAAAAACTGTAAAACGCAAAAATGTTTCTAACCAATTTTCCTGTTCCGGTAGATTCATAGTTTCCCAGCGATGCCAGTATTCTTCGCAATAATATCCTGCTGGTCTTTCAGAAAATTTCCATGGCGCATTTGCAATCGGTCGTTTTGCAATAACTCCCATTCCTTTTTCTTTTGCAATTTTAATAGAACCATCAAGATCAATTTGATCACAAATATTAATTGATGTTTGAACACTGCCAAATAAATTTGAATCAACAGCAAACTTTAATTCTTCATTTTCACCGGAGTAAGCCGCCACCTTAACTTTTCCCTGTTCAATTGTTTTATGAAGAGCCTCAATTACTTTTCCACGTTTTAAAGTATCAAAATCACAGGAATGAAGATGAACAATATCAATGTAATCTGTTTTCATCAACTTTAATGCATTCTCAACTCCGGCAAGAATAATATCATAGTTCCAATCAGCATACCCTTCAATTCCATACCCAACTTTTGTAGAAAGTACGAACTCATTTCTCCTATGAGAAATATATTTTCCAATTCTTTCTTCACTTGCATAATATCCGCGTGCTGTATCGATAAGGTTTATACCAAGATCCAAAACTGAATTAAGAATTTTTTCGGAATCTTTTTCAGAGATTGCATAATCTCCTATTTCTCCGGCACCAAATCCAAGCGCTGAAACTTTTAACCCGGTATTTCCAAAATTTCTATAAATCATTTTTAAACTTTTATAGCGGGATTGAAATTAAAAACTAACGTTATTGTAAAAGGTACAATTTAAATTCATCATACTTACCGGATAACTTGATGGATTTTTTTTGCATACTTAAACACTTAGAAAGCCTTTCCGGCATCTTGGGAATTATACCGATATGTTCCTCAATTACATCTGAAAACTTTGATGGATGCGCTGTTTCCAAAATAATTCCTTCGTAATTTTTTTCATTATTATTTTTTATCCAATTCTTGTAAGCTAAGTATCCAATAGATCCATGCGGATCAATTAAATAACCATATTTATTGTGAAGTTCTTTTATCCCTTCAATTGTCTGCTCATCATTAAAGCTAACGGAGTAAATATTTTCCCGCATCAAATTAAGCATCTTTTTATAGATCGAATCAATTCTTGATAAGTTACTTGGATTACCAACATCCATTGCATTTGAATAAGTTTTAATAGAAGCCCGTGGATTAAAAATTCCTTCATTAAGATATTTTGTAAAGATATCATTTTGATTTGTTGCGGCAATAAATTTTTCAACCGGCAATCCCATTTTTTTTGCAATCAACCCGGCAGTTAAATTTCCCAGATTACCGGATGGAACGGAGAAAACAATTTTATTTTCATTTCCGGTTTGCTTAACCGCTTCAAAATAATAAATAGTTTGAGGCAGCAACCTTGAAATGTTAATCGAGTTTGCAGAAGACATTGGAATTTTGTTTCTCAGGTCATTATCGGTAAATGCCTGTTTAACTAATCGCTGGCAGTCGTCAAATGTACCGTCAATTTCCAGGGCAATAATGTTTTTATCAAGCGTAGTTAATTGCATTTCCTGAATTTTACTTACTTTACCGGAAGGGTAAAGAAGATAAACTTTAATTCCTTCAACACCGTAAAAACCGTGGGCAACCGCACTTCCGGTATCACCTGATGTTGCTACAAGAATATTCAACTCTTTCTTTTCTTGCTGAATAAAAAATGACATAACATTTGCCATAAATCTTGCGCCAAAGTCTTTAAATGCAAGAGTTGGACCGTGAAATAGTTCGAGGATTCCTAAATGCTCTGAAAGTTTAACAACCGGAGCCGGGAATGAAAATGTTTTTTCAATTATCAACTCTAATTCAGCGTTGGAAATATTTTCAGAAACATAAGATGTTAATACTGTTTTTGCAATTTCAGTTATACTTGTTTTAGATAGATATTGAAAGAAGGATTTATCCAACTCTGGAATTTCTTCAGGCATAAACAAACCGCCGTCTGATGCAAGTCCTTCCAAAACTGCTGTCCTAAAATCGACTCTTAAATTTGAATTTCTATCACTGTAAAATTTCATATCACTCTTTAATTAAAGGACCATTTTCATGTATTTTAGAGACATAAATTTTATTTTTAACGTTTACTGCATCACAAGCCGCTTTCATTGCTTCGGCAACTTTCTCAGCAGTTGCTTTAGTTACGGCAAGCGCAAAAATTGCAGGACCGGAACCCGAAATATTACAACCAATTGCGCCAGCTTTGTAAGCTGATTCTTTTATTAATTCATAACCGGGAATTAGTTTTGACCTGTGCGGTTCAGCAACTCTATCCTTAATTGATCTTCCAATTAAATCATAATCATTTTTATAAATGCCTGCTACAAGTCCGCCAACATTTCCCCACTGAGTAATTGCGTCTTTCAGCTTAATACTATCACCAAGCATTGCCCGCGCTTCACTTGTTTTTATTTCTATTTGTGGATGAATAATTGCACAATAAATATCTTTTGGTATCGGGAGTTTTATAATATTTATAGGATCATAAGAACTAATCAAAACGAATCCACCATAAAGACAAGGCGCAACATTATCTGCGTGAATTGCTTTGCTTGCAATTTTTTCACCTTCAAGAGCAAACAATAAAAGTTTTTCATTACCAAACGGATTTCCTAAAAGGTAATTTAATCCGTAAACCGCCGAAACGGCACTTGCGGCACTCGAACCTAATCCGCTTCCGAGTCCCATTTTTTTATGAATTTCTATTTCTATTCCAAAATCAATCGGATACTTTTCAACAAAAGCCATTAAAGCTTTTGTAGCTGTATTCTGATCATTATCATAAGGAATCTCCCCGTTATCTCCTGTGATATTTACAACCCTAATACCCTGGATCCCGGAAGTTCTTAAAACAATTTCTTCGCAAGGCTCATCAAGCGCAAAGCCCATTGTATCAAATCCGCATCCAATGTTAGAAACAGTAGCCGGCGAATATATTTTTATTTCTCTTATCATAAAAAGTTTTTAGTTCCTCTGACTCTTCCGGTTTGTAATTGAGACCGCAATTGTTGAAGCAGCAAAAGTGAATTTATATATTAAAAATAATAAATTGATTTTGAAGGTGCCAAATATAAAGGTTGGTAAAGATTCTATTTAAAGAATATTTATTCATCAGAATTAGTAGTCTTATCAGTTGATTGATCAACTTCCCCAATAATATTTTCTGCCTGAAGCACTTCTGCACAAGGAACCATTAATTTTATTTCATTAATTATATGCCCGTTAAATTCACCACTTGCCCGGAAAAGACTGTAATCCACACCACCCAAAGAAAGCGGTGAAGTTTTGCGTTCATAAATAAAGGGATGAAGTTTATTTTCTTCTAATATAGTTTTATAAAAATTTACCTGCTGTTCGTCAGATGAACCAAACACGCGAGCCATTCCCTCATAAATTTCATAATGCGAATGTTCATTGCAGAAGAAAATATTATTTACTCTAAGCCCGCATCGTTTACAATAAGGCTGATGACAAATTGTACAAACGCCATTGGCATCATTATCAGAATGATTAAAACAGCTTACATCATCAATAAATATTGTTCCGCATTTAATACAAAACTCTGCATCATTAGATATTTCGGTTCCGCAGAAATCACAAAAAAGTTTTTCCGGCATTATTCTCCTCCGTTTAATATTACTCTACTGTAAGTTCGCCTCTGTTATCTCTAAGCATTCTGGAGTAAAGAGAAAGTTTAGGATCAAAAAGAAATTTAAGCCAAAGTTTTGTCCATGATTTATGATAGACAAGGTTATCATAAAATTCCGGCGCAGTTGCTTTTAATTCAGGTAATTTATTCCAGGGGATCGAAGGAAAATCATGATGTTCATTATGATACCCAACATTTAAAGCAACAATATTTAGCGGACCATAATAACTATATGTTTCCTGCGGAGGAGCAACAAGAAAATGTTCCTGGATCCATCTGGCACCAAGAGGATGAAATCCAATTGAAAAGAAGAATGAAAAGACAAGATAAAGAAATGAAGTCCAGCCAAAGAAAATTATCACAAGTGCATCTGCACCAAAAACGACTATCCAATTTATTATTGTCCAGAAGTTCATAAACTGTATTTCTTTTAACCTTGGAGTACGTACTGCCTGAAAGACAGGGAAAAAAATTTCCCAGAGAGCTTTTCCCAAAAATGAACTGCCAATTAATTTAGCTTCCCATTTACTTGCAAGATCAGCATCTAAATAATAATCGCCTTGAAATGAATGATGTTTTAGATGGTAACTTCTAAACGAAACAGAGCTTGGCAATACATTTGGAATATCTACAAAAATTCCAGATAAAAAATTTAATGTTCTGTTTTTAAATATAAGATTATGCGCAGCCTCATGGATTAAAACATAACAAGCATGATTAGCAAATGCGCCGACTAAAAAAGCAACTATCAAAGCAAGCCACCATGCCTGACCGGAAAGTAAATAAGCAATTGCTATTTGTAATCCTACAACAAAAAGTATAATTAAAAAACTAAATGGATTTCTTCCGATATGTTTTCGCACTTCGGGATGTGCTTTTAAAATAGCACGAGTTCTTGCTTTATGTGGTTCGGGCGTGTTGGAATGTTGAAATTCTTTTTGAGCCGCTGTCATTTGGATTCCCTTAAAATTATTATCTCTTCGACAAGTGCAAATTACAATATTATTCCTTAAAAAAATGCCGGACTTCAGCCGGCACCATAAACTTTTACACTAGTTAGATAATATCCTTAATTGGTTATAATATTACTTAAACTCAAATATTTTTTATTATATAAATGATGTCATCCTTCACCAGGCTGGGGATGACATCAAATATTATAAATATTACTTTATTTAAGACTAAATCCGGCGCTAAAAAGCTGTTACAAAACCTACACCAACTTTAGTATATTCGTTAGTAAAATCATAAGTCAGTTCTCCGGTTAAACGGATATTTCTATTAAGTAAATAACCTGCATGCCCGGTTAATGTTTTATAATCTAAATCTGTCTGATCAGATTCAATCCAGTTAAATAAACCAACAGCATACCACTTGCTTTCATCCCCATTTGGACGATAAACTAATTCAGCAAAAGCACCGCGGGTTTTATAAACTAATGGAATAATATCCCCCACCCATTTGGGATAAAAGTTAGGATTATCATCTTTTCTTTCTACATACTGAAGATTCAATTCCAGTGGATCAAAAGAAATTGTTGCATCTCCGCCAAGCATCCAAAGTTCATTTGTTTCACCGGAACTAAAGGAACTTTCGCCAACTTCTTTTCCCCAATAACCAATTGCACCAATTCTCAAATGTTCACCGGCATCCTGTGATATTCTTCCCATAACATTTTTGTATTTATCATTATCAAAGTTTCCTGATTCAAGACCGGCGCCAATACCGCTTCCGTTTACAATTTCGATGGTAACATCTGTTCCGCTGTTAAATCCGTATGCTAACATAAGTCCGCGATCATAAGTTAGATCAACATTGGAATTCCCCGGTCTTACTTTGTAGATATAATAATCATCTTTTGTTAAACGCAATTCTCTTTTAAAGATTGGATCACAAACCTGGAATTGCCCGATTGTAATATCAAGTTCTGTCCCGAATAAATTATTATACATCAACCATGCATCTTCAATTTTTCCGGCTTCACCGTTTTCAAGAATGTAATAAAGAAAATATGAAACATTCTTTGTTATCGTTCCGCCGGTTAGAAATTTAAAGAGCAACGGAGTTGTAAAATCAGATTGTTCTGCGTTGCCTTGATTATATGTAACAAAACCTTCCAACCTGAATGCAAGCGGAAGATCGCGGATAAGCGTTAGTTCCGGGTCGCCTGTTTCAACATAATATCTTGGTGCATCCTGATCTTTAAGCGCAAATCCATTTGCAGCAAAATCATCTCCATAAGGTTTAAGTTTTGGAAAAGGTGAATGGCAGGTTTTACAGGTCATATTATATTTTCTTGCAAAAGCAGGTATTGCAAAAATATCTGATGCTATAGTTGTTACAATAATAAGCACTAAAAAAAATGGCAAGATTAATTTTTTCATTTTTGTCCTCTGTTTTTAGTTTCTCATTCCGCACAAAATATGTGATCTATTATTCATAAAAGGAATGCCGGATCTTGTCCGGCAATTCAGAATATTATTACGGTAAAACTGTCACATAAGTTGTATGTTCATTCACTTCTATAATTTCAGCTTCTTCCGGCGGAACACCAAGATAATCAGCAACAGGTTTAACAAGTTTTTGATAGTTCATAACTGCAGTTACTTTTAATTCTCCCGGAGCAATATTATCGGGCAGATTAAAAGTAAAGTATTCCATTTTTGTTTCACGAGGTCCAATTCTATAATCAACACCTTGCGATTTTGTATTCCACTGCTGAATTGTCATTCTGCCCTGTGGATCGAAATAAGCCATTCTAAATATCCTATCACCAATCGGGATTCCATCTCGTTGTACACCCTTAAAGTTCGGATCGTTCAAAGCAATTCCCATATCCTGGTAAGCCAAAACATCCGCACCAATTGTGTATTCTTCACCTTCAAATCCTTTTCTATCAACCGGCAGATGATATACATTTCCTTTTGCATCTACGGCTTCTACATGCATCCAAACAATTCTGTCTTCAACTGATCCTGTCGGAAACTTATGTCCTGTTTTTTGATTGAACAATGCAACTGTAAATTTAACAGTTTCACCGGGTTCAACTTCTCTTACATCAGGATTAATTCTTAACTCAATTGTTCCTTTAACTTTTCCCGGATCATGCGCGCCATGAAATAAATGCTGCCAGGCATCCGGATATTTATTTCCCATTGATGCGGTATAACTTTCAGCTTTTGTCATATGGCAATCCTGGCACTGCACACCTTGTTTTGAGTATGGTCCTTCTTTCCATTCAAGATGAGTTGATTTAACCCAAATACCGAAAGGGTCTTTCTCATTGTGACAGGTTCCGCAAAAATCTGCGCTTTTTAAAAAGTCAGATTGGATAATTGCATGTTCAGGAGATTCACCTGTTCCGCGTGGTCCATATTTTGTTTGCCCATCGGCGGGATTTGAAATAAAATTAAAATTGAATGGTGTGTCACCTTCAAAGCCGGAAACTGTATGGCAAACATCGCAAGAAACTGATTCGTTAGCGCGGGATTTCATTTCAGGTTTTGGCGGCGGAACATCACCAACTAAAAATGACATTGGAGCATGGCAGCCGTTACATCCTGCTTTAACTTCCGCAACAACAGGATCTTTTTCTGCGTGTGGAACAGCAAGTTTAAAGTACTCAATTTCGTCCCAATGATGTGTGTAAGCCTGAGACATCATTGTTTGAGTCCATTGTTGATAAAATTCTGTATGGCATGATGATCCGCAATATTGGGGAGTTTTATACTCATCATACTTCCTGGTGCCAAGAGCTTCTGCCCCTGCTTTAGTTTGTGCGACAATATTAATAAACATAAAGCCGGATAGAAGTAACAAAATTGAAAATAGTTTAACACATTTCATAAGCTACCTCATTAATTGAATTGGATTATAAAACATTTTAGAAATTGATTGGAAGGATATATCTATTAGCAAAATGCAGTTTTTAAAACTCTGCATATTGTAAAAAAGAATGTTACTGGTTATAGGTAAAATAAATAACATATCATTTCCCCTGACAGTTCAAACTTAAAAAATATTTTCATCAATTGCTCAAAATTTAGAAAAACATATAAATTAAAATCAGACCCACTGCAAATTAAAAAACGGATGATGCCCGGGTGAGCATCATCCATCAACTATTTATTTACTTACCAGCGAGCCATTATCTATTTAATTTTATCTCCCGGCTCTTTTCCCTTTAGGACCTGTTCCATCACAAATTCCGGTTCCTGTTCCAGTGCCAGTGCCGCTACCTGAACCATATCCGGTACCATCCTTAGCGCCAATGCCTGTACCTGTTCCGTTTCCCGGACCATATTTATTTCCACCAGTTTTTTTCTGATTAAGTTTGCCCTTCATATTTTTTTGTCCGGTTCCATCCTGTGGTCTTACATAATCAGCATCCTGACCGTTTGGAATTCCATCGCCGTCAGAATCAATTGCATTATCATTTATTCCATCACCATCAAGATCAACAAATCCTTTTGTGCCGTTATTTCCATTTTTAACTTTTGCACCGGTGTAATCTTCATCTCTTCCATTAGGAATTCCATCACCATCTGCATCGGGTGCGTTATCGTTGTAACCATCACCATTGGCATCAACAAATTTGTTACCGTGTTGTAATAGCTGATTACTGGATTCGGTTTTTAACTGGGTCTGAGTTTTAGTTTTAACTTCACTCTTAACCTGTAATTTTTCCTGGGTTTGAGTTTTAACCTGTGATTTATCCTGAGTTTGGTTTTTAACAGGTTCATTTTGTGCAAACCCGATCGAAGCGAAGAACACAACTGCAAGCGCTGTTGTTGATATTGCGCTTAAAAGTTTTTTTGTTTTCATTTTATTGTTCCTTTTATTTTGTTATGGTTTAATTTGTTTTGTACTACGTTATCCAAAGGTCGTGCCGAAATAAAAACACGATTTTAAGTTCTAAACAACAGGCTAAAAACAATGTTCGACTATGTGGACGAATTGAAACGACTTCATTGTCGAAAGAAATAAAAATAATTTTTTAACACAGTGTCTTTAAAGAAAGTATGTTATAATATTTATAAGACATAGTAATATTATGTGCAGAATTATGTTTAAAGATGTTTCTTTGCTGATTAAATTTTAAGTTTGAATATGAGATTCCGAATCAAACTATCACCAAAAGCTACTTTATCTATCTCAGCAATTATTGCAATTGTTATGATTGCATCTTCTTATATCGAGTTAAAGCAGAGCAAAAAAGAAATTTTTAGTTTATTATATGAGCATTCATCCACACTATTACAATCTATTATTAAAAGCAGTGAGAACACTCTGAACTCAAGTTTTGAAATTGAAGACTTAATAACAGAACGACTTTTAGATAATGCAAGGATGATAAAAAAACTTGATAGTCTTAATTCTCTTACTAAAAGCGAACTCATAAATCTTTCCAAACAAAATAATCTCTATCGCATAAACATTTTTAATAACAAAGGAAACCGCGTTCTATCCAATCGTGTTCCCGAACCCGGACATATGCATGGCGAAGAAAATATAAACAGATATAATGAGCTTGTCCCAATTTTAAATGGTGAAACCAATCAATTGATTATTGGATTAAAGAACGCTGAATTTTCAGATGGGGAACGATATGCGGTTGCTGTTGCGCGTGCAAATCATCGCGGAGCTATTGTTGTAAATCTTGATGCAAAAGATTTTCTTGAGTTCAGAAAAAAAATTGGAATAGGAATAATTTTAAATGGAATGTCTGCTCATCATGGAATTGAGTATATCATTTTGCAAGACACACTTGGAATTCTTGCGGCTAGTGAAAAGATAGACTCTGTAGAAGCGATAAACGGTTCCGATTTTTTGATGAAAGCGATGACAAGTGATTCTGTATTTAGCAGAACCATAGATCAATCGGGAATCGAAGTTTATGAAGTTGTACAAAGGTTTATGCTTGATAACGATTTGATTGGAATTTACAGATTAGGAATTTCATTAGAGGATATAAGAAATGTTGAAGACAGGATGTTGCGCAGATTAATAATTATTTCCTTAATACTTGCAGCAATATTGATAATAGTTTTGAGCATAATATTTACAAATCAAAATCTTCAAACTATTTCTAAAGAATATGATAAGTTTAAAACTTTAACTTCTTCTGTTTTGGAAAATATGAGCGAAGCCGTTATTGTTTTGGATAAAGAAAACAAAATTACTCTGTTTAATAAATCAGCCGAAAAACTTTTTAAAATAAATTCCGACAATGTTATTGGGAATGATATTTTATCTATCCGGGCAGGAGTCTTAGATTTTATTCAAACAAACATTAGTAATATAAAAAACACTACAACCAACTTTGAAAAACAGTTATCGTTAGATGACGAAGAAAAAACTTTACTCTTCAGCATCTCACAACTAATTGATCCCGATACTCAACAATTAAATTTTACAATTGTAATTAAAGATTTAACCGATACAAGACGGCTTGAAGAGGAATCAAAAAGGAATGAGAAATTATCGGCAATGGGAGAGCTTGCATCTGGAGTTGCGCATGAAATCAGGAATCCTATTAATGCAATAGGAATGATTGCACAAAGATTAAATAAGGAATTTTTGCCGGCTGCAAATCAAAATGAGTATTCTGATATAACACAATTGTTAAGAACTGAAGTAAACCGAATTAATAAAATTATTACACAATTTTTAAGTTATGCCAAACCAATTGATTTAATTTTAAAGTCTGTTGATATAAAACATTACTTTGAAGACATTTATCATCTGTTTGAAGATCAGGCGAAACAAAAAGGAATAAAATTCATCTTACAAAACAATGATTCGTTTAACATTAAAATTGATCCCGATTTAATAAAACAATCTTTAATGAATATTATTCAAAATGCTTTTGATGCGGTTGAATTACACGGAGAAGTTATTTTAAGTTATTATAAAATAAAGAAGGACATGGTTATTGAGATCAAAGACAACGGCAAAGGAATGTCTTCAGAACAGAAAAAGAAAATTTTTGATTTATACTTTACTACAAAAAAAAATGGAAACGGTCTTGGTTTAAGTATTTCTCAAAAAATAATTTCGCAGCATTATGGAACAATATCCGTCTCAAGTAAAATTAATTCAGGAACTACATTTAAAATTATTATACCAATGCAATGAAAGATTATTCAATTTTAGTAGTAGACGACGAGGAAGCTCAAAGAAGCGTTCTTAAAGGTTACCTCGAAAAAAAAGGATATAAAATTTTTTCCGCATCATCAGGCAATGATGGAATTAAAGCAGTTCAAAACAATCTTATAGATATAGTTTTATCCGACTTTAAGATGCCCGATATTACAGGGTTGGAAGTTTTAGAGCGGGTAAAAAAAATAAATCCTGAAATTAGTTTCGTAATTTTAACCGCATACGGAACTGTTGAAAATGCAGTTAAGGCAATGCAGCTTGGTGCATTCGATTACATTTCCAAACCTGTGGATCTTGATGAACTTGATTTACTTTTAGAAAGAATAATCGAAAACAAAAATTTAAAATCTGAAATACAGCTTTTAAAAAATCAGCTGCAGAAAAAATTCAAAATTGATTCGTTTATTTCCCATTCACCAAGAATGGAAGAAGTATTAAGTTTAGCATCCCGTGCTGCGGACAGCAAAGCAACTGTTTTAATTACCGGGGAAAGTGGAACCGGGAAAGAAGTTCTTGCAAAATCAATTCATTATGTAAGTTCAAGAAAAGACAAACCATTTATTGCAGTAAACATTCCGGCTCTTCCCGAAACACTGCTTGAAAGTGAATTGTTTGGTCACGAAAAAGGAGCGTTTACCGGAGCCGAGAAATCAAAGAAAGGAAGATTTGAACTTGCAGAGGCAGGAACAATTTTTTTAGATGAGATTGGAGATATTCCGCTTAATCTTCAGGTAAAACTTTTGCGTGTTTTGCAGGAACATCAGATTGAAAGACTTGGTTCAACAGAAAGCACTTCCATTGATGTTCGTATCATTGCGGCAACACATCAAAATCTTGAGCAAAAAATTAAAGACGGAACTTTTAGAGAAGATTTGTTTTACCGGTTAAATATTGTATCGTTAAATATTCCGCCTTTGCGTGAAAGAAGGGAAGATATAATTCCTTTAATAGATTACTTTGTTGAAAAGTATGCCAAGGAAAATGGCAGAGAAAAATTAAGTTTATCAAGAGAAACTGTTGATTTATTACTAAAGTATAATTTTCCCGGTAATGTACGCGAGCTGGAAAATATTGTTGAACGCGCTGTTGTACTTTCCAGAAACGATGTTATTACATTAAATGATTTACCAAACGTTGTTAAAGGATTTAAAGCAGAAAAAGAAATTCCTAATCAAGATGAAGGTACTTTGATTGAACGAGTTGAAGAGCTTGAAAAAAAATTGATTTACGATGCACTTAGTAAATCAAACGGAAACCAATCGCTTGCGGGCAGAATACTTGGTCTTACAGAAAGAAACCTGCGATACAAAATGCAAAAGTACGGGATAAAAAGATTTTCTTAATATAGATTAATCTTAGAAATTATAATCCAGCAAAGCTGAGATCATCTGATTTGTGTATTGGTAATAGTAATCGTTTGAAGTATTATCGATATAATTCCATGCCACAGATAATGTAAAACCATTTATAAAACTGCTTAGATCAAACATGATTCCCGCACCCAATCCCCACAATTTATCTTCACGCAAATCGCTTAATTCGTTTCCATCTATATCAACAGCATTAAGTGCAGAATAATTTTTGAAAATATATTTAGCTTCTATACTAAACTCTATGTTATCATTAAAGTAATGTTTAAATCCAAGTCCTGTTTCAACTTCATCGTATGAGTAAATATCATTAAAAATTTCTTCTTCATAATAAACCAAAGAATCGCTTACAAGATAACGGCTTCCATCCGAAAGATTATTTTTATAAACAACATACCCGTTCATTCCGGTTTTTTCACCCAAAGACTGGCTGATATTTGTCATTAACTTTAGCTGTGAAGCTTCATTCAAATATCCTTCATAATCATATTCGTCAAAATACTTTTTGAAATTGTACTCGGTATTTAGAAAAATTGAAGTACCTGTTTCAAAACTTGAAATCCAGCTTAAAAATAGTTTATGCTCGTTGTGAGAAAACAACGAAAAGTTTTTATAATTATTCCTGTTGTATATATAACCTAACAAAATAAAATCGGTTTCGCTTACTGAATGACGATAATTTATATATGCCGACAATTGATTAAAATCATAAACTTCAAAATCGTCCTTGTTATTTCTAAAAGAATAATTGATACCTGCGTTTAAAGGATTATCATCAATTGAAAATAAATGAGTTTCAACCAGACCAATTCGATGAGAGTTAAATGTTTTTGAAGTGTTTGTATTAAAGGTACTTACATTACCTTCATAATAGATTTGAACATTATTAAATTCAGATTCAAAATTGTAAGCTGTGCCCAAAGAGAAACTATTTATATAATCTGATATGTTCAGATAATTAGTCGTCACTGAAAAAGTCATTTATTGTCTGTAATGATAAAAGATTTGAAGTCTAATTGTTGCTCTAAAAGAAAATATTTTTCAATAATCTGATTTTTCAGCCAGTTCAAAATCGGCAATAAGAA
>JBAQCL010000052.1:0-1805 GCA_049294175.1 Ignavibacteriaceae bacterium | reverse complement strand
CTGGGACATCGTCGAGAACGGCCACGACGTCCTCGAGGTCCGCGACAAGGTCAGCCAGGCGCTCAAGCTCGCCCACGACCACTCCCGTCCGAGCGTCCTCGAGATCCGCACCTACCGTTACCGCGGCCATTCCGTGGCCGACCCCGACACCACCTACCGCCACAAGAAGGAGATCGAGGACTACAAGACCCTCAAGGACCCGCTGATGGTCTGCCAGAACGCCCTCCTCGCCGAGAAGGTCCTCACCGAGGAGATCATCCGGCAGATCGAGGAGGCCGCCCGGGCCGAGGCCGAGAACTCCGCCCAGTTCGCCGAGGCGAGCCCCTACCCGACCGTCGAGGACATCAAGAAGGACGTCTATTGGGAGATCGACAATCCCGCCGACCGCAAGTCCGAGGGCGCCCTCTTCTTCGACTGAGCCCGGCTGCCACCTACTCACTACCCGCTACTCGCTCCTCTCCACTTCTTCCCATGCCTGTCATCACCTACCGCGAAGCCCTCCGGGCCGCCCTGTCCGAGGAAATCGAGCGCGACCCGAACGTCGTCCTCATGGGCGAGGAAGTCGCCCAGTTCAACGGCGCCTACAAGATCTCCGAGGGCATGCTGGCCAAATACGGCCCCAAGCGCATCGTCGACACCCCGATCAGCGAGGCCGGCTTCATCGGCCTGGGCGTCGGCGCCGCGATGCTCGGTGTGCGCCCGGTCATGGAGCTGATGTTCTTCAGCTTCTACTCGGTCGCCTTCGACCAGATCTTCAACAACGCCGCCAACATCCGCTACATGTCGGGCGGCCTCATCAACTGCCCCATCGTCCTCCGCGGCCCCGCCAACGGCGGCACCAACGTCGGCGCCACCCACTCCCACACGCCCGAGTCCATCGCCGCCTACCACCCGGGCATCAAGGTCGTCGTCCCCTCCAACGCCTACGACGCCAAGGGCCTCATGAAGTCGGCCATCCGCGACAACGACCCGGTCATCTTCCTCGAGAACACCATCCTCTACGGCGACGCCTGCGAGGTGCCGGAGGGCGAATACCTCGTCCCGCTCGGCAAGGCCAAGGTCATGCGCGAGGGCACCGACCTCTCCATCATCGGCCACGGCCGCGCCATCCAGATGGCCCTCAAATCCGCCGACCTCCTCAAGGAGAAGCACGGCCTCAACGCCGAGGTCGTCGACCTCCGCTCCATCCGCCCGCTCGACGAGGAGACGATCCTCAACTCCGTCCGCAAGACCAACCGCGCCCTCTACGTCGAGGAGGCCAAGCCCTTCTGCTCGGTCGGCGCCATGGTGGCCTGCATCATCCAGGACAAGGCCTTCGACCACCTCGACGGCCCGGTGAAGCGCCTGACCTCGATCGACGCCCCCGCCATCTACTCGCCCCCGCTCGAGAAACTCCAGCTCCCGACCGTCGACCGCATCTACCAGGCCGCGCTGGAGACGATGAAGTAAATCTTTCTCATTCTCTTGCTCGTTCTCATTCTCCTCATCCCGACATCCCGAGAGAACGATTATGATTACGAGAAAGAGAACGACCCTTTCATAACTTAAAGCTTACAGCTTAATCCTTAAAACTTATCCGCCATGCCCGACATCATCGATATGCCCAAACTCAGCGACACCATGACGGTGGGCACGCTGGTCAAATGGCTCAAAAAGGAAGGCGACGCCGTCAAGGCCGGCGACATGCTCGCCGAAGTCGAGACCGACAAGGCGACGATGGAGCTCGAGTCGTTCTTCACCGGCACGCTCCTCAAGATCTACGCCCCCGACGGCTCCCAGGTCGCCATCGGCGCCCCGCTCTGCGC
>JBAQCL010000051.1:0-11754 GCA_049294175.1 Ignavibacteriaceae bacterium | reverse complement strand
TGTATTTTCTGTGGCTCACTAAATATCTCTCATTTATTACTACTGTAAAAATACAACTTTACTTTTTCTCTTTGGCTTTATCATATTCTGTTTTGCTTTTATTTGAGTTTTTAGAGATGCCCTTAATTTAATTTGCGTTACCTCTCTTTTATTATTCTAATTTACCTCTTATTATTAGATTTAATGACTTGTTGACATCATAAGCCAAAAAGAAAACTTCTTTTTCAAATACTATTCCCATAAAAATTCTAATACCTGTATCATTAAACGGATATAAATATTGCACGTCGGTATCATTATAGTGTGCAATACCATTTAGTTTCCCCAAAAAAATATCTTTACTACTCCTGCCAAAAAATGCTGATGGTTCACCAACATCTAAAAAAAACTGAAAATCATTATTCACGTATTTGAATAGCACACTTCCTTTAAGAAAATACATTTCACTATTAATTATTTCGATACCTGCAATTTCATTACTGTTTCTTAATCCTTGATAAATTTTAACCAATTTGGTACCGTCAAATCTAAATATGCTAGAAGAGTCTTCAGCATATTGTTCTTCTCTTGCACTTGAAATGAAATATTCTTTATTAGTTTTTTCTCCTCGTCGGATTTTAATAAATGAATTTCTCATCTCATATGCTTCAATGTTTTTCCAACTTATTCCATCATATTTTACAATAACGCTTCTAAATGTTATTCCATCCTGCGCAAAACCTACAGCATAAATATTATTTGGTGCATCTCCCCAAATATCTTCAAACCCAATAAAATTATAACCTGGAATTGTTATAGTTGTTTTTTTTATAAAATTAATTCCGTTATAATTCCAAATATCGCCGCCTAATCCGCAAATCCAGACATTTGAAGTAGAAAAACCGAATATAGTTGTTGGCGATAAAGGTCTGGAAATACCATCAGTACTCCAGCGTACTCCATCAAAATGGTAAATCGTTTTATCTAAATCACCACCAGGTCCAATAGCCCAAACATCGGTAGGGGAACTGCCCCATATTCGCTGTAAGGTTGTAAATGGAATATTGAGTGTATCCACCGTCCAGGTATAATCACGCCTGCCGGGGGTAAGATTATCAATCGTTTCAGTTGTATCGCAGGCATAGTGAGACAGTAAGAAAACAATTAAAATAAGGAAGGCAAATAAGTTTTTTGTTAACAGATTTTTTATTAACAAAGAATCATTAAAAAAGTAAAATTTTTTCATTCCCATATCTCCACTATTGTTTTACGCTAACAAGTATTATACCTGTTATATATGTGCTATAAATTTAAATAAATTAAATTTATTATTTTTATTCGGAAATAATGTAATAAACAGAAAGGGAAAGAATTACGGCTTTGTAAAATTTGTTTATGCAAAATTTGGCGGAGAAAATTTATTGAATAAAAAAGGCGATCCGAAGATCGCCTTTAAAATGTTAAATGTTCAGTATTTAATGTTCAATGAGAAATCAAATAAATTTATTAAACAATTATCATTTAAAATTGATCATTAAATTAAACAAGTCCCTGGTCAAGCATAGCATCTGCAACTTTTAAGAAGCCGGCAATGTTAGCACCGTTAACATAGTTGCCCGGAGTGCCGTACTTTTCGGCAGTGGTAATACAAGTATCATGAATTCTGATCATAATTTCGTGTAATCTTTTATCAACTTCTTCACGGTTCCAGGGTAAGCGCATTGAGTTTTGTGACATTTCCAATCCTGAAGTTGCAACTCCGCCAGCGTTTGAAGCTTTGCCCGGAGCATAAAGAATTTTAGCCTCGGTAAATACTTTATAGCCTTCAATTGTGGTTGGCATATTTGCGCCTTCGCAAACACACATACAACCGTTCTTTAATAATTCTTTTGCATCTGCTTCATAAATTTCATTTTGTGTAGCGCAGGGCAGAGCAACATCACATTTAACTTCCCATGGTTTTTTACCGGGAACAAATTTTACTTTAAATTCTTTTGCGTAATCTTCAACTGCATCTTTGTTGCTTGCACGGAGCTTTAACATATAATCAATCTTTTCACCTTTAATTCCATCGGGATCATACACATATCCATCCGGTCCAGAAAGCGTTACAACTTTACCACCGAGTTCTGTTGCTTTTTGAACTGCACCCCATGCAACGTTTCCAAATCCTGAAACAGCAACTGTCTTACCATCGAATGAAGTGTTTTTTGTTTTTAGCATTTCTTCTGTAAAGTAAACAACACCAAAGCCAGTTGCTTCGGGGCGAATAAGTGAGCCGCCCCAATTAATTCCTTTGCCAGTTAAAACTCCGGTAAATTCATTTCTTAATCTTTTGTATTGACCGAACAAGAACCCGATTTCTCTTGCACCAACTCCAATATCGCCAGCCGGAACATCCGTGTTTGGTCCAATGTGTCTTGAAAGTTCCGTCATAAAACTCTGGCAGAAACGCATAACTTCATTATCAGATTTTCCTTTGGGATCGAAATCGCTGCCGCCTTTACCGCCGCCCATAGGTAGTGTTGTTAATGAATTTTTAAATACCTGTTCAAATGCTAAGAACTTTAAAATTCCGAGTGTTACAGAAGGGTGAAATCTTAATCCGCCTTTATAAGGACCGATAGCAGAGTTCATTTCAATTCTGTACCCGCGGTTGATATGGATATCACCTTGATCATCAACCCAGGGAACGCGGAACATAATAACTCTTTCCGGCTCAACCATTCTTTCTAAAACTTTCATTGAGCGATATTCGGGGTGTCGCTGTAAAACTAATTCAAGTGAACCCATAACTTCTTCAACCGCCTGATGAAATTCAGGCTCACTCGGATTTTTTGCTTTAACATCGGCTAATAATTTATTTGTGTAATCAGACATAAAAACCTCTAATTTAATGTTTCTTCATTACTTATGAATTGATTTTTTGTTATTTAATTTTTTAGGAAATGACCTTCGGGACATAGAATTGGGGAAGTGAATAATACTTTTTCCCCTGAAAAATTTTACGGTTGCGTTTAGCATTTAGTGTCAAAATCAATATTTTTTGTATATCAAAATTAGAAAGAAAAACAGTAATTCCCTAAATAATTAAGGCGGTTAAAAGAGATATTAAAGTCCCCTTTTTTATTATAAAATTTTGAAAATTAAAATCAGTAAATTTGAATCAACATTTAATCTAATTTATTTAGAGAGGTATATATGTCCTTAGAAATTATTAAGGAAAAAGTTGCTCAATCCGTTGATATTTTAAAAGAAAAAAATATTGATATGTGGGTTACTTTTGTTCAGGAAACCAAGGTTTTAAAAGACCCGATTATAGATATGACAGTTGGAGATCATTCAACCTGGAAATCTGCTTTTATAATAAACCGTGATGGCGACACAACGGCGATAGTTGGCGATATGGAAGAAGAGAATTTTATTAAGTCAGGCGTGTACAGCAATATTATTGGTTATTTGAAATCTTTTAAGGAACCGTTTGTTGAATATGTAAAAAAGAAGGATCCTAAAACTATAGCAATAAATTATTCAGTAAATTCTGTGCTTTCTGATGGATTAACGCATGGGATGTACATTCTTTTGATGGGTTATCTTAAAGGGACCGGTTACGAGGACAAAATTGTAAGTGCTGAAGAAATCATATCAGCATTACGGGGAAGAAAATCAGATAAAGAATTGACTATAATGCAGGATGCTGTTGATGAAACACTTAAAATTTTTGATATGGTTACTGCTTATATCAAACCGGGATTAAGTGAAAAAGATATTGCCGGTTATGTTTTGAAAGTTACCCGCGAAAAAGGATTTGGTTTAGCATGGGATGAGGAAACTTGTCCGGCTGTTTTTACAGGTCCAAATCCATCTAATCCTCATGCGGGACCATCTGATAGAAAGATTGAAAAAGGGCATGTTATCAATATGGATTTTGGTATCAAGTACAAAGGCTACTGTTCTGATTTGCAAAGAACCTGGTACGTTTTAAAAGATGGCGAAACCAAAGCTCCCTCGGCAGTGCAAAAAGGATTTGATGTTACTTGTGATTCAGTACAAATGGTAGCGGATGCTATTAAACCCGGTGTTACAGGAGTTGAGATGGATGATATTGCAAGAAATTATATCGTTGCACAGGGTTATCCTGAATATCCGCATGGATTAGGGCATCAAGTAGGAAGAGAAGTGCATGATGGCGGCGCAGGATTGTTTCCTCGCTGGGAAAAATATGGTAACGCTCCTTTTCTTGTACTTGAGGAAAGACAGGTGTTTACCATTGAGCCAAGGTTACCAATTGATGGTTATGGCGTTTCAACTTTAGAGGAAGAGGTTTACCTGACTAAAGATGGATGTAGATTTATTTCCAAGCCACAGAAAGAACTTATCTTAATAAAAGCATAATATTTTAATTGGCTCGGAAACTATCCGAGCCAATTTCCTTGCCCTCACAAAATATTTTACATTTCTAAAATATCGGTCAAAATTTCCGTAATTATTTACTAATTAATGATTTATGCATTTGGAGGATGGCATAATTTTCCTAAAAATCAATCTTTTGGGGTTAAAGATTTTACCTAATTTGGAATGAAACTTGAATAATTACATCTATTTAACAGTTAGTCAGGCAAATTCTAATATCTGAAATTTGAGAGGATAAATTGAGAAACGATAGTTTATTCGGAAGTAGAGGCTTAAAAAGTTCTTCTGAAGAACACAACGTAATTGACAATTATATTATTGCTGATGATATACCGGCTCTCCTGTGTAGATTTAATAAGGAAGGTAAAATATTATTTGCAAATAAAGCTTATGCAAAGTTTTTTGGTAAAGCTAAAGAAGAAATTGTAGGGAGTAAATTTCATTATTCAACAGATGAATTTGAAAAAATCGAACCGGGTAAACCGTTTTTAAATCAATATAAAAAACAATTTTCTCTTCAATTAACTGAAAACAAAATTCATTGGATTGAGTGGACTATCAATAGGGTTGCCGAAAAGGCAGGTGATGTATTTGAATACCAGGCAATCGGGCAGGATATAACCGAGTTTAAGTTACTCGAAGAACAATTAAGTAAAATTCTTGTAGCTGTTGAACAAAGTTCTTCTACCGTTGTTATAACAGACATAGAAGGAAATATAGAATATGTAAATCCTAAGTTTTCCGCTATAACCGGTTATTCACCTGATGAAGTGAAAAATAAAAATACGAGAATCCTAAAAGCAGGATATACAGACGATGATGTTTATAAAGACCTTTGGAATACTATTACCATGGGAAAGGAGTGGCAGGGTGAATTATTAAACAAAAAGAAAAACGGTGAGCTATTCTGGGAATTAGTTACAATATCTCCGGTTAAAAATAAAGATGGAGTTGTGAAAAATTATATTGCGGTAAAAGAAGATATAACAGACCGTAAGAAATTTGAAAAACTTCAAGATGCAATTTATAAGATTTCCCATGTAGTTATATCTACGGAATCATTAACTAATCTTTACGTGTCCATTCACAAAATACTTTCGGATGTGCTGCCGGCAGAAAATTTTTATATTGCAACTTATGATGAAGAAACCAATCTATTAAGTTTTCCATACTTTGTTGATCGATTTGATGAACCTTCACCAACACAAACCCCGGGTAGGGGATTAACCGAGTACGTTTTAAGAACCGGCAAACCCTGTCTTGTTACACCGGAAGTTTTTAACAGACTTGTTGAAGAAAAAGAAGTTGATCTTGTTGGTACAGATTCCCTCGATTGGCTTGGAGTACCGCTAAAAATTAATAATAAAACCATCGGTGTTATTGTTGTTCAGTCGTATTCGGAAACTATCCGTCTTACGGAACTTGAAAAAGATATTTTGATTTATGTATCAGATCAAATTGCCCTTGCCATAGAAAGAACCAGGACACTTGATTTGTTAAAAAGCAGCGAAGAACGTTACAGGCTAATTTTTGATCAAGCTGCAGATATGATTGTAATAATTAATGCCAAAGGAGAAGTACTTGATCTCAATTATATATTTGAAAATGAAACAGGGTATAAGAGAAATACTGTAATCGGGGGAAACATTTTTGAGCTTAACTTTCTAACCCCAAAATCAGCAGTTACCGTTGCATTTTATTTATCCAGAATAATGTCTGGTAAAAAAATTCCAATCTTTGAAATTGAAGGTATAAAGAAAGATGGAAAAATTATCACTTACGAACTTAGAGCTGTTCCGATAATTGAGAAGGGAGAAAGAATCGGAGTTCAGGCGATTCTGAGAAATATTACCGAGAGAAAAAAGACAGAGGCAAAACTCCAGCAGAATGAAAAACAGCTTTCAAATCTTATGTCTAATTTGCCCGGTATGGCATACCGTTGTAAATATGATAATAGTTGGACTATGAAATTTGTTAGCCAGGGATGTTTTGAATTAACCGGTTATTTATCTGATGAGTTAGTGGGCAATAAAGAAATAGCATATGCAGATTTAATACATCCGGAAGATAGAGAAAATGTTTATAAGATTATTACTACGTCTGTGCAGCAACAAAAACCATTTCAACTTCTTTATAGAATCCGAAGCAAAGACGAGCAGGAAAAATGGGTCTGGGAAAAAGGAAATGCTGTAATAAATAATAAGAAAAAAGTTGATGTCCTGGAAGGTTTTATTACGGATATTTCAAGTAGAGTTCATGCTGAGAATGCTCTGAAGGAAAGTGAAGAACTTTACCGGAAACTGATTGCAACATTGCCTGATATAATTGTAATTACAGATTTAAAGGGTAATATAATATTTCTTAACGAAGTTGGAATTAAGTTTAGCGGTTATGCAAATTTTGAAGAAGTTAAACATAAAAATTTTGTTAACTTTTTTGCCGAACAAGATAGAAAAAGATTATCTAAAAGCTTAACGACTGCACTAAGCGAAAATATTGATCAGCAAGAATACAAATTTATTAATATAAAGAATGAAGAGTTTTTATTTGAAATTCAAAGAGAAATTTTACGCAGTTCGGATAGCACTCCGTACGGTTTAATCTTTTCTTGCAGAGATATTACGTTTAGAAAGAAAGCAGAATTAGCTCTATCTCAATCCGAAGAAAAATATAGAATGCTTATGGATAGCATTCAGGATGGCGTTTTTTCTATCGAAAGCGAAATTATAACCTTTGCCAACAGGGCACTTTCCGAAATGATTGGTTATACAGTTGAAGAAACTATTGGTTATCCTTTTGAACAATTTGTGGTTCCCGAAGATTTTGAATTAATGAAAAAAAATTATTCATTAAGACAAAACGGATTTGATGCTCCTTCATCATATGAGTGGCGTATGCTTCATAAGGATGGCAGAAGAATCTATGTTAATATGAGTGCAAGAATTATTAATTATCAAGGTAGAAAAGCTACAATTGGCACTTTAAAAGATGTAACAAGAAGAAGAGAGTTAGAACAAATCCTGTTAAATCAAAAGAACCTTTTTAAAGGTGTTGCCGATGCTGCCAATATCTTATTAACAGAAAATAATTTTGATTTAGCGATTAAAAATACCCTGCAATCACTTGGTCAATCATCTAATGTTGATCGTGTATATCTATTTGAAAATTATGTGGACGAATTAACGGGTGAACTAATTACAAGCCAAAAGTATGAGTGGACAAACGGAACAGTTACTTCCGAAATAAATAATCCGGAACTTCAAAATATGCACTATTTCCCTTTGTTTGAAGAATGGTTTGATATTCTCAATAGCGGTGAAATCATAAATCAACTTGTTAAAGATTTAAAAACTTCTTTGAAAGATTTGCTGACCAAAGAAAATGTTAAGTCGGTTTTGCTTGTTCCCATTATGGTTAATGCTAAATTTTGGGGCTTTATTGGTTTTGATTATTGTAAGTCTGATAGAACCTGGAATGATAGTGAAATATCTATTCTTAAAACTACGTCTGCTAATATAAGCAGGGTAATAGAACGGGAAATTGCAAAAAAGGAATTAATTGAAGCTAAAGAAACTGCGGAAATAATGAGTAAACTTAAATCTAATTTCCTTGCAAATATGAGTCATGAACTTAGAACTCCACTTATTGCCATTCTTGGATATACCGAAATTCTTGGTAATGAAATTAAAAATGATGATTGGAACGATATGATTGAGACAATTATGCAAAGTGGTAAACGACTTTTGGAAACTTTGAATTTAATTCTTGATCTTTCAAAAATTGAAGCTGATAAAGTTCAGATTAACACTAAAGAATTGAACCTTAATAGCGAGATCAGAGAAACAATAAATTTGTTAAAACCTGTTGCAGATAAAAAAAATATTTATATAAAACCCGATTTTTTAGACAAAGACCTTTTGGTAAAATTAGATAAACGACTATTTCAGTCGGTGATAACTAATCTTATTAATAATGGAATTAAATATACAAAAGAAGGCGGCGTTACTGTAAACTTAAATACATTTGTGGAAAACAATAATCCTTTTATCGCTGTAAAAGTTTCTGATACCGGGATTGGAATAGCCGAGGAAGATCAAAAATTTATATTTGAGGAGTTTAGACAAGTTAGTGAAGGTTACAACCGAAGCTTTGAAGGTGCCGGTCTTGGATTGACAATCACTAAAAAATTTGTAGAAAAAATGGGTGGTACCATTTCACTTGAAAGTACTAAAGGAGGCGGTTCAATGTTTACCGTTGTATTCCCAGTCCAAAATATAAAGCCCGATGAATGTGAACCATCAGCTCATACTACAAATCAGAATTACCCGGATGTTCAAAAGAATGATAAAACTGAAAAAGTTTTAATAATTGATGATGACCCTGCAACAAGAAAAATTATAGAACTTTTTTTGAAAAATGAAACACAAACAAAAACTGTGTGCAATATAAAAGATGCAATAGATGAAGCAAATAAGTATAATTATTCTTTGGTGTTAATGGATATAAGTCTTGGGCAAGGTGTTAGCGGAATTGATCTTTTGAAAAAATTCCGTGAACTGTCATTTTACAAAAATATTCCTATCATTGCCGTTACGGCGCATGCAATGGTTGGAGATAAAGAAAGATTTTTGTCAGAAGGATTTGATGACTATTTGTCAAAACCGTTTTCAAAGCGCGATCTGATAAGTAAAGTTACATTATGGAAAAGCGGGAAAGTAAAAAAAACTGTTTTACTTTGATGGAATATTCTTATCAAAAAATGCATGCTCTTTCATAGGATTGTTCCAATAATTTCTCATACTCCTCAAATGTAATTTCAATTGCTCCAAACATTTTTAAATGTTCAGTCATATATTGAACATCTAAAAGAACAAATCCTTTTTCTTTAAGATGAAAAAGTAGTTTAGCAAATGCCGATTTTGAAGCTTGTGAAATTTTTGAAAACATAGATTCTCCGAAAAAAGCACCGCGGAAAGTAATTCCATATAATCCTCCAACCAAAACGCCGTCCTGCCATGTTTCAACTGTTTGAATATGACCTCTTTTAAACAATCGCTGGTATGCTTCTATAAGTTCTTCAGAAATCCACGTGCTTTCCCGGTCGGCACAACCTTTTACAACGGATAAAAAATCAGTGTTGAACCTGAATTCAAAATTTTCTTTAGACATAAATTTTTTAACGGATTTTGGGATATTAAAATTATCCAAAGGGATAATACACCTGGTTTCAGGCAGATACCAATTTATTAATCCTGTTTTTTCGTCTGCCATCGGAAATGCGCCTTTTGCATAAAGCCGCAGCATATTATCTGGCTTGAGCAATTCTTTATAAAAATCACTGTTTTTGACGGTCATAAGTACAAATTAAATGATGTTAAAGTTCAGGTTTCTTTTAATAATTACCTTAATTAAGTTAACGCTTTAATTTAATTAATTCTGTGCATTCAAGTCATTTTGACTAAGAGTTTTATGAAAAAAATTGCAGTTGTTGCCCTTGGTGGCAATGCTCTGTTAAGGGGAAATGAAATTGGAACTATCCAGCAGCAAGAACAAAATACTTACAATACCTGTTTACACCTTCGTTATCTGCTAAAGCAGGATTATAATATTGTAATTACCCATGGCAATGGACCACAAGTTGGAAATATTTTGCTTAGAAATGAAGCAGGATATAATAATTACAAAATCCCCAAAATGCCGCTGGATATTTGTGTTGCCGATTCCCAGGGCGGGATTGGCTATATGATTGAAAGACAGGTTTTTAATCTTTTAAAAGATTTTAAAATTAAAAAAAATGTTGTCACTCTAATTACTCAGGTACTTGTTGATAAAGACGACTCAGCTTTTCAGAATCCTACAAAACCTGTCGGTGCTTTTTATCTAAAGGAAGAAGCCGATCTACTTGCACGAGTAAATAATATTATATTTAAAGAAGATTCCAGAAAACGCGGCTGGCGAAGAGTTGTTCCTTCACCGCAGCCGCAAAATATCCTTAATAAAAAAGTAATTAAAGATTTAGTTCAGAAGGGAAATATTGTAATTGCGTCAGGTGGCGGTGGAGTTCCTGTTTGTCGTGGAACTGATGGAAAATTATATGGAGTAGAAGCCGTAATTGATAAAGATCTTGCTTCATCTTTACTGGCAAGTGAAATTGGCGCCGAGGCATTTTTTATTCTTACTGATATTCCCAAAGTTTATATTAATTTTCGTAAGCCGGATCAGAAAACATTAGATATTGTTACGGTTGATGAAGCGCAAAAATATTATGATGAAGGACATTTTTCGGCTGGCAGTATGGGTCCTAAAATTATGGCGGCTATTAATTTTATACGAAACGGCGGTAAAGAAACAATTATTACTGAAGCAGCGAAACTTGAGGACCCTAATGGTGGAACTAAAATTGTAAGCAGCTTGTAATGTGTTTCCTTAGACTGAATTCCTAAACTCGTTCTTGGCTTAAACTTTATAGATTAAGTTTATTATTTAAATACAATCAGGAGTTATTTATGGCAATAAATATGAAAGGCAAAGATTTAATTTCCATTGCCGATCTTTCGCTTGAAGAGATATATCAGATTTTTGAGGTAAGCAAATCTCTTAAAGAAAAGTTATATACAGGTGAACCTCATCATGTTTTGGATGGAAAAACATTGGGAATGATTTTTACCAAAAGATCTACACGCACAAGAGTTTCTTTTGAGGTTGGTATTTATCAGCTTGGTGGAATTGGAATGTATTTCGGTCCAAATGATCTTCAACTTGGAACAAGTGAAAGTGTTTCCGATACGGCAAAAGTTCTTTCAAGATTTTTAAATGGAATTATGATCCGCACTTTTGCACATAGCGATGTTACAGAGCTTGCAAAATATGCCGATATTCCTGTCATCAACGGATTAACTGATCTGCTGCATCCTTGCCAGGTTTTAACTGATTTATTTACAGTTCTTGAAAAGAAAAGAAAACTTGAGGGATTAAAACTTGCTTATATCGGTGACGGAAACAATATGGCGCACAGCTTATTAAACGGATGTTCTAAAGTCGGGATGAATATTGCAATCGCATCTCCATCCGGTTATAAACCCAATAAAGATATTGTAGATGATGCAAAAAAGTTTGCTAAATATATGGGAAGTAAAGTTGAAATTTTAGACGATCCAATTGCAGCTGTTAAAAACGCAGATATTGTTTATACGGATGTCTGGGCAAGTATGGGACAGGAATCCGAGGCGGCAGAACGCCGAAAGAAATTTATGAAGTACCAGGTTAATCCAAAGTTAGTTAAAAATGCAAAAGATGATTATTTATTTATGCACTGCTTACCGGCACACCGCGGTGATGAAGTCGTTAATGAAGTTGCTGATT
>JBAQCL010000050.1:0-1660 GCA_049294175.1 Ignavibacteriaceae bacterium | reverse complement strand
GCAAACCGGCAGCCAACATTGTGGGTTATTGGTACTCTAAATTACTTGGAAAATAAATGCAAGGAGAATTGCTCGTATAACATCCCCAAAGGTGGTTTGGAAATGCATTTGGATGGAATTCCCGGAAATTACTCATCGCGCAGTATGGCTTTTACGATTTCCTGGCACCGGGTCCAATTTTAAACCGTCTATGAATCGGGTTTATGCCAGGTAGAGTAAAATAACCGCTGAAAATACGAGAAAAGGTGCGTACGGAATCGCCGTGAATGCCTGGTATTTCCTGCCGATAAGGCTGATCACTACGTAAAATCCGCTAAGCAAGCCGGCCAGCATGATCGAAACAAATAAACCAATTCCTATTTTGGGCCAACCCAGGAAAATGCCAAGGATTGCACTCAAGTTTACGTCGCCATAACCAAAGGCCACTTCTTCAATAGGTACCCCCCGTTTTTTGGATGCAATACGATTGAACAAAACTCCCAAATAATAGGTGCCCGTCATGGCGCCAAACCCGACCAAAGCACCCAACAGGGTGTTTATCCACCCATTCCACATGATCCCTATGGGAATAGTGATTACGAGACCTGCCAATATCGTCTCCCTTAAGATGACACGATGTTCAATATCAATCAAGGCAATTAACGCAAAATAAAATAAATAGGGCAAGCTGATCCAGAACCCAAATCTTTCTGGTGGAAAGAAATAAACCAGGGGTGTACAGAGAATGGCTAAAATAAGGATCACCCATGTACGGGTGCCGCGTGCCTCGGTACAGTTAGGACAGGGTTTGTATAACGCGTATTCCCTGAAGGTTAAATCGGAACCACAGTGCTGACAAACCGGGCTGCTGAACGACCGTGTAAAAGGCAGTACATCCGCAAGATAATTCAAAGCCGATCCTAACGCCCAACCAAAAATGAGTAGTAATACAAAGGTAACGATCATGAGGTTCACATTGCGGGGCCGAGTGCGTCTTTTGGCCTATTCAATGGCGCTTCAGACGCGACCGAATCATCTTGATTGCGCAATTGCATTTCAGCACGATAGTTCTGAATATCCTTTGGAAGCAAATAGATAGCACCTAAAAAGAACAGAAAACATAAAACCCATGCTCCCACACAGATAATGATGATTGCGTCCTTCAGGGACGAATTTACCGCAATTAAGCCGGCAAGCGTTGGAGCTATGGCCGACCCGCCTTGTTCGATCATATTTTGAATTGCATTGGCGGTTGAGCGTACTTCTGGAACCGTCACATCATAAACGGTCGAAAGAACGTTAGGACTTGCGAATGGAATAAAAATGGAAGTAATTGACATCGACAGGGTAAATAGCCATACATTTGCATCGGGAATACTCAAGGAGACCCAGAGTAATAGTGCTCCACTTATGACACCAATTGCGCTGACAATTAACCGGCCGCGCAGGTTCTTTTTAAAGAAATAATCTCCCAATGCACCGCCTATGGGGTAGCCAAGAGCTAAAAATAGGATTGCAATTACCATGGTGATGGTCACCTGGGACGAATCAAAATTTCTCTCCGTTTCCAGGTAACGGAAAAACCAAAAAGTGATCACTTGCCAGGGGAAAACGCCGAAAAACCCTTGGGCAAATAAGAGTAGCAAGCTCGGTTTCTTGAACAAAGCCAATGCGGTTTTCC
>JBAQCL010000049.1:0-39621 GCA_049294175.1 Ignavibacteriaceae bacterium | reverse complement strand
GGGTGTGTTGCATAACTCGGCATGTTTCTTGATTATCTGAGCAAATAAAAACTAAAAGAAAAATACAGATGCTTGGTAAAAAGAAATATGAGCCGAAAATAATGTATAATCTCACACTTGATGAACTTGTTCCAGAAGATAACCTATACCGACAGATAGACAAGTTCTTGAATTTGAGATTTGTTTATAAAGAATGCGAAAAATTATATGGCAAGACAGGAAAGCCATCAATAGATCCGGTAGTATTCTTTAAGCTTGAGTTGTTTGGGTACTTTGAAAACATAATATCAGATCGGGAACTAATAAGAAGAGCAAATGATTCACTGGCGGCAAGATATTTTATAGGATATGATTTAGATGAGCAACTGCCTTGGCATTCAACAATATCAAGGACAAGAGCACTAATCATTAAAGAAACATTTGAAAAGATATTTAACAGGATTTTGGAATTATGTTATAATTCAGGTCTAATAGAAGGTAAGCACCAATCAATAGATTCCACACTGGTAAAAGCAAATGCATCCTTAGATAGTTTAGAGATCAAACAGCCAAAATTAACCATAGAAGAATATATCAATAAGAGATACGAAGAAAACGAAATCAAAGAAGATCAACAGAAAGAAGATAACGGCAAAGAAGAGAGAGAAAAAAAGGCAGAATTAAGAATAGAAAAAAGTTCAGAAAAGAAAGCAAATAAAAAAACAACTATCAACAAAGACTATCAAAGTAAAACTGATCAGGATAGCAGAGTGGCAAGTAAACCAGGTAAGCCAATAGGATTATATTACTCAACACATTACAGTTCAGATAGTAAAAAAAGAATTATCACTGATGTATTAACAACCTACGCAGATAGAGGAGATTCATCAGTATTGATGGAGATATATCAGAGAGCGGAAAACAGATTAGAAAAGTTAGGACTAAGAGTTCAAGAAGTATCAGCAGACAAAGGATATTGTTCAGGAAAAAACTTAAGAGAATTTGAACTACGAGGAATAAAGGCATTCATACCTACCAAGAAATATACAAACCCAAGCGGAAAGATTAATTATAACGAATTTATTTATAATCAAGAGAAGAATCTTTATTATTGTCCGAATCATAAAGAACTCTCATTTTATGCTTTTGAAAATGATAGACAAGCTAACCGATATAGAGCCAAGGAAGAAGATTGCTCGCAGTGCCCATTAAAGGAAGAGTGCTGTCCGAAAGCAAAAAGACGCAAAGTAAGTAGAACAATTTACTACAAAGAGTATGATAATTTAGAGCAGAGATTAAAGACACCGGAAGCAAAACGAGCTTACGTAATAAGAAAAACAGTAGCTGAAGGATTGTTTGCCGAGGGAAAGATGTATCACGGATTGCGAAAATTTATGACTAGAGGAATTGAAAAGGCACAGAAAAGATCCTATATGATAGCATCTGTTCAAAACTTGAAAAAATTATTAGGACAAATAAATGGAACGGTAAAAAAAGCTCACCTAATATTGAACGATTTACTGGGAAACTTATTTTTACCGCCTAACTTTAGGCTAGGTGTGGTTAATATCAACAAAAAATAATAACATAGACTTACGCAACACACCCGTAAGGAACAGGGATGAGGAATTTACTATTAAAGACATCCCTTCGGGCGAACTTATTAACAAAATAAACGACACAATAAATGTTGTGAATGAGACTTTAAATAATCTTAAAGATGAAGAACTTAAAGAAGATTTTCCAATACTCTTTGCTAATCAAAAAATTAGCACAGGCAATATGCTGATTAATGTAGTTACACATCTAAACTACCATCTTGGGCAGATAAATTATCACAGAAGATTACTGGATAATTAATATTATAAAGCAAATATACTGTTTATAGGTCATTTGAGTGTTGGTTTTGCCGGAAAGAAAATTGAAAAATCTGTTTCATTTGGGACTTATTTTGTGGCGCGCAATGCTTAATTGTTCTTTGTGCTTGCTGAATTGATAAAAGACAGGAAATTAAGATGATGGACAAAAAACAAATTGCTAAAAATTATAAATCACAAAAACAGCCCGCAGGAATTTATGCTGTGCACAATAAGATTGATAACAAAATGTATATCGGTACGAGCAGAACCTGCCCGCAGTTGTAAGGAGATTTGAATTTACTTTAAAGATGGAAAGTTTTCCCTTTCAACAACTTATTGATGACTATAAAAAGCACGGTTCCGGAGGATTTGAGATAACCGTTTTAGATGAACTTGAACTGCGAGCATTAAGAAAATTAAATGGTAAGGCTCACTTTTCAAAATGATAAAAATGAGAACGAACTAATCGAATGTATAATATTTGATTTGTTTTCAAAAGACAAAACAGAGTTTCTTAAGACAAGCGATGGAAAAATCATTCGCCTGGATGATGTTCTGGAATTAGATAACATAATTTTTAATAAAAGCTGCTGAAAGAATTAATATGAAATCAGGATCAATAGAAAACTTATTAAACCATATGAAGTGGGCAGATGCAGAAGTCTGGAAAAAAGTTTTGGGTTTTTCACTGGCAGAAAATGATCAAAAAATAAAAAAACTTTTATATCATCTTCACCAGGTTCAGTATGCTTTTTATTTTCTTTGGAGTGAACTGCCTGTTGATATTACCAAACCTGAAGTTTTTAAAGATTTAAAATCGATTGCCGGAGGGGGATTTGAGTATCAGAATAAATTAGATGACTTTCTTCAATCAAGTAAATCCGGCAATAAAGAAAAATTAATTGAAATTCCATGGTCAAAATTTTTAGAAAGAAAAACCGGAAAGAAAGTTGTTACCGCAACTTTACAAGAAACTATGTCTCAAGTTGCTTTGCATAGTACATATCATCGAGGACAAATAAACACCCGTTTTCGTGAATTAGGCGGTGAACCACCCAGCGTTGATTTTATTGTATGGGTTTGGCTCAATAAACCAAATGCGGACTGGAGTTTTTTATCCTAACATTATATTAAGATTTTAATATTACTTCCAAATGCTGCTTCTCTTGTTAAAACTAAAATTAACGATAAATTTTATTTAAGATTTATAAAAGGTTTTTCTTGAGAAATTATTTTTATTCTAAAATGATGATACTGATGATTGTCATTTTTTTTATGTTTTATACAACCCCCTCTTATCCACAGAATGATACAACATCAAATAATTTTGAATCCTCATCTTTGCCCATAAAATTTTTAGAATTCGGATTAGAATATTACTCTCCATCTCACTGGAACAGACAAATTAAAACCATCAACATAAATGGATTTATAGGAAAAGAATTTGTACAATCAATTGGTTTACATTTATTTGCCGGAGCTACAATTACTCACGCCTGGGGAAATATAATCGCAGTAAATAAAAATAATAAGGAAGAAAAATTTCAAACTTCTGCAATGGGAATTGGACCCGTAGTGTTAGTCCGTGTGCAGCCGCTTAGCATCGGCAGATTTTCTTTCTCGGTTGATGGGCTTGGCGGAATTATCCTCTACAATAAATCTTTTCCACCTGGTGGAGATTACTACAATTTTATGTTTCGTTTGGGCGGCACGATAGCGTTCTACCTTGGCAATGATTTAAATCTGAATATTGGATTAAGAAGAATGCATATTTCTAACGGTCAGGGTGTTGGTCCATTCAACCCATTTTACGAAGGTACTGGATTATCATTAAATATTTACAAACAAATATGATTATTACTTTTTGTTATATATACTTTATAAATAGTTTTGTATCGATAAGCAAAAAAGAAAAACAGGACATAACATGAAAAATAATCTATTTATAGTTTTAATATTTTTTCAATACTCATTTTCACAAACTTTAACTATTCTCTCTTATTATCAAAAAGATGAAAATTTATCACGGGATCTTCAAAAAATTGTTAATGAACTTGATCTTGATAAAAATTTTAATGTTGGCGAAGACGGAATTGAACAAATATCATTAGCTGTAATTGATCTGTCTGAAAAACAACCAGTACTTGGAGGAGTTAATTATGATAATTTTATTTATCCAGCTTCCGTTTATAAAATGTATGTTGCGGCAGAAATTCTAAATCAGGTTTCACAAGGAAAATATTCTTTGTATGAACCTTATGTTGCAAAAGAACCAAATGTTGTGGATAGATCTAAACAAATTGATAATGATCCCAGACCCTTGTTAAAAGATGGAGACACAGTTACAGTTAATTATCTTTTGGATCTGATGATAACAAGAAGCGATAATTCCGCTGCAAATTGTTTAATAGATATTGCGCAAAGAAAAAATATTGATAGTCTGTTACACTCATACGACTGGTATGGAAGTGAAGTGACAAGAAAATTTTTAAAAAGAAAATTTGAAGATCCCATGTATGAAAATGTTCGCGGAACTGAAACCTGTGCTTTGCACGCAGCTGATTTTATGTATAAGATTTATTCAAATACGTTAGTTAATGAATGGGTAAGCCTTCAAATGAAAACTTTGCTGGGAAGGCAGCTTGATATATCAAAACTCTCTGCAGGATTGTCACATAGCGCAATGTTTTATCATAAAACAGGATGGTTTTCTTATTGGACAAATGATGTTGGAATTGTAGATGATAGCGAAGTGAAATATATAATTGCCTGTTTCATTCCGCTTGAAGAAGAATTGGCATTGCCAAAGTTTAAAATACTATCAGAAAAAGTTTATGAGTTGATAAAAAGCAGATTATAATTTTGTTTCTTAGCGTCTCTACCTTTGTGTGCTTTGCCTGAAATGTCTTGAATCTTGGTTCACGCAAAGATCGCTATGTTTTTTGCAGAGTTCGCAAAGATTTTTCATTAACTCACTTCATAGATTTAACAGTTTCAGCGATTCCATCTTTATAACTTGTTGGCGTAAAATTAAATGCCTTCTCAAACTTTGTACTGTCGAATAAATAATCATATTCGTTCTGATATAACATTTCAATACTTTCCTTCACAACGGGAACAAACATTCCAACCATTTGAATCATCCATTTTTTTAGCACAGTATATTTTGGTTCCACACCAAATGCTTTTGCTGCCAGTTCAATAAATTCTTTTCCTGTTAAAACGTTCTTATCGGTTGGTAAATGCCAAATTTGATTGTACGCAAAATTTGTATTTCCCAAAATTGCCGTGGCTTTTGCGGCATCGGGAGTGTATGTCATAGAGTGCTTTTTATTTGCATCTATAAACCACTGAGCTTTTTTCCCTTTTTTAAAATTATCAAACACTGTCGCATTTACAAAACTTAAAGGAGTTTCGGGTCCATAAAAATCAGCGGCTTTAACAATCATTGCGCTCAGGCTGCCACTTTCAACTTCTCTCATTAACATTTCATTAATTTGTTTACGAACTTCTCCTTTTTTACTTACCGGTTTATGTGTTGTGTCTTCTTTCATCCAGCCTTCAACTAACCCATACGAATATACGTTATCAAAGAAAACCAATTTGGCGTTTTGAAATTTGCAAGCATCAATTACGTTTTTCATTATTAACTGCCATTGAGTTTGCCAGACACTAGTCTTGTATTGCAACCCTGCGGTTAAGTAAACAACTTCGGAGTTTTCAACAGCTTTAAAAACTTGTTGCTGATCAAGAAGGTTGGCGGAAAATAATTCATCTGTTTCATTAATTTTTTTAGGGTTACGACTAACAAGTCTTATTTTGTTAGTGTACTTAGGTAAAGATTTTGCAAGCCCTTTTCCGATTACTCCTGTTGAGCCTAAAATAGTTTGCATAATTTTTTCCTTTATTCTTAATTGATTTATTCATAAACAAAAATTAGGGTATATAGTATCTTAAACATAAATTTATCATTCAAATTTTTGTAATGTTAATATAAATTTAATATATGCAATTATTTTATTATTGTATAAAATTTATCTTTTTATGATTTTTCAATAGGAAATTTAAATTTTCAGTAATGATTACAATTGTGGATTACGGTGATGAATGCACTCAAAAAGTTGCTTCAGCACTTAAAAATATAACTAATGATTTTGTGATTTCACGAAATGAAGCGGGTATCTGTCGTTCGGATAAAATTATTTTTCCGGGAAGCGGAAGCCCATCTGCTGTGATGAAAAAAATTCATTTGCTAAACTTATATTCGGTTCTTCGTATAGTTAAAAAACCTATGCTTGGCATCGGGCTGGGAATGCAGTTGATGGCAGATTATTCTACCGAAGAAGGTGTTTTTCCTTGTCTCGGAATTTTTCGCGGAACTTCAGTAAAGTTTGAAACTGCAATTGACAATTCAGCTTACAAAGGAATGCACAAAGTGAGTTTTTGCAAACCAAGCTTTTTGTTTGGTGGAATTGAAGACAACACCGAATTTTATTTTAACAACTCCTACTATCTTCCTAAAAGTGATTTATCTACATCAACCTGCCAGAGAGATATTGTGTTTTGTTCATCTTTAGAGCGTGATAATTTTTTTGCCGTGCAGTTCCATCCTGAAATGTCTGGCGAAGCCGGGTTGATATTACTTAAAAATTTTATAGAGATGTAGTCTATGATTAATGAAAATAAATCTAATTCGGTTTTTGAAACAGAAATAATTGTACGCCCTGATGATATTGATATGAACAATCATGTTCACAATTCTAAATACCTTGATTATATACAAACCGCCAGGTTTATCCAGATGCGCGATAACTATAAAGTTCCGATGGAAGAATATTTATCAATGGGATTTAATTGGTTTGCAAGTGCCGTACACCTTGAATATAAACGTGCTCTAAAATTTGGAGATATTGCTTTGGTAAAGACCCAGATTGATGAATGGAGCGGTGCCCGGGTTACCATAAATGTTTGGGTTTATAACAAAGCAACAAATAAAATTGTCGCAGAAGGAAAAATGCTTTACACGCTTGTCTCACTTACTTCCGGTCGCCCTGTAAGAATACCCGAAAGCATTATTGAACGTCACATGATTTGAGAATTAAAATATTCCCAGTTGCTCTCTAAAACTATCGTAAAGCCTATCAGACTTGGGAATCGCTCCTTCAAACTGGCAGATGTCCGATGCAAAATCGTTTGCTAATTTACTTATGTAGGGAATTTCTAAACCTGATAAATAACCAAGACAGAGAATAGCCGCAAATGCATCGCCTGCACCGGTTGTATCCACAACTTTAGCTTCAACATTTGAGTAGTCATATCTTTTTCCATTCTCAAATATCGAGGAGCCGTTTTCCCCGCGCGTAACAGCGATCATGTTCAAACTAAATCTTTCCATCAGCTCAAATGCAACCCGCTCTGTGGAATACTCGGATTGAATAAACAAATCATTTAGAACATGCATTTCTTCATAATTTACTTTAATAAAATCAGCAGCCAGAAGTGTTGCGCTAAGAATTTCCTCGTTATAAAAATCCTGGCGAAGATTTAAATCTGCAAAATATTTTAATCCCTGACCAAAAAATGATTGAATGGTTTCTCTGGTTGTTGCTGATCTTTGAGCAAGTGTTCCGAAATAAAGGCAATCTGTTTCGGAATTTATAAGACTAAAGTTTTCATCATTAGCCTCTATAAAATCGTAAGCGCAATCCGGTTCAATTTTAAAATGCGGATTTCCGTTTACATCTACACTAACAATCGCCAATCCGGTTGGATGCAGGTTATCATACTGTATATATTCGGAAGAAATCCCGGCGTGTTTCAGTTCATTAATTATTTTATTGCCCAACACATCTTTACCAACACGACTTATAATATTTCCGTTACCGGTAAGCTTTTTAATGTGATGGATAAAATTTAGCGGTGCGCCGCCAAGCTTTTTATGAGTCGGATAAATATCAAAGAGGATTTCTCCGATTGAAGTTATATTCATAAGATGGGAGTTATTATTATTTCCTAATTTGTTAAAAGACTACCAACAATATGAAAAGGTTATGAAAATTTATCAATAGAAAAATCTACCAAAATTGATACTCTTTAAAAAACCGTCTAATACTTTATCTAAAATCACAAAATTTTCTTAGTAGTTTTAAACAAAATTCTATGTGTATAAATATTTACTCTACTTTTTCCATTTCTTCCTGATCAGTTTGATCCATTTGTTCCCAGGGACTTGTGTCCGTATTCCATGTTTCCACTTTAATTTTAAGGGAGCCGTCTTTTTGTTCCTCCCAGATAGTTATATACTTCCCATTATCCGGCCAATCAGGTATACCAGGGCTAGACATAACCATATCATAATTCCCGATTTCAATTGCCAAATTTCCCGCAACAAAAACATCGGTGGTATTTATAACAAATTTAGTGGTCTTCCACTCGGAATCTTTCTGAGCATCGCTTAGCTCACGGACTTTATTGATTCCTTTTACGGTTGGTTGATAGCTGGGCATAGAGATAATGTCATCTGTATATAAAGACATCATCTTATCCATATCATTATCAATCATTGCCTGAATATAAATTTTATTATTCTCTTCAATTTTTGCTTTTACTTTTTCAATCTCCTGTGAAAAGACGTTTGAAGAAATAATAACCATTAAAAGAACCGGAAATAATTTTTTCATATTGCCTCTTATAAAAAACACATTAATAATTGTTACCTCTTTGATTAATCTAAATACTGGATCGCTTGTTTACAACAATGTTTTAAAATTTTCTTGAGTATACTTTTTCTTATTTATACTTTGTTAAAGGAAATATTTAATAATTATTAAAATGCAAAAAACAGACTACGATAAGATCGCAAGCACATATAACCAGCGATACAGCTTTAACTATCTTGTAAATATTGAAAGGGAACTGAAAAATTTAATAACAACAAATAATTACAAAAATATCCTGGAGGCAGGGTGCGGAACCGGCAAATGGATTAATTCTATTATGGGTAAATATGTTAATGTTTTGGGATTAGATTACTCACTTGAGATGTTAAAAATTCCCAAATATGATCAGCCAAACTTAAAGCTTATTAATGCTGATGCAACTCAAATGCCTGTTAAGGATAATTTTTTTGATTTAATATTTTGCATAAATGCGATTCATCATTTTCAGAGCAAAGAAAAATTTATCGGTGAATGCGAAAGAGTTTTAACGGACAAAGGGATACTTGCTGTTTTCGGAGTGGATCCACATAATGATAAAAACTGGTATGTTTATGAATACTTTGATTCTGTTTATGAAAAGGATTTAAATAGATTTCCTTCGCTTAAGTTTTTAAAACAACTTTTAAAAGAGAAAAACTTTGTAGAGGTTAAAATAAAAACAGTTGAAAATGTTTTTAATCAACGGTTGGGCAGAGATGTTTTTAATGACCCATTCCTGCAAAAAAACAACTGTTCACAACTTGCCAATCTTTCGGATGAAGAATACAGAAAAGGAATTGAGAAAATTAAAAATCAGGTTAACAGAAACCCCAAAACTATATTTACATCATCAATAATATTTTATTTAATTAGCGCAAAGAAACAGGAAGACAAAAATGCCCACAATAATAAATAAACCCTCCGTTATTGAATCTGCTGGGAACAAACCCAAAATAATCGAAGAATATTTTGGACGGGTAAACTCAAAAACAGAGGCGGTAAGTATCGCTAAAATGACAAGTCCACAAGGCTGGGTTGAGCCCGGTCAAAGACCTCTGTTTGACGAATACACCGTTGTATTAAAGGGAACTCTGCAAGTAAAAACCGAAACTGAAACGATTGATGTTAAAGCAGGCTCTGCTGTCTTAACAAAAAAGGGTGAGTGGATTCAATACAGCACTCCATTTGATGGAGGTGCAAAATATATCGCAGTGTGTTTACCTGCTTTTTCCCCGGATACTGTTAATAGAGATAGTTAAAGTTTTGGTACTTCTCACTATTAAGAAGCGCTTTTATATCTCTTCTTTGATTTGAAAAGCATTTAATCAGTCTCGTTGATTTTTGCCGATATTTGTACAAATATCAACAAAATTCTTTATGGAATATTATTTGACTGCATCAACTAAAACAAAAAGAAGGCTTCTCATCTATGTTTGAATTTAAGTTCACCGAAGAGCAAAACATGCTAAAAGAAATGGTGCGGGATTTCACAATTCACGAGATCAAACCAATTGCAGCAAAAATTGACGAAGAAGAAAAAATTCCTGAAGGTTTAATAAAAAAAATGGCAGAGCTGGGATTTTTGGGTATCTCATTTCCAGAGGAATACGGCGGAGGCGGTTTTGGTGAAGTTGGTTATTGTCTGATGCAGGAAGAAATTGCCCGCGGTTGTATGTCAACTGCAACTTTTGTTGGAGCTCATCAGTCAATTGGCACCAATGCCATTTTTAACGGTGCAAGTGAAGAACAAAAAAAGAAGTATATTCCTCCACTTGCTTCGGGTGAAAAGATAGCTGCTTTTGCCTTAACAGAAGCACAAGCCGGTTCCGATTCATTCCATTTAAAAACTAAAGCAGAACTTATTGGTGATGAGTGGGTTATTAATGGCGAAAAACTCTGGATTACAAATGGTGGAATTGCTGATGTTATTTCTCTTTTTGCAAGAACAGAAAAAGGGATAAGCTTATTTTATGTTGATACTAAAACACCTGGATTTAAGGCAGGACCAGCCGAAAAGAAAATGGGAATGAAGGGCAGTATAACAAACGCACTAAGTTTTGATAATGTACATATTCCAAAAGAAAATTTAATCGGTAAAGACGGGCGTGGATTTATTTATGCGATGAAAACTCTTGATGCCGGAAGATTGGGGCTTGGCGCAGCTTGCCTCGGTGTATCAAAAGAATTGCTTGAACTTTCTACAAAGTATGCAAAAGAACGCATACAGTTTGATCATCCGATTGCGCAATTTCAGGCAATACAGTTTATGCTTGCGGAAATGGCAATAATGCTTTATAATATGGAATCAATTGTTTACCGTACGGCTGTTGATTATGATTTACATAAAGACATTTCAAGACAATCTGCAATTGTAAAATATTATTGCTCAGAATCTTTAGATAAAATAGTTGATTTTGCTGTTCAGATTCACGGCGGAATGGGATACTCGAAAGAGTTATCAATTGAAAGAATTTACAGAGATTCCCGAATTAACAGAATTTTTGAAGGAACGAATGAAATTCAAAAAGGAATTATCGCAAAAGAAGTGATCAAAAAGAACGGAAAGTTTTAATACATTAAATAATCTGGAGAGAGTAAAATGCCAGCAAAAAAAACTGTTAAAAAATCTGCAGTTACTAAAGCAAAGCCTGCCAGGCTTAAGATGTCTAAGCTATATTACTACCGCATCTTTTGCGATGATAACGAAAAGAAAAATTACCTGAAAAGCAGATTAACGCATAAACAGGTTGAAAAGTACTTAAAAACTTACGAAAAGACTCACCAGAAACTTTTTAATTCAGAGTTTGTTGAGTTTCTTAAAAAGTACGATAAAAAAACAGAGATGATTGAAATAAGCGATATCTCGTATTAGTAATGTTGTCCTCATCGCTTAAGATTCCCGGTTGATTGTTTGTTGCCTCCTTCAATCTGACCGGGAATTGTTTTATTAATCGCTTACTTCACACTAATTTCATTTATTCCTAATTTTATATACAATTTTTAAAATGTTTTTATCAATTTATGTGAGGAAAAAACATGAAACCTCTTTTATCATTTCTCGCAGTTCTGATTTTAGCTTCTTCGCTTTCATTTATCAATGCACAGGAAAAAAACAAAGGTATTTTTATAGAACCACAAAAAGGATTTTTTGATGAAATTCTAAAAACCAATGATGAATTTAAAAATCCACCAAAAGAAAAAACCAAATCTTTTAGGTTAGATTTTACAGGAATGAATTTGCCAAAATCAAAAGAAGAGTTCAAATATTTTTGGCATACCGATCCTGTCTGTCAGGGAAATACTGGAACCTGCTGGTCATTCTCAACAAATTCATTTTTTGAATCCGAGGTTTACCGGTTACACGGAATGAAAGTTAGCTTATCATCAATCTTTACGGCTTACTGGGAATATATTGAAAAAGTAAAAGAGTTCGTCCGCACTCGTGGAGAGTCATACGTAGATGAGGGTTCCGAAGCGAATGCTGTTACAAGAATTTACAAAATGTATGGTGCGGTTCCTTCATCATCCTGCACTGGACTATTGCCAGGTCAAAAGTTTCATGACCACAGCGACATGATCAAAGAAATTAAAACTTACCTGCAGAATGTAAAAACAACAAATGCCTGGGATGAAGATGAAGTTGTTAAAGTTGTTAAATCTATTTTAAATCATTATCTCGGCGAGTCGCCAACAGAAGTTGTTGTTGATGAAAAAAAATATACTCCGAAAGAATATTTAAATAATTATCTTAAACTAAATCCCGATGATTATGTTGATGTTGTATCTTATATACAGCAGCCTTACTGGCAGCAAGTTGAGTATGAGGTTCCTGATAACTGGTGGCACAATAAAGATTATTACAATGTTCCGCTTAATGATTTTATGAAGATAATTAAAAATTCAATTAAGAACGGTTACACATTATCAATCGGTGGTGATACGGGCGAGCCCGGATATGACAGCTGGACAAAGTGCGCCGTTGTTCCAACGTTTGATATACCTTCCAATTACATTGATGAAAATGCAAGACAATTTCGTTTCAGCAATAAAACCACAACTGATGATCACGGAATTCATTTAGTAGGTTATACAGAAAAAAACGGGACGACCTGGTTTTTAATTAAAGATTCCTGGGCAACCTCACAAGACACAGGTGATAAAGGATATTATTTCTACAATGAAGATTATGTAAAACTTAAGATGATGGATTTTATGGTTCACAAAGATATGTTTAAAGATTACTTATCAAAGTTTAACAAGTAAAGAACTAAATGGCACACTGATAACACTGATCTTGCCGATCAGCGCTGATCAATTTAATCAGTGTTATCTGTGTGATATTAGAGTGAAGAGTCTGTCCTAATACTGTCATTCCGTCCGTCAAATGATGGATTGTTTCGGAATCTGATCTTTGATATTAAAAAAAGAAGAACCTGAAACAAGTTCAGGTTGACAAACTCAAAATATTAGCTTCTTGTTAAATGCCTGTACTTAATTCTGTGCGGTTGATCTGCTTCAACACCCAATCGTTCTTTTCGTTTTTCTTCGTACTCAGTATAGTTTCCGTCAAACCAAACGACTTTGCTTTCGCCTTCAAAAGCTAAAATGTGTGTTGCTATTCTATCTAAAAACCATCTATCGTGACTAATTACCAGCACGCATCCTGCAAATTTTTCAATTCCTTCTTCAAGTGCGCGCAAAGTATTAACATCAAGATCGTTTGTCGGTTCATCAAGCAAAAGAACATTTGCGCCCTGCTTTAACATCATTGCAAGATGAACGCGGTTTCTTTCTCCGCCCGAAAGCATTCCAACTTTTTTCTGTTGATCCGCACCGGAGAAATTAAACTGTGCAACATAAGCACGCGAGTTAACCTGCCTGCTGCCAAGCATAATTGTATCTTCTCCGTTGGAAATTAATTGCCAGATGCTTTGTTCAGGATCAAGCGCATCTCTTGATTGATCCACGTAGGACAGTTTAACGGTAGAACCAATTTTAATATTTCCACTATCCGGTTTTTCCAATCCTGTTATCATCTTAAACAAAGTTGTTTTACCCGCGCCGTTAGCACCGATTATTCCTACAACTGCTCCTGGTGGAATTGAAAATGTTAAATCGTCAATTAAAATATTATCGCCGTAAGCTTTATTTAAGTTTTCGACTTCAATTACAACATCACCAAGTCTTTCCGCAACGGGAATGTAAAGCTCAAGTTCTTTCTGTCCTTTTTCTTTTTCTTCCTTAAGAAGATTTTCATAAGAAGTAATTCTTGCCTGTGATTTTGCGTGGCGTGCCTTCGGACTCATTCTTATCCACTCAAGTTCGCGCTGTAAAGTTTTTTGTCTGTCACTTTCACGTTTTTCTTCAACACGCAGTCTTTCCTGTTTCTGTTCAAGCCACGATGAATAATTTCCTTTCCACGGAATTCCTTCCCCGCGGTCAAGCTCAAGTATCCAGCCTGCAACATTATCAAGAAAATATCTATCGTGCGTTACTGCAATTACAGTTCCTTCATACTTTTGCAAATGATGTTCTAACCACGCAACTGTTTCTGCATCAAGATGGTTTGTTGGTTCATCAAGTAAAAGAATATCCGGTTTTTGAAGAAGTAACCTGCAAAGTGCAACACGTCTTCTTTCTCCGCCGGAAAGAACTTTACACAAAGTATCCGATGGCGGGCAGCGCAAAGCATCCATTGCCATTTCAAGTCGGGCATCAAGATCCCATCCGCCCATTGCTTCCAATTTTTCCTGAACTTCGCCCTGCTTTTCAAGAAGCTTTGTCATTTCATCATCATCCATCGGCTCTGCAAACTTTGCATTTATTTTATCATATTCGCTTAGCAGATCAACAACAGAATGAACGCCTTCCTGAACAATTTCCCTGACAGTTTTTGTATCATCAAGTTGCGGTTCCTGTTCAAGATAGCCGATTGTAAAACCGGGAGACACAACTGTTTCTCCGTTTATGTTCTTATCAACTCCGGCAAGAATTTTTAGAAGAGAAGATTTACCGGAACCGTTTAAACCGATAACACCTATCTTTGCACCGTAGAAATAAGAAAGGTAAATATCTTTTAAAATAGGCTTGTTGTTATAGAATTTGCTAACCCCAACCATTGAGTAAATAATTTTGTTTACTTCTGCGCTCATTTATGCTTTCTTTTTTTTGAACGTGTAAAAATAAGGAAAGGGACTGTAATGTCATTCCCCCGAACCTGTCCGCCTCTGGCGGAAGTGGGAAGCTCTTATTATTTAATTGTTAGATTGCTGCATTGTTGCTGCCGTAACTCTGATTATCAACATCAACATTATTACTAATAAACAAAAGCAGCGGGCCAGGGAAAACTAAGAATTTTCTAAGTGGTGTAAGTTTTTGAAATATACTTAAGAATAGATACACGGCTTGAAAAAAGAATCTCCGAAACTTGCTCATGTTTTTAAGTTTATCTTTTTTCCCATCATCAAGATAAAAGTTTTTTAATTCCCGGTATTCGCTTTTGATATCTTTTTTAAGCCGAAGGTTTGCCATGTGGCTAAAGATATTATTTAAGCCACCGGTATTTTTTTATGGGGACATAATGAAATCCGATTCGGGAAAGAATGTTTGTATAATTACTTATTAGTCTTCTTTTATAAAATAAAGCAAATTGTCTTCCACCTTATAATACATCGGGGCAACTTTAATTTTGGGATAACGCAATCTAAGTCTTGCTGTTTCGCTTAAAGTAAAATCAACTTCATTATTAATCTCAAACATCGGCGCATAATTATTAAAATGTTCCTCTGCCTGTTCAATAGTCCAGCCTCCGTTTTCCGAAAGTTTTTCTATAAACTGATCCTTTTTTGAAACAAGATTAACCATTCCGCAATTACTATGACCAATTAATGCAATGTGTTTTACATCCCCAACTGAAATAGCGAATGAAACTTTAAACTCACTGTAACGCAGATTTGCGCCACCCGACCTAATAATGTATGCAAAATTATCCGGGATATTTAAATGCTTGCGGTTATCCATGCACATCCCAATAAGTAACTGTGCATTTGAGTATGAATCAAAATCATGATTAAGATTGTGATACTCAATTAATAACCCGATGGGAGTGTTTTGATAATCTTTAGGGATGTCTGTTTTATTGTTTATTGGAATTAAACGATTCATATTTTTAAAATTATTCGTTAAACATATATCCGGCACTTCTAACGCTTACAATGTATTTGGGATTAGACGGATCATCTTCAAAATGCTTTCGCAATCTAACAATAAAATTATCAATTGTCCGTGTTTCAATATCCGGGTTCATATTCCATACGTTCTCAAGCAATTCTTTTCTGGTAACAACCTTATCTTTATTCTCAATCAGGTATTTCATAATCATCGCTTCATAGGATGTTAATTGAAATTCTTTTTTACCCTTAATGCATTTAAAATTTTCAAAATTTATTTCATTGTCGCCGAATTTATAAAACGGGTTTTCGATAACAACTTTTTGATACCAGCTTTTTCTTTTTAACATTCCTTTTATTCTAAGGAGCAATTCCTTAAGGTGGAATGGTTTTGTAAGATAATCATCCGCTCCCAGCTCAAGACCCTTTACACGGTCTTCAATCTGCGTGCGCGCTGTTAGCATAAGTATTGGCATTTGCGGATGTTTTTCTCTGATATGTTTCGCAATTTCAAAACCATTAAAGTATGGAAGCATTATATCAAGCACTATCAGATCAAATTCATTTTCATCAAAATATTTAATCGCTTCTCTCCCGTCTTTTGCCCAGACAACATTATATCCTTCCTCGGATAGGTTATATTCCAACCCAAGTGCAAGATTTTCTTCATCCTCCACTAAAAGAATTTTGGATTTATTAAGATGTTCTTCGCTCATTTGTTCGAATTTCTTTTCTTTTCCTTTGTGGGTTTTTTCTTTTCCACGTAAACGGGTAATTCTATTTTAAACTTAGATCCCTTGTTCTTTCCTTCACTTTGCGCAGTAATTTTTCCTTTATGATTTTTTATTATTTCTCTAACAACATAAAGTCCAAGCCCTGTCCCTTTAACATTGGGAATATCTTTATCATAAATACGATAAAACTTTTGAAATATTTTTTTTATTTCATCATGCGGAATTCCTATTCCATTATCGCTAAACTCTATTTCAACTTTTTTAGAGTTGCTTTTAAGCTTAACTTCTATTTTCAATTGTGATATGGAATATTTAATAGAATTATCAACCAGGTTATCAAAAGCTGTTTTGATAGAATTTCTGTCCAACCTAATATTACAATCAGCAGTACCGCTAAACTTAATCATTTCTTCTTTTAGCTGGAATTGCTCTGCTGATTCTAAAATTATTTTCTTGATTGTTTCGTCAGCTTTGTAAACTTCTAAGTCCCTTTGAAATTTTTTCTTATCCATCGCAGCAATTTCAAGTATGGAATTAATAAGATTTTTTAATCTCTCGGCATCGCGCATCATTAAGACGTAGAATTCTTTTCTTTTTTCTTCCGGTACAACGCGTGAGTGTAGTGTTTCTAAATAAAGCTGTATTGATGACAGCGGCGATTTGAGTTCATGGGTTACGTTTGCTATAAAGTTATCGTACAGAATGGTTAACCTTATCTGCACATTTAAATGACGAAATATCAAGACAAGACTGACTGACAGTCCAACGAGTAAAACTATACCGCCTACAAACGGAAAAACATTTGGGGCATCATAAACAATTTGCGGAGAAATTTTTTCTCCTACCTGCTCAAAGATTATGTTGTTTTTAACATACCAGTAAATCCATAACAAAAGAACAGCCAGCCAAACAAGCTGTGCAAGCACAAAAATTACAAGGTTATAAACAAATGAGCGTCGTCTGAGTATCATAAATTATTAATTATTACCCAACTTAATTGAATTATATAATCAAATATCATTTTTATTAGGATGAACATCAAATTGATTAAAATCTATTTTACAATTCTTTTACAAACAGGCATTACAATTCTTTGCAAATTTAAAGTGTAAATTTTATGGAGAATTACGTTGAAAGTACTATTGATTTATCCTGAAACACCATCAACGTTCTGGAGTTTTAAAGAAGCCTTAAAATTCGTTTCAAAAAAATCCGCAGAACCTCCTCTTGGTTTAATTACTATTGCATCAATGATTCCCAAAGAGTGGGAGAAAAAGCTAATCGATCTTAATGTATCTAAATTAAATGATAAAGATATCGCCTGGGCTGATTTTGTCTTTTTAAGCGCAATGAATGTCCACCTAAAATCTTTTAGAGAAATTGTTAGAAGATGCAATAAACTTGGGGTAAAGGTCGTTGCCGGCGGTCCGCTTTGCACAACACAATACAAAGATTTGCTTGGCGTTGATCATTTTATTCTAAATGAAGCGGAAATAACACTTCCACCGTTTCTTGAAGATTTAAAAAACGGGAGTCCAAAACCTGTTTATCAAACCGATGAGTTTCCTGAAATTTCATTAGCGCCAATTCCTATGTGGGAGCTGCTTGATATGAAAAAGTATGCATCAATGAGCTTACAATATTCACGCGGCTGCCCTTACGATTGCGAGTTTTGCAGCATTACAATGCTTAACGGAAGAAAGCCACGTGCAAAATGTACGGAACAGTTTTTAACGGAATTAGACCGTTTATATGAGCTTGGATGGCGCGGAGGAATTTCTGTTGTTGATGATAATTTTATCGGCAACAAAAGAAAACTAAAAGAAGATACTTTGCCGGCATTAATTGAATGGTCTAAAGAAAAAAAATACCCGTTCTTTTTTATAACTGAAGTTTCTATCAATCTTGCTGATGATGAAGAGCTAATGAACCTTATGGTTGAAGCCGGGTTTAACAGCATCTTTGTTGGAATCGAAACACCAAACAGCGAAAGTTTGAACGAGTGCGGTAAAATGCAAAACCTAAAACGTGATCTTGTTGAATCTGTTAATATATTACAACGACATGGAATGCTTGTTTCCGGTGGATTTATTGTCGGCTTTGATAACGACACCGAAAAGGTTTTTGATCAGCAAATTGATTTTATACAACGAAGTGGAATTGCAAGCGCTATGGTTGGATTGCTAAATGCTCCAACCGGAACAAAGCTTTTTGCGAGGATGAAAAAAGAGGGCAGGTTGCTTGAAATGTGGTCGGGCAATAATATGGATGCAAGCATTAATTTTGTCCCAAAGATGGAATATAAAAATCTTATCCAGGGTTACAGCAGACTGCTTAACACAATATATTCCCAGAGAGAATACTATAATCGATTAAAGGTTTTTCTTAAAGAATACAATGTTCCCGTATGGACGCCGACATTAATTAACCTTGAACAGCTTAAAGCATTTGTAAGACTGTTGTGGCTGCTTGGTGTAATTGAAAAGGGTAAAAAATATTTTTGGAAACTTTTCTTTGTAAGCATTTTGAAGTATCCAAGAAAATTTCCTGTGGCTATGACGTATGCCGTTTATGGATTTCATTTTAGGCGGGTAATAAAAACTGTTTAAAACAGCAAGCTACCATCATTCAGAGTGGTGGCTTTTTTTTACTATTGCTTCATCTATTCCAATTATATTTACAAAACATTCTCTTGCCCGGAAAAACTTTTCCCAATATTTTTGAATAATTTATTTTTTTATATCCGTCCATAGTTGAAATTTGATATTCTTACACGGTTAAGCCAATTTAACATTACCGCTGGCTTAGCCAGTAAAATTTTTATATATAACAAAGGCGCCGTGGGGCGCCTTTCGAGAAATCATAACAGAATATCTACTTAGTTACGTGCTTTAGCTTCATTAACTACGATATTTCTTCCATCAATTTCTGATTCATTTAATGCTCTTATAGCATTACTTGCATCTGAAGAACTTTCCATTTCCACAAATCCAAATCCTCTGGATCTGTTGGTCTCGCGGTCTGTAACAATCTTTGCAGATAGTACGGTACCATGTTTTTCAAATGTTTCTTTTAACTTTTCGTCGTTTACCGACCATGGGAGTGAACCCACAAATAATTTAGTACTCACAAAGAACCTCTAATAAAAAATAAATAAATTTCCGGTCTATTACCGGAGGCTTAAACGTAAGGAAATAACCTGCCATTAACTAACTTTTATTTTATTTGCCTCTTTTTGATCTGAATTGGCAGTTATTGCCCAAGCGTGAATGGGGAAATATCTGTACGTGGAAAGTACTTTTGGCAGGTACAAAGTTTTAGCATTTTTACATCAATTACCGGCGGAAGTGCCTGTGCTATTTCAGTTGTCCGTTTAGCAGTTTAAATTTTTTGCATCCTTATTTTTATTTAATTTTTAGGGCAGGCTCTGCTTGTTTTCACGCCTGTAATTTTAATCAACAGCAAAAATATTTATTTACATAGAGCCGCTACAAAACCACCTAATCCCTTATGGTATTAACGAAGCACAGAATTTGCAGGTAAATTTAAAGCTAAAGAAGCGTAATAGAAAAGAGTAAACGGGAAGTTGTCCTTTTTTTAATGCAGACTCTTTTTTATCTCTTTTTACTGAAACAGGTATTTTTTAACATTAAGTAATAATTATCCGGCATTCCCTAAAAGAGCATTAGTAAAAAAATCTGTTTTTATTTATAAGGAAATTTAACTTATGAAGATTGCAATAAAATATTTTCTTATCCTGTTACTTACAGTATTTACAGGTACCGGCATTAGCCAGGAAAAAAACGATTCATCAGCCCCTGATTTTAAAGGCAAAACACCCGAAGGAAAAGAAATAAAATTATCCGATTATGCAGGTAAAGTTGTTTTGATAGATTTTTGGGCAAGCTGGTGTACGCCCTGCCGTGAGGAAATGCCCGAGCTAATTAAATTTTATAAAACACATAATGATCCAAAGTTTGAATTGGTTGCAGTTAATATTGATAAAGACAAAGATAATATGCAGCATTTTCTTGATCAGCTTTTTCCCAAACCGGCCTTTCCAATAATCGCGGATAACGAACAACAAATTCCTGCTCTCTTTAACATCGAAGCAATGCCGACCACAATATTTATTGATAAAAAAGGTAATGTGCGTTTTAGGCATGATGGTTTCAAACAATCATACATAAACGATTTTAATGAAGAACTAACCCAACTATTAAAAGAAGATTAGAAAAGTGAAAATGAAAACCCGAATATTGCTTTTGCTGGCAGCGGCTTCACTTCTTTACGGATGCGCTACTGTTAAACCGTGGGAAAAGGAAGGGCTGTCTGACCCTATAATGATTATTGATGAAAACCCCATTAACGCAGGAATTAAAGAACACTTTCTTGATTATAGAGAAGGTGCCGGGGGTGCCACAGGCGCAGAAAGCGGCGGTTGCGGGTGTGGTTAAAAAAATCATATTATTTTCTCTATTCCTTTTTAACTTTTACAATATCGGTTTCGCACAGACTTTACCTTCTAACGAAACCCAGGTAAACCTTAGCGGCTATTTTGATAACTTCAATGTTTCGGTCATTTATCCGAGCATCGCAATAACCAAACATATATCCGAATCATCTAGTATTACCGGAAGATACCTGGTAGATATGATAACAGCGGCATCAATAAAAAGCAATAACCCCGATCCCAAAGTAGATGTTGTAACATCTGCATCCGGTAAAGTATTTGATGAAGTGCGTCATGAGTTTAATCTTGGTTTTGCTCATTTATTAGGCAGCGGAATACTAACTTTAGACGGATTATACAGTACTGAAAGCGATTACAGTTCTGCTACGCTTATAGGAAATTACACTCAGTATTTTGCAGAGAATAATACATCTCTGCAATTGGGAATTGTAAGAAGCTGGGATAAAGTTTTTCCTAATACAAAAGATTGGAAAAAAGATAAGAACGTTACTACGCTGAACTTAAATTTTTCACAGAACATCAGTAAGAGCCTAATACTCCAGTTACTTTCTACTTATACTAATAATAACGGTTTGTTATCGGACAATTATCAATTAGTTCCGATTTCGATTGAAGGTAAAGATAGTTTATTCGATCCCATTCACCCAGATCTTAGAATAAGACGTGCAGCCGCTTTATCTCTTAAGTACCGTCTTTCTGATAAATCATCTTTGCAATTAGGATACAGGTATTATTGGGATTCCTGGGATATAAGTGCCAATACTTATTCTGCTGATTATCAAAGGTATTTATCCAAACATGTTATCATTGGTGTTGGATGGCGCGGCAATTTTCAAACTCAGGCATTTTTCTTTAAACCAAATTATTTAGCGCCGGAACAATATATGACAACTGATATAAAACTTGATTCGGGACATTCGAATGAGTTTCAGTTGAATTTTATTTTAACCGGGGGAGACAGACAAAACTTTCTTCCCTTTATGAAAGACGAACGCGTACAATATATTTTTAATCTTAATTTTTATTTACGCCACACCGATACGCCTTATTGGTTTAACAATATGAATAATTTATTTTCAACTAACATTAACATTGGTATCAGGTACCGCTATTGATAATCTGATGATGTAATAATTTTTAAATGCCATCCCGAATTTATTTCGGGAGCAAAATCTGAAAGACAATTAAAAAAGTTTTAATAAATTTAGAAGGAATAAGCAGATGAAAAGACGGGATTTTCTTAAATATAGTTCTTTAATATTGCCCGCCACGGCTGCAATTGGAATGGTTACTCCGTTTACAAATAAAGTTTTTGCTGCCGCAAATAAAGGCGGTTCATTTTCGTTATCTGTTATTACCGATCAGCCATCAAGAACAATTCACGCTATAGAACAGGCTATAAAAAATTCCGAGTATGGAAAAAGTACTTTACAGTTTACTGAATATTTGTTGAAGGGCAGACACGTTGGTGATATTGCTTATGTAAAATCTCAGACATTGGTGGACTATCATAAAGAAACGGATGTGTTTTCGCAGCTTCTTGAAGACAGTGCAAATTCTCTTTCTCTCCCGAGAATACTGGATAATCCTGTTTTATTAAGGTTTTCATCACAGCAAAATCTGCTTGAACCCGGCAGCGTAAATATTTTCAGAGGTGATGTATTAATCAATCAACTATCACTGGATAACGATTTAGAGCATTATAAAATAGAGGGATTAAAGGGCTATGTAGATATCAGAATAAAAAATAAATCTGTAAACATAACCTCTGCATCATGCAAACATAAAACCTGTATGAATATGGAAGCCATATCAAAACCGGGCGAAAATTTAGTCTGCATACCAAATCAAATAAATATCAATATTGCCGGTAAAAGTGCATGGGGAGTTGATAGTATCACTTTTTAGATTTAAGTAAAAGCTAATGAAAATTAACATAGTCAACTATATCCTGATTTCAATTTTAGTATTATTCTCTGTAAGCGTTCATGCCCAGAACGACAGCACGATGTATAAAATTTCGGTTACAAAATATTTAATGGGCACCACCGTTGAAACCACTGCAAGAAGTACCGACATAAATTATTGTAAAAAAGCTTTATTTGATGCTTATGAAGAAATGCAGCGCGTGGAAAATTTATTAAGCTGTCAAAAAGACAGCAGTGAAATATCAGAAATTAACCGTGCGGCAGGAATTAACCCGGTAAAGGTAAGTTATGAAACTTTAGAAATGTTAAAGCGTTCAAAAGCCTATGCACAAAAATATAAAGGCATATTCGATGTAACAATCGGTCCGCTTTCCGACTTGTGGGGTTTTAGTGAAGATAAAGAAATAACTCTGCCGAAAAAGGAAACTATAAAGAAGCTGACCAAGCTGGTTAATTATAACGATATAGATATTGATGAAAATGACAAAACCGTGTTTCTAAAGAAAAAGGGAATGTCTATTGATTTGGGAGGCATAGCAAAGGGATATGCAATTGACAGAGGTTCTGCTGTTTTGAAAGAAATGGGAATTACAAATTTTATTCTTAATGCAGGCGGAGATATTTACGTCTCAGGAACAAAAGATAAAGAGACTTTCTGGAAAGTCGGGATAAAACACCCGAGGAATTCAAATGATTTGATTGCAGAGTTTGATTTGAAGGATTATGCTGTTGCAACCAGCGGTGATTATGAACGATTTAAAATAATAAACGGCAAACGTTTTCATCATATTCTTGATCCCAAAACAGGCTACCCGGGAACACTATCAGAAAGTTCAACCATTATAGCTCCAACTGCCGAAGAAGCTGATGCCACGGCTACTTATGTTTTTCTTTTAGGCTGGCAAAAAACATTAAATGATAAAGACGTTGATTATCCACTGCTGATTGTATCGTCGGATGGAAGCGTCCATTACAACCAGGTTTTTGCAAAAAAATATAACCTGCGATTAATTAAATAGTTAAATCGTAAAAGACCCAGGATAATCAAAAACAAAATTTTCATTGCGGAATATTTGTTCTTAACTATTTTCCGCAATGAAAGCGAGACTAATCTTTAATTGCAAAATCAATAGCGGCTTTTGCGTGAATTTTTAGAGTATTAAAAACAGGCAACTGTATATCGGCTTGTTTTATTAATAAAGGGATTTCGGTACAACCAAGCACAATACCCTGCGCACCTTTTCGTTCAAGATTATTAATTATATCTAAAAATCTTTTCTTTGTTTCCTGTTTAAATATTTCTTTCAGCAGCTCATCCATTATTGTGTTGTGAATAAAAACCCGATCCGGCTTTTCGGGCACAAGAGAAGTAATTCCGGCACCGCTCAATCTCTTTGTATAAAAATCCATTTCCATTGTAAACTTTGTTCCAAGCAAACCAATTGTTGAAATTTCTTGTTTTTTAATTTCTACCGCGGTTGCATCTGCAATATGAATGATAGGAAGTTTTATTTCTTCATCAAGTCTTTCAACATATTGATGCAGAGTATTTGCACAAAGAACAAGACAATCGGCTCCGGCATTTTTAAGTTTTATTGCCGCATCAAGAACAAATTTATAAACACCTTCGTGGTCATCACGAAGATTAAGTTTGTTAATATCCGCATAATTAAAAGAATAAAGAATACAGCGTGCAGCATTAAGTCCGCCAAGGCGTTTGTTGGTTTCTTCATTTATCAGACGGTAGTATTCTAAAGTAGATATCCATCCTGTTCCACCTATAAGTCCGATTGTTTTCATTTTATTGTTCTCTCTCAAAAAATTGTTTTGTTTTTCTAATTGTTTGTTGAATATGCAAAGATAAAAAAATCAATTTTTAAACGGGTTTTCTCTATCTTTATTAAAGTTGGGCAGGTAGTTTTCTGAGCTTTCCATATCCTGAATCCAGCCGTTGCGCAGACCGTATTTATCAAGCAGCCTAAGTGCTTTTTCATACTCCGAATTGCGCAAAGGACGATCAATGAGAATATCTTTAAATGATTTGTTTGTCGGGTAATATTGAGACATCAAAGAGATATGAATATTTGGACTTAATTCTTCGGCAATAAATTTAAAAACTTTTTCTGTTTCGGATAAATCATTCGGTAATATAAGATGCCGGATAATCAAGCCTCTTACAACAACATCGTTTTCATAAACAAGCTCATCACCAACCTGGTTAAACATTTCTTTTAAAGCTTCTTTTGTTTTTTCAAAATAATTATCAACCAGGGAATATTTTTTTGCGTATTCGCTATTTCCGTATTTGAAGTCAGGCAAGTAAATATCTACAACACCGTTATAGAGTTTTAGCATATCAACAGAATCATATCCGTTTGTGTTATAAATAATGGGAAGACAAAGTCCTTTTTCTGCGGCAATGTAAATTGACTTAAGAATTGTTGCAGAAAAGTGTGTTGGTGAAACGAGTCCGATGTTGTGGCAGTTTCTATTTTGCAGTTCAATCATAATTTCTGCAAGCCGATAGTGGTTCACTTCATTATTCTTTTCTGATTTTGGATTTTGACTTATCTCAAAGTTCTGACAGAAAATACATTTAAGATTGCAGTTGCCGAAAAAAATATTTCCAGCCCCATTTGTTCCTGATAAAACTGGTTCCTCTCCAAAATGCGGCGTATAGGAAGAAACCACTGGCAAAGCTCCGCTTGTGCAAATTCCGTATTCCCCGTTTATGCGGTTAACATTGCAATCACGCGGACAGCTTGTGCAGGAAAGAAGATTGCCGTATGCGCTTTCGGCTCTTTTTTGCAGTTCACCGTTACGTAATAACTTTATGTAAGATGGAATAAAACTCATGGTGTGAATTTACAATGTACAGTGCAAAATGCACAATGAATAATTTAAATCCGTATTAAAGATAATTAGTATTTTCGTAATAGATAAAAATAATTTTTCGAAATTTATTTCAGATGAATTTTCAGCAAAAAAATCCCTCAGCAAAATTAATTTTAATAATTACTACGCTTTCAGCTTTTATGACTGCCTTTATGGGCTCTGCGTTAAATATTGCCTTACCCATAATCGGAAAAGATTTTAATGCTTCCGCTCTTATGTTAAGCTGGCTTTCAACTATATATCTTTTAACTACGGCTGCTTTACTGTTGCCTGCCGGAAAATTAATGGACATTTATGGACGTACTAAATTTTTCAAATATGGGGTTATACTTTTTACACTTGGATCATTGTTATGCGGAATAGCACCAAATTCAATTATGCTTTTATTATTAAGAATTATTCAGGGTGCGGGTTCTGCTTTTATTTTCAGCAGTTCAACCGCAATACTTGTATCCGCTTATCCTGTTTCCAGCAGAGGCAAAGCGCTTGGCATTAATACTGCCGCCGTCTATACCGGTCTTTCCTCCGGTCCGTTTCTTGGTGGATTGATAACATATTACTGGAACTGGCGCGGAATATTTTTTATAACAGTGTTTATTGGAATAGCATTAATAATTTTAACTTATATCTATTTAAAGCAAGAATTTCATGAACTAAGCAAACAAAAGTATGATTATTCTGGTGCCGGCATTTATATATTTTCAATTATTCTTTTGATGGTTGGTATTTCACTGTTTCCACGTTTAATCGGGTTTGTTTTACTTGCCATAAGTCTTGTTATTTTCATCCTTTTCTATTTTTATGAACTGCGTGTTAATGATCCCATTTTTAGCGCCTCCTTATTTAAAGAAAACAGAACATTTACGTTTTCTAATCTTGCAGCATTAATTAATTACAGTGCAACATTTGCAATTGGTTTTTTAATGAGTTTTTATTTACAAAGCGTTAAGGGATTAACTTCACAAAACGCCGGGTTGATCTTAATGACGCAGCCTATTATGCAAGCGTTGTTCTCTCCGTTGGCAGGAAAATTATCCGACAAAACCGAACCGCAGATTGTTGCATCTATTGGTATGGGATTGTTAACAATAGGGTTAATTGTTTTTTGTTTTGTAAACCCGGGAACCAGTTTAGCACTAATTATTACAAACCTTGCAATGCTTGGTTTGGGATTTGCACTTTTTTCTTCGCCAAATGTTAATGCAATAATGAGTTCGGTTGAAAAAACACATTACGGGGTGGCTTCTTCTACACTTGCATCAATGCGAATGATAGGGCAAATGTTCTCAATGGGAATTGTAATCATTATTTTCAGTATTTTTATCGGCGGCGCAAAAATAAACATAGCTAACCAAATGGCATTTTTAACAAGCGCACGATATGCTTTTATTCTCTTCAGTCTGCTTAGCTTTCTGGGAATCTTTGCATCAATATCCCGCGGTAAAATCCATAAATAATCTGCTTCGTTACCGAAAATAATGTGTTGTTAAAAAATCGTTATCTTTTGGCATACTTCAATTATATGCCGTTTTAGTTTCAGAAATAATTATTTTAGAATATTATAATATCATTAATAATATACTTTGCATAAACTTGATTGCGTTTTGAAATGAAAATTAAAAATTTCCTTTTGTTTGCTTTGCTTGTCTTATCTTTCCATTTCTCGGTTTATCCTCAAAAGGCAATAAGACCAAGACTTGTTGTAGGAATTGTTGTTGATCAAATGCGTTTTGATTACTTATATCGTTTCAAACAATTCTATGGTAAAGACGGGTTTAACAGATTAATGAATGAAGGATCAAACTTTACATTTGCACATTTTAATTACCAGATTACAAGTACCGGTCCGGGTCATGCATCAATTTATACAGGCACTACACCTTTTTATCATGGAATAATTGGAAATAATTTTTACGACAAGCAACTTAAAAAAAGCATATACTGTGTTAATGATCCTGATACAAAAAGTGTTGGAAGCAATGATGATATTGGTGAAATGTCTCCCAAGCGGCTTCTATCAACAACAATAACCGATCAGCTAAAACTTGCAACAAACGGAATATCAAAAGTTATTTCAATTGCTATTAAAGATCGCTCGGCTGTTTTACCCGGCGGACACTGGGCTAACGGGGTATTTTGGCATAATGAAAACACTGGGGATTTTGTTACATCCTCTTACTATACAAATGAATTACCAAAGTGGGTGCAGGAATTTAATAAAAGAAAATTTGCTGATTTATATTTATCAAAAACATGGAGCCTATCCTTACCGGAAAACGATTATAAAATTAATCCGCCGGATGATTCACCATATGAAAAAGATGTTTTCAACGAAGGGAAAACTTACTTTCCACATTCATTCTCAAACCTAGACGCAGATAAACGTTATGAAAAATTACGGGCAACACCTTTCGGTAATCAGATTCTTGTTGACTTTGCAAAAACAGCTTTGATAAGCGAAAAACTCGGAAAGGGTAACGAAACTGATTTTCTGGCAATAAGCTTTTCTTCAACAGATATTATGGCACACGAATATGGAACATTTTCTTATGAAACAATGGACACATACATAAAGCTTGATGCACAATTAGCTGATTTACTAAATGCCCTTGATCAACAGGTGGGAAAAGGCAATTATCTTTTATTTTTAACTTCCGATCACGCTGCCTTAGAAACACCTGGTTATCTTTTTGAAAAGAGAATGCCGGTGGGAGGATTAAAGCAAAAGAGTGCTGATGAATTAATAAAATCATTTTCTGCCGAAAAGTATGGCGTTGATGATTTGATAGAAAATTTTTCCAATAAACAGATATTTATAAATCGTGATATATTAAAGAAAAATAATTTAGATATCCACAAAGTAGAGCGGGAAATTGCTGATTATATAAGAGAAACCTTTCCTGAAATAACTTCTATTTTCACAAGAGATTATCTTGATACCCAGGTTGCATCACGTGATCAAAAAAATCTTATGGTAAATGGATTTAATCCAACTCTTTCCGGTGATATTTCTTACGAATTACGCCCAGGTTATTTGCCAAATTTTATGGAAAGAGGAACTACTCACGGTTCTTCATACAACTATGATACTCATGCCCCGCTAATTTTTTACGGATGGCACATACCAACACAAACTATTAATACGCCGGTTTACATCACTGATATTGCAGCAACAATTGCAGATCTATTAAAAATAACGGAACCAAGCGCTTCAATTGGAATTCCATTAATAAAATAGCCTGGGAAAAGTTATCATTCACTATTTCTAAAAGTCAGCAAAAGGCTTGTTTGTCCGGTTTTTATCCAAACATTAAAAATAAAATTGTTACAGCTTTTTATTTCGAAACAGGAATAATAATCCTAATTTTAAAACAATAGAAAAATCTTTTGTTCAATTAAAAGAAAGGATGGTTCGATGAAGAACTATTTTTTATTCCTTTTCATACTCTTCTTTTCAATCGGAGTTAACGCCCAAAAAAAAGCATTTACAATTGAAGACCTTTACAAAGTAAAAAATGTAAGTTCTCCTGTTCTTTCAAATGCCGGAGATAAAATTGCTTTTACCGTTTCGGAATCTTTTCTTGCAGAAGGCAAAACGAAAACAACCGTTTATGTAATGGACAAAAATGGCGGGGAACTTAAAACTATTTCAAAAAATTTAGAAAGTGCAAATTCTCCCTTTTGGTCAAGTGATGATCAACTTTATTTTATATCCGGCAATCAACTGTATCAATATTCTTTTAGTTCAAATGATGCCGTACAAATAACTGATTTTTCTGCAGGTGTTTCGGATCCTGTTATGTCTAAAGATGGAAAGTATATTGCTTTCACAGCAGATCTTTTTCCCGAATGCGGAACTGATAATGATTGTAATAAAAAGTTAGAGGAATCAACTTCAACCGGTCCACTACAGGCTTACGTAGCCGATAACCTCTTATTCCGACACTGGACTGAATACAAAGGAAGCAAAGAAACTTACTTGGTTTTATATGACTTGAGAGAAAAAGTTTATTCAACTGTTACAAAAAGCGATGTTTTATCCGGAACGTATATGCTTGGCGGTAATGTAAAATATGCTTTCTCTCCGGATAGCAGGGAAATTTGTTTCGTTTCAACACCTGAAAAAAATATTGCACAATCTACAAATACGGATTTATATATTTTCCCACTCGGTGGAAAAGAAGTTGTTGATATAACTCCTTACAATTTAGCTTTTGATGGAAGTCCCGTTTATTCTCCTGACGGAAAATATATTGCATACAAAACCCAGGTAACTCCCGGTTTTGAAGCAGATAGATATCGTGTTACAATTCTTAATAAAGAAACAATGTTAAGCGAAACACTTACCGAGGCTTTTGATTATACTGCCGACGATCTATGCTGGTCTTCAGATTCAAAAAATATCTATTTTACGGCTGATAGTCGTGGATACAATCCTGTTTATAGTGTAAATGTAGATACAAAAATTGTTACTAAAGTAACGGATGATAAATCCGTTGCCGGTTATCAGGTAACAAAAGATGATCAAAATTTATTTTTAACATTCAGCACTGTTGATAAGCCGCGGGAAATTTATTCATATCAAATCAACGGAAGCGCATATTCTCAAATCACTTACTTTAACAAAAAACTTACAGATGAAGTGGATGTTCGCCCGGCAGAACAGCAATGGATAACTGGTGACGAAGATATTCCTGTTCATGTTTTTATAGTTAAGCCGCACAATTTTGATCCTAATAAAAAGTATCCTCTTGTCATCAACGTTCATGGCGGACCCCAAATGCAATGGATGGATTCATTCCGTGGAGACTGGCAGGTTTATCCGGGATCAGGATATGTAATCGCTTTTTTCAACCCTCATGGTTCAACAGGATATGGAAGTAAATACACAGAAGCTATTTCCGGCGATTGGGGCGGAAAGGTTTTTGAAGATGTTATGAAAGTAACTGAAGAGTTGTCAAAACTTCCTTATGTTGACAGTACAAAAATAGGTGCAATGGGCTGGTCTTACGGAGGATATATGATGAACTGGCTGCAAGCTAAAACTAAAAAATTTAAATGTCTCGCTTCTATGATGGGCTTATTTGATCTCGAATCAATGTGGGGTGCAACAGAAGAATTATGGTTTGCTGATTGGGATTTAAAAGGGCAACCATGGAACTCAGAAATTTTCAAAAAGTTTTCACCTTCAGAATATGTACAAAATTTTTCTACCCCAACTTTAATTCTAACAGGTGAAAAAGATTATCGTGTTCCCTATACACAAAGCATACAATATTTTACGACGCTTCAAGTTCTTGGAATAGACAGCAGATTAATAATTTTTAAAAATGATGGACATTGGCCAAATCCGGTAAAATCAATGCCGCTTTATTATAATGCACACCTTGAGTGGTTTCATAAATATCTTGGTGGTGATCCTGCCCCTTATGATTCTAAAGAAATGGTAAAGAATACGGTTTTTAAGTAATCCCTTTTTATTAGAGGTACATTTTAAATTAAAATAAGATGTACCTCTAATATTATCCCTAACCAAAATTTAACTTTAATCATATTTTACTTCAAATAAGTATTGCCTATTATAAAATAAAGATTTAGTTTTCTTTCAAATTTAACCTCATTATTATAAATCTAATTCCTGACTTAAAAGGAGTCTGCTTATGATGCGAAGAATACTTGGGGTAGTTTTAGGTTATGCAACGATGGCTGTTTTTATCTTTCTTACTTTTAGCCTGCTTTATCTGATCCTTGGAGCAGAGGGTTCGTTTGAGCCTAAATCTTATGATGTTTCTTTAATTTGGATAATAATCAGTTTTATATTCGGGATAATTGCCGCCGTTCTTGGCGGCTATGTTTGCGTATTGATTTCAAAAAGCCAGACACCATCTATTGTACTTTCGGTCTTAGTTTTGGTAATTGGTCTCACTTTGGATATTTCACAGTTAGGTCCTCAAATAAATGAAGTTCAAGAAGTGCGAAACACATCAATTTCGAATTGGGATGCAATGCAAAAGGCAAAACAACCTGCCTTTATGTTATTAATGAATCCCATAGTTGGAGCTTTGGGTGTTTTGGGTGGTTCGAGGTTAAAGAAAGAATATGATAATTAATTCTTACCTGATTTTATAAAAATTTTTCCCTTCCCTTAAATTTAAAATAAGAAAGGCGTCATAAGACGCCTTTCCGAAATCAACTCAGAAATTTCTTTTAGTTTCTCGATTTTGCTTCATTAACTACGATATTTCTTCCGTTTAATTCCGATTCATTTAATGCTTTAATAGCATTTTGTGCATCGGAGGAGTTCTCCATTTCAACGAAACCGAATCCTCTGGATCTACCGGTATCGCGGTCTTTAACTATCTTTGCAGAAACAACGTTTCCATGTTCTTCAAATGTTTCTCTTAAGGCGTCATCATCGACTGACCAGGGAAGAGAACCCACAAATAACTTAGTGCTCACTAGAACCTCTAAAAATAATATTAAAAAATTCCGGACTATTACCGGAGGCTCAAAATTACCACGAATAAACCAGATAACCTAATTAATTTGTCTACCCACATTTTACTTTTATCGATAAATAATCTTTCTTATACAGTTTTATATTTTCAATTAGCTGTTTTGATCAATAATACACTAATGCAATTTTTTATCTAAACATCAATGGATGCTTTTTATGAAAATCTGTTGCGTCCTGATAAGCTTTGGCAAATTCGATTAATTTACCTTCTTCAAATAATCTTCCAATGAATGTAATACTGGTTGGAGTTCCGTCATTTGTAAACCCGTTGGGAAGAACCACACAAGGATGACCAGTTAAATTTGTTGTCAATTCATTGTCTCCTTCCTGTGAAGGTGCAATATAAATATCAACCCGTTCCATAAGCTTTTGCATTTCCTGAATTAGAAGGAATCTTGCCCTGTTTGCATTAATATATTCTACAGCAGGAATAAAGCGTGAAGATCGAAAAGAATTTGGCCAAGCATTTTTAATTTGACGTACAAGTAGATCATCTTGATTGCTTCTTGTTAGATCATCAAATGCCGCGGCTGCTTCGGCTGAAAGAATTATAGCCAAATCATTAACGGGAATTTTGGGGAGTTCAACTGGAATAAGTTCTGCGCCAAGCTTTCTTAGTTTGGCAAGCGTTAATGAATCATTTAAATGAAAGTCATATTGATTATCAAAATCATTTTTAAGATAACCTATTTTTAATCCTTTAAAATTTATTTTAGGTTCATAATTAAAAGGAACATCATAAAGTGTTTGATCAATTCCATCCAGTCCTTTAATTGCATTAAACACAATTGCAAGATCTTCTGCCGTTCTGCAAATCGGTCCAATCTTATCCATACTCCAGCTCAAAGCCATAGCACCCGTTCTGCTAACTCTGCCATAAGTTGGGCGTAAGCCAGTTGTTCCGCAAATTGTTGATGGTGAAATGATTGAACCGTACGTTTCGGTTCCAATTGCAAATGGAAGCAAACCGGCAGAAACCGAGGATGCAGAACCCGCCGAGGAACCGCTTGAACCTTTAGTCGTATCCCATGGATTCCTGGTTTTACCACCGAACCAAACATCACCCCAGGCAAGCGCACCCATTGTTAACTTGGCACAAAGTACAGCTCCGGCATTTTCAAGCTTTGTTATAACTGTTGCATCTTCATTAATCATTTGATCTTTAAATGGTGCGGCGCCCCAAGTGGTTTTGTAGTCTTTTGTTGATAATAAATCCTTTACACCAAAAGGAATTCCATGTAAAATTCCCCTGTATTTCCCGGCAGCAATTTCTTCATCCATTTTTCTTGCTTGTACAAGCGCACGTTCTTCGGTGATTGTAATTACGCAATGAAGTTGCGAATCATATTTTTTTAATCTCTCTATAAAAAATTTAGTTAGCTCGGTTGATGTTATATGCTTTGTACGGATAAGTTCGGCTAATTCTCCAACAGAATAAAAAGCAAGATCATTTTTGTTGATAGGCATCTTGGTGTTTTTATAATCACTGAATTTTATTTCTTTTGATTTGTAGGGGAGTTTAAATCCAACTGGTATTGGATTAAAGATTACTGCGGGTGGAACACTGTTGTTAAGTTCGATATTTCTTATGTTTTGATAATTTAAAAGTTGATCTTTCAAATTATCAAGCATAGAATCCCGCTCAGCATCAGTAAACTCAAGACTAATAATTTTTTCCATACTTTTAATATTTTCTTTTGTTATTGATTGAGAAAAACTTGCTTCGCTAACAAAGAAAACTAATATTAAAAAGTTTATCGCCAATAGGTGTATTTGTAGTTTCATATTTACCTCTTAAGATTTAATTCAATCATAATATTGATAAAGCAATAATAAGAATTGTTTGGATATTAATTTTTAGATGAATTGAATATTATTAATTTTATTAAAAGTAATTTTGATCAGAAATAACTTTAAAGGGTGTTATGGAAATAACCATTACAACTCCGGCGCTGCTTTTCCCAGCCATATCGCTGCTTCTTCTTGCATACACAAACAGGTTTTTAACATTAGCAACGCTTGTCAGGTCCCTGCACAAAAACTATAAAGAAAATTCTAGTGGTGTTTTGCTCGGGCAAATTAAAAATATGCGTAAGCGGGTTCATCTTATTAAGCATATGCAAGGTGTTGGCGTTGTAAGTTTATTTCTTTGCGTGCTTTGCATGTTTTTGCTTTTTGCAGATCAGATAGAACCGGACAAATATATTTTTGGTTTAAGTTTAGTTGCTCTTTTGATTTTGCTGGTGTTGTCGCTCTGGGAGAATACTATTTCGGTTGACGCGCTAGAATTACATTTAAGCGATATCGAATCGTCACCGACCAAAAAAATTGACTTTTTATTGCAAATTTCATGACTTGCGGGTTTGTCCGGTGTAACGTATGTTTGTTATGAGCATATGCTCATAATATTTTAGATGAAAAAATGGCAAGACCCCAAAAGAAAAGAAAAGTCAGGTGCAACCCGGCTTCTTATTACTTCAAACCAAAAAGTATTCCCTTGAGTGAGCTTGAGGAAATATTTTTAGCTCCTGACGAGCTTGAGGCAGTCCGGCTTGCTGATATGAATGAGCTTTTTCAGGAAGAAGCTGCAGCTAAGATGAATATTTCCCGCGCTACGTTTGGCAGAATTATAACGCGTGCTCATAAAAAAATTGCGGACGCCATAATAACAGGCAAAGCCATAAGAATATCCGACAGTTTACCTCAATCAATAAAAGAAAAATCAAAGCAGCTATGCAAAAAATGCGGAAAAAATTCTGCAATTATCTTAAGAAATAATATGTGTTCAAAATGTTTATCACTTACAAAGGAGTAAAAAATGAAAATCGCAGTAGCAACAGACGATAACCAAACTGTAGCCGGTCATGTAGGAAGATGCGGAACTTTTATAGTCTTTGAAACAGATGAGTCAAAGATTCTTAACAAAGAAATAAGAGAAAATTCTTTTACACATCACAAACAACTTGAGGAACATAACGAAGAACATGGTCAACATCGCGGTCATAATCATCACAGTTTAATTGATGGATTAAAAGATTGTGCTGCGCTAATTTTTAATCACGGCGGATGGCGGTTAATTGAAGACCTTAAGGCACATAATATTATACCCGTTCTGACAGATGAAAAGTTGGCAGAAGATGCGGTATCAAAATATCTGAAAGGTGAATTAATTATTAATGAGGGAAATGTGTGTCAGGGGCACCATCACTAAAATTAACAAATAAGATTGCCGGTTTAACAATCTAAACCGGCATCTATCAAAATTTTAGTATCGGCGTCTGCTGTTGTTGTTAGAATTATTAAATCTTCCACCGCCACCACTACTACTGCCGCCACCTGGTCTTCGTTTGCTATCTGTTTTAGGGCGTGCTTCATTCACTACAAGTTTTTTCCCTTTAACTTCTCTAGTGTTTAAACCATTGATAGCTTTTTGAGCATCGGCAAGACCCGGCATTTCAACAAAGCCAAATCCTTTTGATTGCTGTGAAAACATATCACGAATAATTTTTACTTCCTTTACCTGACCGAACTCTGAAAAAAGATTTGTTAAATCTTCTTCCTGAACATCGTTTGACAAATTGCCAACAAAGATATTCATGTAAACTCCTGAAAAATTTAAAAATGTTATTAATAGTACGGGCACATATTGGTTATAAGGCTCGCTTCCTGTGGATTAAAAACTAGAACGAGTAATCGGGTAAGATTATCTTAATTTTTAAGCAGGCACCATAAAGATAAGTTAATTATGTTATCCAAACAAATCGTTTTTATGTGTAGAGTTCTAAATCAATTCAAATTGTCTTTGTAAAACGGAACTTGGTTTATGTTAGCATTTCACTCAATAATCATAATCTTAGATTCCGGAACGAGTTCAGGAAGACGCTTTGCCTCGTTAATAATTCAAAATCGGGCTTAGCCATCTTTTGCTGAAATGTAATTTTTATCTTTCTTCTTGTAAAATTGTACCCGTTAGTTTAACGACAATATTTAACATCTCTGGTTTTCTGTTTGTTTATTGGCTTTTTATTTTTTAATTATATAGGTACAAAAATTGACGTTGTAAACTATCAAAGGAGTTGTGGGATGATAAAATTATACTTTTTTACTTTTAAGAAATTTTTCAAAAGTATTTGGTTTAACAGAAATAACTATAGGTTAAAGTTAAACTTATTTTCACCGTTCTTACAAAAATCGCGTCGGGGCACGCTCCTACACATAATCTCACTTGCATTCTTAATCTCACTCTCAACTTCCTGCAACACAACAGAACCACCGATTATAGATTGTAACCTTTTAACAGTTAAAGAATATTCCATTTGGGATATTTTTATTTAGTAATTTTAAATACTTAAGGAAAAAATATGTTCAAAAAAATTATTTTATTCATTATGATTATGAATGCCTCGATTGTTTTTTCGCAGAAAGAAAATTTGAAATCAGCATTTTTATCCGTTCACTCTGGCGCATTTCTTTCCTCAATTAGTGATTTTGACAAAACTTATGATTCACAATTAGGTTTTGTCTATGGTTTAGGTTTTGGCTTACCTTTATCAAGTCGGTCGTACATTTATGGTAAAGCAACTTTGTTGTCCAAAAGTGGGACGCCAGTAATACAATCTTACAACTTTGAAAATGGTGTGCCAGTTTTAGTCTCTGAGATTAGAGAAGGCACATCAGAATTTACGCAGTGGATTATTAATGGTGGATATTTATATAATTTATTTTTAAACCAAAATTGGGTAATAGGTATAAATGGGGGAATTACATATTCAATTATTTCTGAAGAACAAAAAAATATTAATGGAACAGTTAGTTCATCAGTAGATGGTTCTGGAATATTTGGATTCTTTATTGGAGTAGTTATAGAAAGGAATTTCGATAAAAGTCACTTTTCAGTATTCTTTGAACCCCAATTTAATTTTAATAGGAGCGATATCTTAAGATATGTTGGAAATTATGGTGGACTAAATTTAAATTTTGGAGCTAGATATTATTTTAAGGAAAGAACATTAGAAGAGTAGAATGTTTTAATTATTCTGAAATATAATCATACACTTTTTGGTTTGACAAAATGAATTTGCAATTAAAATTTAAAACAAAATACTTTCCAATTGTATTTTTACTCATTATCTTTTTTACCATTCTAAGTTGCCAAAAGAATCCTATAATCCCACCGCCTGAACCAACTAACTGTACTTATACTTTAGGAAACCGCAACTTTACATGGCAAATGGATACGGTTGCATTGTTTCCTTCAAATCTTGGTGGCATTTGGTCATTCTCCGATTCTGATGCTTACCTTATGGGTAACATTTTTCAATGGACAGATAATGTTTTCACTGGATATGTCGGTTTACACTGGAATGGTAAAAAATGGGAGAAAAACATTAATGGAACAGTTGAAGAAATAAAACATGTAGCTAATGATGTAATAGGAGATGATCATTACTTGGTTTCAGTAGGTAATTGGTCCATTAACCCAGCAAAACCAGCTTTAGGTGAGTTTAATAACAACACAAAAAAATGGAAAGGTTACCAGTTCCAGATAGCAGGGGAACTTCGTTCTGTATGGACTGACGGTAATGGATATTTTATAGCTGCCGGGGACAATGGTATGGTGTATATTAAAGACAATTATGAAGCAGACTGGGTTTATGTAAAAGCCCCAACAGATTTTCACTTTACAAAGGTCATAGGTATTTCTAAGACAGAGATTTATTTTAGGGCAGTTATATCAATTTCATCAGGACAATTCTTTTACCAAATATGGAAATATTATCAAAACTCTTGGATTAAATTATTAGATAATCAGGATACATTAAACACATCCATAAAAATTCCAGAAGCCGGTGATGAGATTTATGATATAGCAGCTCATCGGTGCTCTATTAATGATTCACTTTATCTATACATAGTTGGAAGAGAGTCATTCGAATTTTCTACAAAAGGTAATTCTCTGATCTTTAATAAAACGAACCTGTGGTCAAAAGGTTTACCACTTTCATCGGTGGGGATTGATGTTGGGTACATTTCTTTATTTTCACCAAATGACTATTGGGTTTCAGGTTTAGGCTATTATTTATATCATTTTAATGGCATCGATTTCAAAAAAATAGAACCTATTCCTACACTGCCCTACGGGCAATTGTGGGGCGCCATCTCACGAATAAAAATTAATAAATCAGGAAAGATTTGGATGATTCTTGAAACAAATTCACAAAATTATTCTGTAATACAAGGTGTACCTAATTAAAAATATTTATCAATTTAATAAATACGAGTGGAGAAATAATGACATAAAAATGAAAACACAAAAACCCATCCCTGCTGGCTAGAGCAAGGATGGGTATAATAAAAACAAATGGAATGTTCGTTCTCTACACAAGGTGTAAAGTGTCCATTTTGTTTTCTAGCAATATATAAAATAAATATTAAATAGAACAAGGAGTTTGACAATGGCAACATTTCAAAGGTTCAATCATATTTCAATTTTTTTATTGCTTTTAACCTTCTCATTTTCATTAAATATTTCTGGTCAGAACAGAACTATATCAATGGATGTGGATGTTACATCTACCGCAATTAACCGTTTTATTGCGGCTCAGACCTTCCCAACCTTAACTGGCTCAGCCTCAGGATATACTTATACTATTTCAATAACAAAACCAATTATTCAGTTAAATATAAATTCCGCGTCTGTTCAATTCACAATCAATGCAATTACTAGTGCAGGTAATTTTTCATTTAATGTTCAACCGACAATTATTATTCCACCTCTAAACGTTAGCGTTTCTCAAATAATGGCAACACTGGAAGGATTTGATGATTTAATAAATGCCAGTCTTGATATACCATCTTGGCTTAAACCAATTATCATTGCTGGCTATAATAACCTTAACTTAATAATATATCCATCAAAGTTAATTGATTATGCAAACACTGCTGTCCCAGATTTTATCAATGTACAGGTAATAGATATTGGGATTTCATTTGCAGTTTTACCTAATTTATTGAGATTTACTCTTTCAGCGGTGGTGCATGGCGAACCACCGGTTATGCAATGCGAATGGATGATACCCACAGCACACCAAATCAGTATTCGCTTCAAAAGTAATGTAGGAACCAAAGTAAAACAAGTGCGTATTTGGAATAGTCTGAGTGAAGAAATTTATAGCAGTACAAACTTAAATATCTCAATTAGTAAAAATGGTTATTCTGCAAGCATTAACCCAAGTGCTTATGGGTGTGTTGCATAACTCGGCATGTTTCTTGATTATCTGAGCAAATAAAAACTAAAAGAAAAATACAGATGCTTGGTAAAAAGAAATATGAGCCGAAAATAATGTATAATCTCACACTTGATGAACT
>JBAQCL010000048.1:0-5229 GCA_049294175.1 Ignavibacteriaceae bacterium | reverse complement strand
ACTCCATCCTGTAGTGGATACAGCTTTTCCCTGTAATATCTGCCTGATGAATTCATACCTTTGCCGTATTTCCGGATTTCTGATTTTGTTAATTAAAGACTTATCAAGGTTCTCTTTGAAATATTCTTTACCAAAAAGATCAATCAGTTCATACCAGCTTAATCTCTCTATCAAACGAACTAGTATCTTTTCCTTTGAAAAAATGCCTGTAGCAGCCTTTTTATCCAATGCAATTAAATAAATTTCATCCGAATCTATGTTATAATCCCAAAAAGCTGATTTAATTTTTTTATGAATTTTTACTATTGAAAGCATTATGAAATATAAAAATAAATTTTATTACTTACCTATCTTAAGCAAAAATTAGTGTTTTGTCATTGCGTCCTGAAAGCTTTCAGGATCAGAATTTTAATTTATCGAAATTTTAATTGCTTATCCCGATAAGTCGCATCTGCGTCAACTTAAATTTAAAATGGTATATTTAAACCGTTAAAACGGTTGTAAAAGCTTACTGTTTTTATGTTACCCCACGGTTTCAGAGCCTGTGTGAAAACTCAAAACTCATAAATAAATATTCAATATTAATCGTCGCTTAAACAGAGTTCCTAAATTCAATTTTGTAAATATTTATAAAACAAAATATAATTTTCACATAGTCTCGATGGCTATGCCAAGATTTACACAGATTGTTTTCACAATCCGTTATCCGTTAGCTAACGGAAACTGACACACAAAATTTAACCCGCCTTGACCGAAACGGGCAGGTCTGTGTCAGACATTATTCCAGAGAAGCTTACTTTAGTGGAAAATATTTATAAATATCTTTTCGATGTAAAAAACGTATAAGACAAATTTCATTACCACTAATTTCTTCCAGTCCTAAGCGATAATTACCTATCCTTATTCTGAAATAAGTATCATAACCTTTGATCTTCTTTATGTTTGGGAGTTTTGTGAGTGAATTAGAGTTTTCTAATTCAATAATAAGCTTGTTTAGATTCCGCAGTAGTTTTTTATCTGTTATTTTATCAATATCCTTTACAAGGGATTTATCAATAAGAATTTTCATTTAATTTGTTTGATTTTTGAAGTGAGGTTTTCCTTGAATTTCGCCACATCAATGTATTGACCTGTTTTACCACTCTCTATTGCTTTTGCCAGCCCTATGTCTTCCATTGCCTCAAGTAAAGCATCACTTATTAAATCCTTACTATCGCTTAGTACATCTTCAAAAGTTTCCCGAATTATTTTTTTTAATTCTTTACGGTTAATTGTTATAGTTTCCATAATAATATTCGATTATAATTTTATTTATTTAAATTTAATCAGAAAACGATTGAAATGAAATAGAATTCCCTAAAGATCATAATGGTTTTGATAATATCGTTCTGGAATAATATTTATTGTTTCTCTAACTCCAATTCTCTAAAACTGAAGCACTCCACAACCATCATCCTTCTCTCATCAAACAATTTCCATAAAACATTGCTCAACTCTGTGGTTAATTGTTTTTCTACCACTCCCATAGGGATGGCTATGCCAAGATTCTCACAGATTTATTTTCACAATCCGTTAGCTAACGGACACACAGATTTAATATTTTATTATAGATTCTGCCCATTCTTTAAATCTATTAAAAGATTTGCGAATCTTCACAAAATCTTTTTGCTGATAAATATCGCCGGTATATGATATTAAATTCTTATGGTCTATAAGAGATTTTAAATTATTAAATGCTTTATTATCAATTCTCGTTATTGGTACGACATTTTCAAGTAATTGAATAACCTCATAATGATTATTCCCGCTGTTTTTTTTACCTGATAATTTGATAGTTATGGCATCTGAATAAGCTATTGCTGCGTGAATATATAAAACACCCGATGCATTATAATAATCAAATTCATAAGCTAAATCTGCTGCATTTGCAAAATTATTAGCCGCTTTAAGAAAATTTTTGTGCTTAGTCGAATCATAAGTTTTTGCAGGCGCCATTTTAACCATATAATAATTCTTTTATCGATTTACCTGAAATAACTTTACCTTCCTTAATTATATTATTTATTGGTGATTTACCTTGTAAACCTAACTTCTTAAATCGAGAAGCAGGAATATAAAATGGAGCTAATGTTATGTTAAATAAATTGAATAATGAAGTGCGTAAAACTGAAACTTTTTCTTCAATTATTTTTAGATTATTTTTATAAACAATACATAAATCATAATCGCTGCTAATATTTTCATCGCCCCTGGCTGTACTGCCAAACAATATTATACTTATACTTCCCTTTTTTATTGCACTTTTAATCAGTTTATATACCTCTTCATTGTAATTTCTTTCTGTCTCAAAAATTTGTTTAACAAGATTTTTTGTTAAATAGTTTTGTCTATCAATTAAAAAAAGATGTTCCCTTTTACCGGCTAATCTTTTAATAATGCCGGCTTTTTCAAGATTTGAAAGACATACCTGTACGGTTCTTAAAGATAGACCTGTAAGTCTTGATGTTTCTCTGCCGGAGATGCCGAGATTTCTTTCATTTAATGCACGCATAACTGTTACATTGCTTGGCGCACTGAAGATATATTCCAGTATGTTATTTGTTATCATATTAAACCAAATATTAAATGACTACTATTATAGTCAAATGACTATAATTACAGTCGGGAAATAATATATTAATCTGATTAATAAAAACGTAATTTATGCGGAGGTCCCTGTCGTTTCTGCGGTCCTTGTCATTTCGATCCCGATTTATCAGAAGAGAATCACACGCAGGTAAGGATTCGCAGCGGCGAACTGCGCTACGAGATACAATTAATATTCAAAACAAAATCACAGTTTACTAAACTGTGCTGCAATATTCTAAAAAATAATCATCACTGCGCATCCCGATAAATCGGGGAGTGCTACATTTCCAATCTTTTCCTCCATTAGGGTGAAACAGAAAAGGGGGCTTTTCCGGAGAGCTGTCCTACGAAAACAAAAATCCCTCACTTAATAATTTCATATATTTCATTCGCAGAAAGGGATTTCCCGACATATCGGGACTACTCAATTATTTTTCGGGATTCCAAATCTTAAACCTTCTGGAATTATCATCTATAAATTTGGAATTTTTCTTCATCTCAATATCAATTTTTTGAAGGGCTATTATTATGTCAAATTTTTCTTCATAAGTTTTTTGAGCTGATTGCCTATGATATTTTAATTTTGATTCAGCTATTTTATTAATATAATTTTCGTTCATAATAATCTCTTACTAAAATCCTTAAACTTAATTAACAGATCGAATCTGTTAAGAATATCTAAAAATTTATCATTATCATAATTTGCTTCATCTAAAAACCGCAGCAATCTCTCTCTGTCTATAGGGCGCCCTGTTTGAAGCATAATAGCCATCAGGTATTCAGGTCCAAGTATGAATGTTTTTTCCTCAAATAAATCAATTTGTAAACGTTTATCTAATGCTTCTGAAATTAAGTTATTATAGGCTGATAAAAATTGCACCGGGATACCCGCAAGAATTATATGCTCGCCTTCCGTCTTAAAATTATTTTCATTTGCCCAATCATACAATTTATGTAAAGGAGCTAAGTCCTTTTTATCAACACCAAAGTTAACAATCAAATCCAGGTCGTATGTAACTGAAGGTTCAATAAAATAAAATTGTGCCATTCCACCTGCGATTGCATATTCTTTAATTATTCCCTCAGTAACAAGATTATTTAAGATTTGTAAAGTTTTTTTCACTAACGTTTCATTTTTCTTTTAAAGTCATTTATGTATGATTGAATAGCAAAACACTATATAAAATTTACTAATTACATTTAATAATTAAAAAGGGGAAGGGGGCTTCTTTGTCTTTTGTCATTTAGATCCCGATTTATCGGGAGAGAAATCTTATATACTAAGTCATCTTACGCGCTACTGAGAGAAAGTCAACTAATATATAAAAAGTATTGTCAAACTGAGCTCAGCCTGATTTGTAATCTTTCGACAATGCCTGCCCTGAGTTCACCGAAGGGCGCAAGATGACAGCAGGTTAATTTTTCAGAAGTCTCTTTATTATTTATTATTGATAATTATTATTTCTAATTGAATTATCTCTGACGTTAAAAATATCTTCAGCAATGATGGAAAGATCATTAACAAATTTAAGAGGATCGGGCTTACGGATCCATTTAATCTGGTTCAGTTTATCTATCGGGAAAGTGCTAAGAATTTCAAAAATGGAGACGGGATCAACGCCGGCTTCTTTACTTTTTGCTTCGGTAATAATTTCTTTAAAGTTGCACGTATAATTTTTACAAATTATCCAGATATCAGCGATATCTTTAGGTTCGAATCTGTAAAGAGCGGAAAATTTATTTGAGAGAATATTTCTTAAACTATCAATTTTTCCGAGTGTATCGTCCGCAAGAAAATCGCCATAATGCGGGGCAACATCATTAACCAGATCAATTTTCAATTCGAGATCATTTTTTGAAATAAAAAGCTGCATAAAATTATTTGATCGGTTGAGTCTCTGTTTATCAATAATAAAACTATGCCTTGTCTGTAAATCGTTTAATTTTTTATAAAAAGAAGTGCAATAATCTCCAAAGGAGCTATCATCATTTACGAAAAGATCGAGATCATCGGAATAACGGTGGTTAAAATAAAATCGGCTAAGAGGCGTACCACCTGTCAGATAAAAGGGTAGTTTTAATTCTTTTAATATACTCAGGATCCCATCCTGAAAGCGGTAGAGGCTCTCTAAATAAAATTCGTCGGATTCGTTCATATCTATCCTTTAATTCATTGCTTCTCAATTTATTTATCAAACCGGGCACTAATATTTTTTTCAATAAATCAACCCCCAAAATATCGAGGAGATCAGACCAGCTCAATCTTTCGAGCATACGGTTGATTACCAGATCAAAATCATATTTATCAATAACATCAAACTGCATATTTACAATTTTATTTAGGGGGAGTAGATCGATATTATAATCCCAGAATATTTTTTTGAGGATTTTGTATTTTTCTTCTGGTAACATGCGTTAAATAGTATCTTGTTTTTTGTTAGTAATGCTTAGTCCGTTGTACATTGCAAAGAGAAGCCACTAAGGCGCTGATTAAAAATTATAAATCAAGTTCAATGATAAATGTTCAATACGCCGCGTTGGATAAAAACTTAAACATAAATTTCAAAAAAATTACAATGGATTCAAGTCAAAGTCAAAAAT
>JBAQCL010000047.1:0-37658 GCA_049294175.1 Ignavibacteriaceae bacterium | reverse complement strand
TCATTTGCTGAGGATGTAAATAAATCGACATTATTGATTTTGTTGCTTCTCATTTTATTCTCTCGTTTTTTTGAAGCAACATTATTTAAATCTTTCATTATTGTCAATTAATTTTTCAGAGGTCTCTATGAAATCATTATTTGTTTTATTTGTTGCATTTTTTAGCATAAATTCTTTTTCTCAAGAACCAGAGGCGCCAACAATTTTTTCAACCTTTAATCTTGGTGTACTTGGAGGAATAAATTTTTCAAACTATAATAATGCTGGTCCATCTTTAATAATCGAGGGCACTACCAATATAATCTCTAACTTTAACTTAAAACTCTCTTTAGGATATTCAAGATCATATCAATTATATTCCTACCATGTTAATACTTACAGCATTACCAATATAGAGGGTATTGAAACGTATCAAGCTGATTCCTATGACGTAAATAAAAAAGGGTACGATATTATTCCCTTTTCAATTGGTGTTCAATATATTTTTAATTTAAGTTTTTTTTCTCCCTATGCTTTATTTGAGTTAGCTTATAACTCAGTAGGCACCAAAATATACAAATCAAATATTTCTACAAGAAGTTATTATTCATTTGATGAACTTCCAGATGATTATAAAACAAAAAACACAGAAACCTTTGTAGATAGATCATATAAGATAGGAATAGGAATAGGGACAAGTTATAAATTAAATTCGGCTATTAACCTGGATGTTAGATATTTGTATCAATTCGACCATGACTTATTTAACACGCATCAATTATTAGTTGGACTTATTTTTTAATTATTTCACCACAAGTTTTATTAATTATCTCTAAGGAGAAAATGAGCTGAGGAAAATATTAAAAGAAAGATCTCTAATCTGGAATTATTTCAGTTAGAGGCGAGGTCGTTTAAGTCCTTCTTTTATTATCAGGGATGTTTTTACTTAATTTCAAAATCATTTTTTCATAATTATAAGGAATAGTAAAATGAAAAAATTTTTCTTTCTTTATACATTAATTTTTATACTTTTATTTGGGGTGAATTATAAACTGTTGGCACAAAACATCTATTTTAATCCACCAACGAGTGGGCAACAATATCAGATAACACAACAAGGCGGTTCTGTTGGTATTACATATCATATGTATAGCGCCGCTGGTTGGTATATATATTGGTATCAAGCTCGTCTCAAATATCCTAATGGCACCTATAGCAATTGGATGGAAGGACAAAATGGAGGTTGGTGGGTAACTGAAGCGGGTACTTATATGATTGAGGGAAAAGCATATGGGACATTTGCACCAACAGGGTGGTCAGGTATGTTATATCGTGATCCATTTTCTATTTATGTTATTTACAATTATCCAGTGCCACTTACTGCAACAATCTCCGGTCCAGATTATTTAGCAGATGGAGAGCTTGGAACATGGACAGTAAATGCTTCCGGCGGCACATCACCATACAGTTATAGTTGGTCATATTATGTTTACTGTAATGACGTACAATTAGCAAAAACCCAGCCCTCAGAATCTGATATTATAATTACTCCAAATGCAGTACCTTGTGGTTACTGGTTTACTTCAAGCATTACAACAAATACTTTTTCGCGTAGAGGGGACACGAGATCATTTATAGTAAAATGTGTAGTAAGAGATGCAAGCAATAGCACGGTTACAGTAACGCAAGAGGTATCAAGCGGTGTTCCACTTCCCAAATATCAAGCAGTAAATGATAATGCAGTTGTAAAAGAATTTAAAACAGAGTTATTAGATAATTATCCAAACCCATTTAATCCATCAACAAAAATAAGTTATTCACTAAAAACGGAAGGAAGAGTAAGTCTAAAAATTTACAACACATTGGGAGAAGAAGTAATAAAACTTGTAGATGAAATAAAACCAGCAGGTAATTATGAGGTAGTTTTTAATGCTGCAGAATTACCAAGCGGAATTTATATCTACAGAATGCAAAGCGGAGAGTATGTTTCATCAAAGAAGATGCTGCTAATTAAATAATATTGAACAATTTTACAAAGAGCACTTCAATCATTATTATTCAAAAGGCGATTTTAATTAAGTCGCCTTTTTTATTTGATGATTACATAAAATGCTTCAATGAGATACAAGAAAGGAAGAAAATTCGGTTAGAGAATCTTAACTTAAAAAGTGTTAAATTTTAAAACACTTTTTTAGTGAGGTTGCTATGCAAATATGCATTTTTGAAGATATAAATTATACGAACTTTGAACCGCTGGTATTTTCCCGTCCCGTATATGATTTAGTTTGTGGAATAACCTCTCTCAAAGAAAAAATCTTGAGAAGTTATGGTGATGTAAAATTTTCACTTCATTGTCGTCCCTACCTTGCTGATATTGTTAAAAAAGAAAATCCTAAAATTCCCGTTAACAAAATTGAAGATGATTTCTGTTTGTTTATTAACGGCAGATTGATTGCATCGCAGGATTTATCCGAAGCGCTTCCTTTAATTACCGCTGAAGATAAAGTTATTGTTAATGGTGAAACAGTTATTGCCGCATATTTGTCAGGCAAAAATTTAGAATATAAAATAAATCATCTAAATGATCTTTTTTCCGTAACCGATTTTAATGGTTTGCCGATAAAAATTCTTGATCTGAAATGTGCAAACTATCTTTGGGATCTTATTAATATTAATGGTGAACAAATTTCTAATGATTATGATTATTTAACTAACCAGTACGACAGGCATAATTTTTTAGATCAGGTAAGTTCGTCAGTAAATTTAATTAACAAAAAAAAAATTTTTATTGGTGAAAATGTAACAATAAAGCCGGGCGTGGTTTTAGACGCTTCCGGCGGACCTGTGTTCATAGATGACAATGCTTTTATATATCCCAATGCGGTTTTAGAAGGACCTATTTATATAGGAGAATCTTCGCGAATAAAAAGTGGTGCAACGATTTATGAAAATGTAACCATCAGTAAAGTATGCAAAGTTGGCGGAGAAGTTGAACAATCCATCTTTATGCCTTATTCTAATAAGCAGCATTCCGGTTTTATTGGTCATGCTTATCTTGGTAGTTGGGTTAATCTTGGTGCGGATACTAATTGCAGTGATTTAAAAAATAATTATTCAAAAGTGCGGGTAAAATTAAGCACTAAAGAAGTTAACAGCGGTTCACAATTTTTAGGTTTGATGATGGGCGATCATTCAAAAAGCGCGATTAACACAATGTTTAATACCGGCTCTCTAATTGGATTTTCATGTAATATTTTTGGATCAGGCTTTCCCGATAAATATGTGCCGTCATTTACCTGGGGCGGAGCTGATTCGTCATCGGATTATGATTTACAAAAAGCTGTTGAAACAGCAAAAATTGTTTTATCGCGAAGAAAAATTAATTTTGAGAGTGAGGAAGAAAATTTATTTAAAAGAATATTTGAATTGACCCAAAACGACAGAGAAAAAAGAGGTAAATAATTGGAAGATAGTGTTGAGCAAAATTTAGAAACAAGTGATTCTAACCATCTTGAAGAGCATAAAGTAGTCGATCTTTACGAAGGCGTAAGAGGATTAGCAGTAAAAATTCTTAACCGTGTTGAAAGAACCGATGCATACCTGGAAAAACTGCTTGATCACGAAATGAAAAACTCGGAATTAAACGGACCGGATAAAGCATTACTTTATGAAATTGTTCATGGCGTAACAAGATGGATGGGTAGATTGGATTGGATTCTTAATGGATTTTATAAAGGACAATTTTCCAAAGCAATTCCAAATTTAAAAAATGGATTACGTGTTGCGCTTTATCAGATTTTGTTTTTAGATAGAATTCCTGATCACGCAGCAGTAAATGAAGCAGTTGAATTTGTAAAAAAACTTCAAGGGCAAAAGCCTGCGGATTTAACAAATGCAATTCTTCGTAATATTATCAGAAGCAAAAACACAATTCGCTATCCCGATCCTAATGAAGATTTGATCGGTTATCTGAGCGCATATTATTCTCATCCTTCCTGGATGGTTAAAAGATATGTTGAAAGATTCGGAAAAGAGGATGCAGAAAAACTTTTAATTGCTAATAACGAAAAACCATATTTAACTTTAAGAGTAAATGCAATAAAAACAGATGCCGGTCAATTCAAATCACTTCTTGAATCTGTTAATTTAAAATACAGACCCGGCAGATTTCTTAACGAATTTGTTCAACTTCAAAATCTTACCAATATAACCGCTTGGGATTATTACTCTAAAGGATATTTTAATATTCAGGATGAAAGCGCCGGGCTATCTTGCCGTTTGCTTGATGTTCAACCCGGAATGAAAGTGCTGGATATGTGCGCTGCTCCCGGTGGTAAAACAGCGTATCTCGGTTCTTTAATGAACAACGTTGGAGAAATTATTGCAATAGATAAATACGAAGGAAGATTGAAATTATTAAGAGCCAACAATATCAGGCTCGGTTTAACTTGTGTAACGACCGTAGAAAGTGATGCCCTTGAATTTGAATCAGAGTTGTTTGATCGCGTGCTTGCAGATGTTCCTTGTTCCGGCACCGGCACATTATCAAAAAAACCGGATATAAAATGGAAGAAAAATGTTTTTGATTTAAAAAACATGAGCGCAGCACAAAGTAAATTACTTGAAAAAGCTGCATCACTTGTTAAGCCGGGTGGAGTTGTGGTTTACAGTACTTGTTCAATGGAACCGGAAGAAAATTATGAAATAGTAAAACAATTTTTGGAAAGCCATCCCAACTTTAAATTAGAATCTGCCAAAGGAAAATTTACAGATGATGTAGTTGATGAAAACGGATGCATCCAAACATTACCGCAAAGGCATCAAATGGATGGTGCGTTTGCTGCCAAATTAGTTAGAATAGAATAACAACTTTATTATAATATTATGCTTGATAAATTTGCAGACGAACTTAGAGAACAGCGAGAAAAAAGCGGTATCTCTTTACAACAACTGGCAACTAAAACCAGGATTGATTTAAAATTTCTTGAAGCCATTGAACAGGGAAATTTTGCATTTCTTCCCGATTTATATGTTAAGGCTTTTGTTAAACAATATGCCAAAACGGTCGGTCTTGATGAAAACTTGATGATCAAAAAATATGACGCGGCTAAAGAAGGAAAAGAATACGATCCCAATCAGCCTGAACAGTCGGAGACTAATAATGATGAGCCTGTTAAAAAAGAGCCAACACAGGAAGCGGTAAAAAAAGTAACTCCACCAGTAAAATCATATTTTGAAAATCCTTTAGAGAAAAAATCCGAAGAAGAAAAATCTAATAAGCAAGGCATGCTTTTATTGATTATTGGCGCTGCCGCAATTGTGGTAATTGCATTAGTTTATATTTTTGTTTTTAATAAAAGTGATAAAATTGTTGTTGAAGAAACTCCTATTGAAGAAGTTATAGGACAAAGTTCACAAAGATATGAAGAAGAGCCGGTGGAACAGGTTGCATCAGACAGCACTGTTTCAGGCATATCTACCGATAGTTTACATTTAACTTTTTTTGCAAAAGAAAACTCGTGGGTTAATGTTATTCTGGATAACAACAGGGTGCAGGAATTTACGCTTTATCCAAACTCTAAATTTACAGTCTCAGCTTTAAATGAATTTAAAGTAACTGTAGGAAATTCCGGCGGTGTTTCAATGCTATTGAATAATCAGCCAGTTAATTTTTCAGGTAGAAGCGGATCAGTCAGACATTTTAAATTAGATAAAACCGGACTTGTATTTTTAAATGCACCGCCTAAATTAGAAAAACAATAAATGCCTTCTTCGATAGAAAAAAAAATCAATGATCTTCGCGATGAGATTAATAAGCATAATTATAGATACTATGTTCTGGCTGAACCGTCTATTGGCGATGAACAATATGATAAACTTTTAAAAGAGTTAGAAAAACTTGAAGCCGAAAATCCGCATTTAATAACACCTGATTCACCAACTCAAAGAGTTGGTAAAGATATTACAAAAGAATTTAATCCCGTTAGGCACAAAATTCCAATGCTTAGTCTTGCCAATACTTATGATGAGCAGGATGTGTTTGATTTTGACAGAAGAGTAAAAGAAGGATTGCCTGATGGAGAAAGTGTTGAGTATGTTGTTGAATATAAAATTGACGGAGTTTCCGTAAGTCTTAATTATGTAAACGGATTTCTTAAAACAGCCGCAACACGTGGTGATGGAACAACCGGGGAAGAAATAACAAATAACGTAAAAACAATTCGATCTGTTCCGCTTAAAATTTCTTTTCCCTCAAATCTAAAATATGATCTGAATAATTTTGAAGTGCGCGGCGAAATTTATATGCGCATTGAAGATTTTGAAAAAATAAATAAAGATAGAGAAGAAACCGGGGAAAAGTTATTTGCCAATCCAAGAAACTCAACTGCCGGAACTCTAAAACTTCAGGATCCCAAAATTGTTGCTAAAAGAAAACTTAGTGTTTTCCTCTATTCTTTGATCAGCACCGAGGAAGAATTTGAATCACAGGAAGAAAATCTAAAACTTTTAAAACAACTGGGTTTTAAAATTAATCCCGAATTTAAAATTTGTAAAACAATTGAAGAAGTTTTACAATTTTGTAAAAGGCTTGAAGAGAAACGCTATACGCTAGATTATGAAATTGATGGAGCGGTAATAAAAGTTAATTCTGTACGCCAGCAAAATATTTTAGGCAGCATTGCAAAATCCCCTCGCTGGGCTGTGGCATATAAATTCAAAGCAAAACAAGCGGTTACAAAATTAAAAGATATAACCTGGCAGGTTGGAAGAACGGGAGCAATAACTCCGGTTGCAGAACTTGAACCGGTAAAATTAGCGGGATCGACTATAAGCCGCTCTACATTGCATAACTTTGATGAAATCGTTCGGAAAGATATAAGAATTGGTGATACTGTAGTTATAGAAAAAGGCGGGGATGTAATACCCAAAATTGTTTCGGTTGTCTTGGAAGAACGACCTAAGAGTAGTAAACCGACAGCTCCACCGGAATTGTGCCCAGTTTGTAAATCAAAGATTAATAAACCTGAAAATGAAGTTGCTTTTTATTGTGAAAATCCGGAATGCTCTGCACAAATAAAAGGTCGTTTAATTCACTTTGCCTCACGCGGCGCTATGGATATTGAAGGTTTAGGCGAAGCTTTAATTGATCTTTTTGTTGAAAAAGGATTTATAAAACATTTTGCAGATATTTACCACCTAAGAGAAAAACGGAAAGAACTTGTTCAGATAGAAAGATTAGGTGAAAAAAGTATTGATAATCTTCTTACAGCAATTGAAAAAAGTAAATCTCAACCGTTTTCAAAAGTATTGTTCGCATTGGGTATTCGTTATGTCGGTGCAGGGGCAGCACAAAAAATAGCAGATCAGTTTAATTCGATTGATGATATTATAAAGGCAGACGAGGATGAAATATCTTCTATCCATGAAATAGGTCCGAGCATCAGCAATAGTATCAGGAGTTTTTTTTTAGAGAAAAAAAATGTCCAATTAATTAATGATCTGAAAAAAGCAGGATTAAATTTTGTATCGGAAAAAAGAGAAATAAAAAGTTCTATATTAAACGGAAAAACTTTTGTATTAACAGGCACACTTAGTTCATTTTCCAGAGATGACGCAGCAGCAAGAATAGTAGCATTGGGAGGGAAAGTGACATCAAGTGTTAGTAAAAACACCGATTATGTCCTTGCCGGTGAAAAAGCAGGGTCTAAATTGTCTAAAGCGGAATCGCTTGGTGTTAAAATAATTAATGAGGATGATTTTCTAAAAATGCTCGAAGAGAATCAATAATTATGATTGAATTAATAAAACAAAAAACAGCACGGTATTTAATTTCTAAAAAACTTAAAAATGTTGTTTTAAATGAACAATCTTTTGCTGCTTCGTTAAAGCGTTCGGGTGTTTTTTTAATTTTGATGCCGGAGGATGAAAAAGATTTTCGCACGTGTTTTTTTGTTCTGGATTATCTTGAACATATAAATAAAACAATAAAAATTCTTACAAAGGATTACAGAATTAGTTTACTTCCGGCAAAGTTTCGTAATAAGGCTTTGGAAATAAGTATTGCAGATATGAATAAGCTTGATCTTCCTAATCATAAATTAATTAACAAGCTTGCCGAAATAAAGTTTGACGGTGTAATTGATCTTAACAGGAAAGATGATTTGTTCTTCAGTTACATTACAAATTTAGTTAATGCCAAGTTAAGAATCGGTTTTACAAAAAAGGGATCCGATGATTATTATAATTTTCAAATTGCTAATAATGAAGTTGACCCGGAAAAATCTTACAATAATTTCTTAAATTGCTTAAAAATGTTTTAAGGTATTAATATGAATTTTGAAACAAAACTTGTTGGCGATATCACTGTTTTTAAATTGAATGAAAAGAGATTGGATACCAACATTTCCGGTTTGTTGAAGGGTGAATTTACAATGCTTCTTAAAGTTGAGGGTGTAAATAAACTGGTGATAGACTTAAGTAGTGTCGAAAGCTGCGACAGTTCGGGGCTGAGCGCTATTCTTGTTGCAAATCGAATTATATCTGCTAATGAAGGACAAATAAGATTGGCGGCACCCTCTGAAAAAGTTCACACATTAATAAAAATTACTCAACTTAATCGTGTTTTACCTGTTTCGGAAAGTGTGGAACAAGCGTTAAAAGAACTGGAGCAAAAATAATTGGAAGTTTCTACTATTGATTATTGGATTATTGCGATATACTTGATAGTTATTGCAAGTTTTGGAAAAATTCAGGGGGGCAAACAAAAAAGTGTAAAAGATTATTTTATCGGATCAAAAGAAGTTCCCTGGTGGGTGATAAGCTTTTCAATAGTCTCTGCCGAAACAAGCACTTTAACTTTTATCTCTATTCCCGGTCTTGCCTATTTAACTAATCTAAATTTTTTGCAATTAACATTCGGATATCTTATTGGAAGAATTATTGTCGCAATATATTTCTTACCTGCCTATTATAAAGGTGATCTGACAACTGCATATTCATTTCTTCAAAACAGATTTGGTAATAAAACAAGATCGTTTGCATCAATAGTTTTTTTATTCACACGCACAGCTTCGGACGGTGTAAGACTTTTTGCAACAGCCATTCCACTTTATTTATTACTTGATATTTCACCAATCATTGCAATTGCTATTATAGCATTTGTTGCCTTGCTATATACATACACCGGAGGACTTAAAGGCGTTATCTGGGTTGATGCAGTTCAAATGTTTATATATATAGGCGGAGCAATCGTAGCCGGTGTAATTCTGATCAATAATATGCCGGGCAATTTAAATGAAATTTTTTCTATTTCTGAAGTCAGCAAAAAACTGAGTGTTATTAATTGGGGATTTGATAACGGCTTTGCCGGATTTTTTTCTCAGCCATATACACTTTTAAGTGGATTGATTGGCGGAGCTTTCTTGTCTATGTCATCTCACGGAACTGATCAACTTATTGTACAACGATTACTTGCAGCCAAAAGTTTAGCGGATGGTAAAAAAGCGATTATAACATCAGGTGTTGTTGTAATATTTCAGTTTACATTATTTTTAATTTTGGGTGTTTTGCTTTATGCTTATTATGGTCCAATGAGTATTAAGTCTGATGAAGTTTTTCCAAAGTTTATTATTGAAGTTATTCCGTCTGGTTTTAAAGGTATAATAATAGCGGGATTATTTGCCGCTGCACTTTCTACTTTAGCTGGTTCAATTACGTCTCTTTCATCATCAACAATGATGGATCTTTATTTACCATTTAAAAAGGTAGTTAATGAAAAAAGAAGTTTATTCATTTCTAAAACTCTAACAATATTTTGGTCAGGAATGCTAATTATCTCGGCATATGTTTTTATGGAAAGCCCCAAAGCTGTTGTAGAACTTGCGTTAAGTATTGCATCGTTTACTTATGGCGGATTGCTCGGTACATTTCTTCTCGGATTATTAAATAAGCATGCACAGCAGGAAGATGCTTTAGCCGGCTTTGCTTCAGGAATCTTTGTAATGATTGCAGTTATAAGTTTAAATTTAGTTGCATGGACGTGGTATGTTTTAATTGGAGTGACGGTTACTTTAATGATAGGTTCTTTGCTGGCAGCTCTAACAAGAAACGAGTCGGAATAATTTTATTTATTTCTAATTGCAGTCAAAATTTTATTTTAATTAAGAGGTAAGCGTGGCAACAATAGATTACCTGATTATTCTAATCTACTTTATTATTTCTCTGGCTATCGGCATTTACTATTCAAAGAGGGCGGGGAAAAGCACACAAGAATTTTTCCTTTCCGGCAGAAACCTTCCCTGGTATCTTGCTGGTATTTCAATGGTGGCAACTACTTTTGCTGCCGACACACCGTTAGCAGTTACAGAATTAGTTGCAAAGAATGGAGTTGCGGGAAACTGGATATGGTGGAATTTTGCTTTTGGCGGAATGTTAACGGTTTTCTTTTTTGCTCGTTTGTGGAGACGTGCAGGAATTATGACCGAAGCTGAATTTGCCGAAATCAGATATTCCGGGAAACCGGCAAAATTTTTACGCGGATTTAGGGCGCTGTATCTTGGCTTATTTATGAATGTAATTATTATTGGCTGGGTCAATAAAGCTATGGCTTCTATTCTGCAGGGTATGTTTGGGATTGATGAATCTGTTGTTATGTTTTATGTTTTTGGTTGTATGGCTTTAGTTGCAATTTACTCTGCGCTATCCGGTTTGTGGGGTGTTGTAGTTACAGATGCATTCCAATTTTTTATTGCTATGGCTGGATGTATTATCTTGGCTATAATTGTTGTTAACTCACCTGCGGTTGGTGGTATTGCCGGATTAAAACAAAATCTTCCTGATTATGTTTTTAATTTTTTTCCCGTAATATCAGATGTTCCTTCAGTGGCTGGTGTGCTGGCAATGTCTTTCTTTTCATTTTTTGCATACATAGGAATAATTTGGTGGGCTTCTTGGTATCCTGGCTCTGAACCCGGCGGCGGCGGTTATATTGCGCAAAGGATGATGTCTGCAAAAGATGAAAAACATTCTTTATTTGCCACTTTGTTTTTTCAGATTGCACACTATGCAATTAGACCCTGGCCCTGGATTATTGTCGGTTTAAGCTCACTGGTTCTTTATCCGCACCTTGCCGATGCACATAAAGGTATGGGATTTATTTATGCAATGAGAGACTTTCTCCCTACGGGATTAAAGGGATTATTGGTAGCTGCTTTTTTTGCTGCTTACATGAGCACTATTGCAACACAGCTAAATTGGGGAACATCTTACATTATAAATGATTTTTATAAAAGATTTATAAAACGCGGTGCAAATGAATCACATTATGTTTTATCATCACGGGTTGCAACTATTATTTTAATGCTTATATCAATTGTAATTACACTTTTTATAAATAAAATTTCCGGGGCATGGGAATTTATTATAGAATGCGGTGCCGGAGTCGGATTGGTTTTAATTCTTCGCTGGTTCTGGTGGAGGATTAATGCGTGGTCGGAAATATCAGCAATGATTACTCCATTTATTGTTCTCCCGATTTTAAAATATATGGAAGTTCCATTTCCGTTTAGTTTATTTATCATAGTTCCCGTTACAACACTTATTTGGATTACAGTAACATTTGCAACTAAACCGACAAGTGATGAAGTTTTAATATCATTCTACAAGAAAATTCATCCGGGTGGAGTGATGTGGAAAAAAGTTTCATCAAAATTACCTGAAGTTGAAAGTGATTCCGGATTTTTTAAATTATTTATTAACTGGTTATTTGGAGTTATTTTAGTGTATTCATTTTTGTTCGGTACCGGAAAATTAATTTTCGGGGAGTATGAGTCATTTTTTATCTACTTAATAATATCTGCTGTTTCTGTGTTTATCATTTATAAAAATCTTTCTCAAATAGGCTGGAAAACCATTGTAAAATAAAATGTTGGATGTTAATCGTTTAAAAAATATTAACTTAATTGTTTTCGATATTGACGGTACATTGATTAATGATAAAGGTGAGATAGGTAAAAAAACCAAACAGCTTGTTAAAGAATTAAAAAAATCAGGAGTGATGTTTTCGTTTGCTTCGGGAAGATTACACTCGGCTTTAATGCCGATTGCCGAGGAATTAAATATTCGTATTCCTTTAATTTCTCTTGATGGAACTGTAATTAAAAGTAACATAAGCAAAGAATTTGTTTATAGATCTTTTCTTAAACAGAAACATGTTATTAAAGCCATTGAATTATCTGAAAAATTTCTTATTAATGTTGCACTCTGCCATGCAGAGGCGATTTATTATACTGAAGCAAATTCAGTCATCCCGCAATTGATGGATAAATACGGCGCTGTTTATAAAGAAGTAAAATCTTATGATGATTATACTAAGCAAACGTTGGAAATCGTTTTTGCGGGAGATAATAAAAGAGCGGTAGAATATTTGCGTGATAAATTTAGTTTCCCCTTTACATTTGGTTGTTCTATTTCATTTTTTAAATCACATACTTATGATGAAATTTATTATCTTGAGATTAGAAAATCAGGTTCATCGAAAGGCAAGGCGTTATTAAGATTAGTGCGAAATTTGAAAACAAAAATTGAAAATACGGCTGTGATTGGAGACTGGTATAACGATATTAGCTTATTTGAAACCGGGGCTTTAAAAGTAGCACTTAAAAATTCAGTTGCAGAACTAAAACATAAAGCAGATATTGTTTTAAAAAAGACCAATAATGACGATGGTGTTTCGGAATTTTTAGAGACATTATTAAAAGCTAAAAATAAAAAATGAGCATAAAAAAAGATATAGTTACGCATGAAGGTATCAAAAGAAAAGTTCTGATAGCGTTATTAACTGTTATCCTAATTGTTCTAATGTTTCCTAAGGGTGAATCGATTGAGTCCGAGGTTACGGAAGGAGCAATTTGGACAAATGATGATTTAATAGCTCCCTTTAGTTTCCCCATCATCAAAGATAAAGCCGTTTACCAGGCTGAAGTTAAAAATGCAGAAAAATCGGTTTTCCCCGTGATGAAAAGTGTTCCGATAAAAAGCACTGATTCACTTGGCACGTTTGCTAAGTATATAGTTAGTGTTATAGATGAAAACCTTAAACAAGAAACCGGAACATATTTAAATCCCACATTTCTTACTACTAAATCTTTCACAAGATTTTTAACTATCAGAAAGCAACACAAACAATCTTACAGAAACAGAGAAAAATCTTTAAATGATATTTTTAATGCGGCAGGATTAATTGTTGATGCTGTAAGTAAGCGTGGAATTCTTGATATTGAAAGCAGTGCAAAAATTAAAGACAGTATTGCCATAAGGCAGGGTAATATTGATAAGATTGAACCAACAAGCAAGTTCCTGTTTATTGATCAAGCAAAGAAAGAGGTAGCTAACAAAATAAGAGATCTGAAATATTCCGAAGAAACAGAATCTGCTTTGATAGAGTTTTCAATTTATTTTGTTTACCCGACTCTGGTTTATGATAAAGAAGCAACAGACATTGAAATTGAACAGGCAAAGACCAACGTTTCTCATTACTCAAGCATTGTTAATGAAAATGAAAGAATAATTGCAAAACACGATCGTATAACAAAACAAGCAAAACTAAAAATTGATTCTTATAAAGAAGCCAAAGGAGAAACAACCGGTCCCGAAGACTTATTGCTTCAATCATTGGGGAAGTTTCTTCACATCGCATCTTTTATAGCTTTGCTTTCTATTTATCTATACCTTTTTAGAAGAAAAATATTTTATGACAACACCAAGATCGTACTAATTTCTTTCTTAGTTGTATTTATATCTTTTGTTACTTTTCTTGTAAATCAGATTACCGTAAAAGCTCCGGTACATTATTTAATTTTTGTCCCCGCGGCTTCGATGATTTTTACTATTGTATTTGATTCGCGTGTAGGATTTTACTTAACAGTAATTTTGTCATTAATAGTTGGAGCTTTAAAGGGTAACGATTATTCTTTTACTGCAATGAATATTATTGCCGGAGGTATATCTGTTTATACTGTAAGAGATATAAAAAACCGGACACAAATTTTTCGTTCTTTTATTTTCATTTTAATCGGTTATAGTGTTTCCATACTTGCATTTGGATTAGAAAGATTTGCACATATTGAAACAATGTTGCTCGAATTTACTTTCGCATTTTCCAATGCCCTCGTAAGTCCCGTGCTTACCTATGGATTATTAATTTTCTTCGAAAGAATATTTAAGATTACAACAGATTTAACTTTACTGGAATTATCAAACTTTGACAGACCTTTGCTAAGAGATCTTGCAAGAAAAGCTCCCGGAACGTTTAATCATTCGATGACTATGGGAACGATTGCTGAAGCGGCTGCAGAGCAGATCGGGGCTAATGCATTGCTTGCAAGGGTTGGTGCATACTATCATGATATCGGTAAAATAATTTCTCCCCAGGTTTTTGTTGAAAATCAACTCAATAATCAGAATTTACATGAAAATTTAAAACCAGAAGAAAGTGTGCAGGTAATTGTTAGGCATGTTAATGAGGGAGTAGAATTAGCAAAGCAAAATAAACTTCCGCAGGAATTAATAGATTTTATCCCGATGCATCATGGTACTACAACCATCACATTCTTTTATGATAAAGCTAAAAAACTTTATGGCGAAGAGAAAGTGAATGTTGATGATTATAAATATCCAGGACCAAGACCGGATAGTAAAGAAACAGCAATTGTAATGTTAGCTGATGGATGTGAGTCTGCCGTAAGATCAATAACTGAACCTGATTCACAAAAGGTTGAAAATATGATCAACAATATTTTTAACTCCCGTTTGAAAGAAGGACAGTTAGATAATGCGCCGCTGACTTTTAGAGATATAACAAAAATGAAGGAAGCGTTTCTTTCTATTTTGATTAGTCAGTATCATAAAAGAATAAGGTATCCCAAGCAGGAAGAAGCGGAAAAAGGAATAAGCCCGGATAAAGACAACTAATGGAGTTGTTTCTTAAGGAATATTTATCTCATCTAAAGCTCGAAAGAAATCTTTCTGAGAATACTTTAGCCTCATATAAAAATGACATTAGTGTATTCATTTCATTCTTATCTGGTTTCAACATTTCCGATCCTTCGGATATTACCGCAGATAAGATCACTTTTTTCTTTAAGTCATTAAAAAATATTGGACTGACAAGTACATCTGCTGCCCGGTATTTTTCATCCATAAAAGGTTTTTTATCATATCTTTTAAAAAATAATTACATAACAAAAAATCCGATTGAAAAAGTGGGCTCGCCTAAGCTTTCTAAAAAATTACCGGCTGTTCTTAATATTAATGAAGTAGAACAAATTTTATCCAAACCGGATGTAAATAATAATTTGGGTTTGCGTGATAAAGCTATTCTTGAGTTATTATATGCTTGCGGAACAAGAGTTTCAGAACTTACAGATTTGAAACTATCGGATTTATTTTTATCTGATGAAGTGATCCGGGTTTTTGGTAAAGGCTCTAAAGAAAGACTAATTCCCATTGGATCAAGTGCAATAAAGTGGATGGATGAATATTTACGTAAAAGCCGTTCTAATCTTATGAAAATATCCAAAAGCGGAAATTTTGTGTTTTTAAATTCAAGAGGATCTAAACTTTCAAGAATGGGTGTCTGGAAAATTATAGATCGTTATGTTAAAGAAGCCGGTATAAAGAAAGAAGTGCATCCACATACGTTTCGGCATTCTTTTGCAACACATTTGTTGGAAGGCGGTGCTGACTTAAGAGCGGTGCAGGAGATGCTTGGACATGCTGATATTTCCACTACCCAAATCTATACGCACATAGATCGTGATTACATAAAACAAGTTCATAAACAATTTCATCCCAGAGGTTAAATTGCCAGATATCCAGATGAGTGAACGGTTGATTTCTTTTCTAACTTTTCTCCCGATGTTCATTTTGTCAATTACTTTTCATGAATTTGCTCATGCATTCATTGCTTATAAAATGGGTGATTCAACCGCAAAAAACATGGGCAGACTTTCGTTTAATCCAATAAAGCATATTGATTTTTTCGGAACTTTAATTATGCCTATTGCTTCATTTGCAAGCGGTATGGCATTGATTGGCTGGGCAAAACCGGTTCCCATTGATAGAAGAAATTTTAAAAATATTTACAAAGATGATGCATACGTTTCTTTTGCCGGTCCATTTGCAAATTTAATTATTGCATTTATCTTTTATATATTTTTCTTCGTATTTCTAAATTATCACTTAAGTGAAAACCAAATTTTAATAAACATTTTATGGTACGGTGTGTTTTTTAATATTTTCCTTTTCGCATTTAATCTGCTTCCTATTCCTCCTTTGGATGGTTCGCATATTTTGTTCGATTTAGTGCCGAACCAATTAACGGCAAAATTTTTGAATCTTGGTTTATACGGCTCTATTATTTTGATTTTTTTTATTTACAGTCCGTTGTGGGGATTTTTTATGAAGTTAATTAATTTTATTCTTAACTCATTAATAAAACTAGCTCAATAATTTCTTTATGAAAAAGCTTTTAATATTTATTGCTCTGATTTCACTTTTGGGTTGTATTGATAAAAACGAAAATGCGGATAATGCTAACTTAGAAAAGGAAATTGCAAAAGCTAAATTAACCGAATTTAAAGAGCTTTACTTTGTCGCAATATATTCCGGCTTACCCTCTTTATATCAATACGATTATAAAACAAATAAAGCTAAAATATTTTGGAATCATAAAAATGAAAGAGTGCTTGAGCTATTAGTTTCAGGTGATAGGCAAACGGCATACTTTATAACAAAGCGGAAGCAAAGACTAAAATCCTCTCAACCTGCTATTGAAAGAGGACAGTTGTATCGTATAGATATAAACACCGGCAAAGTTGAGCAAATAGCCCAGCTTGAAGATGGTATTCAAATGATTCCATACTGGACAGATGACGATCGGTTTACTTTGGTTATTAATTCTATTGATAAAACAATTGCCTCCTACATTAATAAAAACACACAAGTATATAATAGATTTGGAAAATTATTATCCGATAACAACGAAACATTTGATTTAACAAAGGATGGTTATCCGATAACAAGACTACCCGATCTTGAATATATTTCACTAAACGGAATGTTTAAGATTGTAGAAAAAAAGGATTCGGTTTTTATACAACAATCAAGTTCAAAAACCGAAATAAAAACGACAATTGTAAATAAGGAAATAAAACAAATTGGCTGGGCAGAGAACAATAAACACGTAATAATTCTTTTAATGGATAAAAATAAATCAGAACCAGATAGTAAAAATAAAATAACTTCTTCACTCACAATTTTTGATTTGCAAAAGAAAAAGAACGTTAAAACATTTAATGGATTCGGTTACAAACGTTTTGTGCTAATTGGCGATTTGCTGATATTTGATAATGGTTTTGGAAGAGATTCATTTATTGAGCTGTTCAGTTTAAGCTCATTAAGTGAGAACCGAAAAATAATAGTGACGGGAGGCTGCGGTTTAAAAAATGTTCCCGTTTATTAACTAACTTTTTTGAAATAAATTAGACACAGATTGAATACTTATTTAAGAATATTAAGTTATACCAAGCCTTATTGGAAACATATTGTATTAACATTTGTTTTTACAATTCTATTTGCGGTACTAAACGGTTTATCCGTTTATCTTACCATTCCTTTGCTTGATACTTTGTTTCAGGAATCGTCACAGAAACAAACAGTCCAACAAATTCCTGCTGCCGATCAGGCATCAAGTATTCTTCCCGATTGGGTAATTGAATTTAAGGATAATATCTCCAATACATTTAACAACTATATTTTAAGCGGAGAAAAAATAGATATATTATTTAAAATATGTATAATAATATTTATATCATTTCTGTTTAAAAATATTTTTTCATACTTGCAGTCCTATTTTATGATTTATGTGGAATATGCAGCTATGAAAGATTTACGCGATGAAACTTATAAACACTTACATAAACTTCCGATCAGTTATTTTAAGAAGGAACGCGTTGGAAATCTTATTTCGAGGTTTACTAATGATGTTAGTATTGTACAAGCCAGTATATCTGCAACTTTTTCTAATCTTATAAAAGAACCTTTAACTATAATTGTGTTTTTAATAATTGCATTTACCATTAGTTGGAAGCTTTCGCTTTTTGCTTTAATAATTGTTCCAACATCAAGCTTATTAATTGCGTGGCTTGGCAGTAAATTGAAAAGGCTTACTACTCAACTACAAATAAAGCTTGGCGATATTACAAGTGTTTTGCAGGAGACAATATCAGGTGTTAAAATTGTAAAAGCTTTTGGCATGGAAAACTTTGAGAACAACAGGTTTATGCGAGAAACGAAAAATTATTTTGACATGGTTTTAAGGACTGTGCGAATAAGAAATCTTTCTTCGCCGATTACGGAATTACTAAGTATTATTATCGGTGTTGTAATTATTTATTACGGCGGCTTATTTGTTCTGCAATACAAAACTCTAAATGCAAGTCAGTTTCTTGGATTTTTATTTGCAATCTTTCAGATGATGCCCCCGATTAAAGAACTTGGTAGTGTTAATAATAGAATTCAGGAAGCGAGTGCTGCGGCAGAAAGAATATTTGAGATTTGCGATACTGAGCCTCTGATAAAAACTAAAGAAGGGGCAAAAGAATTAAAAGAATTTAAAGACACAGTAACTTTTGAAAATGTTTTTTTCCATTATGAAGACTCTGAAGAATTAGTTTTAAACAATATAAACTTTGCTGTTAAAAAAGGTGATATTTTAGCATTAGTTGGACCAAGCGGTGGGGGAAAATCAACTTTAGTGGATTTAATTCCACGGTTTTATGATCCAACAGACGGAAGGATTTTAATTGACGGCACAGATATAAAAAATCTTTCAGTAGAGTCTCTTCGCTCAAAGATGGGCATTGTTACACAAGAGACCTTTCTGTTTAACACAACAATTTTTGATAACATAGCTTACGGTTTAAAAGATTTTCCGATGGAAAAGATGATAGAAGCAGCTAAAATGGCTAACGCTCACAATTTTATAAGTGAAATGCCGGAGGGGTATAAAACGATTATCGGGGAAAGAGGTATTAAAATATCCGGCGGACAAAGGCAAAGACTGACAATTGCAAGAGCGCTTTTAAAGAATCCTGAAATTATGATTTTTGATGAAGCAACTTCTGCACTGGATAATGAATCGGAAATTCTTGTTCAGGAAGCAATTGAAAGATTAATGAAAAATAGAACAACTTTTGTTATTGCTCATCGTTTAAGTACAATTAGAAATGCAACCAACATTGTTGTTATAGATAAGGGAGGAATTGTTCAGCAGGGAACGCACGAGCAACTGATTACGCAGGAAAAGGGGCTTTATAAAAAATTGTATGATATGCAGTTCAGAGATAACGATGTCTGAAAATAATTCACAAACTATAAAAATTCTTGATACCGCAATTTTTGTTTTTATAATTATTTTTTTACTTAGCTTAAGTAATTCAATCTTTGTAAATCAAATCGGTTATTACGGCGCACTTATTTTAATTTTAATTAAAGCTGCCGTAACAAAAGAAAATCAATTTTCTAAATCCGGATTAGAATTTGCTTTTATCTGGTATATTCTTGCCGAAATATTGTCAGCTGTGGTTTCCCAGGAAATGCCCTTGTCTTTTCATAATCTATTGAAGCATGTTCTTCTTATTCCATTAATTTATACGATGATAGCTTCCGTTAAAGATTATAAAAAAGCTAAAACTGTTTTTAAAATATATATAGGTGGGACTCTTATAACTGTATTGATATATCTTTACTTTTCATTTTATTTTTATATAAATAACTTATACAGTTCCACTGAGTCCGGTCCATCTGTTTTCCAATATCCGATTACAGCGAGTGAAATAATAAGTTTTACTGTAATTTTTCTTTTTGCATTTCTGATAAACGAAAAAACATCTGCAAGAAATAAAATATTTTTATTAATCGGATTTGCACTTTCAGCACTTGCTTTATTTTCTACATATAAACGCACTGGCTGGATGGGCGCAGCATTTGGAATTTTACTAATTCTTATTATTAAAAGGCAGTGGAAAATTCTTTTAGGCGGCGCTGTGTTGGTTATAATATTTTTTATCACACAAAAAAATATTAGTGAAGTAAATATTTTTTCAATCGAATCCAAGCCGGCAAAGCTTATTGAAACTTTAAAAACCGAAGGCAAAGCTTTTAGTGCTTTTCCACTTAATGACAAACTTATTGTGAGTGATTATAATAAAGGATTGCTGGTTTATAAAGATTCTACGTTAATAAAAAGATTTGATCTTCCGTCTGCGGCAGCAGGATTTTTCCATTGGACTGATAATTATTACTTGTGCAGTTTAATGGATACAAGATATGTCTTATTCAAATTAGAAAATAATGAATTAGTAAAAACCAACGAATTTTACTCCCCTGGTTTTACTGTTTCTGATGCGGCAGCAAATGGATATTTTTATATTCTTGATAAAGACAGCGGACTAACTGTTTTTACTAATCCTGAAAATATTAAACAGCGAGTTTATTATCCATCCTTTGTTGATTATACGAATGTCTTTGTTGACGCAAAATTTTTAATTTTAACGAATTCAACAAGCTGTGAAATTTATAAAACAAAAAATAACTTGCCGGAAGAATCACCTGCCATTAAAGACTCATCAAAAAGTAATTTTGTTTATTACGTAAACAATTATCTTTTTGCAATAAAAAAGAACGGACTAAATGTTTATAAAGTTGATTCGTTGGGTTTATCATATTTTGAAACAATTAATTCTGTTAAGTCTGTTTCTCAAATGCTTTTTGAAAACGGAAATTATTTTATATTAACTTCCGACAGCCGCATTTATGTATTTAAACAGAATGATGAAGGAAAATTTTATATTTCTCAAGATGTTAGCCCCGGCTTTATGCCAAAATCATTTAGTGTTTCCGGCAAAAATCTTTTTACAACAAGAGTAGAAAGCAAACAGAGCAGACTTTTAGGAATTTTTGATCCTTATCATCCTTCCAACTTTACTCGCATTGCTTTATGGAAAGCCGGAATAAAAATCTTTAAAACCCATCCCATTTTTGGTGTAGGTGATATTGATTTAGCGGAATTATATAAACATTACAAAGAGCCTTATCATAAAGAAATCCAGGGACACTTACATAATAACTTTTTTCATATTCTGGCAACACTGGGATTGTTTGGATTGCTTGCAGTACTTTATTTGTTTTACAAAATTATTTCAATCGATTTAAAAATTTATAAAAAGGTTAAAGATAAAGTTTTCGTGTCATCTTATGCTTTGGGAACTTTAGCGGCTTTTTGTGGATTTATAGTTTCCGGTTTAACTGAACTAAATTTTTGGGATCACGAAATTGCAACTCTAATCTGGTTTACACTTGGATTAAATATTGCATTTTTTAGATCAATTAAACCGGATGAAAAAATTAGCTAATAATTAATTAAAGAAAAATCTTACACCAATTCCGCCGTTAAATGTAAAATCCGTTTCCGGTATTATATCAAGCAATGGTGCAATTTCAAGAAAAACATCAATTGGGGAATTTTTAGGTACCCAAACAAGTCCAACATCAAATCTAAATCCTAAGCGGGAATCACCTTCATCCACAAGTCTTAGCCTTGCGCCGGGTCCATAATATAAAGCAATATTTTCTGATGTTTGAAATATGTTATTTACGTGAAATAAGTAATCGGCATGGAGATGTATCCGGCTATGTTTTTCGAATGAATATCCAAGCCCAAAGTCTAACGCTGTAGTGGAGGCAGTCCAATATTTAGCAGAAATTCCTGTTGGTTCACCTACTATAATTCCCAAGCCAAAACCACGAGATTGGGAAAAAGATGAAACAGAAAACAAAATAAAGAATAAGAACATAATTACTGCTATTTTTTTCATATAACCTTCCTTGTTGTTAGTAAATGAGTTGGGCAAAGTTAATAATTATGAGTAAACAATAAAACACATTCATTTGGAATAGGAAAGGGGTTTAATTAATTTTTCCTGTTAATTTGTTCAATTAAAAGTGGTTTTGGGAGATTTTATGGTTGATAACAGTTCCTCTGAAGTTTATCTGAAAATTAAAGAATTATCTACGGGATTTAATAATTCCAATGAAGTAGCTATTATTCTTGCCGCCGGGCATGGTAAGCGAATTAAATCTCAAAAGTCAAAAATGCTTCATAAAATCTGGCAAATTCCTACCGTTGAAAGAGTTTACAATGCTTGTCGGCATGGTGTGGAAAGTATTAATACGGTAATTGTGGTTGGCATTAAAGCCATTGATGTTATGGACGTTATTGGCAAACGAGAAGCAAATAAATTTGCTTATCAGGAAGAGCAAAACGGAACTGGTCATGCAGTTCAGGTTGCACTTAGAACAATTATGGGTGATTTCCAAGAAGGTATTGTTTATGTCTTACCCGGTGATATGGGGCTTCTTGATAACGTTTCGATGATTGATTTTAGGAATGAATTTATTTCTTCAAAGAATGATATGATGGTATTAACCGGGGTTTATGAAGGAGATCCGTTACAGAATTCTTACGGACGTATTATTCGTGCTAAAGCAAAAGATGATAATGGCAATGACACAGGGAATGATTTTGGAAATGTGATTAAAATTATAGAATACAAAGATATAATGGCTTTACCGGAAAAGACTTCTTATAAAATTGACTACAGAAATAAAACATATTCATTTACAAAGCAGGAATTGATAGAAACTAATGAGTTCAATTCCGGAGTTTATGCTTTTAAGTATGCTAAACTGCTTGAATTAATTTATAATATTTCAAACGATAATGCGCAGAATGAAATTTATATTACCGATCTTATTTCTCTTTTCAATTTAAAAGGATATTCTGTGGGAGCCGTAAGTCCTAAACATCAATATGTAGTAATGGGATTTAACAATAAATCCGTTCTTAAAGAAATGGATGAAATTGCCAGAAGAAATGTGTATGAAAAATTAAAAGACATAATAGAAATTGATGATCCCGATGATTTTTTTATTCATGATAATGTTGTTAACGAGTTAATAGAATTAGATAAAAAAGGAATTCCTTTAGATATTAAAATTGGCAAAGGAGCCTATATTGGGGATGGTGTAAAGCTTAATTACAATATTGAATTTGGAAGAGCTGTTTATATTTCTGGAAATGTAATCTTTGGAAAAAATGTTAATGTCTGGAGATCCGTTCACCTTTCCTGTTTCTCAAATCAAACATTAAAGATAGGTGATAATGTAAAAATTCTTTGGGGAGATATTATAAAAGGCAATATTGAAATCGATGAGAATTCTATAATTGAATCAAGTGTTAATATGACTGGCAGTGATGAATTTCCATTACGAATCGGGAAAGATGTTTTAATTAAAGGTACAAGTTATTTGTTTGGTTCTATCGTTGAGGATGGCGTTATGATTGAACATAGCGTTATCATTAAGAAAAAAGTTAAAGCACAAAAAGATAAACTTGGAAATATTAAACCTGTAAGATTTTACTTACCTGAATCAGAGGGAAAAGAACTGTTAACGGAGCTTTAAAACAATAAAGGCTCTTATAAAAGAGCCTTTCAATTTAAAATTTCTATCAACAATTACTTTGCAGCAGTAAGCTTATTCAAATGTTTAGTAATCTTTGCTTTTTTTCTTGCAGCATTATTTTTATGTAATCTACCTTTAGATGCTCCTTTGTCAATAATTGCAACTGCTTCTTTATAAAGCGTTTCTACATCTTCCTTTGTCGTGGTAGCAAGCGTTTTCTTCAATACAGTTTTAATTTTTGAATCGGTCATTTTGTTAATTTTTTTTCTTTTTTCAGAAGAACGAATTCTCTTTTTCGCTGATTTATGATGAGCCATTAAATCAAAACCTTATAATTAGTTAAAAAATGTGGGTCAAATATAGGCATTGCCCCGTTTGATGTCAAACTGATGTTTTGTAACTTTGCCCACAATTTATTAAGAAAATAGCAAAAAATCGCACTATTTATGATTAAGGTTAATGAAATATACTATTCGATTCAGGGAGAAAGCACATTTGCCGGGTTGCCTTGTGTTTTTGTGCGCTTAACCTATTGCAACCTAAGATGCTCTTATTGTGATACGGAATATGCTTTTTATGACGGGAAAGATTTATCAATTTCCGAAATTATTTATGAAGTGAAAAAATATAATTGCAAACTTGTAGAAATTACAGGCGGCGAACCTCTTGTTCAAATGGATGAATGTCTTTTGTTAATGAAGCAACTTTGTGATGAAGGATTTGAAGTTTTACTTGAAACAGGCGGAAGTTTAACAATTAAAAATATTGATGAACGCGTAAGAATAATTATGGATTTAAAATGTCCGTCAAGCGGAATGGAAAAGAAAAATTTATATGATAATATAAACCACTTAAAATCCACAGATGAATTAAAATTTGTTATCGGAAGTAGAGAAGATTATGGTTGGACAGTTGACGTAATAAAAAAATATCAATTAGAAAATAAATGTAAAATTCTGTTCTCGGTTGTATTTGGAAAATTGGAACCTCTTCAATTAGTTAATTGGGTTTTAGAAGACAAATTAAATATTAGATTTCAACTTCAGATGCATAAATTTATTTGGCATCCTGAAACAAAAGGTGTGTAAGAGAATGTTGTGTTTTCAATTTATAAAACATAATTTCGAAGAGTAATATAGATTGAGGAGAATAAAATGAATTTAGATGCTGAAAAATTGAAAATTATCGATTGGATAAGAAATCTTTCTGACGAAACTATTATTGAAAAGAATAAACTCTTAAGAGAACAAGAGAAGAATAATGATTGGTGGGAAGAAATTTCAGAAGCAGAAAAAGCCTCAATAGAAAGAGGGTTAGCAGACTCAAAGGCTGGAAGAGTTGTCGCTCACGAAGAAGTGAGAAAAAATTATGAACAATGGCGATAAAATCTATTGGACAACTGAGGCTCTTAATAATCTAAATTACATTCTTAAATTTCTCGAAGAAAACTGGTCTGCAAAGGAAAAATCTAATTTTATCCAAAAACTCGATAAAAGAATAAAACTAATTGCACACTATCCTGAATTATTTCCAAAGTCTGAAAAATCAAAAATTGTTCGTCGCTCAGTTCTAACGGAACACAGAACAATTTTTTATTTAATTAAACAAAATATTATAGAAGTGTTGTCTCTCTTTGATGTAAGGCAGGATTCAAATAAAATTAAAATTTAAAGAAACATTTTTATGAAAATAGCTAAAGAATTTCGTTGGGAAATGGGGCATAGGCTCCCGGATCATTTTGGTTTATGTAAAAATATTCATGGACATTCTTATAAAATGATTGTTGAGTTTGAGGGTGAATTGGATAAAAATCAAATGGTTATTGATTACTATGATGTTGAAAAGATAGTTAATCCGGTTATTGATAGTCTTGATCATGCTTTTATGGTAAATAAAGATGACAAATTAGTTGTTGAGTTTTTAGAAAAATTAAATTCTAAAAAAGTAGTTGTGGATTTTTTAGCAACTGCAGAAAATATTTGTCTTTATCTTATTAGCGAAATCAAAAAATGTTCTTTACCAAATAACATATCAACCGTTAAGGTTCGGGTCTATGAGACCGAGTTTGATTACGCTGAAGAAACTATGAGACTTAATTGAGAGGCAAAAAAAATTATAGTAAGAATCGTTTTGACAATATACCGGCAGGCAAATCAAAAAGAAAAAAGTTTGTGCCGGATAAACGAAAATTATATGATTTAAACTTTTCTCGCTTTAAGCTTTTTATCGAATATGAAGGAACGAGATTTTCCGGCTGGCAAAAGCAAGAAAATGTAAAAACTGTTCAAGGCTCGATTATAAAAGGGGTGAAGGAAATTTTTAATGATGATTTTTTAGATTTGCAAGGCGCCGGCAGAACTGATAGCGGAGTACATGCACTATGCCAGGTTGCTCATCTTGATGTGAAGACTGTTTTAGCACCGGAAATTATCCGGATGAAGTTAAATGATCTCTTACCATATGATATAAACATTCTTGAAATAGAAAAAACAAGCAAAGAATTCCACGCAAGGTATAGTGCAAAATCGCGAAGTTATATTTATCAAATATCCCGTAGAAGAACTGCGTTTGGGAAAAATTTTGTGTGGTGGATAAAGGATAAACTTGATTTTAAAAAAATGGAAGCAGCCTCAAAATATTTTATCGGAATGAATAATTTCGCTTCCTTTTCTGATGATGATCCCGAAGATAAATCAACAAAAGTTTTGATTGATGATATTCAATTGAAAGAAGATGGCGATTTAATATTAATCAGAATCATTGGTTCTCATTTCATTTGGAAAATGGTTAGAAGAATAGTTGGAATATTGGTCGAAGCGGGAAGAGGAAGAAAATCTGAAAAAGATATTTTGTTTTATTTGAACAATAAATCAAGTGAACCTGCCAAATTTACTGCTCCGCCATCCGGATTGTTTCTGGAAAAAGTGACATATGAAAAAGAATTAATATCTAAAGAATTTTCCGCAATAATTAAAATTTAATTTGTTGATTTTTCCGAATGTCAAGCTGAATTTATACTATCATCTTTTTTAATTTTTGTATTTCATCGCGCAAATTAGCTGCTTTTTCAAACTCAAGATCTTTCGCTGCTTTACGCATTTCTTCAGTTAATTGGTCAATTAAATCTTCTTTCTGTTCTTTGTTCATATATTTTAGAACAGGCTCCGCAACCTTTGTAAATCCGTAACTTTCTTTTTCATCTTTCTTTCTAATGTCGGCAATTGAAGTAGAAGAAAGAATATCTTCCATTGATTTGTAAATAGTAGCAGGAACAATTCCATGTTTATCGTTATACTCTTTTTGAAGTTTTCTTCTTCTGTTTGTTTCGGTAATTGTTTTTCGCATAGATTCGGTAATCTTATCGGCGTACATAATTACTTTACCACTGGCATTACGAGCAGTTCTACCGGCTGTTTGCATAAGCGATCTTTCACTGCGTAAAAATCCTTCTTTATCTGCGTCAATTATAGCAACAAGAGAAACCTCAGGTAAATCTAATCCTTCTCTAAGAAGGTTAACGCCAACCAAAACATCAAACTCACCAAGACGTAAATCGCGAAGAATTTCAACTCGTTCCAGTGAATCAATATCGCTATGGATATATCGAACCAGTATTCCAATTTTGTCTAAATAATCAGAAAGGTCTTCCGCCATTTTTTTTGTTAATGTTGTTACAAGAGTTCTTTCTTTTATTTCAACTCTTTTTCTTATCTCCGCAATTAAATCATCAATCTGACCCTTGATTGGGCGAACTTCAATTTCTGGATCGAGTAAACCGGTTGGGCGAATGATTTGCTCTACGATAATTCCGCCGCTTAATTCCAATTCATAATCAGCAGGAGTAGCGCTTACAAAAATTACCTGGTTCAGCATTTCCATAAACTCTTCATATTTCATTGGTCGATTATCGAGAGCTGAAGGAAGGCGAAAACCATAATCAACTAAAGTTTGTTTTCTACTGCGATCACCATTATACATTCCCCTTATTTGTGGAAGAGTTACGTGCGACTCATCAATTATTAAAAGAAAATCATCAGGGAAGTAATCAAAAAGATTAAATGGACGAGAGTCCTGAGCCCTTCCATCCATATGGCGTGAATAATTTTCAATGCCGGAACAATAACCTATTTCTTTCATCATTTCGATATCAAACTTAGTGCGTTGTTCTAAGCGTTGTGCTTCTAAATATTTTTCTTCTTTGCGAAGAACTTCCAATTGTTCGGCAAGTTCCTGTTCAATATTATAAATTGCCTGCTGCATTTTACCGCGATCAGTTACAAAATATTTTGCAGGATAAATTGGAACGGACTCAATCCCACGAATTATTTTTCCGGTAACTGAATCAATTATAGAAATTTTTTCGACATCGTTATCCCAAAATTCAATTCGTATTGCTTCTTCTTCTTGATAAGCCGGTATTATTTCAACAACATCACCCCGGGCACGGAAAGTACCGCGAGAAAAATCAGAATCATTTCTTACATAATAAATATCAATCAATTCGCGCAAGAATTTTTTTCTATCAAGTTTTTCTCCTTGTTTTACAAAAATAATTTGTCTTGCATATTCGTCGGGAGCGCCGATACCGTATATGCAACTAACGCTTGCAACTACAATTACATCTTTTCTTCCTTCAATTAAAGACGTGGTAGCTTTCAATCGCAAACGATCTATTTCCTCATTAACTGAAAAATCCTTTTCGATATAAACATCACGTGAAACAACATAGGCTTCTGGTTGATAGTAATCGTAGTAACTGATAAAAAATTCAACAGCATTAGTCGGGAAAAAAGATTTAAATTCAGAATAAAGCTGTGCGGCAAGAGTTTTATTGTGCGAAATAATTAATGTCGGCTTATTGGTTTGAGCAATTACATTTGAAATCGTAAAAGTTTTGCCGCTTCCTGTAACGCCAAGCAAAGTTTGAAACTTATCACCACGATTAATTCCTTCTAAAAGTTGTTTAATTGCTTCAGGTTGATCACCGGAAGGTTTATAGTTAGAAACAAGCTCAAACTTTTTCATAATTATTTAATCAACTAAAACTTCATGTGCATGAAAGGAATTGCCACTTAAATGCCCTTTTAACGTTACTGTTTCAGCATCATTAAAATCATTTGGCAGCGCAACAGAAGCATTTATTTGCATAATTTTTTCGTTTTTATCAAGGGCATAAAACACAATATCATTCCCATTTTGCTGGACTTCAATATCCTTCATTATTTTAACTTTAATTTCTTTAACAGCGGTATTGTTTGGATCAAAATCAGTAAACGAACCTAATCCATCTTTTGCAAAATAAAAAGTGTAAATAATAACGATAACAACCATAAACAATAGCGGTAAAATTAGTTTTTGTATTTTTTTCATTTCTTTAATTTGTTGTGATTAAATTGCGGACAAAGTTAATAAATTTTGTTTCTACTATTCAATATAATTCAAGACGGAAAAAATATGAACGACAAAAAAATGTGGATTATAATATCTGCTGTTTCCGGTTTTACTGCTGTTGCAATAGGCGCTTTTGGAGCTCACGGGTTAAAAGAGAAAATTTCATCAGAAATGCTTGAGGTTTATAAAACCGGAGTTCTATACCAGTTAGTTCATTCTGTTGTTTTACTTGTCCTATCGTTAAACTCTTTTTTAAAACCAAAGTTACCGTCAATCTTTTTTTTATTAGGTATAATATTGTTTTCTTTTTCTTTGTATATCTATTCTACTTCGGGAATCAGATTTTTTGCAATGATAACTCCAATTGGTGGTCTTTGTTTTTTGATAGGATGGTTGTTAATAATTTACAAAGCAATTAAGGCAAAGTGAAAATATTTTACAGCCGCTACAAATTATTCTAAACAAAAAAAGCGGTACTAAAAGTACCGCTTAAAATTTTTTTAAATAACTATCTTGGAATAATTTCAATTAGCGCACTTGCAACTGTTTTATCACTTCCATCAAGTAAAAATACTCTATAAAATCCGGGATCTTCAAACTTCAGATCACTCTCTTCATTTTTTGAAAAGAAAATATATTTCATATCTGGATCTACTACGTAACTAAATTTTTTATAATACTCAAATGCAGAAGTTCTTTTGTTGTACTTATCAAACTGGATTGAACAGTCTTCTAATTCGAGCGGATAATCACATTTAACCATAACCGTTAAATATCCGGCTGTAAACCTATCGCTTACACCAACTTCACCATCATCGCCGTAGCTTTCACAGAAATATAAAACCGGTTCGGTTTGTGCAAACAAATTAGTTTTAATTCCACCCAAAAGAACAAACAGAACAGTAAAAAGAACTAAGATTTTTTTCATATATAGCTCCATTAGTTATTGATTAGTTTGATTGCCAATATCAGTAATTATTATGCCAGATATTTATATCTAAATTTAATTCGTTTTTAATTTCCAATTAAATTTTTTCTCTCAATAAGAAATATTTTAAGTCAAAAGTACTTGTTAGAAACTAAAATGAGATATGTTATTTTGCACTTAAAAGTTTACGCATAAATATTTACAACTGCAGTTGGCGAAAATTGCATCTTTACTTCTGTAAATACAAGTATTTTTTATAAATTATTTATTAAATATTTGTCTTTAATATTTGTTAGGGGCAATTAACAAATTAAAACTAAACAAACGGAAAAGCTTGAAAGAAAAACTCAAACACTTCTGCTTCGATCTTGATGGAACTCTTGTTGATTCAAATCAAACAATTTATAAGGCAACTGCTTTTGCATTAAATAATCTGGGAATAGATTTTAATGTAAGTGAAAATGATTTTGTTCTTAAAATCGGACAGCATTTTTTAGATATGTTTTCAGCATTTAATATCAGGGTAAATGATTTTGACAACTTTTTAAAAGTGTATAAAGAAAGTTATTTTACTTTAATGCAGTATTCAAAAATTTATCCAAATGTTAAAGAAACATTTATCGGGTTAAAACACCGCAGGGCAAAAATTTCTTTGTTAACCACTAAAATGCAGGATCAAGCCGACAGGATTGTTGACTACTTTAATCTAAAGGAATATTTTGATCTTGTTATGGGAAGAAGGGAAGGAATAGCGCATAAACCATCACCCGAACCACTTACAGCAATTTGCAAAGAACTTAACGTTGATATGAAAAACACTTTGATGGTAGGAGATACTGAACTTGATATTCAATGCGGTAAAAATGCCGGCGCCTATACTTGCGGAGTTTTATACGGTTACCGAACCCAAAAACTTCTTGAAGTTGAACAACCGGATTTTATGGTTAGCTCTATAAGTGAAATTTTAGATCTGTAAAAAACCGCGTATCAGCTTTTCAACTTTGATTTTTAACCGACAGTATATTTATTTGACTAATTATCACTCAGCCAGTAAAGCTTCTTTTGCTATTTGAAGTTCTGCAAGTTGATCCTTAGAAAGTTTTGGGTATTCAAGGTTTAATTTTTCTAAGTGATCAATAATAATTTCGCTGACAAGTAATCGTGCAAACCATTTTTTATCTGCCGGAATAATATACCATGGAGCAAAATTTTTGCTTGTTGCAGAAACAGCATCTTCATACGCTTTTTGATAGTCATTCCAGAAACTTCTTTCCTTAACATCCGCTGATGAAAATTTCCAATTTTTAGAGGGATCATCTATTCTATCTAAAAATCTTTTTTTCTGTTCGTCCTTTGAAACATGCAAAAAAAATTTCAAAACTATAGTGCCATTTTCAAAAAGATATCTTTCAAAATCGCTTATTTGCTTATATCTATTTTCCCAGATTTTATTATCAACCAGCTCTTCCGGAAGTCTTTGTGATTTTATTAAATTGTGTACCTTTACAACAAGTACTTCTTCATAATGAGAACGATTAAAAATTCCAATTCTTCCTCTCTCAGGAAGCGATTTTGTTATTCGCCATAAATAACCGTGATCAACTTCTTCTTTTGATGGCTGCTTGAAGCTGAAAACCTGTGTGCCTTGCGGATTAAGTCCACTCATTACATGCTTAATTGTAGAATCTTTACCGGCAGCATCCATAGCCTGGAATATCAGGAGTAATGAATATCTGTCCATCGCATAAAGTTTATCCTGTAATTCAGTCATCTTCTCAATATTTTTTTGAAGCAGCTCCTTTGCGTCCTCTTTTGACTTTAACCCAGCAGTATCGTTAGTATCGTATTTTTCAAGGTCAATCTTAGAGTTTGGTTTTGCAAGATATTTTGACAACTTCATTATTAACTCCTATTGAATAAAAATGATTCTTACTTGCAAGTTATCCCTAAGCCTATGAGTTTGTCAATTGATTTTGAAAACAGATGGAATTTGCGGGAAAACAATTTACCTAAACAGGGGGTTGTAATTATTTCCTAACTACGGATTGTAATCGTGTATTAGAAACCTTGTTTGAATTTGAGACGTTAAAAATTTTTAACAATAGCAATAATTACACGATTTATTGAGTAATTATTCCCAAAATCTCAAATAATCAATGATTATGCGCATAAATAAACCTTTACATATGCCTACAAACTTTGGCATAACTGTTGCCCCAAGTTAGAAACTTTTTACGCATTTTTTAAGTCGATTAGCAAATAACACAGTGACCGAAAATTTATATAAAAGCATATCAGACATATTGCCTGATTTTTTTAGCACAAAACAGATTAAGGAGTTTTTATCCTTATATAAATCTTCCATAGTTAGTCAGCCTAATTTTGAGCAGAAAAAATTAAACAAACAAAAGAACCTTAAAGTTTCTGACGGATTAACTTACCGTACACAGATAGATCTTTTAGTAACTTATTCTTCCGACAGGTTACCAAGAGAAAAATTCCTATCACTGTTGCTGTACCTTAGCCAGGCTTCAATTACCAATGGCGAGTTTGCAACTGCAATTGAAATTAATGAAAAAATAATTTCAAACACATTAAATGATAAAAATTTTGCAGATATATCAGCACATGCATATTTATTAATAGGAGAGATTTACAGCAGGCAAGCTAACTGGCAAAACAGTTTTTACTATATAAGACAAGCGCGAGAATTATTTGAATCAGTTAATGATATAAAAGGAATTGCAAAGTGTGAAAATCTTTTGGGAACCATTTACGGGGATCTTGGTGAAGTTAAAAATGCTATTGAAAACTTTGAATCAGCTTTAGATAAATCGGAAGAGGAGCATAATTACATTGAAAAAGCAAAAATTGAAATTAACCTTGGTATTGTTAACAACATAAAAGGTTTGTTTGATGAAGCGCTTGTGTATTTTAAACGAGCATTGTTGAATTACGAAAAAGTTGGCGATAAAAAAAGAATAGCGGAGATACATCAGAATATTGGGATGGTTTATACTAAAAAAGAAGACTTTAAGTCAGCTTTAAAAGAATTTGATGAAAGTTTTGCATACGCTGTTGAAAGTAATTATTTACAAATTATCGGGTTTGTTTATTTAAGTAAATCCTTTGTTTATTCCCAGATGGAAGATTATTCTCTTGCCACCGCTTTTGCCGATAAAGCTATGGAGGTTGCTTATAAGCTTAATGATAAATTAACTATAGCAGAAGTTTATAAAATTAAAGGAATAATTCAGAGGAATACTAAAAATTATTCGCTTGCAGAAAATTATTTGCAAACCAGTTTACGCTTAAATATAGAAGCCGGTAATCAATTAAATCAAGCGGAAACATACCACGAATTAGGATTGCTTTATAAGGACATGAATAAAACCGAGGAAAGCGAAAAAAATCTGAACCTGGCTCTTGAGTATTTTAAGAAAATAAATTCTGAGCCTGATATAAAGCATCTTGAAAATCTTATCACTCTAAAGAATTAAAAAAAGACTACCCCAAATAGATCTACTTTGTGATAGTCTTTTTTAATGTAAAATACTATTTCATTTAATTTCCCAAGTCAAAATTATTCAGCATATCAAACCCGGTTGGCATTGCAATCGCAGTTGTAATTTTTCCTATTACAAAATAAAGTACAGCCAATACAATAATTACAATAATAACATACCCAACTAATTTATCCTGTGGTGTATCTTTTACTATCTTCAAACCTAAATAGAGGAGGAAAAAAGAGTACAATCCTAATATTCCCAGAATAGCAAGGGAAGGAATAACTTGAAAAATTCCAGCTATCCACGATGCAGTCCAGGAATAAACAACAACCTTTAATGAAGCGGTCATATCTTTTGTGGAACCAAAGGATGTTGCAAGTGCATCAACAACAATTGCTGCAACATAAACCCCAACAAGTGTTAGTATGTACATTATAACAGCATAAAGCAATCCGTTTTCAAATGGAAGTTTGTAAGAACCGAATGGTCCACCAAAAGAAATGCCTACAATTGAGTATCCTATAAGTGTAGCAACGGCAGGAATAGCAGCAAGAATCATTGTATACTTAGTAAAAAGATCTGCAGTTGTTGCTTGCTCACCTTTTATTACTTCCCATTCTGTTTTGGGTGAAATGAGTATATTTTTAGCACGTTCGAAAAGGTTCATATTGAACTCCTATTATTAATGGATAATGCGTAAAAATTATTTTTTTCTAAAACCCCAAGGATTCTCCTGTAATTTACTTCCGGCTTGTTCGATTATTTATTTCACCATTGTTAAAAAAATGTTATCATTATATTTATTTAACAGTTAACAGTTATCAGATAATAATATTTTTATAACTAATAATTAATTGATCTTCTATAAAAAAGATTATCGTTAGTTGTAAAAATTGGTTTTATCGGTAACAATATTTTAAGCGGTATTAACTTAAGAAAAATAGAGGTGCATGTAAATAGGCTGCTCTAAAATAGGGTATGTTTAAAATGACCATTTTAAGCGGGCATAAAAGTAATGTCCAAAGCTTCCATACTCGGTCAAATCATCTCCGTTAAAAAACAATCCTATTAAATATAAATCCAGGTTTGTAATAACCGAATAACTTATAGAAGGAACTAAAACAAATGAATGATCATTAAGATTAATAATAGTAAAAATTGATCCTCTAATCAGTGGCGTGATATATTTTGGGTGAAATGGCTCTAAGGCTATTTTTTCAATGTTTTGGCGGCTTTTGTTGCGAATTTCTTCACATTGTTTTTTTGTTCTTGGACGCATATCAAATTTTATGATTAATGGTTCGTTCAAACGTAAAATAGAAAACTTAAAACGCCAACCATAATTAATTTGTGCGGCAATATTTTGTGATAAATTTTGACCAATTATAAACCCGCAGATTAATTATTGTAACAAAAATTATTTTATCTTTAGCATAAACGAATTAAAATTATTGAGGAAAAAATGATAAGCAAAGAACTCTTGGATATTTTATGCTGTCCAGAAACAAAAGCGGATTTAGTGCTTGATGGGAATACATTAGTTTCTACAGATAAAGCTACAAGACGCCGTTATAGAATTGAAGATGATATTCCTGTTATGCTCATTGATGAATCAGAACAGTTAAGTTTTGAAGAGTGGGCGGCAATAATGAAGGAACACGGCAAAGTTATTTAGTTTTTAGTAAGTAACGTTAAACAAAAATAATTTTACTCCTGCTTAAAGATGGACAGAAGTTTTCATATCGAACCTGCAATCAAATAACGTTTTTATTATTTGTTGATCAAGAAAGTTTAATAACTATTTTTGATCAACAATTATTCTTAATTTTACAAAAAAGCTACAAAGAAATATGGATCCGATAAACATTATAATAAGCCTTAACATCATTGCAACTTTCGGAGCAAACTTTAGCGGAGCTAAAAAAGGCGTTAAGGATAAAGTAGGAGTTTTCAAAGATAAACCTAAAACTTACCTTCAAACTTTACCGCTTGTGTTTTCTACATTAACTCTTGTTGTTTTAATTATAAGTGTTTTCCAGGTTGGAACGCTGGAATATAAAAATGAAAATCAAACAATCAGAATTATCGGGTTACTGTTTTACCTGATATTTTCCTGGATCCAAATCTGGGCATTTAAAACTTTGGGTGAAAACTACTCTCAGGATATTGCTATTAAAAAAAATCACCAGCTTGTTACAAAAGGTCCTTTTGGCATAATCCGTCATCCGCAATATCTTTCACAAATGCTGTTAGATCTTGGTGCAGCGGTTGCAACACTAAGTTTTATTCTTGCGCCTCTCGCAATTATTCAAATTCCGTTTTTGTTTATGCGTGCTTCTTTTGAAGATAAACTTCTTGAAAAGCATTTTGGTGATAATTTCAGAGCTTACAAAAAGAAAGCCGGACAACTTTTTCCATTTATTGGCTGATAATGACTAATCATTTAAGATCATATCTTTTAATTTTTTTTATTGTTGTTTTATCGGGCAGAATTTTAAGCCAGGGGACAAATAATGTTCTTGTGGTTACAAAAGACGGGATGAAAAACATTCCTGCTTATATCCGTGAAGGAACAATTTATTTTTCTTTAAAAGATTTTGCAGATGCGCTTTCAGTTTACTATTACTATAATGAGAACACGCAGAAGATAGAAGTTAAGTTTGATAAATATTCTGTTAAAGCCTCCGCAAAAAATCCATTTCTTGTGCTTAGAGAAAAAAGCAGCAACAGGGAATTCGTTATTCAGCTTCCAACCTCCACATACTTAATAAACTCCAAAGTTTTTGTTCCGCTTGACTATATTTTAAAAACACTTGCAACCGCTTACGGTAAAGAACTAAAATTCCAGGAACCAAATAAAATTATTGTTGGCGGTGCCAAAGAAGATGTTGCAATAATTCCCGATGAACCTAAAAGTGATTTTAATATAATCGGAATTATCCTGGATGAAAAAGTAAACGGAACTTTAATTACAGTAAAATCAAATAAGAGAATTCCATCTTACCACAGCTCCTTTAAAGATAATGTGCTTACATTAATTTTTAGAAAAGTTACTGCTGATGTAAACCGGATTTTATTTACAGGCGGAACAGGAGTTGTAAAAAAAATAACAGCACAAAATGTTGGTTCAGATGCTGAAATTAAAATTACAGTTGGACCAGAGTATGCTGCAAACGAAGTGATGAATATTGAAAAGAGCAACGATTTACAGGTTACTATCCACAATAAACTTTTTAAGCAAGATAATCCAACAAACAAGCTTAAAGATAAATGGGAGTTTGATGTTATTGTTATAGATGCAGGGCATGGAGGAAAAGATGCCGGCGCAATTGGCGTAAGCGGCGTAAAGGAAAAAAATATTAACCTTGGTATTGCACTTAAATTGGGCAAGCTGATTGAACAAAATATGAAAGATGTTAAAGTTATTTATACTCGCAAGACGGACAGCTTTGTTGATCTTTACAAACGGGGGAAAATTGCAAACGAAAATAACGGAAAACTTTTTATTTCAATTCATTGCAACTCAACACCTAAAAAACCAAGCGATGCAAACGGATTTGAAGTTTATCTTCTGCGCCCGGGCAGAACCAAAGAGGCAATTGCAATTGCCGAGTTTGAAAACAGTGTAATCCAGTATGAAGATAATCCAAACCGTTATGAAAAACTTACGGATGAAAATTTTATTCTTGTTAGTATGGCGCACTCTTCTTATATGAAATATTCCGAGCGCTTTGCAGAAGATTTGCACAAAGAGTTTAACAAACATCCCTCGCTTTCTTCACGCGGAGTTAAGCAGGCGGGATTTTATGTTCTTGTCGGCGCTTCAATGCCGAGCGTATTAATTGAAAGCGGTTTTCTTTCCAATAGAAGCGATGAAAAATATTTAAGCTCATCTTCCGGTCAGCAGAAGTTTGCGGAGTATGTTTTTAGCGGAATAAAAAAGTACCGCGAGAGTTATGAGCTTGAAATGCAGAATGAGTGATATATAATAATTATAACAACGGGAACCCACCCAGTCCCGAAAAGGGATGACAAAGAAGCGGTTCTTATTTGCCAACTGTTAATTGAACTTTTGTTTTATTTGTTATAAGTTAAAACCGGAATTTGTAATAACACATAGCTGTTCTATAATTACTTACCCCCAAAAACTTCCTATTCAGCGGGGGCTGACTTTATGTTTGGTGCTGGAGATTTTTTTTTAATTAGAAAAAACAGTTTATAGTAGTTTTAGTTTATTCTTAATAAGAACAGGATAGTAAGAATAATAT
>JBAQCL010000046.1:0-33184 GCA_049294175.1 Ignavibacteriaceae bacterium | reverse complement strand
TTCATAACTTCATTAAAAGTCGTAATGGCTTCACTGATGTTGTCTTCGTTGTATAAAGCTATATAAACATTATTAAGTTTAGCTCTTGTTGCAAGCTCGGTATTCTGATTTTCTGCTATTATAGAATTATTTACTTCTTTTGCTTCTTTAAAATTGCCTTCTTTCAGATATAAATAAGAGAGAAGCAATTTATGATCTTTTGAGGCTTTTTCGGGCAAAGCTTCAAAGAACTTAATAATTTCATCTGCTGTTTCTCCATTATAACAATTATAAAGTTCAACGTAAGCCGCTTGATTATCCGGATGTTCTGTTATGTAAGAAGTAAAGTAATTTTTCGCTTCATTGTATTTATTCTGCAACCTTAATTCATTTCCATATAATATTAAATTAATATCTTCTGATAAACCTTGGCTAATTTCTGCTTCATTTTCTGAACTTTCGTTATTATCCGCTACAGCTTTGGCGAACCCTGCCCAAGGATCAGAAAAAAGATAAGGGTCATAAACAAACTGCGATAAAGAACCAACCTGGAATAAAGAAGTATTGGGAGGATTACTGCCCCACCAGTTATTAGCAGCTATTAGACGACTTTCATAATCCGGATAAGAGGTGCCAACTCTTGCGTTATAACTATTGCCTGATATGCTATTAAAATTCCAATAATCACTTGGTGCAGGGAATCCAAATGTGGGTTGACTCAAGCGGTATACCATAAATCCTGTGTTGCAATTTCTAATACGGTTATTCTTATCAATTATGTTCGATGAATATGATGTTGGAGATGAACTCCAAATAGCACCAATTCCCCAATCCCAATGATAAATATCGTTTTGAGCTGCTGATCCAGTTGCACCACCTCGAAATAAAATTCCGACACCACGTCTATCTGTGTGTGTCTTGGTGAGAGTATTATAATTACAAGTTGCGGACGAGCCTTGCTCTATTATTATACCGTGTCCAACGCTGTTAGATGTAATGCTATTATTGAGTACAGAACCTGTAGAATTATAAAAGTCTACTGCGTCATAACAAGTATCAATATTGCAATACTGAAATGTTATATTGGATGTGTTGGTGACTTGTATTCTAGTACCATATTTTATGTTAGCATATTTAATTGTTGAACCAGAAGCGCCCGAACCGCTGAATGTAATTGTTCCCCAGCTACTATTAGTTGTACCAGATTGCGAAGTAAATGTTATTGGTTCGCTTGATGTACCAACAGAATTCATTACCCCATTAACTACTAATGAAGCGTTACTGGCAAAATTCAAAATGGTACCCGGTTCAATTGTTAGCGTTCTTCCGCTTTGTACTGTTATATTGCTAAGTACATTTAACTTCCCCCACAATGTCGCATCTGTAGTTAATGTTCCGCCTGTTATTGCAGTATATGGCAAATACTGGCTTTTAGTGATGGTAACAAATAAAGGTCTTATAGATGTATTAAAAGTATAACTACTAACATCTTCTGCTGAAGAATTATAGTTTAATCCATCATTTACACTTCTAACATTTATAACACAACCACTTACTCCTACATTTACTGTTAAATAGCTGCCTCCATCTGTTACAGATGCACCTGTAAACTGACTGGGTGTATTAACCCATATCTGAGTTTCCGGGCAACCTATTAGATTATGAGAATAGCTTAAGTAATGGCTATGATAATTGTTTTTCGAGATTAGTTCTGCAACTCCCAAATATGTTATCCCTCCTTCAATTAAATTTGCAAATTGTCTATATAATAATGATGAAGAGGTAACATAACCAAATCGTGTATTACCGAGCAATGCGGGTCCACCATTTTTACTTACAACCGTAAAACCTTCTCCCATATTTCTATCAGTATCATTCCACCAATTATTGGGATTAAAATCATCAAACGGGGTAATGTCACAAGAAATACTATACACTATTCCAGGGTAACCCAGATTATTTAAATTATCCAAACCATTCCCTGTTTCAGCTGGATCTGTAAATATTTCATCAAGAGAAGAAATTTGGTATCTTGGGGCTAGATTTACACCATTAGTCATTGTGTTAACTCTTGGTACGTCCCCGTGTCCAAACCAACTCCACAACCCATAACGTGTGTAGTTCATTTCATCAATTACTTGAGAACCTGTTGGAAAGGTTGGGGAAGAACTATTATACGAAGGTAATTCTCTCCAAACTTTGTGACTAAAAGAGGTTAACAAATTTGCGACACCTTCGGCTTCATTACCATCCTGCATCTGGTCTGATTCAAACATAAATGATCGTGTTAAATATGAAGTATTACCCCTTCCCGGATTCTGTTCATATTTAATTATCTTTTCTGTCCAGTTGGATATTTCCTCGGCATTCGTACATAATAACCGACCAACATATATTTCGGGAAGATAATCTGGCAAATCGCCAGAAGTACCATTTGGTTCGCCATATCTAATTGCACCATCACCATCTGTACCGTCAACATCCCAATCACCTGTAAAATCAGAAAAATATAAATCGGAAGGAATTCTGTAACCACTTGCACTATTATATTTATTCCAGTCACAATTAATACTTCCTGCTCCATATCGAATAGGGACGACTGTATAATCGCCTGCTAATAGTGCCAAAACCGTGCCTCCCAAATAAGATTCATACAAAAATTGTCTTATTTTTCCGGCATCATCATAAATACCGGATATTAAATCGCCGCTATATGTTGATAATATGTCTTCCGTAGTTACGACCCCAATATCAATACCCTTTCTTTTTTTCCATTCAATAAATTTGTCGAAAGAGTTTTTAAGTGCATTTGATGTAATTATAACATATTCATAACAATTTATAGTTTCTGTTTCACTTTCTTTTCCAAGTGTCATTGGTTTTAGCTGGTAAGCCTCAACATCCTGGGTGTTATCAACCATATTTTTTAATACGTTATTGTAAAGAAGTTGATTTGAGGATTTTCTATTCCGGATGTTGATATTAACGGTTGCCGTTGCCTCCAATTCCAATATAATATTGATGTTAGAATAAAAAGTTAATTGGTTTAGTTTAGGTGTATATTGCAATGGATAAACAGCAAGTGTAATAATATGATTGTTCCCATCAAAATAACCATCGTGCACCAGCTTTACTCTTTTATCTGGATACGGTTCTTCTGAGTTGTAAGTTTGGAAATTAGGTTCAACAAATTTCACTTCTTGAGTATGTATAGAAGTCGGGATATCTGGTTGAGCCGGATAAACGGGAGCTGTAATACTAAAATTTTTCTGATTTGATAAAGTTAACTTAATATCTTTTACTTTTTGACCTGATGGGATAATTAGATTAATATACTTAACGGGTAATTCAGGTTTACCAACCTCATCAGTTTTTTGCAAGTCACCATATACTACTTTAGTATAAATGGTTTTGTCTAGTCCAGTAGCATCCCATACCGTTAATTTTTCCAATGAAAAATTAACGGTATGAGAAACCTGGCTGAATAAATTAAACGAGAAAAATAAAAATATTAAGAAAGATAGGACTGCATTTTTCATTTTGTTCCCCTTATAAAAATTAATGAAACGTTATTTAATAAGAACCATTTTTATTCTTGATGAATTACCTCCTTTCATTTTTAATTCACAAAAATATACACCGCTACTTAGCTGATATTTAGAAGCATCAAACTCTACCTTATATTCACCCGCCGATTTTTCTTCATTAACTAAAGTTGCTATTTCTTTGCCAAGGACATCGTAAACTTTTAGAGTTACAAGTCCATCCTGCGGCAATTGGTATTTTATTGTTGTACTTGGATTAAACGGATTAGGATAGTTTTGTCTAATAGTAAAGTCCGAGGGTGATGTTGTTAATAGATTATCTATAAAATCTACCTTCCCATAATTATAAATATTTACAATACCTGATAAACTCCACCCTCCACCAATACTAAAAGTTATTTCATCCTTGCCATCCCCGTTTATGTCCCCTATATTATTGATAGGTGTAGCCCAAGAATTTAATTGTATATCAGGGGTTGTATCAAGTGATTCTTGTCCCCAAAACATATTTATATCTTCAGAAACCGTCACAAAATCATCAAAATTGTCTTTATTTAAATCTTTTAATTTACCTAAAAAACCAAAGCCTGTCTTAGAATCTAATACATAACTATTTTGTTGGGAAATATCATTTCCGCCCAAAAATATATCTATATAACTCAATGACATAATACCAAAATCATCAAATCCATCACCATTTATGTCGCCCAAACCCGAAACCATTCTGCCATATGAATTATATGCTAAAGATGTATTGCCTATAAGCTCAAGCGAATTGTAAAATCCGATACTATCTCCACCAAAAAATAAGTAAGCTTTTCCACTCCCCCCTTTTATATCTTGAGGGGTTCCAACTACAAAATCATCAAATCCATCATTATTTAAATCGCCCACAATACAGGTTGACCATCCAAACATATCAAAACCCTCTTTACCTTCAAGATAAACATCACACACCGTATCCATTACCGCTCCACCATAGTAAATATATACTCTTCCTCTTGCATCATAATAATCATTCGGTGCACTTATTAATAAATCATCAAATCCATCATTATTTAAATCGCCGCTTATTGATCTTCCCCCAAAATCGTAACGGTAACCGTTATTAGTTATTGTTATATCAGGCAGAGTATCTATTTCCTTACCTCCATAATAAATATAAACCCTATAGTCATCATAGTCATAAGATGAGTTTATCACAAAGTCGTTATAACCATCTCCATTTAAATCGCCTGCTCCACAACCTGATGAATAAATTCTTTTACGCGTACCTTGCATAAATTTTATACAATTAAGAGTATCAAAGGGAGATGAACCTAAATAGAGTTTTACATATTCCCCACTATCGCCTACAATAAAATCAGCATATTCATCTCCGTTTATATCGCCTATGGCATCAACATTAATAAAATTATCCCCATCTTTCTCGCCATGTATACTAGTTAAAAGTGAAAACTCGTCTTGAGCCTCTATTTTTAGGGAAAAAAGACAGATCAGCAAAAAGATCGTTGAAAAGTGCAGAGAGTATAATTTAGTTTTCATAATTTCCCCTATAAATGATATAAAAAATTTCTTTCAAAAAACTATTACACCAATTAGACTAATTCTACATATACAGCTATTTAAGTTTAATAATGGGCTTGCTAAATAAAGAGTTCGATTGGTGAAATGATCAGAATATTATTTTCACCCATTTTCAAACAATATTCTTTAACCTTATTTAAAACAAAATAAATTTTCCTATTAAAGTCAAATTAAGTTTTGTTAATAAGTTGCTGTTCAGCAATTAAACCCCCGATCACTTCATCAATGTCTTTCGCTGCGGGAAAGAAAGAATAAATTTTTCTCATCACTGCTTCAACAACCGCATCAGGACAGCTTGCACCGCTTGTTAATAAAACAGTAACTGCTTTTTTTTCAGGAAGATAATTTTTTGTTTCAACTTCTCTCTGTTCACGAAGGTTGAAGTGAGAAATTATTTTATCATTTAATATTTTTGCTTCAGATGAAACAAAATAAGTTGGGAGTTTCTCTTCACACAACTCGACAATATGTGAGGTGTTTGAACTGTTATATCCGCCAACAACAATTGCAAAATCAGCTTTAACTTTTAACAATCCATAGGTTGCTTCCTGGTTATCGTTTGTTGCATAACAAAGTGTATCACGCGTATCCGCAAAATGATAACTTATATTTTCTACTCCATATTTCTTGATCATCGTTTCTTTGAGTAAATCTGCAATTGCCTGGGTTTCCGTTGCAAGCATTGTTGTTTGATTGACCACCCCAATTTTTTTAAAATCCGATTTCACATCAAAGTTCTTAGAATATTTACCTTCAAATTCTTTATAAAACTCATCAAGTGGTTTTTCATTAAAGATAAACTTTATAAGTGATTTTGTCTCTTCAATATCTCTAACAATAACAGATGGAGTGCTTAACTGGCTATGTGAAAAAGTTGCTCTTGTTTCTTCGTGATATGATTTTCCGTGGATAACAACCGTAAATTTTTCTTTGCCCAGTTGCTCACTTCGGTTCCAGACTTTTTCAACAAAGGGGCAGGTAGTATTATAACTGTAAGGATTAATCCCAATCTCATTAAGTTTTTGTTCTATCTCAAGCGTTGTTCCGAATGCAGGAATTATGACAATATCATTCTTATTAAGCTCATTCCAATTAATTAAATGGTTACCGGAAGTATCCGTTAAAAATTTTACTCCAAGATTTTGAAGATCGGTGTTTACTCCCGGATTATGGATCATTTCACTTAATAAAAATATTCTTTTACCTGGATTTTCTTCTATAGTCTTATAAGCGATTTCAATTGCATTTTCCACACCGTAACAAAATCCAAAATGACGGGCTAAATAAAATCTAACCGAACCAAAATCCAGAAGTGTCGGTGTAAAATCTTTTTTACGCGGGTCTATATTTTTTCTTGCATTCTTTATTTTTGTTATGAAAGAACTTCTATAATTATTTGGAATATTAAATTTTTTCATCTAAATATTTTTTAAAACAATAAAGCACTTTTTTATTATCAATTATCCGAGAACTTTAATTACATCATCAGAGGCTACTTCGTATTCCATTATAAATTTTTCTTTAGCAGGTTTGTTCAATAAAAACAAAGCGATAATAATTACAAACAATGCGGCAAAAAAATAGTTCGATGTGATTATCATAGCTGAAATATTTATAATATTTGCGCCTTCTAACAAAGCTAATTTGATAATATTATTTATTTGATAGGACTGACTTTTACTTTCCAACGGTAAGGTTTTGTTAAACCTGGATAAATTTTTTTCATATATAAATTTTGCCGCCAATATCAGACAAACATTCACAACCGGAATTATAAACATAAATATTGTATTAACTCCGGATATTCCCTGTCCACTGCCAGATTGAAGTAAAAAAAGTCCGGCTAAAAGATAAAAAATTTGCCCGCTAAACAAAGCAAAAAAGACCAGGTTAATATTCGAGATCATTTTAGAAGGACTAACACTTTTAAAATCATTCATTTTTTGCTTTCCTAAATGATTAATTAAATTTATTTAGAAATCTGTGCCACTTCTGTATATTTGCACCCATAAAAATCAATTGGTTATGGAACTTATACAAAAATTAGAAAAAATAAAGATCAGATTTGAGCAAATTACTCAACAGTTATCTGATTCTTCTTATGCAAATGACCGCGATAAAATGATTGCCTTAACTCGCGAACGAAGCGAACTTGAAGAAATTATTCAAGCGTATGAAAAATACTCAAATATTTTAAAGAATATTGACGGCAATAAAGAAATAATTGCGGCTAAAGGTGACAAAGAAATAATTGAGCTGGCAGAAGCTGAACTTGAAGACCTGAAAATTCAAAAAGAAAAAATGGAAGAAGAAATAAAGGTTATTCTTCTACCCAAAGATCCCAATGATGATAAAGACGTAATTTTAGAAATACGGGCTGGCACCGGCGGAGAAGAAGCTGCACTTTTTGCAAGTGATCTTTTTAGAATGTACACACGATTTTCCGAATTTAAAGGCTGGAAAACCGAATTAATTGATATTAGTGATACCGGTTTAGGCGGAATAAGGGAAGTTGTATTCTCAATATCAGGCGCTAATGTTTTTGCAGATCTTAAATTTGAATCAGGTGTTCACAGAGTGCAAAGAGTACCCGAAACCGAAGGGAGCGGAAGAGTTCACACTTCTGCAGCATCTGTAGCTGTGCTTCCGGAAGCTGAAGACGTTCAGGTTGATTTAAATATGAACGATGTTAAAATTGATATTTTCCGATCAGGAGGCGCCGGCGGGCAAAATGTAAATAAAGTTGAAACTGCTGTTAGAATGACCCACTTGCCTACAGGAATTGTTGTCCAGTGCCAGGATGAAAGATCGCAATTAAAAAACAAGCAAAAAGCATTAAAGGTTTTAAAGGCAAGATTATATGATCTTGAATTGAAAAAACAAACAGATGTAATATCCGCCCAAAGAAAATCAATGGTACGCAGCGGAGATAGAAGCGATAAAATCAGGACTTACAATTTTCCACAAAACAGAATTACCGATCACAGAATTGGATTAACTTTATACAACCTTTCCAATATTATGGAAGGACACCTTGAAGAGATAATAGAGCAGCTAAAAATTGCAGATAAGACAGAAAAACTTCAAGCGGCTGAAACTCTTTAGATTTTTAATTTTCTTTAAACAAAAATAAATTGTTATTTATTGCAAAACTTATAAGCTCGCTGGCTTTCCTGATTTTCAATTTATGAAAAATACTTCGGCGATGATTATAAACAGTATTGGGACTAATAAAAAGTTTTTCTGCAATTTCTTTAGATGACAATCCATCTAAAATTCCCTGTATCACTTCAATTTCTCTCGAAGTCAGATCATATTTCTCTAAAATATTTTCCGATGGATTATTTTTCCCGAGGTCTTTAGTACGCTCAGCAATTGATTTGGTTATTTTGGGATCAAAATAAGTCTCGTTATCATAAATAATCTTTATTGCCTGTATAACTTTTTCCATTTCAGACATTTTAAGTATATAACCTTCAACACCAATTTCTAAGGCTTCAAGAATATAATTTTCATCATCGTGCATGGTTAATAATAAAATGCGGGTTTGAGGATACAGTCTTTTTATATTACGCGATGCTTTAATTCCATCCATTTTTTCCATTCGGATATCCATTAAAACAACATCAGGATTTGTAGAAGGCACTAATTCGCAAGCGCTAAATCCAGAATCCGCTTCTCCTACAATTTCAAAATCACCATTTAGCTCAAGAACTGTTTTAAGCCCTTCTCGTAAAATGGGATGATCATCAACTAAGAGTAGTTTAATTTTATTTTCAGACATTTGTTTCTATGGGAATATTGATTGTTACTTTGAGTCCTGAGTTAACTGAAGTGGAGAAAGTTATGGTTCCTCCCAATAGGTTTGCACGTTCTTTCATATTTCCAATTCCGAATCCAATTTTGTTTTTCTCTAAATCTGTTTGATCGAAGCCGTTACCGTCATCCCATATTTCGATCTTTAAAGATTTATCAGACCCCATTATATTCACTCCGGCATTTTTACAATTGGAATGTTTAATAATATTGTTCAATGCTTCTTGAATAATTCTGTAAGTTAGGTTTTCTCTCTTTTTATCGGATAGTTCTTTAAAGTTAGTAACTGAATATTGAATATTTAATCCGGGTGTCTGTCTGATTCTATCACACAATAACTCTATCGCAGCTATTAAACCAAAGTTATCAATATCATAAGGTCTAAGATCATTGATAATTCTCCTTATTTCATCTCCGGCATTTAGCAGAATATTTAAGGCATCATCGACTTCTTTTTTATCCACATTTGTTTTTAATTTAAAAATATCCAGTTTTAATTTTGCCGTAGTTAATAATTGCCCGATACCATCATGAAGCTCTTTAGATATTCTTTGTCTTTCTGCTTCAACAGTTTTTATAAAGGTTGATATACGAATTTTTTCTTCAGAAAGTTTTTTATTTACTTCTTCCGTTTTTTGAATATCTGTAGCATCCTCCAACAATAGTACAATATTTCTACTCTTATCTTCATATTCAACCGTATATATACGATAGATCAGATAACGAGAGAAAAGGTTTTTATAAATTTCGTTTGCTGAATTATCAACCAGTATTCGACCTGTAATTAAAAGTCCTCTTGAACTATTAAGCTCAGATAATCTTTCTTTGTAATTGTTTTTTAATAAAAATTCATCATTGTAAATATTAAATAACTTTTGAGATATAATACTTTCACTTAGATTTCTAAATAAATTATTTGCAGATGTATTAAAATCAATTAAAAAGCCTTCGGCATCAAAAGTCATGATACCCAATGGAGATTGTGATACTAATGATTTTAGTTCTATAGTTCTTTCTCTAACTCTTTTTTCAAGTTCTGCCTCAATCTCTTTTTGTAAAGTAATATCTCTACCTACACCCTGAACTTCTTTTAACTTACCTTTGTCGTCAAAAATCGCATAATCTTCCCAGGCAAGCCAGCGATAACCATTTACTGTATGTGCCCGTTGTTCAATTGTTACTCTATGAGGAGGATATTTTAATCCATCCATTGCCTCAGAGGTTGGGGTTCGGTCTTCGGGATGTACGAGCGGAAAGAACGAATTGCCAATTAGAGACTCCTGTGTTTTGCCAAATACCCTACAATAAGCATCATTAACAAATGTAAACTTATTATCAGGATCAACTCTAACAACAAGATCCGTTTGTGAATCTACAATTCCTCTATATCTTTCTAAGTTTGTAACTAATTCAGATTGTTTTTCCTTTAACAGCTTTGTTCTTGAATCAACTGCTTTTTCTAATCTTTTTGTATATTTTTTTTGTTGAACATAATTATATATATAATAAAGAATAAACAAAGAAAGTAAAACGTTTGCAACAATAAATAGTGGCTGCTGATAATAATGTTTGTTAATTGTAATAAGAGAAGATTTTTTCCAATCGCTCCATATTCCTTTAGAATTTTTTACGCGCACAGAAAAAATATAATCACCAGGCTGAAGATTGTTAAATCGGGAATAAGCATATTTAGTGAAAAACTTATTACTCCAATCGTCATTAATTTTAGATAGTTTTACTTCGTAAATATTTTTTGATTCGTCAATAAACGACAATCCTCTATAGTTAAAAGTAAGACTGTTATCATCCGGGTCAAGATTAATATCAGACGATAAATCATACTTTTTATCTCGTTCATCTTCAACTTCATTTAAGATTAATTTTGGTTTTATGGATGAATAATCTATCTCGTTGCCTGTATAAAGAGAGAGACCCTCATCTGTACCAATCCAGATGTTTCCTTTACTATCTATAAAACCTGCCGCTCTGTTAGTTTCATTACCGGCAAGCCCATCGCTTTTATTGTATCTCTTAAAAACTTTCCCATCCCATTTCAAAACTCCATTGTTTGTTCCTATCCAGAGATTATGTGATTTATCCTCGATAATAAAATAAACGGATTCACTAACTTCCTGTCCATTAAAACTAAATCTTTTTAATGAGTCATTCTCTAATTTATAAATGCCCTTAATTGAACCGACTAATAAACCATATTGTTGATCTGAAAAGAGAGAATAAATATTGTTAGCTTCAACATCAGAGTTTTGAAATAACTTAACACCCCCTGATGTCCAGGAATATAAACCTTCCGCAGAAGCTAAGTAAGTTGTTGAGTCATTTAAATATAATCCCTTTCTAACTGTAGAAGTTACTTTCAGGGAAACAGGGGCTAATTTATTTTTATAAATATAAAATAAACCTCTATCGGTAGTAACAAATATTTGTTTTTGATTATTAGAAAAGATTGCCAAATATCTTCCCGCAAAAGGCAGCTTAAACCAAGTGATTTTTCCCGCAGGAGATAGTTTGCCAATGCCACTATTATAAGAACAATAATAAATTATATCATTCTTAACATCGTGGTAAATATCTAAAACCCTTACTTGCCTGGCGTCAATTTTATATGATCCATTAACTATGTGCTTATAACTATTATTATTTTTAATTGATATTCCATAATTATGACCGAGAACCAATTTACCATTATTAAACTCTGAGATTGCACTTACTTCATCTTCTAATAACCCTTCTTTTTTTGTATAATTTCTAAAAGCGCTATACCTGCATTTAAATATGCCTCTCAAACCGACGAACCAAATATTTTGTTCATAATCTATAAATATAGAATTGGCTCCTCTGTTGGTTGAGGGATTGTCAAATATTATTTGGGTAAGTAATCCAGATTTTAAATTGTAAGAAAATACCCTGGCTCTTCCCCCAAATAAAATTTCTCCCGATGGATGAATATTTATTACATACATATCATTAATACCAGCAAACAATAAGTTAAAATTTTTATTGATCAATTTAATTTTTTCATTTACAAATTCACCCATCCAATTTTTCCCCATCAAGTATAGTTTTTTCGTTTGATTATCCGGAGAAATATAATAGCTCATACTTAATACCATTGGATCAAGCCCACTGTTCGAAAAATCATAATTTTTAATAACATTATCTTTATTTATCACAGACAATCCTTTTAATGATGAGATATAAATATTTTCATCGTAAAATATTACCTTGGTTGTATAATCACTTAATAAACCTCTTTTGGTATTTATCCACTCTGTTTTGTTATTACGATATAGCAAAATCCCATCCGAAAGGGTTGCAATGCATATTTCGGGAATATTTTTGATATTTTTTACATCAAAGGAAGTGAAATTTTCTAATTTCTTTATTTCAAAATCCGGTAGGTTAAATTTCTGCCACTCTAAATTTTTATAATAGATTAGAAAATTATTGCCCCATCTGGCAGGTAAAAACCACATTATACCTTTCTCGTCAATTTTTATTCTTATGTATTCGATTTCAGGCACACCATCTTTTTCGTCAAATTTTTTCCATTCAACTCCATCATACATCGCAATCCCTGTGTTCATAGCAACCCACATTCTACCAAGTGAGTCCTGAACAATATCATTCACCCTATTATCAGGTAAACCGTTATCAACTGAATATTTTTGGATAAGAAATTCTTGTGATTGCGGAAATTGAGTGGAGATTAAAAGAAATACAAATACAAAAGTGAGATATTTAAAATTTAGTTTCATCTACTTCGATACGTCACTAAAAAATTTCTAACTGGATTCAATTAGAATTACGCTAATATCATCATCATATTCGGAATCAGTAAATTTATCAAAATTTTGTTTTATGACAGCGAGCGGGTTATTATCATTTTCAAGATCAATAATTAATTGAAATAATCTATGTTCTCCAAAACTTTCATGTGTTTTTGATCTTGAATCAATTAGTCCATCTGTGGTTAAATAAATACGATCTTTTTCTTTAAGATTTATCACGGCATCTTCATATTCTCCGATTTTTGAAAACCCCAATAAGAGACCTTTAGATTTTATTCTTTGGATTTCGCCGTTATAAGGCTTATAAATTATAGGAATATCTCCCGCTCCGGAATATTTAAGCGTTTTTGTATTGTTATTAATTACGATAATAGAAAGTGTTGCAAAAACTTCGGAAACTTTTGTATCACCATAAACAGTTGAATTAACTTGCTGTAAAATTTCACTCGGTGAAAATTCACTTGAAGATTGTAATACGCCGCGCAAGGCACTCCTTATATAGCCTGCATAAGCATAAGCAAAATACCATGCACCCCATTTTTTCCCCATTACATCACCAAGAATAACTACCAAATTATTTTCGTTAAGTCTGTAATAATCTATAAAGTCACCACCAGGAATTCCTTCAAAAGGAATATGCAAATGTGAAATAGAAAAACCTTCAAATTCAGGAAAGTTATCCGGAACAACTTTAGCTCTAAGTGAATTTGTTGCTTCTTGCAATTCGGATACAACTTTTTTTCTTTCGTTACCAAGGCTTCTTATTATTGCAGAAACTTTTGCAACCACTAATTTTGGTCCCGCAGTTTTAACAACATAGTCAGTTATGCCAAGATCATATCCATCAAGTATATCTTCCTCAGCATTTTTTGCTGTCAAAAAAATAAAAGGGATGTCTTTCAATAAATTATCGTTAAGAATCATCCTCCTAAATTCAAATCCGTCTGTTTTAGGCATCATTATATCAGAAACAATAATATCAGGTGGATCTGTTTTTATAAGTTGCATTGCTTCTTCTACGCTAGACGCTATTTGGCAATCAAAACCTGCTTTATCAAGATTATATTTAAAAAGTTTTGCCATAGAAGGATCGTCGTCAACAAACATGACTTTTGCCGGAATTTCATCAAAAGATTTCTCTAAACTTTTCCTTATACCATAAGTTCTGTATATGTCTGATCTTCTTATTAATGCCTGAGTTTTTAGGATAAGTTCTTTTATATCAAATGGTTTCGTGATAATATCATCACCACCGGATTCAATTGCTTTAGATTTATCTTCTAAAGTGTTTTTTGCGGTAACAAATATGAAGGGCAGAAATCTGTGTTTTTCATTCTCTCTAACCTTTTGACAAAATTCAAATCCATCCAGTCCTTCCATAGTAACATCGGAAAGTACAAGATCAATATTTTCCTTTTTTAATATTTCGAAAGCCTGAGCAGAATCTTCGGCTTCAAAAGGGATGAAATTATTTAATTTAAGATGATGATGAATTAATTTTCGTATTGTTCTATCATCATCAATAACTAATATGGATCTTTTTTCTGAGTCAGGCATTTGTTTACAAATCTAATCAGTAAGAATGAATTAAACGAATTGATATCAAAAAAGTAGGCTGATTAATCGACTTACCATAAAGATTCAATTCAACTAAAGCTTTTTATGGCTTCTTCTTTGGATTTAAATGATTCAAATACTCTGTACATTCTCGTTAATTCAAACATAGAATGCACTGCCGGTTGAAATCCTACCAATCGAAGATCGCCGTTAAGGGCAGTAAGCTTTTTTAACGAAACTACCAAGCTACCTAGAAAGGTTGAGTCTATAAATTCACAGGAAGATAAATCTACAACTATTTTTTTAATACCTCTCTGGATTTCATTAACCAGTTCTTCTTTAAATTCTTCAGCATCCACAAGTGTCGCCCTTTTTAAACCCACAGTAATTACAACAACATCTTCTGTTTGTTCTCTAAAAAAGTCCATAATACTCCCATCCTTTATTCTGTTGTTCTGTTTTCTATTTTGTATTTATCCATTAAGCGATAAATAGTTGCTCTTCCAAGTTGCAATTTTTTTGCTGCTTCCACAATATTACCTTCGGTAATAGAAAGAGCGTGTCTAATTGCTTCTTCTTTAAGTTTTTCAAAAGGTATAATTGTTTCATCACTAAAAAGCGGACCTGTATATTCAATATTGCTGGAAGATTCTCCTGTGCGTAAATGTGCGGGTAGATCATCAACATCAATAATGTCCTTATCAGTAATAATAATACAACGCTCGATAGTATTCTCCATTTCACGAACATTTCCGGGCCAATTATATTCATAAACTAATTTTAATGCCCTCTTCGAAAATCCTTTTATTTCTTTGCTAAGTTTTTGACTGAATTTTCTTATAAAATGCTCAGTCAAAATTAATATGTCGCCTCTGCGTTGTCTTAATGGAGGAATTGAGATAGGAAATGAATTTAATCTGTAATATAGATCTTCTCTAAATTCTTTATTCTCAACAGCCTTCTTAAGTTCACGATTAGTAGCGGAAATTATTCTTACATCAGTTTTAATAAGCTCCGTACCACCAACTCTTTCAAATTCTTTTTGCTGGATAACACGAAGTAATTTTGCCTGAAGAAGCATTTCAAGTTCACCTACTTCATCCAAAAAAATTGTTCCGCCTTTAGCAAGCTCAAATTTACCTAGTTTACGCTGGTGTGCCCCAGTAAATGAGCCTTTTTCGTGTCCGAATAATTCGCTTTCCAACAACTCTCTTGGAATTGAGGCACAGTTAACAACAATAAATGGTTTTTCTTTTCGCTCTCCATTATAATGAATAGCCCTGGCTATAAGCTCTTTGCCTGTTCCGCTTTCACCGTAGATTAAAACTGTGATATCATTATGCAAAACTTTTGTTACAAGCTTAAAGACATCTTGCATTTTCCCGTCAGAAGAAATGATGTTATCAAAACTATATTCTTTTTTTACATTTTCTTTTAAATTCTTTAGTTCTTTTGTTAAGTCATAATTTCGGATGGCATTTTTTATTGCAAGTTCTAATTTCTGTTGATCAATAGGTTTTGTAAAGTAATCGAAAGCTCCATACCTTAAAGCTTCAACAGCAACTTCTATACTTCCCTGTGCAGAAAGCATCAGAACAGGTAAATCTTCATCAGTTTGCTTAATACGTTTTAGTGTTTCGATTCCATCCATCCCTGGCAGCATAATATCCAAAAGAATTGCATCTGGTTTTTTACCGAGATTCCTTAATGCATCTTCTGCATTAGAAAAAGTTTCCACCTGATATTTCCACTTGTCTTTAGCCCAATAGCTAAGAAGTTTTGAGATTGCTTGTTCGTCATCTACAATAAAAACTAATTTTTCCAATTTTCAGCCTATTTTCTAATCGCGATTATTTTTAAGTAATTTTATTATTACTGACGTTCCTTTGTTTGGTTCGCTCTGAATATTGATTAAACCTTTATGCAAATCTACAATTTGTTTTACAAAAACCAATCCCATGCCTGCTCCTCCAACCTCAGAATCTAACCGGCTGACACGGTAAAATTTTTGAAATAGATACGGCAAATCTTTTTCGGGAATCCCGATTCCGGTATCGGAAATAATCAGTTCAACCTCACGAAATAAATTATTTAGAATAACTTTTATTCTACCGCCTTCGTTGGTGAATTTTACCGAATTATCAATTATTGCATCAATAGCTTGAAATAATCTTTCTTCATCAGCTTCCACTATAATTTCATCTAACGGAATATCGGAATTAATAATTAAGTTTCTTTCTCTAACCAGTTTTTCGTTTTTACTAATTACATCATTTACAATTTTACAAATGTTAGTTTTAGATTTATTCAGCGCTATTTTACCTGTTTCCATTCTGGATAAATCTAATACATCATTAATTAATTTAGCCAGTCTTTTTCCTTCATTTAAGATTATAAGATTAAATTCCAATCTCATTTCATCAGGCATATTAGGATCAGAGGCGATTGTTTCTGAAAATCCGACTATTGATGCTAGTGGTGTTCTCAACTCGTGAGAAATATTGGAAACAAATTCACTTTTCATCCTGTTTAATTCATCCAGCATCATTTTGTGGTTAGAAGATCTTGCCCTTTCCAAATTAATTAGCCTTTCAGCCTCAATCAACTTAGGCTTTATATCATTCAACTCACTTTCAAGTTTTCTTAATTTAGTAACATTTTTTCCAATGCCCAGCAAACCAATTATCTTATCATTATGTTTTACTGTTTTAATGCTTATCTGGTATTTATTAATCTTTTCAAATTTATTTATCAGCGAGGCTTCAAAAAAAGCATGATTATTTTTCAAAGCAAGTGTAATAGAAGAGTTTACTAATTCAAAGTAATTGGAATCAATTAATTCTGAAAAATGTTTGCTGATTAATTCATTTGTCTGGTAGTCCAAAGACACAGCGCCGTATTGATTGATTGCAACAATATAACCTTCATCATCTAAAACGAAGATTAAATCTCTTGCGGCATCGAATAAACCAAGAAATAAATCTTTCCAATCACCAACCCGGGATAATAATTCCGGATTAATGTTTTTTGCAACTTCTAACGTAGATGTATCTTTATTGAAACCAAGTGTCATAAAATTAGATGATTGTAAAAGTCTTACTGAATATTGATTTAGAAAATAGCAGGTTTTTGATTGGAAATCAATTAACGATTATTATTTAATTGACTGGATAATGTTATTGTTTAATTGTTGATTTTCTCTTTTTGCAATGCTTCAAAGTATTTTCTGATAAGTTCTTCGTAATCCTTATTATAGCCTTCCTGAACAGCACGATTTAGTTCGTCTTTTAATTTATCTTTACCCTGTTGCGTTGTTAAATTTAGCTCCGGCGGATTACTACGAGAAATATTTTTCCCTGTTTCAGATTTTCTTTCTTTCTCAAAATCTTTTTCATTAATTGATTTTTGCGCATCTAAAAGTTTGGATAAAATTTTCTCCTGCTTCTGGATTAATTGATCATTAAGTTTTTCAGTGTTCATGTCACTAACAACTTCTCTCATTTGATTAACAATGTTTTCAAGATCAGCAGGAATTTTTTTTGATTCGCCTGATTGTTTAGCTTCTTTATTTAATTCTTCAAGAGATTTCCTTACCAAATCCTGTTGCTGTGCTAATCGTTGTAATTGCGATTGCTGCTGTTGGCTTAATTGACCATTTTGCATTTGCTGTAACATTTGAGTCATATTATTCAAACTCATCTGCTGCCCTGACATTTGTTGTAACTGCTGCATTAAAGACATCATCCCACCGCTGCCACTACTTCCCTGCGTCATTGATTCGATAGAGCTTTTCATCATATTTGCAGCTTCATTTAGATTCATCATAGCATCACCCTGCGAAAGCGTTGCCATACTTCCGTTTCTGTTTTGCATAGATTGCATCGATTGATTCATATTCTGATTTGCATTACCAAGAGCTTTTCCCATTTCGGGAGATATTGCAAAAGTTTTTTGCGATAGTTCTGACATTTGTTCAAGAAGTTTGTTCAGATTTTTTTTGATTTCATTTTGCTTTTGCAAATTCTGTTCAAGTTGTGATGAATTCGGATCAACATTTTGCAATTTATTCTTCAAATCTTCTTGCTGCTTAGATAACGATAAAAGGTTATCAAGTATCCGCATCATATCGGTAAAAGTCTGCATTTGATTTTCTTGTTTCATCATATCCTGCATTTGCTGCATACTTGATTTCATTTGCTGCATATTTTTCGAAAGCTGCTGCTGATTTTTTTGAGCTTGCTGTTTTTGGTTCTGTTTTAATTCTTGTTCGGTTTGTTCCGAAAGTTTATCATTCTGTTGTTGCTCAAATTCATCCATTAACTTTTTCATTTCCTCGGCAGGCATATCTTTTAGTTCCTTCATCTTTTCTGCAAGATCTTTCATCTGTTCATCAAGACGGTCAAGTTGTTTGGAAATTTCGTTTTGTTTTTCGCTTAACTGTTCAGATTGTTTTTTATCCGATAAGTCGCTGTTTTTAGTTTGATCATTTAACTCATTTTGTTTCTGCTCAAGATTTTCAGTCCTTTTAATCATCTCATCCATTTTTTGTTCAACCTGAATTCGTTTCAGTAAATTCATAGTTCGTTCAATACTTTTCTTAAATCTTTCTTCATCCAATTTCAGATTGTTCATCGCATCCTGCGTTTGATTACGATTCATTTTCTGAAGTAAGTTTTGCATCTGTTCCATAGCTTTCTTCATTTCATCGCTTGTCATTTCATCCATCAACTTTTGCAGTTCCATATACTTTTCTAAAGTTTCTTCAGAAAGCAACTTGTTTTGCTGAAGTTCATTTTGCATTTGCTTTAAATTTTCACTTACGCTTCCCATTTTCTCCTGAAGTTTTTCAAATTTATCCAGAGCCTGTTCAATCTTTTCCTTCTCTTCCCAGGTTAATTCCGGTTTATCCTTTTTCAAATTCTCATCAATTTTTTCCAACTCCATCTTTAACTCTTCAGCATCCTGCAAAGTTTTTTGAAGATCATCCATGGCAACTTCCTGTGTTTCATCAGCCTTTGTCAAAATTTCATCTAAAGAAGGAACCCGAACATTTATTAATTGTGTCTTTGCAAATTTTGGTCCGCTTACATTATCGTTATCAAAAACTTCTAAGTAAAATGAATAAACATCCTCAACCGCCGGATTTAACTGTGTAAGATTCCAGATATAATCAATTATTTGTTCTTTAATTTTTTTATCGGTTGCTATTTCAATTATTTTAAAATCTTTTTGTTGCGGCTCATAGCGTGATGAGCTTAGTTTGTAATATAAATTTAATTTTGAAAATCCGTAATCATCACTAATTTTTACTTCAATCGGAACCCTGTTGTCATTAGCAAGATTAATATTTTCTTTCGGATAAATTAATTCAATTGCAGGATTGGAATCATATTGAGCTTTGATGTAATAACGAACGGGCTGTAAATTTTGATTATCAGTTAAATCATTTAGAATAATTCTGTAAGAATTATCTTTTCTAATTTTAAACGAGCCTTTCACTAAATTGTTTTGAGTAATCAAATCAGTTTTGGTTGAATCTTCAAATTCAATGTAAGCAGATTTTAATTCTTTGTTTGAAAGCAAACTAATTTCTACTGTGCTTCCTACCAGCGCAGAAACATTTCCGTTATCTTTTTGTTCATAAACAGGAATGTTCGAATATCCCGGTGAAATTACTTTCACATCCAAAGAACGCATAACAGGATGCTCAATTACTTTTATTAGATATTCATCGCTTTTAATATCTTCAGCAAAAGCATAATAATATAGTGATGAGCGCAGTTGCGGAATTGAATATCTATACTCACCAAGCGAATCTTTTGGAATCTCCCGTTCTTCAAAATTTGTTTGGGATTCTTCTCTTGTTAAGAGAAATATTTTTTTTGGCACTTCACCTTTAACGCGAATCAGGAAATCTACATTATCTCCCTTTGTTACTTCCACATTCCCCGGAAGGACTTCAAAATAAAACTTTGCCGGTGGAATAAATTCCTGATTGAAGTTGATCAATCTGTCTGATGCTGCCTGCAAACCGGGAATAAAAACAAAAAGAAAAACACAAAAAATTAACATCGATAAAAAATAGATTGATAATTTTTTCACTTTCGTAAAATCAACTATCGAATCAAATTTTATTGGCTTTGTACGCTCATATATATTTCTAAAAGTTGCGTCAAGTAATGTGGCTGAATAGAAATTATTTGTTTTATCAGTCGAAGCAAGTTGCAGTGCATTCAGCAGATCATCTTTAATTTCCGGAAAGAATGTTCCCACTTTATTTGCAGAATAAAAATAATTGCGCTTAGTAAAAATGTTAAAATATTTTAATAGAGGAACGATCACGAGATAAATGATAAAACTTAAAGAGATCAGGACAAAAACAAAAAACAAAATAGTTCTAACAATTGATTTGCTGTAAACGATTGATTCAAATAAACTTAATAGTGTAAAAACACCAATAGCAATGATTAGGGTTGTTAATAATCCTAACAGAAAAAACACAAAGTGTTCTTTCTTAATTAGTAATTCTAATTTGCTGATTATTTCTTTATAAAAATTTGTATTCAATTTTTGAACTCACTTGCTCAGAGCATAAATAATAATATTAGTCCCGAACTTAAGCGCCTCTTCTCTTTTATCTTTAGGATCGTTATGAACTTCAGGATCAGCCCAGCCATCACTCGGATTGGATTCAAAAGTATAAAGTACAGCCATTCTTTCTCCGATAAAAATTCCAAAAGATTGCGGAAATTTTTTATCATGTTCATGCGTCTTCGGCGTTCCGTTGTCAAATTTATAAAATATATTAAATATTTTATTTGAAAAAGGTAACTCAATAAAATCATTGTCAGGAAAAACTTTTTTCATCTCTCTTCTTATAGCTTTATCCAAACCATAATCATCATCAATGTAAAGAAATCCCCCGTTTTCAAGATATATTCTTAATCTTTTTGCTTCTTCACCTGAGAAAACAACATTTCCATGTCCCGTCAAAAATAAAAACGGGTAGGAATAAATCTCATCAGAAGCAATATCAACAAACTTATATTCAGCATCCGTTTTAATGTTTGTATTTGCCTGAACAAATTTAAGAAGATTAACTTCTGCCGAAGGATCATTGTACCAATCACCGCCGCCGCTGTATTTAAGACGTACAATCTGAAATCCGGTTTCTGATTGTGCATTAATTTGAAATAAATTTCCAAACAAAATGGAAAACAATAATATTTTTAATAGGTTTAATTTCATAAATTAAAATTATTGGTTCATCGTACTAAATACAATGTAAGAATTGTTTATTTAACAATGCAAAAGCCAAACATAATTTATATTCTTATCATCCTTCTCTTATTTTTCTGCGGATACTATTTTTTCAGACTTGATGATACTTTCATCTTTTATAAATATGCAAAAAATATTGCGGAAGGCAACGGATATGTTTTTAATATCGGAGAAAAAGTAAATGCAACAACTTCTCCACTTTATACTTTAATATTAGCATTGCTTTACTGGATAATCAAACCAATTTATATTAATAACTTTGTTGTTTTGGGTAATCTTATATCAATTTCCTCAATTTTATTAATATTATTTTCGATGAAGAAAATTTTTGACAATGATGAATATTTTTATTGGTTTGCTGCTATTTTTCTCGCGATGCCTTTACTTAAATTGGGTTTTGGAATGGAAACATTTCTAAATCTGGCATTAATAGTTTTTTCTGTTTATTTATATACAAATGAAAAATTTTTGCTTGCCTCGGCATTCATAGCTCTATCTGTCTTGGCCCGGTTTGATTCAATTTTATTTGCCGGAATAATTTTTCTTTATTACATCTTTGACAAAAGAAAATTCCCCTCAATAAAAATGATTTTAATCTTTCTACTTGTAGTAATTCCCTGGTTTGTATTTAGCAAAATATATTTCAATTCCTTTTTGCCGACTACAATCGGAGCTAAATTATCTCAAAATGAATTAGGACTTTTTGGGGGAGGATTAATTTTTTTAACAAATAGTGTCCGGGTATTACCTGGAAGTTATCTAACTCTTCTAACAATTATATCAACAATATCATTAAGCTTAATCTATTTATATAAGAAAAAAATAAACATTTTTAGAAATAAAGGTCTATTAATTATTTTATTTTGGGCATTTTCATTGTTTTTTACTTACGCATTTATAATTAAAGCTCCGCCATATCAATGGTACTATACTCCATTTGCAATCCCTATTTCAATAATTCTTGCAATTACATTTTCAGATTTGGTAAAGAAATCGGGGTTATACAAAACAATTATTGCATTACTTTTCATTTCTGCCTGTGTTCTTCCTGTTAAAAATTTAATCGAAGGCTATAACCCAAAATATTTAAATTTTTTCTATGCTTCTAAGTGGCTTAATAATAATGCGCCCGATGGTTCGATTCTAGCAGTTGATGATATTGGGATTCTTGGTTATTATTACAACAAAGGTAAAATTGTTGATGCACTTGGATTGATAAATCCTGAAGTTTCAGTTCATCTAAAACAAAAAGATTATGATTGGTTTTTAAATCACTATAAACCGGAATTTATCGTGCATGAATATCCTTATCTTCAAGCTCATTTAAGAGGAAACGAAAACATATTTTGGCAAAATTATAGTGTAATAAAAATTTATCAATCCAGGGGCGAAAAAATCGCTGTCTATAAAAAGAATAATTAGAAAAACTATTAAAGGTACGTATGAAAAAATACTGGCTTGTAAAATCAGAACCTTCTGTTTTTTCTTTAGATGATCTTAAAAAAAGTAAAAATCAAACAACCTTTTGGGATGGTGTTAGAAATTACCAGGCAAGAAATTTTTTGCGCGATGAAATAAAAAAAGGTGATCAGGTTTTGTTTTATCACAGCAATTCTGATCCGCTTGCAGTAATGGGAGTTTGTGAAGTAGTAAAAGAAGGTTATCCGGACCACACACAATTTGATCCTGATAGCAACCATTACGATCCAAAAGCTGATCCTAAAAATCCGACATGGATTATGGTGGATATTAAATTTGTAAAGGAATTTAAAAATCCCGTTACCATTGATGCAATAAAATCAAACTCTAAGCTTAAAAATATGAAATTGATCGCTCGTGGAAATCGTTTATCTGTTATGCCCGTAACCAAAGATGAATTTGATGAGATAATTAAAATGGGAGATAAAAAATAAATATCTCGGGGCTGTAGCTCAGTTGGGAGAGCGGTTCGTTCGCAACGAACAGGTCGTCGGTTCGATCCCGATCAGCTCCACGTAAATTTCTTTTCTAAATTTTCTTGTTGATGCTTACTTGATAAGCGCCCCGATTTCATCGGGAAGGTCGTCGGTTCTCCCGAAGGGATTCCTATGGAAGATCCCGATCAGCTCCACAAATGCTAAACTTCTTTCTCCATTAAAAAATGTGGAATGCTTCCAAACAAAGTATGTGATTGCTTTATTACTTTGTAACCATTTTTTTCATAAAACTTAACAGCATTATCTCTTGAATGCAGAATAATTTTCTTGGCTCCTTTTTCAACTGCAATCTTTTCCAATTCTTTAATTACAATTGAGCCGACACCTTTACCACGCCAACTTTCTTCAACTGCCATTGAACGAATTTGCGCTGTAACATCATCAACAAAATGAACTCTACCAACTCCAACCGGAATTCCATCAACTTCACAGATCATAATTGGAAACGCGATTGATTCTAGTTCATCAAGTTCTGTTCCTCTTGGTTGATTCCATGGAGAACGTAAAACCCGCCAGCGTAAATCTTTGTATCTTTCAAACTCTTCAGATGTTTGTGGAGGACGAACAATCATCACTCTTCCAGCAAATTATTTTCATCATCAATATCAGCACGATTTAATACTGACGGCGGAAGTGTTTTACTTGCCTTGGCACCAAGCTTTTTAATTTTTTCAGAACGACTAATAAGATTTCCTCTTCCTTCGGTTAGCTTGTTCATCGCTTTATCATAATTATCTTTTGTTGTAATTAATCCTTTGCCAACTGAAATCAAATCTTCAACAAACGAAGCAAACTTATCGAGCATTTTTCCGCTTTGTCGAGCAATTTCTAAAGCATTTTTATTTTGATTTTCCTGGCGCCATATACTTGAAATTGTTCTAAGTGTTGCAAGTAAAGTTGATGGACTGACAATAACGATATTCTGTTCAAAGGCATCTGTAAAAAGTGAAGCATCGCTTTGTACCGCAACGGCAAATGCAGGTTCGATTGGCATAAACATTAAAACGAAATCCAAACTTTCAAGCTGGTAAAGATTTTGATAATTTTTTCCGCTTAGATTTTTTATGTGTGAGCGAATTGAATTTATATGCTCACGTAAAGCAAGCTGTTTTTCGTGTTCATCTTCAGAAGATACAAATTTTTCATACCCAACAAGTGAAACTTTTGAATCAATAATTATACTTTTATTCTCTGGTAAATTAATAATCACATCAGGTTGAAATCTTTTACCTGACTCTGCAGTTATGCTTTCCTGAACAAGATATTCTCTCCCTTTTACAAGTCCGGATTTTTCAAGAATACTTTCAAGAATAAATTCGCCCCAATTACCCTGAGTTTTGCTTTGTCCTTTTAATGCAGTTGTTAAATTTTTTGCTTCCTGTGTTATTTGCTGATTCATCTCTTTTAACATTAGAAGTTGTTCTCTTAAGGAAGCGTGACCTTTAATGCTTTCTTTATTTGTTTCCTCAACTTTCTTTTCAAACTCAGAAATTTTTTCTTTTAAGGGATTTAATATCTCACTTAGCTTTTCTTTATTCTGTTCAGAAAACTTATTCCCCTTTTCTTCAAAAATTCTGTTGGCAAGATTTTCAAATTCCTTTGTAAATTTTTCCTGTAACTTGTCAATCTCAGATTTTTGTTCTGATAATTTCGTTTGAAGGTTTGCGTAATCAGATTTGAGCGATGAGTTTTCAGAATTTAATTTTTCCGATTTTTCTCTTTCACTTTTCAAGTCATTAAGTAATGATATTTTATCATCTTCAAATAATTTAATGCGCTCGGTCAATTTGCCGGCATCAACCTTAAGTGAGTTTATTTGCTCGTTAAGTTTGTTTGCTTCTTCAACCGAAATTGTTTTTTTGCTTTTCAAAAAGAAGTAAGCAATAACAAATCCAATTACTAAACCGATTATCAGATATATTATTTCCATTTAATCCTCAAAATTTATTTTATTGCTTTATACAACGCGCCGCCAATATTATTATGCCTTGCACCTGTAACTGAAGCCAAACAATTCGGTATATCATACAAATACAAAGCACCGAGAAAAGCAAAAATTAGTGCCTCTTTAAAATTTATAGTCTGTTCATCCGGAATATGATAAACACATTGTGGTGTAACTTTCTGCATTCTTTCAATCAAATAATTATTAAACGCACCGCCACCTGTTACAATTACTTTCCCATTTTTAATTGTATTTCCTATTTGTATTGCAATGTGTTCACAAAATGTTGCGAGCTTATCTTCCAAAGATAATTTATAAAAATCAATCAAAGGGATAAAATCTTTTTCCACATCTTCTCTGCCCAGAGATTTTGGTCCTGACTGAGAATAAAATGAAAGTTTATTTAAATCTTCAAGCAAACCTTTATTTATTTTTCCTGATCTCGCTGTTTTACCATCTTTATCAAAATCTTTTCCGATACTTCGCATATAATGATTTAACACATAATTAACGGGACAAATATCATAAGCAATTCGTTGATCATTTTCTTCAAAGGAAATATTAGAAAATCCACCAAGATTTAAACAATAATCATAATCAGAAAAAAGATAACGATCACCAATAGGAACTAATGGAGCGCCCTGCCCATAAAGTGCAACGTCTGATGTTCTAAAATCACAAACTGTATCAACTCCAGTTTCAGAAGCTATACAGGCTCCACTACCGATTTGCGCAGTGAATCTTATTGCAGGTTGATGAAAAATTGTATGTCCGTGTGAAGCAATCAGATCCGGTTTAATTGAATGTTTATCAATAAACTTTTTTATGCGCTGACCAAGACAGATTCCATAATCAGAATTAAATCTGGCATAAGAAAAAGCATCCATCAATTGAGCAGAAGCTAATTTATTTTTAATTTCTTCCGGGTAAGTTTTAGCTTCAGTATTTAAAATTTTGTACTTCCAATTGTTATTTTCTTTTGTGAAGTGAACAAAACAAATATCTAATCCATCAAGTGAAGTGCCGGACATTACTCCTATTACTTTAATATCGATATCACAATTATCTTTATTCATCAATATGATCAGGATTTAGATGTAGTTCCCATTCATCTGCGTGTGTAAAGGTCAAAACTCCGTTTTTAACAAACGGATCATCTTTAAATAAATTGCGGAGAGAACTTTCACTTTTACCTTGAGCTACAACATAAACTTTTGAAGCATCACTTAAAGGTCCGCTCATAATAATTTTACCCTGCAAAAAAAGTTTATCTGAAAATCTCGAATGATTTTCCCAATTTGTCTGATCATGAAAATTCTTTTCAAGTTGATAATTTGGTCCCGGTTCAAATGTTAATAAAAATGTTTTGTTCATTTTAAATTCCTTGTGCTACTGAAGAATCACTTTTTTATTTAATTCCTCCAACAAAATATTCTTATCAATTATGCTTTTGATTTTTTCTATATCCTTATAAATAATTCTATCATTTGTTAAGGCAGGAACAACTTTTCTTACTGTGTTAAAAATTGCTTGTGTTCCTTTTCCCGGTTTCATTGGTTTATGAAATTCCAATCCCTGGCAGGCAGTCATAATTTCAATTGCTAAAACTGTTTGAACGTTCTTTAATATCTGGAAACATTTTCTTGCTGATATTGATCCCATAGAGTTGTGATCTTCCTGGTTTGCAGAAGTCGGGATTGAATCCACACTTGCCGGATGAGCGAGAACTTTATTTTCTGAAACAAGAGAAGCAGCGGTATATTGTGCAATCATCAAACCGGAATTTAATCCGCCGTTCTTTGCAAGGAACCTTGGTAAACTGCTAAGCGAACCATTTAACATTCTTTCAGTTCTTCGCTCTGAAACATCTGCATATTCAGAAAGAGCAATTGCCATAAAATCCATTACAAGTGCGATTGGCTGCCCGTGAAAGTTTCCACCTTCAAGATGAGTTTCATCATCAGGAAATATTAATGGATTATCATTTACAGAGTTAAGCTCAATTTCAACTCGCGAACAAACATAATCAATCGAATCTCTGGATGCGCCGTGAATTTGCGGAATGCAGCGAATTGAATATGAGTCCTGCACACGCGGATCATTTGCTCTGTGTGATTCACGAATCTCACTTTCTTTAATCATAGCAAGAATATTTTTTGCAACCGTAATTTGTCCGGGAAAAGGTCTTAGCTTATGCAAGCGTAAATCGAATGCATGATCTGTTCCCCGCAGCGCTTCGTGAGAAAGTGCACCGGAAATATCTGCAATCTTTTCAAGCTTTTTTGCTTCGATACAAATGTATGCCGCAAATGCCGTCATCATTTGGGTACCGTTAATTAAGGCTAAACCTTCTTTTGCCGCAAGCTTAACAGGAGTTAATCCAAATTTTTTAAGAGCCACAGATGATTTTAATATTTTTACTTTATGCTGATCATCGTTCATAACATCTTTATAAATCTGCGCTTCACCTTTTCCGATCATTGCAAGAACGAGATGAGAAAGCGGTGCAAGATCTCCGCTTGAGCCGACAGAGCCTTGTGATGGAATAACAGGAATAATATTAGTGTTGATCATTGAAATTAAAAGTTCAAGCGTCTCAAGTCTTATTCCCGAATACCCGCTTGCAAGCGCATTGACCCGAAGAAGCATCATAATTTTTACAATAAAAGGCGGAAGCGGCTCACCAACTCCAGTTGAATGGCTAACAATTAAATTTTCCTGTAATTTTTCAATATCTTTTTTAGATATTGAGACATTTGCAAACTCACCAAATCCGGTTGTAACGCCGTAAATTATTTCCCCTTCACCAACCCATTTATCAATCAGCTTGCGGGCTTTAACAACATTCTTTTTTGATTCATTGGATAAAACAACAACAGGGTTTTCTTTTAAGAAAAATTCTATTTGGCTAAGGGTTAATGATTTGCCGTCAATGATTAGTTTTTTATGTGCCATAAATTAACTTTTTAATTTTATCCGAATTTTGTTTGCTTGCTTTGTAATGAACTTTAATTCCAACTTCATCATACTCGGTTTTTAACACTTCTGCCAGAGAATGAATTTGCGATACTTTTTTAGATTCAGTTAACTCCAGAATAATTTTTCCTTCAACAAAATTATCTTCAATAAGATCATTAAGCATAGATTTAAGAGAAGAAATATTTATTCCGCGTTTAGCAGAAATCATTATGCTGTCTTTATGTGCGTTTCTTATAAAATCAATTTTTGCTTTATCTTTTAAAAGATCAACCTTATTAAAAATTCTTATGCTTTTTTTATCCTTACCGCCAAATTCATTTAAAGTATCTTCAACAACTTTTATGTGATCTTCATAAAACGGATGCGAAACATCAATTACATGAAAAATTATATCCGCATCCCGCACTTCACTCAAAGTGCTTTTAAATGAGGCTACAAGCTGCGGAGGAAGTTTGCGAATAAATCCAACTGTATCGCTTATTAAAATTTTTTCCGTATCGTGTACGTCAAGTGATCTTGTTGTTGAATCTAATGTCGCAAATGATTTATCTTCAGCAAAAACTTCAGAACTGGTTAATAAATTAAATAATGTAGATTTACCAGCGTTTGTGTAACCCGCAAGTGCAATCCGTGTTGCATTTTTCCTTCCGGCACTTTGCGTTGTTCTGTGTGATTCAATCTCGTTTAGCTTTTCTTTTAAATGGCTTATTCTTGTTCGGATAATTCTTCTATCGGTTTCTATCTGCGTTTCACCCGGACCTTTAGTTCCGATTCCGCCGTACTGCTTTGATAAGTGAGTCCAGGCACGAGTTAAGCGCGGTAAAAGATATTGAAGCTGGGCAAGTTCCACCTGGGTTTTTGCTTCTTTAGTCTTTGCGCGTGATGCAAAAATATCAAGTATAAGTCCGCTTCTGTCAATCACTTTTCTTTTAAAAAGATCTGATAAGTTTCTAACCTGCACGGGAGTTAAGTCATCATCAAAAATAATTATGTTGATGTCGTTCAATTCAATAAGCTGCGCAAGTTCTTCAGCCTTACCTTTCCCGATATAGTATGCAGAATCCATTCTGGCTTTGCTTTGAATAATTTTAAATACCGTTTCTGCACCTGCTGTATCGGCAAGTTCTTCAAGTTCGGCAAGATGTTCTTCAACAATTTCCTTGCTGTATTCTTTTGTATCAAGAGCAACAAGCATTGCACGTTCTATTATCTTTTTTGTTATTTCTATCATAGAATTAATTCTTTAATCCTTCTAAATCTTTCTTTGCATTTCTTGCAATTGTCATTTCAATCAAAGCTAAAATTATTGCAACAAGTAAAAAATATCTCCATAACTCGGAGCCAAATCTTGCTTGAAGAATTTTTTCAGAAACATTACTATCCTTATCAATCGGGATAAATTTACCGTTAAATTTTATTTCCGTAAGATAAGATTCAAAATCAGAATTGGAAGCATATTCTGTTTTTGATTCCGACGGATCGGTACTGATAGATATATCTTCTATTTGTTTATCACCGGAATAAAACTTATATAATCCGCCAACACCTGTATTAGAATACTGCAAATAATTCCTATCTGTATTATCCGCAATATTTATGAACTCTTCACTCTTATCCGGTTTAAGAACTTTTAATTGGGAAATATTTGCATTCATCAAATTCAGATTTACATCCTCGCCTGCAAGAAAAACATTTTGTTCCCTTTCTTTTGAAGATAAGTATGCAACCGATTTATTCATCAATGGAGCAAAAATACTTTTGATTGGAAAATCACTCCAGCTTAAAACTGGTGAAGTATTAAATACGAAAACTTTTCCTTTCCCGATTCTATACTCGCTTAAAAAAGATGAGCCGTCAACCAAAGAAATTATTTGATTGCCCGCAGAAGACATTTTGTAATAAGCATTCAGTTCCGGTGATTCATATTTTTTCTTTTCTTCGTTCTGAAATATATCTTTAAACACGGGATGATCGAAATCCGTTTTATCAAATTTAATTTTCAAATCATTGTTGTTTACTTTGCCCGCAAATAAAGCATTAGTTCTTAGTCCAAACTGAGAACAAAGTTGATTGAATTTTACTGCATCTGGCAATGCAGAGGGAAATAAAATTAATCCCCCTCCCTTGTTGATGTAATTTTTTAATTGTTCGTTTCCTGCGGGAATGGAATTTGCAGAAATAATTATTGTTTGATATTTATCTAATTGCTGAGAGGTTATTTGATTTATATTTTTCTTTTCAACAATATACTTCCCTTCGCCGGCAGTCTGAAGTGCAAGATCAACAAAAGTTAAATCAGGCAAATTTTCAGCAAATATTGCGACGAAAATTTTATCAGGAATAAAAATACTTGTAAAACGTTTATTGTCCTGTTCAATTTCATCTGTTTCAATCTCAGCAGCAACATCAACGTAACCCGAAGTTTTCGGGACTGCATCAACATCTACAATTGTCGATTGTCCGGAAGAAACATCAAAACTTTTTTGTGCAGATCGTTCATCGTTCATAAAAAGCGAAACAACCGCGTTGTTTACTTCTTGCTTTGAATTATTTGTAATTGTGATTGAAAAACTGACCGGTTTATCTTTCTCAAAAATCTGGTTATTAATTTTTATATCGTTAATCGACAGATTAAAAACTTCTTTACCTGACAACTTTACTGTATAAAGCCGAACATTTTCATTTAACAGTTCACCTAAATCACTATTTGAATTTTCTTTTGCGATTTTATTTTTCTGAAAATCAGATAAGATATAAATCTCTTTATTAAAATTTTTGCTTTCGGAAATCAACTCCGAAGCCTTTACGAAAGCTGAGTTTAAATCACCGGATGAATAAGATAAATCCAGTTGATCAATATTTTTTATAAACTCAGAAAGATTTGATGTCAGCTTACTTTCCTGCTTCGGATCGGAAACCAAAATTATTCCAGCTTCATCGCCTTCCTGTAATTGAGACAAAATTTGGTTTATAATTTCTTTAGCCTGATTAAAGTATGATCCTTTTTGATCAACAACAGACATACTGAAAGTGTTATCCAAGACAAAAACAGCAGTAGTTTTTGCCGCCGATGTTGTGCCGCCAATCTGTACTGATTTAAGTGCCGGACGCGCAAATGCCATAACAATAAAAAATATTATAAGAACACGTAATGCAAGCAAAATCCATTGCTTTAATTTTATTTTCCTGATCTTATTTTTCTGCAGCTCTTTCAAAAAAAACAAACTACTAAATTCAATCTTTTTAAGCTTTCTAAGATTGAACAAATGAATAATCACCGGGATTGATGCAGCAAGCAATCCGAATAAAACTGCGGGATTAAGAAATATCATAAAATCAGACAACTTTTCTTTTTATTAATTAAAAAATAGCAATAATGAAGTGAGAAAGCTATGCACTTTATGTATGCTTCTATTTTGATTTAGATTAGTTAAAACTTATTTTTGTGTTATAACACGTTAAATTTATTTAGAGATTTTATGGGCGATAAACTTAAAGAATGGCTTAAGCAAACCAAATTTGAAAATTTGGATCACGAGGTTTCACTAAACATTTTTGTTGCAGCATATTTTTTGCGGTCCAAACACGAAGAAGTAATGAACAAGTTTGGGTTAACGATGCCTCAATATAATGTTTTGCGGATTTTAAAAGGTGTTTACCCTGATGGACACCCACGCTGTGATATAATTACGCGAATGATTGAGCCTGCACCGGATGTAACAAGAATAATTGACAGATTGATGAAAGAAAAGTTAGTTGAAAGATTTAATTCCGACACGGACAAAAGATTATCAATGACACGCATTACGGAAAAAGGAATAAAACTTTTAGATAAAGCAAACCCGGAAATTCAGGCTTTGAGTTCGTATGTTTCAGAAACTCTTACCAACGCAGAAAAGAAAACTCTTTCTGATTTGTTAGAAAAAATTTATGGCTCACATATTTAAATAAAAAGGGAACCAAATAGATTTCCTTCTGATTTAGTTTTTCAGAGTCCTACTTCAAAACCATCATCTTCTTTGTTGAGATATAGTTTCCTGCCTGCAACCTGTAAATATAAACTCCGCTTGCAAAGTTGCTTGCAGAAAAATCAACTTCATAATAACCTGGTTCTTTTTGCTCATTTACTAGCGTAGTTACTTCATTGCCGAGTATGTCATAAATCCTTAACATAACGTTCCGTAAAGACGCATCACGATGTGTCTCTACATTTGGGATGCTATAACGAATCTTTGTCGTTGGATTAAACGGATTTGGGTAATTCTGTTCTAACCTATATTCTGTTGGTAATGAATATTGCAGAATAAATTGCTTTGTTATATAAACACTCTTGTTGTCTGTAATTGCAAACTCAATAGTATCAGCTTCAACATTCCCGATATTGTAATCAACATCAAAAGTAAAAGTTGCTTCTGTATTACTTTGTTGTACCAAGCTTTCTATTGTTTGTTCTTCCTTATTAAATTTTAAGCGCTTTGAATTTCTAACCAATTTAACTATAAGATCGGTAGCGGGGACAGAATTCGATATATTTGCTAGTGTTAAGTTAAGTATTAAATGACGTAATTATTTATTATCTTTGCCATAAAAAAACTATGGCAATAAAATATACAATTCACCTTACTAAGTCAGAAAGAGAAGACTTAATAGCAATAATAAACAAGGGTTCGCATACTTCTAAAACCTTTCGTACTGCTTACATTCTAATAA
>JBAQCL010000045.1:0-1808 GCA_049294175.1 Ignavibacteriaceae bacterium | reverse complement strand
CTTCGGTCACTTAAAATCAGACAACAGACTTGAAAGAAATTTACTCAAAGGGAAAGAAGGTGATCATATAAATGCAGTATTGGCAGCTTGTGGATTTAATTTAAGGAAACTATATGCAGTTTTCTTATTGCCGATTTTAAACTGGCTGAAAAATCAGATTATTGAAAAATATTTTCTTGTATATCAGCTATTTGACTTAAAGACTTTTGTTGTTGTTGGAAATAAGTGACTTTTTCAGTGACGACTAATTAGGTTAGCTCCTGGAGGACAAGATATTACGAGCTTAATTGGGTTTTTACTGTCCATAGAATTGAAAAATGTCGAAAGTGAATTTTCGTTAAGACTTGTCGATACAAATGCAGGATCCACAAATATATTATTACGAATGAATCTATCAAAATCTTCTGAACAAGTCGCTCTGTAAAGTGTTATTTCTTTTGTGGTTTGACATTTCTTAATTGCTGAGTCTAAGTGACGAATCCAAACTGGATTGGGTGGAGAATGAACAATATTTCCTCTAAGGTAAGCATTAAGTTGATAGGCAAATTCGTCTTCAGCTGTTTTGTACTGATAGATGACATCTTTTTCTTCTTGCGAAAATGGTTCCAAAAATTCAATTTCATTTTCCATTTATAAACCTTCACTCCTTATGCGCTACCCTTGGATCTGCGGGTGGTGGGTCTAAACGGGTTTGGTATTGTTTGCCTTGTTTTTCGCACTCGAGCATTTCATCAAAGATTTCTAGGATGATACGCTTGGTGCGGTACTCTCCGTGTTTGTCTATGTCTTTGCGTTTTACTATTGGGAAGGTGTCCATTACATAATCCACTTCTTCTCTGTTTAAACCGTAGAGTTTGAAGTAGAGTGCATCTAACTCGCAGCGGATTAAAAAACGGCGTTCTTCATCCCAGATAAATGGAGGTCCATCGTAACTACAATCTTGAGCGAATTGTTTTAAATCATAGGCATTATAAATTAATTCTATTGCTCGTGGATGAATAAAATTAATATCTGTTTTTGAATACTGATCTGGTGAAATTACAGGTAGTTGTTTTAGAATAAAGAAATTCATATGTGTTCCACCAACAGACATTTTAGCCGTGTAATCAAATACAAATGAACTTAAGCAACAAATTAAAGCTGTAGATTTATCAATATGTTTTGAGAATAACATTAGTGGTGCTGTATTACCAACACCAGAATAAGGAATAATCGAGAAGACCGATGTTCTTACATTTGCAACGTTTCCTGTTATATCTCGAAAAGAAATAAACCACTTTTTATTCCAAGTTTTGTCCCTAAGCTTCCTTTTAACTTCTGATTCATCGACATAGTATCTTGGAAAAATAAAACGCTTTGGATTTATTAAATCTGTATTATCTAAATGATCTGATGCACCACGAATAAATGCACCTGTTCTTGGCGCACCAACATCAGCAAACCTATGATTAAATAGGTGAAACATTTTAGCCTCATACAAAGGTAAGATATTTTCTTTATTGTCAACTATGTCTTCAAATTTATAAAAGTTACCTGAGTCATTTGTCATATCGAACATCCTTAAAAAATCAGTGCCCCAATAATCAGTGCCTTCGGTTTCATTTATTAAAACTGGAATGTTATGATATATTTTCTTTGTGATTTCGGCATCGGTTTTAGATCTAAAAATTGGACAGTTTTTTGTGTTCGGGTTAATAAGTAAAATGTCCTGCTTTGTAAGCGTTATGATAAACTGTTCATTATGAATTTGTTCTGTTTTTTTTGCAAAAAAAATAAATTGGGAACTTGTTTTTATTTGATTTCCACAT
>JBAQCL010000044.1:0-20525 GCA_049294175.1 Ignavibacteriaceae bacterium | reverse complement strand
CTTATATGAAAACAAGTCTTAGAATACCAACAGTGTAGTTATTATGACATTGGTCGAAACAGATTTGAGTTTATAATGTGTGCTTTTGTTTACAATATAAGAAGACCTGTTACATTGATATCAACTTGATCAACAAGAAATATCAAAAATCCTGGAACTATGAGTTTTCAATATGTCAATGAACAAATATATTTATAAAAATTAGTCTGAATAATCTCAAACACATATTGCGGACAGATTATTCTTAAAAAAAATTTGATCTTACTAATTCAAAAATAAAAAACTTGATTTTTCAGAAGTCTCTAATGTATAGATTAGCAAATCATAAAAATATAAGTGGATGTATAAATGCTTTTTATTATACTTATGTAAAATTCACAATAACTTTTTGATTAAAATGAGGCACTTAACCCGCATTAAGTTTATATTTACTATTCTAATTTTTGAATTGTTAATTAATTATTGCAAATTCATTGTTTTTTATAATTTAACAGGATAAATTCACACCCTAATTTTAAAAATGATAGCAGAAAATCTTTCTCTTTTAAGAGAAAAAATAGAAAAAATCTGTAAAAAATCAGGAAGAAACCCCAGCGAGTTAAAACTTATTGCTGTTTCAAAATATTTTGGGCTGGATGCTATTTTGGAAGCCAAAAAATTAGGTCTTAATGATTTTGGAGAAAACCGAGCCCAAGAGCTTACATTAAAGTTTGAAAAGATTGGAAACTCGGTTACCTGGCATCTTATCGGAACTTTACAAAAAAATAAAGTTAAATATGCAGTTAAAGCAGCCGAGTATATCCATTCTGTGGATTCGATTGAACTTGTTGACGAGATAAACAACCGTGCAGAAAAATTAGACAAGGTTCAAAAAATACTGATTGAGGTTAAAACATCAGGTGAAGAAACTAAATCAGGTTTAGAAACAGAGATTGAAATTTTAGAATTGGTTAAAAAATGTTCGGAGCTAAAAAATATTAATTTAACCGGATTGATGACGATAGCTCCGTTAACCGATGATGAAAAGATTATTAGGAAAAGTTTTAAAGATTTGCGTAATTTGAAAGACAAAATTAACAATAAAGGATATAATCTTACCGAGCTTTCTATGGGTATGACAAGTGATTTTGAGATAGCAATTGAAGAAGGTGCAACAATGCTGAGAATTGGAAGTGCAATTTTCGGTGAAAGAGATTATTCAAGAGATTGGAGGCAGATTTGAAAATATCGCCTATTGAAATAAGACAGCAGGAATTTCAAAAAAAAATGCGCGGATTTGATCCGGATGAAGTTAAATCTTTTCTTGAAAGATTAGCGGATGATATTGATGAATTACATAAAGAAAACGAAAGTTTAAAAGCTGAACTTGAAAAAGCTAATGAGCAGCTTGCTGAGTTTAAAAAAATCGAAAAAAATTTACAGGATACTTTATTAAAAGCACAGGATTCGTCGGCAAAATCTTTTGAAGCCTCAAAAAAACAAACTTCTCTTATGATAAAGGAAGCTGAACTTAAAGCCTCACAAATTATTGAAAAAGCACGCGAGAATACGGATGAAATAAGAAATGCTGTTATCAACTTAAGGGAAGAAAAAGATCTGATTATTTCAAAACTTAAAGCAATTGTAAGTTCACAGGCAAATTTACTTGAGCTTAAAGTTAAAGTTGCCGGTGATGAAAAAATAAATAAAGTTAAAACGAATGAATCCGCTAAAATGGATATTGACATAAACGACATTTTAAACAAAATATTATGAGTGAATTAATTAACAAAATAAATGAAACTTTGAATGTAATTCGAAGTTATACCAGGGATGAATTTCCTGTGGGAATTATTCTTGGGACTGGTTTGGGGGCTCTTGTTAAAGAGATAAAAGTGGAACATGAAATTGATTATGCTGATCTTCCGCACTTTCCATTATCCACAGTTGAATCTCATCAGGGCAAATTAATCTTTGGAAGTGTTAACGGACAAAAAGTTGTAGCAATGCAGGGAAGATTTCATTACTACGAAGGATATACGATGAAGCAAATCACTTATCCTGTTCGTGTGATGAAATTTCTTGGCGTAAAAACTTTACTTGTTTCAAATGCTTGTGGAGGAATGAATCCCGATTACCGCAAGGGTGATTTAATGTTGATGGTTGATCATATAAATCTTCTTGGTGATAATCCGTTAATTGGCAAAAATGAAGATGAACTCGGTCCGCGCTTTCCTGATATGAGCGAACCTTATTCTTTAGAGTTAATAAAAATTGCCGAAGAGGTTGCAAAAGAGAACAATATAAAAGTTCATAAAGGTGTTTATATTGCTGTTCCAGGACCAAACCTTGAAACCAAAGCAGAATATAAATTTTTAAGAGAAACAGGAGCTGATGTTGTTGGTATGTCAACAATTCCGGAAAATATTGTTGCGAACCATATGGGGATGAAAGTTTTTGGAATGAGTATTATAACAGATGAATGTTTTCCCGAAACTTTACAATCTGTAAATGTTGAAGAAATTATTGCAGCTGCTATGAAAGCTGAACCAAAAATGACTTTAATAATGAAAGAAATAATAAAGAGAATATAATGGCATTCTCACCTAAAAGAATATTAGTTAATTACAGCACAGCATTGCTGCTTGGTTTTCTTTTGTTTGTCTCAAATTTTTTAAACACAAACCTGTTCGACTTTGGGCAGTTAAATTTTGCTGCATGGTTTGTGCTTTCAATATTAAGTTTTAGCTGTGGATGGTTTAACAACCGTGTTTTGGGATGGCATCACGGGGGAAAAGTACTTTTTGCAATAATTATTGCGCTTACCGTAATAAGTATTTTTATTGTGATTTTCTTTAATGAATATTTTTCGGCAGCAGAATTACTGACGGAAAATCTTATACTTTACAGTCTGCGTAATATAACACTTGGTGCAATGGGATTTTTTGGAATGGCAGTTCAGGAAGTGCTTGGATCTGAGCGTGAAAGCGTTGTTCTAAAAGAAAAGATAAAAGTATATGAGCAAACAATGATCGATGCAAAGAAAGAAGCCGAGCTAACATTAAAAGAAGCAAAAGTTCAGGCACAAAAAATTGTTAATGATGCGGAACTTAATGCTAAAAATATCTTTCTTAAAAAAGAAAGAATTGAAAATGAACTTAAAGAGTTCATTCAGATTGAAAAAGAATTAATTAAAAAGTACGAAGAGTTATAATTAAAATTTCATATACGCGATTTAATAAATGTTTAAGCAGAATTTAGAAAAAATTGGTTACCCGCAAATTGAACAGGATGTCCTCAAATTCTGGCAGGAAAATAAAATATTTGAAAAAAGTATTTCAACCCGTGATGAGAATAGATCGTGGACGTTTTATGAAGGACCGCCCACGGCAAACGGAAAACCCGGTATTCATCACGTTATGGCTCGTACGTTAAAAGATCTTGTTTGCAGATATAAAACTTTACAAGGCTACAGGGTTCACAGAAAAGCAGGCTGGGATACACACGGTTTGCCTGTTGAAATTGAAGTTGAAAAATCTCTCGGTATAAAACACAAAAGCGAAGTAATTGAATACGGAATTGAAAAGTATAATCAAAAATGCCGCGAATCTGTTTTTACTTATCTTGATCTCTGGGAAAAGATGACAACCCGGATGGGTTACTGGATTGATCTGAAATCTGCATACATTACTCTTGATAATAATTATATCGAATCTGTTTGGTGGGCGCTTAAAACTTTGTTCGATAAAGGACTTATCTATAAAGATTATAAAATTGTTCCGCAGGATCCGAAATCTGAAACAGTGCTTTCATCTCATGAACTTGCGCTTGGTTACCGCGAAACAAAAGACCCGTCTGTTTATGTTTTATTTAAAAGAGTAAATGCGGATGAATATTTTCTTGTTTGGACTACAACTCCCTGGACATTGATTTCAAACGTTGCGTTAGCCGTAGGTTCTGATATTGATTATGTAAAAATTAGAGTTGATAACATAAATATGATTCTTGCCAAAGAAAGACTATCCGTAATCGATAAAGAATATGAAATTCTCGAACAGATGAAGGGTAAAAATCTTGCTGGAACCGAATACGAACAGTTGATGGATTATTGTGATGTTGATAAAAAAGCTTTTTATGTGATTGAAGGAGATTTTGTAAGCACTGAAGATGGTTCAGGTATTGTTCACATCGCTCCTGCCTTTGGCGCCGATGACTATGAAGTTTCTAAAAAATACAATTTACCGATGCTTCAACCTGTTACACGCGCCGGTTTGTTTACGGATGAAGTAACTGATTTTGCGGGACAGTTTGTTAAAGATGCTGATGCGGGAATAATTCTTAAGCTAAAAAAAGAAGGGAAGCTTTATAAAAAGGAAACTATAATTCATACTTATCCTTTTAGCTGGCGTCATCAGGATGTGCCTGTAATTTACTATGCACGCGAATCATGGTTTATTCGTACGACTTCAATTGCCGATAGAATGGTTGAACTCAATAAACAGATTAACTGGCAGCCGCCGGAAGTTGGAAGCGGAAGATTTGGTAACTGGCTTGAGGAAAATAAAGATTGGGCATTATCCCGCGATCGTTTTTGGGCTACGCCTTTACCAATTTGGGTTAGTGATGATGGTGATGCTTTTGCAGTTGGAAGTATTGATGAACTTAAAACTGGATTTATTGAAGAAAATGGGAAAAGAGTTTCGTTAAAAGACATAAAGGACATAGATCTTCATAAACCTTTTGTTGATAAAATATTCTTTGAGAGAAACGGAAAAATTTATAAACGTACACCTGAAGTTATAGATGTTTGGTTTGATTCCGGTGCGATGCCGTTTGCGCAATATCATTACCCCTTTGAAAATAAAGAAGAGTTTGAAAAAAATTATTTTCCATCCCAGTTTATTTGCGAAGGCATAGATCAGACCCGCGGATGGTTTTATACTTTGCATGCAATTGCAACCATGTTGTTTGATAATGTTGCTTTTAAAAATGTAATTGTGAATGAATTGATTTTAGACAAAACCGGAAGAAAAATGTCTAAATCAGTCGGTAACACAGTTGACCCGTTCATGCTTTTTGATAAATACGGCGCCGATGCAACACGATGGTATCTTGTTACAAATTCACCGCCGTGGCGCCCAACATTATTTGATGAAGAAGGTCTTGTTGAAGTTCAAAGAAAATTCTTTGGAACACTTGTAAACACATACTCATTCTTCGCTCTTTACGCAAACATTGATGGATTTAATTTTAAAGATGCATTAATTGCATACAAAGAAAGACCTGAAATTGATCGATGGATTATATCAAAACTGAATGCTCTTGTTGAAGAATACGAGCAATTAATGAATGATTATGATGTAACTAAAGCTGCCCGCGCAATATCAGCTTTTACAATCGATCAGCTTTCTAACTGGTATGTTAGAAGAAGCAGAAGACGTTTCTGGAAATCGGAAATGAATAAAGAAAAACTTTCTGCTTATCAAACTTTGTATGAATGTTTATCAACAGTTTGCAAATTGACTGCACCGTTTGCGCCTTTTATATCAGAAGCAATTTATCTTGATCTAAATGGTGAAACAAATAAAGAAAAATATGAGTCTATTCATCTTGCAGAATTTCCCAAAGCAACTTTTAGAGATAAGTTGTTGGAAGAAAAAATGGAAGTTGCACAGAATGTTGTTTACTTAACAAGAGCAATGCGTGCAAAAAATAATTTGAAGGTAAGACAACCGCTTAAAAAAATTATGGTGGCTCTTGATAAAAGTAAGCATAATGCGCTTGCTAAGATGAAAGACGTAATTTTAGAGGAAGTTAATATAAAAGAATTGATTATCTTAACTGATGATTCTGAAATTGTAAATAAATCTGCGAAGGCAAATTTTAAATCAATTGGTCCAAAGTTTGGCAAAAAGGTTAAAGCTGTCGCTGAAGTGATAAAGAACCTTACTAAAGAAGATATAGCAAAGATTGAAAAAGGTGAAAGTATAACGATTAATATTGATGATGAGGATATTGTAATTTCTAAAGAGGATGTGGAAATAATCAGTTCAGAAATTACAGGCTGGGTTGTTGAAGCTGAAGGTGGGATTACTGTCGCAATTGATTCAGAGCTTGATGAAAATTTAATTGAAGAAGGTTTAGCAAGAGAGTTCGTAAATAGAATTCAAAATATGAGAAAAGACGCCGGATTTGATGTTGTAGATAAAATTATCATTAATTTTACCGGTGATGATGGAATTGTGAAAGCTATTAATAATTTTAATCAATATATTTCGACTGAAACTCTGGCCGAAAAACTGTCCCAGCAAAATAATCCCGAAGGTGGATTTACCCAGGAATGGAAAATCGGTGAGTTTGAGTGTTCAATTAACATCGAAAAGGTTAAACTCTAATAGAGGAGGACCAAATAATGGCTAAGAAAAAAGCTGAAAAGAAAAGCACAAAAAAAACTTCCGCCAAAACAAATAAAGCAAGTGCAAAAAAGGAAGTGAATAAGAAAAAACCAGCTAAAAAGATCGTATCAAAAAAAACTGTAAAAAAGGTGACTGTGAAGAAAAAAGAAGTAAAAAAGGTTGCACCCAAAAAAGTTAAGGCTGCCCCTAAAGCAAAGACAACGGTAAAGAAAATTGCTGCTAAAAAACCTATTGTTAGAAAGGTTGCAAAACCAGTACGTGTAGTAAAAGCCAAAGAAGAAGATAATTTTATTACTCCTGAAGTTGCAGCAGCCAACAGAGTTGCCGCTTTAAAGAAAATTAAAGGTTACAGTAAAAAAGAACTGGAACACTTTAGAGAAATTATACTCGAAAAAAGAGATGAAATTTTAGAACAATTGCAAAACTTACGCGAACAAATGCTTGATCCGACTACCGGTGAATATATAAATGAAAATTCTCCATACTCGTTACACATGGCAGAACAAGGCACCGATGCAATGGAAAGAGAAAAAACATTTCTTTATGCTCAGAGAGAAAATAAATTTCTTGGATATTTGGAAGAGTCTTTAAAACGTATTGATAACGGAACATACGGAATTTGTGTCTCCTGTATTGAAGAACCACAACATTTGTGCCCAACCTGTCCCCTTATTCCTAAAGAGAGATTAGAAGCTGTTCCTCATAGTCAGTTATGTTTGCCGATGAAACAGAAACAAGAGAAAAAATAGGGACTGATTAATTATAATTAAGATGAAGATTTGGATGATATTATTTCAAGGAGTTCTGTTTAATTGAAAGCACTGTATGTTTCTCTTGCCGTTGTAATCATTGATCAAGTTACTAAGTTGTTGGTTAAAGGATTTTCAGTTCCTTTCCTTAACATTAATTTTGATGGTATGTATCTTGGGCAAATTACTCCTGTTATAGGCGATTTCTTTAGAATAACTTTTGTTGAAAATCCGGGAATGGCTTTTGGTTATGATCCGGGAAATAATTTTAAATTAATTATATCTGTTTTTTCATTAGTTGCCAGCATCGGATTAATTTTTTATTTATATGTAATTAAAAATAAAAGCTGGAGTCTTAAAATTGCCATTGCTCTTATACTCGGCGGTGCGGTTGGCAACCTGATAGACAGAACTTTTTATGGGGTGTTATATAATTATGCCCCAATCTTTTACGGAAGAGTGGTTGATTTTTTTGACTTTGACTTTTTCGATTTTACTTTGTTTGGCAGAAGTTATGATCGCTGGCCGGTGTTTAATATTGCCGATGCATCTGTTACGATTGGTGTAATTATACTTTTACTTTTCTATAAAAAGCATCAGGAATTGGATGTAACAGAAAAAGATACTGGATTAGCGGGAACCTCTGTAAATAATATCGATGCTGTAATTGAAGCTAAATCAAGCGAAGGAAATAATTCTGATTCTGTAAAAACCGAGAAAGTTATCTCAGAAAATTTAGACAATGAGCAATCTGATAACGGAAAAGAAATTCCTGATTGATGTTCCGGAAGGAAAAAGAAAAGAACGAATAGACACATTTCTTACTCATCATATCGAAAACACAACCCGTTCTAAAGTTCAGAAAGCAATTGAATCCGGTCTTGTTAAGGTTAATGGAATTGTAGTTAAAGCCAATTATAATATAAAACCTTTTGATAAAGTTGAAGCCATACAAATTATTTCTCCAAGACCAGAAGACATTGAACCAGAAGAAATTCCGCTTGATATAGTTTTTGAAGATGATTCCCTGATTATTGTTAATAAGCCTGCCGGAATGGTTGCTCATCCCGCTTATGCTAATTACACAGGGACTTTAGTTAACGCTTTGCTTCATCATACAAAATCCTTAAGCACAGTAAATGAAACGGGAAGACCGGGAATAGTACATCGCATTGATAAGAATACAAGCGGATTGCTTGTTGTTGCAAAGGATGATTTTACACACGCAAAGTTAGCTGCACAATTTTCAAAACATTCTATCGAAAGAGAATATCGCGCAATTTGCTGGGGAAAATTTTCTGAACCGGAAGGTGAGATAAAAACAAAAATTACTCGCAGTAAAAGTGATCGAAAAAAATTTACAATTAGTGAAAAAGAAGGAAAAGATGCGGTTACTTTCTACAAAGTTATTGAGCAATATGAATTTACGTCATATCTGAAAATTAATCTCAAAACGGGTAGAACGCATCAGATCAGAGTTCATCTTTCCGGAAGCGGCAAACCAATTTTTGGTGATCCGACTTATGGAGGAAATAAAATTCACGCAGGATTTGAATCATCAAAGCTAAAAAACAGAATTATAAATCTTTTGGAGATAATGCCGCGGCAAGCACTGCACGCTAAAACACTTGGCTTTATTCATCCGCATACAAATGAGTTTGTAAGATTTGATTCGGATTTGCCGGATGATTTTAAAATGCTTTTAGAAAAACTACGCTCTTGAGAATGTCATCACTAGCGGAGCGAAGTGATCTTTCTAATTAGTTGGATTATTTCATCCCGATAAATCGGGATTCGCAATGACATAAATGACTCATCCATTATCAAAATAATTTACTAAATATTATCAATAAATATTTATTCGTTTTTAATAACAAAATAATTAACTCTAATTCCCACCGAAAAAGCATTTACGTCTTCATCAGGATTTTTATAAGTACTAAGTGAATAACCAATAAATGGTTCTAATGCTACACTTGTTGAAATAAAGTAATTTATCCCTCCGGTAAAATTAAAAATATGTCCATATTGATCAGAAGCAAGTACACTGGAATAGTTGTATGCGACCTCTACGAAAGGAAAAATCTTAAAGCCGCTAAAATAATATCTAATGGTTGGGCCAAAAGAAAGTTGCCTGAGTATGTTTTTAGCTTCTAATGTAATTGGATTACCCAAAAAGTTACGATAGGTTGACTTATTATTAAATTCATTATATCGGAATGAAATATTTCCACCTACCAAAAGATTGTTTATAATAAAAAGTCCAAAATTTGGAGAAAACGAAAAATTATCTATTTTTGATTCATAATCTGATAATTCGTTATTCTCTGTATTCTTAGAATAAGAGTATGAGATAGAACCCGAAAGACTGTAATTAGCTTTATTTAAGGCTGTCTGTGAAAATATAATTGAGTTTGACAAAATTAAAAAACTAATTGTAACAATAATGTTATATAATTTCATAAATACTCCTTACATTTTAAAGTGTTTTATTGAGGATCTGTTAAACAATAAACTTTTTTGTTGCCGATACACACCAAATAACCTTCACCTACTGCAACAGGAGAAGAATAACGATAACTCCTGTCTTTTTCATATTCAGGGGGTAATCCTTTCCAAATAACGGAACCGGTTGAAGCATCAAGTACATATATGTATGCAAAATTGCAAAAATAGACTCTTCCATTCTGTACCGTGATAATTGTAATAATGGAACTTTTAGTCCCTTCGCTTTTCCATTTTAATTTTCCGGTTCTTAAATTGAAAGCATACATTTTTGCTAAAGCGGTAGAACCCATATAAACTGTCTCATCATTTATTGTAACAGATTCCCAAAATCCGTCATTATTAATAACGTTCTTCCATACCTCAACTCCTGAATAACGATTTAAAGAAATCATTGTTGAACCGGAAGGCAAGACGATTAGGCTATCCTTTAATGCACAACTTTCTACTACAGAAGGGGCTTCAGATCCCCATACAAACTTTCCAGAGTTAGAATTGTAACAGAGGATGTTTCCCTTATTTTTAGCACCATCAAACCAACCAGTTGATACATAAATAAATCCATCTTCTGAGATTATAGGATTATAAGCCAATTGAGTGTATCCAGCTGGAATTAATTCATCAATTTTTATTCTTAATTCAATGGCTCCTGTTTGTTTTGATAGTTTAATGACTTCCCCTTGACCTCCGAGTAAGAGTGAATAATTATTCTGAGACATTATTGAAAAATTTATTGGATTGAAATTATCAATAATTGTTTCCCAAATTAATTTCCCATCAATTTTATCGAAGGATTTAACCCAATTGTTATTATTCAAAAATAATTGATTGCCAGAATCTAACAATTTTGAAGATCCAATACTTCCCGAAATGTAGCCAAGGGAAGTTTCCCAAACTAATTCTCCATTTTCTAATTTTAGGCATTTGATAATTGAATCAGCCGCTATATAAGTATAATCATTTTCAATTACAGGTCTTACCAAGTTAAGAGGTTTGTTAACATCATCTGTCCAAACAACCTTAGACTCGAAGATTATGGGTGCTATAGGGTCATCACAACTAAAATATGAAAAGAGTATTATTAGAGAAAAATAGGTTATATGTTTCATTTAACTACCGATAAAAAAAATTATAAATTAAAAGGCAGTTCATTTTTGAACTGCCTCATTTTTATCTTAATGGTAAATTAATGTCAGGTCTTTTAAGGGCATAACTTATTTGTTCTATGGATTCATTATTTGTTGTTTCTTCCAGGTGATTTGTATGTAAAGCAATTAGCTTTTTATCACTTGCTATAAAACTTGGTGCTTGGGAAAATGTTGGAATAAAAGCATCATTAATTGGATTACGTTCATATACTTGTTGAGCAGGTATTGTTTCTCCAACCAAATATGTATTCCAATCTTGCTGGTGATATTGATTTAACGCAATTGCTCCGTAAAGAAAACCATCACCTACGGCATTCCAATAATAATAAAGGTCAAGGTCATTAGGATCGCCTGAAGATAAAAACTCGTAATAATAAAAATCAGCTTCATCATAGCAGGTATAAGAATAAAAAGAATAATAGCTTATTAAATTAAGTACACTTGTTAAACCATCACCCGTTTCGTAGCCGTTTATTTTTGTATCTGCTAATCTCCAATGAGAATACCAATCCTCCTGCCCATAAATAGCATAATTTGCAGCAGGCAGCGTAGCACCCGGGTTGGCATTTAGAGTGTTAATAAAATTACTACCTGGTCTTAAATCCTGTGCTGCTGCTGAGTTTAAATCAAATGGGTCAAAAAATAAATTTAAAATATCAATTAAATCAGCTAAAAAAGGTAAAGCAATATTATATACGGCATAATCCCAGTTATAGCCATAAGCAATCCAACCCATCGCAATATCACCTAACCACCAAGAAGTTACAGTTCCTAAATTATTTTGTGTTTGCGTTGTAATTGGTGCTCCTGTATGTGGAGTTCCGATAGTAATTAAGGCTCTGATACTACTATTCGTACCCTGTTGTCTCTTAATTTCCCTGGCTAAGTTACCACCCATACTATGCGCAACAACAACAGTATTTGTATAAGGGACCAAAGTAGAAGACATTGAAGATGCTGTTTGACTTATTGAGGCTAAACCGTTATATGATGTATTAGTTGAATGCGAAGTAATAAATACTTGATTAAATAATCCTTGCGCATACTGCCAAGCTGTATTATTAGTATTAGCTCCGAATCCATGTAAGTAAGCAATATTACTAATTGGTGGCGGTGGCGGTAGAGTTACATTAAAATATGTAGAAGATTCTGTTCCCCCATTTGCATTTAGAACCCAAATTTTATATGATCCTAATTGAATTTGCGGTACTGGTACCTCGATATATGTTGCAGTTACAACTGTAGGCATCGCCACTACACTACCAAACCTAACCCCTGTATAATTTGCGGGTGGTTTATTAAGTTGATTCGAAGCTTCAATGGGTTGAGCATCCAATCTAAAATAAGAACCATAAATTCTTACAATAATTCCTACAGGACCGCTCTGTGGTGTAAAGGAGTTTATTATTGGGGTTTGGGATAAAACTTGCTTTGTACTTAAAAGTACAAGAATAATTGTAATGATTTTAAGAAAAGGTATGTTTTTCATAGTGTAAATGTCCTGTTCTATTAAACAATTAATATTCATTTGTAATTATTAAATTTTTTTCTTTCCTAGAACTATTTACTCCGTAAAATTTCTTATAAATACGATTTTTCCCGTCTTTTGATTCTAAAATATTCTCGGATAATTTCTTCCCGTCTTTATAAAGTTCTGAACTTTCTGGCAACCCAGTTTTGGAATTAAATATCATTTTAATCTGTAATACATTGCTGATATCATCTACAGGTTGAAAATGCCTAGAAATTTCGTATCTATCATTCCCTAACGAAATAACTTGATATCCCTTTTCCTTTAGTTTACTGCTAACTTCTTCAGGGTTTAATGAAGACCAATTAATTTTTGGATTTTTAAGTTTATTTTCTCTTTTTTCCCTATCCGCTTTAATTTTTTTCATTAAATCAACAAATTTAGAGTCTAAAGTCGAACTTTGCTCCTTACCATCAAATCTGTATGTGATGATATCGGAATTAACTTCAATATTTTCCGGAAAAAAAGAATTGTTTATCCCAGACTCTGCATTAAATGATAGCGAGCCATTTCCATATTTTGAGGATACATTTGATTGAACAAAAAACTTTTCTGATTGGATTGATTTATTTTTGATGTAGTTAGTAATCGGTTCTTCTGAGTCAGTTGCTATTAATGAAATAACAGAAGATTTAGAAAATAACGACTCATTTTTATTTATATCAGTTGCTGCGGGGGGGGGGTAACAAACGTTTCCTCCTTACAAGAAACAAATGTTAATGCTATTAATACTGGTAACACAAAATTTATTAAACTCGTTTTCATATACTTACTCCCTTTAAGTTTGTTATGAAATTGATGAATTAAAATATGAGGTTTGTATTAGATTAAGATGAGTTCATTTTCCTCCCTTGTTTTTTGTTAAAGAAAGAGACTTAGAATTATTATCCAATTTTATCTATAAATATTATAAAAAACTTATTCTTTATTGTCAAGTATAATCTATAAAAAATAATTTCTTAGAATTTTAGTAACAATGTTCCTATAAAATAAAATTATAATCTTTTAGAAATTATGCCGCGCCAGGCATTGCATGCAAAAACATTGGGTTTTATTCATCCCCACACAAATATGCTTGTAAGATTTGATTCTGAACTTCCTGAAGATTTTAAACTTCTATTAGAAAAACTGCGTAGTTAGATTGTCATCACGAGTTCCTATGTATCGGGACGAAGTGATCTACCACTATTCAGATTGCTTCGCTCGAAGACTCACTCGCAATGACATACATCCATCAATTACTTATATTTGTACAAACAATAATCAAAAAAAAATCACTATGTTAAAAATTTATAACACGCTTTCTAAAAAAGTTGAGGAATTTGTACCTATAAATCCTGGTGAAGTTAAAATTTATATGTGCGGACCAACGGTTTACGATTACTTTCATATCGGTAATGCACGTTCTTTTGTGATGGCGGATATAGTAAGAAAATATCTTGAGTACAAAGGTTACAAAGTTAAGTTTGCTATGAATCTAACTGATGTTGACGATAAGATTATCAAAAAAGCCAACGAAGAAAAAAGAACCACAACTGCCGTAACGGATGATTACATCAACGCTTTTTTTGAGGACCTTGCAAAACTAAAAATTAAAAAAGCAACGGTTTATCCAAAAGCCACGGAACATATGACTGATATAATTGAGATGATAAAAAATCTTGAAAAGGATAATTATGCTTACAACAATGATGGCAATGTGTTTTACGATGTAAAAAAGTTTAACGAATATGGAAAGTTAAGCGGTAAAAATATAGAAGAACTGGAATCTGGCGCGCGAATAGAAATTAATGATGAAAAAAAAGATCCTTTGGATTTTGCATTGTGGAAAAAAGCAAAAGAAGGTGAGCCTTATTGGGAAAGTCCGTGGGGAAAAGGAAGACCTGGCTGGCATATTGAGTGCTCTGCAATGAGCTGCAAACATTTAGGTGAAACTTTTGATATTCATGCAGGCGGCAGCGATTTGATTTTTCCGCATCACGAAAATGAAATTGCACAGAGTGAAGCCGCAAACCATAAACCTTTTGTAAAATACTGGCTGCATTTTGGTTTTCTGAATATTCATGAAGAAAAAATGTCCAAGTCGCTTGGTAATTTTTTTACAGCGCGCGAAGTGCTTAAAAAATATTCTGCCGAAGCAATAAGAATGTTTTTTGCACAGGCTTATTACCGTGGTCCATTGAACTTTTCAGATGATCTTTTAACTGCTGCTGAAAAAGGATTAGAAAAAATTACCAATCTTGTAGAAAAAGTTAATGTTGAGATAAAGAAAAATAATTCAGGGTTTAAACCTGAACTTGATTTTAATTCTTACTTTAAAAAATTTGAAGAAGTAATGGATGAAGATTTAAATACATCACAAGCTGTTGCAGTAATTTTTGATTTTGTAAAAGATGTTAATAAAGTAATTGCTTCATTTGAAAACGTTGATGTTAATTTTTATAATGACGTTAAAACATTTTTAACAAAAACAGCAGAAAATGTTCTTGGCATTGTTGATTTTAATAAAACAACTACCGGTGATGATAAACTCGTTGGCGAGCTAATTGAATTGCTAATTCAACTAAGAACCGAGGCGAAGCAAAATAAAAACTACCAACTTTCGGATACAATCCGGGATAGACTTAAAGAACTTGGTGTTGTTTTGCAGGATAGCAAAGAAGGTACGAGTTATAAAATCAGTAAATAATTAATAGCATGCTGATGACACAGATTTTGCAGATCAGCGCAGATCAGTTGAATCTGCGTAATCTGTGTGCTATTGTTCTAAAAACTTCTCATCAAAAATATTTCCAATGCCAAGGATAAGATTCGGATCAATAGATTTTTTTAGTGCTGCCATTTTACGAATATTCTCTTCTCCGTACATCATTAAAAGATAATCACGTTTTATTTTACCAACACCGTGTTCAGCGGAAATAGTTCCACCTAATCTTACAGCTTCTTCACAAATTTTTGCATAAAGATTTCTGCCGGTTTTAAATTCATTATCATTCTTTGGCAAAAGGTTTAAGTGAATATGTGAATTGCCAAAATGTCCGTATGAAACAAAATCAATTTGGCTTTCCCTTGCCCATTGCTGTAATGTAAAATAAAAATCCCGGAAGGATTTATCGGGAACAGCAACATCGGTTCCTAATTTCCTAAAGTTATTTCTTGAAATATATTCGTTTACTTTTGATGAAATAGCGTGACGAAAATCTTTTATCTTTTCTCTATCAGCATCACTAAAAGCAAACCAGGCAGTTTCTTCATTCACTTTATGCTTTTGCATAAGCTCGTTCCATGTTTCTAAAATCAAATCGAACGATTCTGCATCGCATTCCTGTTCAAACCACAAAGCGCTCTTTGCATCTGCGGGAATTGATGAAAAATCATTTGCTAAAAACTTTAAAGCATTCTCATCAAAATATTCTAATGCCAAGGCATCAATTTTATTCTGGATTTTGCTTGCCCGGTTTTGATAAGAAATGTTACGGGCTTCTTCCATAAAATCCAAAGCAGTTGTTTCATTATCAAAAAACAAAACACAGGAAATTGAATCTTCCGGCTGTTTTAAAAGTTTTACTTTTATTTTTGTAATAATTCCAAGCGTCCCTTCAGAGCCAATAAAAAGATCAATTGCATCCATATCAGGTTTAACAAAATAACCCGAAGCATTTTTTACAGACGGAAAAACATAATCGGGAATCTCTAATTCGATATTTTTCCCTGATTGAGTTATTAATGTCAGTTCATATCCGTTAGATTTTTGATTTTCTCTCTCAAGATTTAATACTTCGCCATCCGGCAAAACGATTTCAAGAGAAAGAACATAATCACGTGTTGGTCCGAACTTAAATGTTTTTGCACCCGATGCATTTGTTGCGACAGTTCCGCCAACATAGCAATTAGTTTCAGTTGGATCGGGTGGATAAAAAAGTTTACGGTTTTTAACTTCTTTCTGAAAATCTAAAAGCATAACTGCAGGTTCAATTACTGCAAAAAAATCTTTTTCATTTATCTCAATAATTTTATTCAGTTTGTCTGTTGCTATTACAACTCCGTTTTGCGGTACTCGCGCGCCGGTTAATCCAGTTCCATTTCCGGCAACGGTAACTTTAGTGTTTTTTGCGTTAGCATCTTTTAAAATTGAAATTATTTCTTCTTTTGATTCGGGAAAATAGACAGCTTCACACTTACCTTTAAAGTTGGAAGCATCAACTATATAATTTTCAAATTCATCTGGATTGGTTTTAACTATCATTATTTAACTCTGAATTTTTCTTAGCATTAATAGATATTCTTTTTGTGTTTCTAAATCTGGCATATCTGAATTTCTTTTTATCTTATTTTCAATTCCAGCCGCTCCAAACATTACATCAAGGGCATCAAACATATTTATATTCGGGTAAAGAACATCTCGAAAATAATGAATTAGTTTTAATGTTCTGAATGCGTCAAACCAATAATGCTTTTGTTTTATAATTTCGGTATCGGATAAGTTTTGTTTTAATGAGTTATTAAAAAACTCTTTTAATTTTTGTTTTTCTAAAAATTCAGCAAGTGCGGGATTGATTACAGTTACTTTGTCTATCAAAATTGGGTAATCAAAATCTGATTTGTCAAAAAATACTTCTAACCAATTTTTTAAAAGAATAAAAATGGCAGGGGTATAAAGCTGGTATTCATTTCTATCTTCAGTTAAAAACCTGTCAACACTTCTTCCAGTTCCAAAAGGTACTCGCCAGGAGCTTCTTTTTGACGGATACACAGTAGTAGAATTAATTTTTCCAATTTTATAAATCTTGGCAAGCTTTTCGAGAAAATAGAAATCTTCCGCGGCTTTACATTTATTCATCCCATCAACCTTTACGTAAGCTTCCGGTGTGCAAAGCATTGTTGAGCCGATTGTGTGAAATGCATAATTAGAGTTTGCGACAGTTAACCCCAAAACATAGTTTCGTAAAAATATTTCATAACAAATTATCGCTTTCGTTTCTTCATCATTCCCGGAAATATTATGAGCAAAATTTGTTATCGCGGCATCATAATTATTTTCACTGAACTCTTTTGAAATTTCTAAAAGATAATTTGATTCTACTACGCAATCAGCATCAGTGCAAATGAGAATATTTTTGTGCGGAGATTGATAATCAAATTTGGTTAGTGCGAGATCCATCCCGATTTTACGCGCTAATCCAACGCCTGCATTTTTATCATCTAATTCTTTCCCGGCGGTTGAAGCATCAATAAATGAAATGTTTATTTTAGTTTTAACTTTTTTTAGATAATCGAGAGTTTCTAAATTATCTGCTTTAACTTCTTCCGTTGATGAAATGCTGTTGTTTACCACTATTAATAAAAGCGTACTAAATAATTCTGAATCATCATTTTTTTCTAATGAGTTAATAAGCACAGGAATATTTTTTGATTCGGCAATTGCCGGAACAACAATTATTTTTTTAAAAAGCTTAGGATATTCTCTTCCAATTTCCCAAGTGTCGGAAGTTTTTTTATTCAGATATAAATTTATTTTTTCAGGCAGCGGCATATAATTAATTTGCAAAACCTTTTTCAATCAATTCTTTTGCTTTATTAAAATCCGGACCGTTAACCCAATTTATGTTTATGCCCTCGCTTTCCATTTTTCTAAACCATGTCATTTGTCTTTTTGCAAAAGAATGAATTGCCGAATTTAATTTCTGAAACATATCATTATAATTTAATTCGCCTTTTAAATATTGAGCTATAAATTTATACTCTAAACCAAAGGATAGTATTTTTTCATAGCTTATTCCCGAATCCAATAATAACTTAACTTCCTCAATCATTCCATTACTTAATCGGTTTTTTAATCTTCTTGTTATTCTATTCTTTATCTCATCGCGTGGTAGAGTAATGCCGATATTAAAAGAATTAATTGCCGGGTTTTGATCTTTTTCCTGGTTTGTTTTACTAATAATAATCGCTTTAATAATTCTGTTGCGATCTTTCAGATCAGTTGTATTGTGTAATTTTTGGTTTAAGTCTAACAGCATTTTTTTTAATTCATTATCAGAAAAATTAGAAAGCTTATCAACTTCATTTTCAAAATCTGCTGTTGCCAGATTGTAGTTGTTCAAAATAGCACTTAAGTATAAACCTGTTCCGCCAACAAGAAAGGGCATCTTGTTTCTGGAAAAAATATCATCAAAGTAATTTTTAAAATATTTTTTAAAAAGAAATAAGTTAAACTCTTCTGAAGGCTCAATAATATCAATCATATAATAAGGAATGTTTTTCCCTTTATAATTATACTCGTTCAGGTCTTTTCCTGTCCCGATATTCATACTTTTGTAAACCTGACGCGAATCGGCTGAAATTATTTCGCCGTCAAAATATTTAGCAAGTTGTACAGCAAGATTTGTTTTTCCAGTTGCAGTTGGACCAAGAATGGTGATGAGTTCAAATTTCATTTCTCATCTAATGAGAAGTTAAAGGAAGAAAAATTAAATAACTCACTCCTGTGTATGATGATTCTATTTCTAATTTTGCATTCATAGCTTCGGTTAAATATCTGGAAATTGATAAACCCAAACCTACTTTTTCCTCATTCCCATCTGAATAAAAGTTATTAAAAATATTATTGATAAGACTGCTGTCTATTCCGTTACTTTCGTCTCTTATTTTCAGAACAATAGTTTGATCTTCGAAATAACTGCTAAAATAAATTTTACCCGAATCGTGCATTAGATCGCAGGCAAATTTTGTAACGTAATAACAAACAACATAAAATCTGCGGACATCAATTGTTATTTGAGCATCATTAGAAAACTTTTTAAATAATTTTATATTTCTTGATTCAACGTATTCAGATAACAATGCTAAAATGTGATTCATCATTTCATTAAAACTTACTTCTTTAAGATTAAAATTTTTACTTTTCTCTGTGTAGTCTATTGAAGATTGAATTATATCAAGTGTAGAAGTGCTTTGTGCCGAGACAAGTGAAATTACTTTTTTCACATCATCGGGTAAATTGTATTTTATCAAAACAGACGAATAGTTTTTAATATTTGTTATTGGAGTTCTAACATCCTGCAAAATAAATTCTGCCAATCGATTAAGTTCAGCATTACCATCAACAGAAGTTGTTTTGCTAAGATTAAGACTTTTACCAAGTATTAATGAACAATATTTTCCTGCAATCTCAATCTTCTTCTCTTCATCTTTAGTAAATTCAGCTTGTGTTGATCCAATTTGTGCAATGCCTAAAAGATTTTTTTGTCTGTCGATAAACGGAATTAATATTAAAGTTTCACCCGTAAAATCATTTGGCACATCTATTTCAGGATTAAAATCAGAATCGTGCATAAACGAAACAACAAATTTTATTTTTTTCTGTTTGGCAGCTAACCCGGTTAAACTATTTCTCAAAGGTACTTTTGCTTTATAAAACGATTCATTTGTTTGATGGTGATCTTCTAATCTATCAAGCTGAGCATCGTAAAGATAAATAGCTCCAATTTCACTATCGGTTTGTTTTAACAAAAAATCGAGAATGTTTTTAATTGTTCTTTTTAAGTCGGATGAAGCCTGAAGTTGATTGCCAAATTTTATTAATTCAGGAGAGTTAATGTCATCTTCAATCTGATCCTGAATTGTGGGATTTGTTTTTTCAATAATTTCTATTTCCGAAGTTGATTGGATGTATTCACTTTTTGTAGAGTCGCTTCGCTCTTCAATAATTATTTCCTGGTTTAAATCATCTTGCTGGCGGAATGTGTTTGTAATTTGATCCGTATATGATTTTTCTTCTGTTTGAATAGTCTCACCATTTTCTGTGAAATTTTTTTCTGTATTTTCCTCAATGTTATCCGATTTTATTTCGGAAGCTGAATCGATTGGGTTATTGTTATGCCTGTTGATATCTGACTTTACGGTATCATTGCTGATGTTTACAGGAGATAATGAGGAATCTTTTATTTCAATTTTATTATCACCATAATTTGAAAGGCTGTTAATTACGGATGCCTTAACCTGCTCCGAGTTGTTAATTAAATTTTTGAAAGTCTGGATATCAAGTTTATAAAACAAACAATCCGTAACAGCCATTGCAGTTGATTTTCTTTTTGATTGTTGGAGAACTTCATTCTCGCCAAAAAAATCACCCGCGGTTTTTGTAAATACTCTTTTGGGCAAAGTAGTTTTTACTTTAGCGTTACCTTTTATAAGT
>JBAQCL010000043.1:0-24082 GCA_049294175.1 Ignavibacteriaceae bacterium | reverse complement strand
GTGCGGAGAGACAGGGATTCGAACCCCGGAAGGACTTGCATCCTTAACGGTTTTCAAGACCGCCGCATTCAACCACTCTGCCATCTCTCCGTAATTTTTAAAAGAACAAATTTGCGTGGCAAATATAATCATACTCATTGTTTCTGCAAACACATTTTGCCTATCTTAACATACAATATTTAGGACTTTTTGTTATGAATTTGAACGAATTAACCCCTTTCTTAAAATTACTTGCTAATCAAAGTTCAAAAATTATCAGAGAGTATTTTAGAACTAATGTACGTGTAGAAAGTAAAGCCGATTTTTCTCCGGTTACAATAGCCGATAAAAAAGTTGAAGAAATTATGCGGGAATTGATTATTAAGGAATTTCCTGATCACGGAATTATTGGTGAAGAATTTGGAAATATAAATGATGCTGCGGAATATGTTTGGGTTCTTGATCCGATTGATGGTACAAAAAGTTTTATTTCCGGCGCATTAAGTTTTGGAACGTTGATAGCACTTTTAAAAAATGGTCGTCCGGTAATTGGAGTTATCAATCAACCCATACTTAATGACTTTCTTGTTGGTGATAATACTTTTGCAAAATTAAATGATCAACTTGTTCACGTAAGAAAATGTGATGAATTATCTGAAGCTGTTTTATTAGCAACAGATCATTTTGATATTGGGAAATATCACAATCAACAAAAGTTTGATGAGCTTGCTAAAAAAGTAAAATTATACAGAAACTGGGGAGATTGTTACGGCTACTATCTGCTTGCAACCGGATTTGCAGATATTATGATTGATCCGATAATGAGCGTCTGGGATTCAATGGCACTTATTCCCATCATCAAAGGTGCAGGTGGAATTATAACTGATTACCAGGGTAAAGATGCAGTAAAAGGAAATAGTATTGTCGCTTCGAATCCGGAATTGCATTCCGCAGTAATAAATTTTTTAAATAGTAATAACGTTTAATTTATCATTGAATAAATTAATATTGTTATTACTGCCGATATCAATGGAATTAATTTATACTTTTTAACATTGAATGTTAAAACTATTGTTATAATCCATAAAGCAGATATTGACAATTCTTTGAACGGGAACAATTTGTTTATCGCTGGAATTGAAGTATTTATAAAACCATATTTATAAGAAAGATATAACGGATTTATCATTACAGTTAATATTAAAAATATAATTGCTATAAATATTTCAAGCTTTTTAATCTTTTCATCACGATTAAAATATTCCAATCCTACCCTTACAACAAGCAACAATCCTAAATAGATCAATAAAAATCGTAAAAATCTTACCGTGGATGGAATATTTCCATAATACGTCATCTCAACTTTTTGATTGCCTGGTAAAAAGTATTTCTTATCCTTGTATAATATTTCAACGTAATATTTTAATTTTTGATTTGCTTTTAATGACGGCAGTTTTGAAGATAGAAGCATGTTGGATGGATGCATATTTTCAGAGAACCATGCATTATCCATATCCGATTTCCAAAATAGTTTTCCAGACAAATCTTCAACATCACTTCGGATCAAAACATCTGCATTTTCCTTTCCATAGTGTACTTTTTCAAACCGGTAAGAAACTTTTTGTCCATCAATGCCTATAGTACCTGTTATAGGATAACGTCTATCAAATAAATTTGTTAAGTAAATAACAAGGAATGTGACAACGATAGAAGCAACCCAAAGAATAAGATTTTCTTTTTTCATTTTCGTTTAAATTATAATGCCAGTTAAAGTATAAAGATTAAATCGGTTGTGAAAATATAAAATAAAAACCCCTGCGCAAAGGCAGAATGAAAAAATCTTGCTGAAAACAATAATTGCAATATTTTATTTTTATTATTTCTGCAATCAAACATTGTTAACTGTTAAATTAATTATCTTTGTATTGTTACTTAAAAAAACTTATAAATCTAACCTAATAAAATGAACAAGAATCCCAGGTTACTAGAAATTAATACTCGTGTTTGGATAAAACGATTTGGCAAGGATAGAAAATTATCATCTATTCCCGATAACCAGATTGATTACTGGAAAGAAATTGGTTTTGATCTTATTTGGTTGATGGGTGTTTGGAAAAATAACGAAGATGTGGTTAAGGAATATTGTTTTGAGCCTGATTTGATTGCTGCTTACAAGAATGTGTTAAAAGATTGGAAAAACGAAGATGTAATAGGCTCAGCATATTCAATTGATAAATATGATATCAATCCTTTGCTCGGAAATATGGAAGAGATGATTCATCTTAAAAAAAGATTGAATAAAAAAGGAATAAGACTCATTCTTGATTTTGTCAGCAATCACTTTAGTGCTAAATCATCGTTAATTTGGAGCAACAAGGAAATATTTTTACCTGCAGATGAATTTATTTTTAGAAATGATCCATATACATTTTACAGATCGCCGGCAAATGAAAAAGAGTATCTTGCACATGGGCGCGATCCATTGTTCCCGCCATGGAAAGATACTGCACAGATTAATCTTTACAGTAAAGAAGCGCGAAAATTTTTAATTGATATTTTACTAAACCTTACAGATGTCTGCGATGGTGTTCGGTGCGATATGGCAATGCTTCCGCTTAATAATGTATTTTTTAATACCTGGATTGGTGTTATAAGAAAGTATGGATTTGAAAGACCTGAAAAAGAATTTTGGGAAGAAGCTATTTCGGCAGTTAAGAAAAAAAGAAAAGATTTTCTTTTTATAGCAGAAACTTATTGGGATCTTGAATGGCAGTTACAAAATCTTGGTTTTGATTTTACTTATGATAAAAGATTAACCGACAGACTTGCCGGTGGGGATACTCAATCTATTAAAGATCATCTACAGGCAGACATAAATTATCAGCAAAAATCGATGAGATTTTTAGAAAATCATGATGAAGAAAGAGCAGTTGTAAAATTTGGAAAAGAACGTTCTTTAGCTGCCGCAGTAATAATTAGCACAATTACGGGAATGGCATTTTACTTTGATGGTCAATGTGACGGAAAAAAAGTAAAACTACCGCTTCAATTAGGAAGAGAACCTGAAGAAAAGCAAGACGAAAAGATTAAAGAATTCTATCGTAAATTATTTCAAATTACAAAATCTGAAATATTTAGGAATGGCGAGTGGAAATTTCTTGAGACTTTTGCTGCGGGTGATAATGATACAAGTTATCAGAATTTATTTGCATGGCAATGGCGTCTTGGTAATGATCTGAGAATTGTGGTTGTTAATTATAATAATCTTACTTCAAGATGCAGACTTAAGTTTGATTTGAATATTAATTCGGAAGAGATTACTCTATCCGATTTATTAAATGACACTGTTTATAAACGATCTAAAAAGGAGATTACTGAAAAAGGATTGTTTGTTGAGCTAAAATCTTTCAATAGCCATATTTTTTCTTTTAGCTAAGCTTTCAAAACCCAATCGGTTTCTAAAAATCAAATCATTTTCTGCCTAAATAAAATCTATTTTTTTTAGTGTTTTCAATACTTAACTTAACGAATCGAAATATCAATAATGACATCTAACTAATTGAAATATGGCAAAACAAAATAACAGACCTAATCGCGAAAGAAAGATTGGTAAGCAAGCAATACAAAAAAAACCGCTTATCGATCCTAAACACAAAAACACAATTTGGACGGTAATTATATTGTTAATCCTTTTAGTGTTTTTTATTGTAAACAATACGAGAAAAGAACCCGAAGAAGGTCCGTATCCGCCGAATTATAAGCAGTCTCAGACACAAACTAATTCTGACAATTGAAAAACAATAAAAGGAAAATGTTAATGGTAAACAGACTTATCTTAATTTTAGTACTTGCTGTATCTATAAATATTCTTAGCAGTGATCGAACAGAAGTGAAAAATAGTTCAGATATAAAAAACGTTCTAACAGTTAAGGATGAAGGAGATAAAGCGCCTAATTTTGCTCTCAAATCAGTTGATGGTAAGACCGTAAAACTATCTGATTATAAAGGCAAGATTGTTATTATTGATTTTTGGGCTACCTGGTGTCCTCCTTGCAGAAGGGGAATCCCGGATTTAATATCGATTCAAAAAGAATTTAAAAAAGATGTTGTTGTAATAGGTGTTTCACTTGATGCTGAAAAAACCATTAAAGATGTACCCGGATTTATTAAAGATTACGGAATAAATTATCCGATTGTTTACGGAGATGATAAAATTACTATTGATTACGGCGGAATAAGATCGATCCCAACTTCTTTTGTTGTAGATAAAAAGGGTAATGTTGTAGATTCTCATATAGGTCTTGTTGATAAAGATGTTTTTGTAAGTAAAATAAAAGAGCTATTAAAAAAGTAAAAATGTTATTTAATATTTATCTGAAATAAAAAATCCTTATTCATCTGAATAAGGATTTTTTGTTAGATCCGTTTCGTTGAAAATATGTTATTACAAACCGTCACGTAAAAATCTGGGTTCTTCTAAAGTAAGCATTAAAGAAATTCTATGGGAATCTGGCAACCGGTCTGTTTCCGAAGCATTAAATCTTGCAAACGAATAATCTATGTTAAGTTTTGGAAGTTTTACTCCGGCGCCAATTGTAAATTGTTTTACGTCATTATAACCCGCTCTTACAGCAATTATATTTTTAAAGCTGTATTCAAAACCTGCATGCATATCAAAACTAACAGGACCAATATTAAAGTTTGAAGCAAATCTTCTGTTTTCAAATCTTATGTCAAAGTCTAAAGCCGGCATTATATATCCACCAAGAATTTCAACAAACTTATAGGCTCCTCCAACTTTTAGTGTTGGTGAAACAAGTTCATTTCTTCCTGTACTCCAGGCAATTAAAGTGGTTGTAGCATCCTGTAAGTTTGCACCCAAAAACAAATTTTCCATTGGGGCGTAATAAGCTCCTACATCAAAACCAATTCCTGTTGCTCCATACTCAGCTAAATCTCTTCTAATAATTTTTGCATTAACTCCCCAATAAAAATTTTCAGATTGTCTTTTGGCAAATGTAAGATAAAAAGCCCAATCCTGGTTGCTGAATTCTGTAATTAAACTGTAATCAAGTCTATCATCATTAATATCAATAATGCCATCACCATTTGCATCATAAAGTGCATTACGTGTATCAGGAATTCCATCAACGCCTAATCTAATTACGCTTAATCCGAAACTCATATCTGTACTGTAGGGGACTACAACTGCGCCGTAATCATAGTTGACTAAATTGCCATATTGTTCAGAATGCATTAATGAAAATTGTGGATAATTAGTGTTTGCAAGTCCTGCCGGGTTGTAATATCCGGATGTAACATCATTAGCAACCGCAACAAAAGCTCCACCCATACCAAGAGCTCTTCCGCCAACACCAAGTGCCATAAATTCACCCGCATATTTGCTTATAACTGTTTGAGCTTGTAACGAAATTGTGATCAAAAGAAATGTTATAAAAAGAGAACCGAACTTTTTGGGCATAAAAAGTAACTCCTGTTAGCAAAAGATTAAATCTTGTGTGAGAAAATTGAGAATTCAAGCTCTAAAGTCAAGGCTAAATTTATTAGAATTAGAATAATCTTGTATTCAAGTTTATTATAATATTTATGATAATTGTTGTTGTTTACAGGGGATAAATAAACTAGTAAGATTATTTTTATACAAATTTAAATTTGTATAAAAATAATCTAAAAATTTACTGCTATTGGGATCTGAAATCTATCGAAACATATCTGCTTTAGTCGGGTTTTTTGTGATTCAATAAAGTCGGGTATAGATTCGAGGTTTTCATTTGGGTAAGCTTTTTTCTCAGAGATTTTTAAAATCGTATCCATTCCATTTTCTAAATTAGTTCTAAACGTCTCGAGGTAATTAATTTCTGCGGTTGAATCTCCCATTGAGCAGATAAGTTTTTCATAATAATTAATATACAACTCAACTTCCTGGCAGAACATATGTGGTCGGTTTTCCGAAACTAAAGGTTCACTTCGCCCATATATGTGATCAACCATTTCCTTAAGAGTGTATTCTCTATCGAACCAAACAACATTTGGTCCCGGGCAAATAGATTGAGGTGCCCGCATTTTAGGGACAATACCTAGTTTAATTAATGCACCGTTTCCAAGATGTTCACACAAACACACTTTTTCATAAACCGAATTTCTTAGCTCAGTTTTTTCTTCCGCCGTTAAGCCTGATTTTGATATTTCCTCCAATTTGAGTTTTTGGAACTGTCTTGACGCTGTGCAAATTGGTTTATCGGTGTATTCTTTGTTTGAAATCAAAAATCCTTTAGGGCAAGGTGAGCCTGGATTTCCATTTTCTGCTCTCTCTCTTGTCCAGTTTTCAGAACCGGTTTTACGCAAATTATTAAATGGAACTCCCAACGGAGATGAACCACTTAAATAAAGATCATCTTTCTTCGCATTCTTAATTAGATTAACAGTATCCTGATCAACACAAGTAGCTTCAGGGACTAATAAAAACGGGCTTCCCCAGCCAGTTGAGTCGCATCCGAAATCTTGCAGCATTCGCATTGCTTCGCCACTGGTTCCAATTCCGCCTTGTACTGTAAGTAGCGGGGGATTCATCATTGCGGATTCCGGGAAATTTAAATTTGACTTATCATAAAAGTTTTTTACTATTGGACGAAATTGCTGATTTAACTGATTTTTATTTGTATCAAATTCTCCAAGTATTGTTGGAAGCAAATAACCTTGCGAAGCAAAAGCATGTCCACCGCAATTTAAACCGGATTCAATTCTAAACTCGCTTACTTCCAAACCTTTCATTGCTAAAAATTTTCCCTGGATTAAAGCCGAACGAAAATCACTTACTTTTATTATAATTTTTTTCTTTAGTTCGCCAAATTCATTGCGATAAAAATCTTTAAACTGTTCAAGATAACCGAATAAGCTTCTGTTAAATCCCGCCGAAAAAACTACAGAAGAAGTTAAATTGCTTTCTGCAAATCCACGCAATGCTGCTTTTGCATCGCTAAACTCGCCGCTTAATATTGTTCCATCTTTTGCATAGTTGGTTCTATCAACCTTTGCCATAATATTTACATCAATATCACCGGGCTGCATTAAACTTGTTAATTCATAAGCAAGTTTTGTTTTTTCATCTTCATCTTTGATAAATAAAAGCTTGTTGTATTTCTGTTTTAAAACACTGCTATCAGGAAGCAGATCAAAATATTTGGTTTTATCATTCTCTTCAAAAAATGGCAGCTTTTTAACTATATCTAATTTACCTTCAACAATTTTACCAATTGTGTTCAAGTATTGAGTAATTCTCTTAGAGCGTGCGAGCAAATCATTTTTAGATATTACAACAAACGGCAATTCAAATTTTTCACAATAGTGTTTGCAAACTTTATCGATCAATATATCATCAACAATTGATATAACCGATGAAATGCCTAAATGTGCCACTCTGATTGGAGTGTCAATTGAATGACCTGTTCCCATTACCGGAATATGAAATTTATGATTACTATACGACATAATATCCTTTTGTTTGATTCATCTTTTACAATGATCACTCACAAATGTTAATAAAAGCTTAAACTCAATATTTTAGGTACAGATAAGCTAAATAAATCAATCAGAATAAATCGCTATTAATTTATATGTTACATAACTTTTACAATTGATGAATTTTGTTTTTGAACAATAAAGAGATGATAGGCTAAATTTTATATGATAAATTGCGTTCAAATTATAGAAATAAAAAAGGTCACCGATTAGATGACCTTTAATTTATAAGCTTATAACCTTATAACCTGAAACAGATTATATTATATGTTTTCACTATTTGTGTCTGCTCAAATACTCAAAAATTGTCGAGAAGTCTTGTCGGGCAAAACCGCTTTTATTAGCATCAGCATAAAGTTCTTTTGTTAAGTTTGCTAAATACAGCGGCTGTTTTAATTCATAAGCGGTTAAAGCAGCGAGGTGTAAATCTTTATGCATTAATTCCAATGGAAATTGAACTTCATAATTATTTTCTTTAATCATTTCAGCTTTTGATTTTGTAAATGGTGCAGATACAGCGAGATTAGGTAATATATCCAGAAGAAATTCTCTGGATATTCCCATTTTTTCTCCAAGCAAAACAGCCTCGGAAAAAATTGTCATCGATTGTGCAAGCATAAGATTTACAACCATCTTAAATGAACTTCCTTTACCTGTTTCGCCTACGTTAACAATCTTGTTCCCCATAAGTTTTAGCAGCGGTTCAATCTCCTGCAATTGTGATTTTTCAGCACCCGCGAAAAAAACTAATTCTGCATTCTGAGCCACAGATTTGGTTCCGGCAACAGGTGCATCTATAAATCGTACTGCAAACTTCTTTGCTTCTTTATTTGCAATTAAACTGAAAGAAGGATTCACTGTTGAACAATCGACCCATAAAGAATTCTTTTTCATTGAAGATAAGCAACCTTCTTTGCCAAAAAACATTTCCTTCACAACATCCGGATTTGATAACATGCTAAAGACAATGTCAGCATCTTTAACGGCATCATTTGGAGATTCGGCAACTTCAGCCCCCTTTTTTTTCAGCTCAAATGTTGGTTCTTTGGATCGATTATAAACTTTTAAGGTAACGTTACCTTTTAAAAGATTAGCGGTCATTCGGCTTCCCATAATTCCTAATCCGATGAAGGATACTTTTTGATCTTTCAATTCAGTTTTCCTTTGATACGATTCTAAAAACTTTTTACTACTTAACTTTGCCCTGCGCAGCAACTGCGGCAGCGGCTTTTTTAATTTCTTCCTGATCGCCGAGATAATAATGTTTTATTGGTTTTAAATTATCATCTAACTCGTACACTAAAGGGATCCCGGTTGGGATGTTTAATTCAACAATTTCATTTTCCGGAATGTTATCAAGATATTTTACTAAAGCTCTCAAACTATTTCCGTGTGCTGTAATTAGAACACGTTTACCTGTTTTTACCATTGGCGCAATTGTATTTTTCCAGTAAGGAACAAAACGTGCCACTGTATCTTTTAAACATTCTGTTAACGGCAGTTCGTTTTCTTTTAAATCTGCATAACGTGCATCGTGACCGGGAAATCTTTCATCATTTTTTTCTAATGCCGGAGGTTGAATATCATAACTTCTTCTCCAAACTTTAACCTGATCTTCGCCAAACTTTTGTGCAGTTTCTGCTTTATTTAATCCCTGCAAAGCACCGTAGTGTCTTTCGTTTAATCTCCAGTTGCGCACAACAGGGATCCACATTAAGTCTAATTCATCAAGCGTTAACCATAAAGTTCTGATTGCTCTTTTAAGAACAGAAGTGTAAGCTATGTCAAATTTGTAACCTTCGGCTTTTAAAACTTGTCCGGCTTTTTTTGCTTCGGCTAATCCTTTTTCAGATAGATCGACATCTGTCCATCCGGTAAAACGATTTTCTTTATTCCAGGTGCTTTCACCATGCCTTAATAAAACTATTTTATACATTTTTTCTCCGATACTTTTAATATTAAATCAAAATTGACATTTAAAAATAGGGAAGCTTATTAACAAGTGAAAAGCCAAATGTTGGCGTTTAAATGGTAAAATTAATTGTGATTCCAAAAGCAAATAAAGAAATCAATAAATCTTATTATCTTTTGTTTAAAGCTGATTTTAGGATAATAAATCCAATAATTCCTGATATTAATGAACCGCTAAGAATTCCAACTTTTGCTGTATTTAATAATTCTTCAGAATTAAATGCAAGATTTGCGATGAATAAAGACATTGTAAATCCAATTCCGCCAAGTATTGCCGCGGCGTAAATCTTTTTCCAGCTAACTCCTTCAGGTTGTGAAGCCAATTTAAATTTAACGGCTAAGTAGGAAAAAGAAAAAATTCCAATTTGCTTTCCAATAAACAATCCAAGTACAATCCCTATGCTAACATAATTTGTTAATGATGAAGAAAAATCTCCGCCAATAGAAACTCCTGCATTTGCAAGGGCAAAAATCGGCATTATAAAAAACGAAACCCATGGATGAAGCCCGTGTTCAAATCTTTGTAATGGCGTTAAAATTTTCTCACAATTATTTTCAATCTGATCAACAATAGTTAATCTTTCTGAGTTGGTTAAAACATTATTGCCGTGTTCTCCGGCATTATCAAAATCTTTAATCAGTGCTTCAGTTTCATTAGAGAATTTTTTTGTGTTTATTCTTGAGGAAGCCGGAATAGTAAACGCAAGTAAAACTCCTGCAACTGTTGTGTGCACACCGGATTTTAAAAATGCAAGCCAGAGTGCAACTCCAACTAAGGAATATATTAATAAATTTCTAACTCCAGATCGGTTCATAGCAACTAAAAGAACTAATAAGCCGGCAGCAATCATTAAACTGATAAAAGAAATTTCAGAAGTATAAAAAACAGCAATTACAAGTACGGCTCCAATATCGTCAACAATTGCAAGAGCAAGAATAAATATTTTTAGTGAAAGCGGAACCTTGTTACCAAGCAGCGCAAGTATTCCAACAACAAAAGCAATATCAGTCGCCATTGGAATTCCCCAACCAGAGGCGCCATCAGTTCCAGTATTAAACAAAGTGTAAATAACTGCGGGAAAAATCATTCCGCCTAATGCAGCAGCGATAGGTAAAGCCGATTTTTTTACAGATGATAATTCCCCAACAAGCAGTTCTCTTTTTATTTCCAATCCTACGACAAAGAAAAAGATTACCATTAAACCATCGTTAATCCAGTGATGCAAAGAATAATTTAATCCGAGCCCGCCAATATCAATTGATAAATTTGTGTGCCATAAATTATGATAAGTTTCTGCAAGCGGTGAGTTTGCCCAGACTAATGCCACAATAGTGAAAATGATCAAGAGAATTCCACCTGATGCTTCGGCATGAAGAAATTGCTGTAAAGGACTTAATAATTTTTCAATTGGAGTAGCCCCTGTGTTTTTTTTCATAATTGTTTAAATCTCTCTTTAAGCGATTACTAATAAGCTAAAAATTATACGATACTATCTTCAGATAATTTAATCTGTACACTTTTTATTTTGTCATCCATTGTTTGTTCACGGTCTGTTCTTGTTCCGACTCTTAATGTGGTGGAAATTCTTGGCGCGCCCATTTCGTGAACTCGTTCGTGGCATTGTTTTACCGCATTAAAAACATCATCCCATTCACCTTCGATATTAGTGCCGTAAGCATGAAGCATTGTATTCAGTCCGGCTTGTTTTAAAATCTTTTCACATTCGGCAACGTATTTTGAAACAGAAACTCCAACGCCCATCGGAACAATACAGAAATCAACAATAGTTTTCACTTTTTTCTCCTAAAATTTTTATTAATATAAGATAATTTATAAACGAATGCTTGGAAAGTACGTTTGATTAATTTTTAAAATTTCAAATCAAACCAAAACTTTTTAGAAGTAAAATTCCAAAGGATATTGTAAATACAGACCCGAGTGTTGTAATCATAATTATATTTCCTGCCAGTTTGGAATTAGCACCCATTGCATCAGCCATAACAAAACTGGCTATTGCCGTTGGGCAGGCAAAAACGATAAACATTATTCCCAGATCCACTTTTTCATATCCCAAAAAATATGCAGTAAAGGTTAGAATGATTGGAATTACTACAATTTTAATTAATGACGAAGTGAAAGCAAGTTTTGAGGCACGTTTTAAATTTTCCATATTTAAAGAACCACCTATTCCAACCAAGGCTAAAGGAAGCGCAAGATCAGCAAGAAACTGTCCTGTTGATACAAACATTACCGGCAGTTTAATCTTAAAGAATGAAAAGGGAAGAGCAGTAAAAACTGCTAAAATCAATGGGTTTAATAGTATTTCAATTAATGTGGATTTAAAATGAAATTTTCCCTGATGTTTTGGGACAGTTAAAACTATAACGGCAAGTACGTTGTAAAGAGGAAGCAAAAAAGCAAGAATGATTGTTGCTTTACCAAGTGCATTATATCCAAATAGATTTGAAATTAAGGCTAATCCTACAATTGCATAGTTACCTCTGAATGCACCTTGTATAAAAGCGCTTTTATCTTTTGGATCTTTGATAAACGGAGTTGATCCGATCCAGATTAATAAATAAGTGATTATAGTTCCGGCATAAACAAAAATTATCTGGCTAAACTCAAAAACCTGTGATAAATCCAAGACTGATATTTTAAGAAAAACAAAAACCGGGAGTGAAATCAGAAAAACAAATCTTGATGTTACATCAACAAATGCTTCGTTTATTATTTTTCCTTTTCTTGCAAAGAATCCGACTGCGATTATTAAAAAAACCGGCGCAACAATGTTTGCTGTAAAAATAACATTATCTAACAAAGTTGTGCCCATCATTTTTGTTCTGATAAATTGAGTACTATTGCTTTAAACTTTTCAGGCACCGGCACCATTTTATTTTTTTCATAATCAAAAAAGGCGATGCCTGTTTTTGCACGGGCAATTTCTTTGCCTGTTAATTTGTTTGTTATTTTAAAAAGAAAATCGCAACCGCTGCGAATAAAATTTTCTACGGCAATATCTAATACTAAAATATCTCCGTGATAAGCTTGAGATTTATATTGTATAGCAGCGTCAAACATAATAATTCCTGTGCCGGCAATATTAGATTCTGAAAATCCAAGATTTTTAAGAAATCTTAATCTTGCTTCGTGTACAAGTGAAAGTATTGAATCATTACCAAGATGCCCTCCATAGTTTACATCAGAAACTCTGACTGTAACTTCTGTTGTGAATTGAAATATTTCTGGTAAATCTATTTTTACCCGTTCCATTTTTATTTTGAAAATTAATAAATGAATGATACTAACTTAAAAATAAATCTGAACAGGTAGGTAAATAAATTGAAGTGATTTTATTTTGGTTTATAATAACCGGTAAATATCAATCGGATCCGGGAATCCTTTGATAATAATATTTTCATACTTTTTAGGAGTTAACTCTTTAATTGTTATGTTTTCAAAAACCTTTTGTGAAATAATAAGAGACGAATTAATTTTTTTATTTAACTGCTCAAGTCTGGCTGCTATAATAACCGCTTGCCCTGTTATTGAATATTGCTTCCTATCCACAGTTCCAACATTACCTGTTACTACATCACCGGCATGAATACCAATTCCAATTTGTGTCTCGGGGATAGATTTATTCTTGCATCTTTTATTAAGTTCATACTGAATTTCAATTGCCGCATCCACCGCAAGCTGACAATCATTTTCATGTTGAATTGGGGCTCCAAATATTGCCATCATTCCATCACCTAAAATCTGATTCACGATTCCTTTGTATTTATTTATTATCTCAATTATGAATGAGAATACAGTGTTTTGGTATGCAATAATTTCTTCCGGAGATTTATCCTGTGCGAAGGCAGAAAAATTTCTAATATCAAGAAACATAATAACGGCAAATCTAACTCTACTTTGAATTTCAAATTTGTTTTCTACAAATTCATCTACAAATTCTTTTGAGATTTGCTGACCGAAAAGTTTTTGTATTTCATCTCTTTCAGATTGAGCGTTATAGTGTTTTAACAATCCTTTTTTAATCTGATTTGTTATCAATCCAGCAGTATGTCCTGAAATAAAAAGCAGAGCGGAAATACCGAGATAAACCGGGTAAAATGTTGTTCCGGATATTATCTCATTATCTGATGGTTTATTCAATAAATACCAGACAATTATTGAATATTGAAGCGCTGCAATAGAACCGGAAAAAACACAAAGTTTAAAATCAAGCTCAAGCGATGAAAGCATTATTATAAGAAAATATAAAAGCGCCAGCGGTGTAAATAGCGGGTAAACCGATGGAAGATTAAATGAGTAAATTATTATAGCGGCAGTGGGTAATGTTATCTCGATAAAAGCGTTGATGTACCTGATAAAAATAAATGTTTCTACTCCGTACCTGTTCCATTTTTTAGCTGCTCTGCTTACAAATAAAGATCTAACAAAAATTGCTGCAAGGATAATAACCGCCAACTCAATCATTATACTAAAATGGGATGTATTTCCAAATTGTTTTTTATAGACGAAAGAAAGCAACAAAACAACAATAATTATAAATCCGATTATCCCTGCAAGAATTTTTGATCGGAAGCTTTCGTTGGAGATTATTTCATCAAAGAATATTTCTTCAAAAAGTTTTATATCGTTTTTTTCCATAAATATAATTTATCAGATTTTTTAATCCATTCTCTTTTGGAATCTCATGGAACTAAGTGCAAAAATCAGCATACCCATTAATAAAAGTATAAGTGCATTAAGCCACAAGTCTGCAAAACCCAATCCTTTAGTAACTACGCCTCTAATAATATCAATAAAATATCTTAACGGAATTATATACGAAATATACTGAATTATTTTTGGCATATTTTCAATTGGGAATGCAAATCCCGAAAGAAATATCATCGGCATTAAAACAAGAAAGATTGCCAGCATCATTGCTTGCTGTTGAGTTTTTGAAATTGTAGAGACAAATAATCCAAGTCCTAAAGTGGAAAGTATATAGAAAAATGAAGATGCAAATAGAAAAACAATATCTCCTTTAACCGGAATATCAAAAATGAACCTCATTGCAGTTAAAACAATAACTACTGATGCAAATCCCAGAATAACAAAAGGAACAAGCTTACCGATTATTATTTGATAAGGTTTTAACGGAGTAACTATTAATTGTTCCATTGTTCCGATTTCTTTTTCTTTTACAACAGCAAGCGAGGTGAGAATTAAAGTTATAACGGAAAGCAACAATCCAACAATTCCGGGAACCATAAAATTCCTTGTCTTTAATGTCGGATTATACCAAACACGCACTTCAGCAGTTAAAGTACCTGCTGGAATATTTTTTATTCCTAACCTGTTTAATCTTTTAATAGAAATATCTTTTGCATAAGATAGAACAATGTTTTGCATGTAGCCCGCAGCTATAGAAGCGGTATTACCATCTGATCCATCGAACAAAGCTTGTAAAGGTGCCGTTTCTGCCCTGTTTATTCTACTTTCAAAATCAGTTGGGATAACTAAAGCCAGAATTACTTTCCCATTATCAATGTAGTTTGTTACATCATCATAATTATTAGCATAATCATAAATTTGGAAATATCCTGAACTTGTAAATTCCTCTATAAATTTTCTACTCTCAACGCTTTTATCCTGATCATAAACGACCATTTTGATTTTATCAACATCAAGATTGGCAGCATAACCAAGAAAGATTAATTGAATTACGGGAGCGACAAGAATGATAACGAACATTCTGGGGTCGCGTCTAAATTGCTGAAATTCCTTTTTAATAAAAAATATTATTTTTTTCATTGTGCATTCAATTTTCTTTTACTGATTAGAACTGACAATCCTCCAAAAAAACTTGTAAATAATAGTAGATAAATTATCTGCTGCCAGAAAGCAGGAAGTCCAACTCCCCGTAAGATAATTGCACGAAGAATTACATTGTAAAATTTAGCAGGAGTAATGTTTGTTATTATCTGCACAAGAAAAGGCATCCCATCAATTGGAAAAACAAATCCCGACAAAATAATTGCCGGCAAAAGTGTAGCAAATGTTGCAATTGAAAATGCAACTTGCTGGGATTCTGATATGACGGATATAAATATTCCAAGACTTGTTGCAGCAGCCAGGAATATAAGTGTTGTTATAAACAATAATATAAAACTTCCTTTTAGCGTAACATCAAATAAAAAATAACTCGCTATAAGAATAATTGCAGCATTTGCTAATGCAATTAAAATGAAAGGAAAAACTTTTCCTGTTAAAAGTTCAAAAGAGCTAAGCGAAGAAACATTTATCTGCTCTGTAGTCCCTTTCTCTTTTTCTTTTACAAGAGATAAAGAAACTGAAATAACAGCGGTGACTATCAATATCATAGCAATTAAGCCAGGTACTAAGAACTTGGTTGTTTGCAAATCCGGATTAAACCAAAATTGTAATTCTAAATTTATAGGCTCATATTTTTTTATTGCTCTTTTAGAAAAAACCTCACCTTGCAGTTTACCGTTGAATGATGCGGTAGCTGCCGTTATATAGTTTTTAATGATTGTTCCGGTATTGCTGTTAACGCCATCAATTATATACTGTATTTTAACTTCTTCATTTGCATCAAACTTACTTGAAAAATCACTTGGTATAACGATTACAAATTGTACAACTTTTTCATCAAGCAAACGATTAATTTCTTGTTCAGAATTAGCATTATAAGTAAAATCAAAATACTCGCTGTTTGTAATTGATCTGATAAAATCTCTGCTAAGATCGGATTTTTCCTGATCATAAATTGCAACCTTAATATGTTTAACATCAAAGTTAATTGCATACCCGAAAATTACGAGTAATAAAACAGGGAAGAAGAATAAGACAAAAAGAAAACGGGTATCTCGTTTTAGCTGTAAAAATTCTTTTTTTATTACTGAAAGGGTTCTTCTAATCAATTATTTTTTTCCTTTCTCAAGTAAGTAAATAAAAACATCTTCAAGAGTTGGAGTAATTTTTTCAATTCGTTTAACATTTATTTTATTCTGAATATCAAGTAAATCCTTGATCTGTTTTTCAGACAAATATTTTTCATTTACGCTTACATGAATATTATTCCCGAAGATTGAAGTATCTTCAATAAAATTTTCTTTACTTAAAATTTCCATCGCATCAACAACACGATCACATTCAATTTCAAGAATCGGACGTTTCAAATAATTAGTTTTTAATTCTTTTGAAGTTCCCTCTGCAATTAACTTTCCTGCGTCTATTAAAATTATGTTATTACAAAATTCAGCTTCTTCAAGATAGTGTGTAGTGACAAAAACAGTGGTTCCTTCGTTGGAAAGCTGATTAATTAAATTCCAAAAATTTCTTCGTGAAATAGGATCAACACCGCTTGTTGGTTCATCAAGAAAAACAATTTCAGGTTTGTGTATTACCGCTGTTCCAAGCGCCAGTCTCTGCTTTATTCCGCCTGGCAAGGAAGAAGTAAGAATTTTTTCTTTGCCTTTTAGATCAGCGATAGATAGAACCCAATTTTTTCTTTCTGATAAAGTTTTCCCGTCTAATCCGTAAACTCCGCCGAAGAAGTTAATATTTTCTTCGATGGTAAGATCATTATAAAGTGAAAAGCGTTGCGACATATAACCAATATTTGTTTTTACTTTATCTGATTCTTTTGCAATGCTGTAACCTCCGACAATTGCATCACCGGAAGTAGGTGAAATGATTCCGCACAGCATTCTTATTGTTGTTGATTTTCCTGCACCGTTTGCACCGAGAAAACCAAACACTTCTCCTTTTTTTACATTGAAGGAAATGTTATTAACCGATACAAAATCACCGAACTTTTTTGTGAGATTATTTACTTCGATTGACAGCATTAATAAATTTTTCTCCCGATAGCTTTATCAAGCTTTGCTTTTGCAAGCTGAAATTCCACTAAAGAATTTGTTAAAGTTGTTTTAGCCTGAAGCAAATAAACGTGTGCATCAACAAGCTCGCTGCTCGTTGCAAGTTGAACGTCATATTTTTCTTTTGTTATTCGGTAATTTTCTTGTGCCTGGTCAACAGCTTTTTTAGATACCGTAATTTTTTCATCTGATTTTAAATAATTCAGATAAGATTGATAAACCTCTATTTCAACTGCTTCCTGCAATTGCGATAATGATGTTTCAGTCTGAATTTTCAATTCCTCTGCTTGTGCAGATTTTGATGATGTATTTCCCCAATCCCACAAACTCCAGTTTAACGCAACGCCAACATCCCATGTATCATCAAACTGCTCTTTGCTTGGTTGAATTCTTTGATTGGGATGTGCATAATAAAAATCACTAAAAAGATAAATGTTTGGAAACCATGTTGATTTGGCGGAAGTAATTCCTTCATCAGTCATTGCAACTTTTTGCTCTAATACTTTAAGCTCGTTCCGGTTTGATTTTGCTTCTGTTATTATTTCATCCGGACTATAGGAAGAAAGTCCGGCATTTAAATCATCCAAAGTTATTTCTGTATTGGAATTCAGCGTAACCCCAATCACACGATTAAAATTCATCTGTGCAATATCTAAATTATTTTTAGACTCAATCAGTTTTAGCTCAATATTTGATTGTTGCACTTCAAGTTTTAACAAATCATTTATACTTACCAGACCATTATCTAAAAAGTTTTTTGTGTCTTCAACATTTTGATTGATTGAAAGTAACTGCTCATTAACAAGCTCATTTATTTTTTGAGCGTTATATAAATTAAAAAACGCTTCCTGTATTTTATAAGCGTATTCGTTTATACTTGATTCATATTCATAATTTGTCGCTTCATAATTATATCTTGCTGCACTTTTTAATGATGATAATCTAAAGCCTGTAAACAGCGGCTGTTGTAATGAAATTTTGAATTGATAATTATTTAATACCGGTTGAGATATTACAACAGGAGTGGGGTAGAATGGGACTGTAATTTGAAACGGAGTAATATCGCTTAACCTTGTATAGCTTGCATCAAACTTTAACTGAGGTAATATTTGTGAGCCAATTTCGGTTACATGTGCATCAGCAGAATTAACTTTTGATTGTGCAATTTTTAATTCTTTGCTGTTCTTTAATCCAAGTTCAATGCTTTCTTTAAGTGTTAATACTTGTGTAAATGAGTTGCCGCTAAGAAATAACAGCAATACCAAAATTATTTTAATCTTAATTCTTTTTGTTTTCATTATTAATCCTAACTGGCTTTTTTCACTAAGTGTATAAATACATTTTCAAGCGATGGGGGAATAGTTCTCTTGCTGATTAACTGAATTCCATTTTTAATTATAAGATCGTTAATTGAATTAAAATCTTTTTCTTCATTCTCAAGAAGTAAATCAATTCTATCACCAAAAATTTGGACTTCAAATTCACCCTTATCTTTAAGCAATTGATAAGTTTTTTTGATATCGCTTGTAATAATTTCGACAGCAACATTTTCCATTTGTAATTTTATCTGGGCAGGTGATCCAATGCTTATAATTTTTCCCTGGTGCATAAGGGCAACGCGGTTACATCTTTCCGCTTCATCAAGATACGGAGTTGTCATAAAAACTGTGATGCCTTCTTTTAAAAGCTGGGATAGAATCTTCCAGAAATCTCTGCGCGAAACCGGATCAACTCCGGTAGTTGGCTCATCTAAAAATAAAATTTCTGGTTTATGAATTAAGCTGCATGCAAGCGCCAGTTTTTGTTTCATTCCACCGGAAAGTTTATCAGATAGCCTGTCTCTAAAAGGTGTTAATCTGGTAAATGTAAGCAGTTCATCTCTTCTTTGCTTGAAATCTTTTACATTATGAATTTCTGCAAAGAACTCAATGTTTTCATCTATAGAAAGATCACCGTAAAGACTAAACTTTTGTGAAAGGTATCCAATACTGTTTTGAATTTTCTTTCTTTCTTTTTTTATATCTTGATTAAGAATTGAAACGTTACCCGAATCAACACCAAGCAATCCACACATTATTCTTATTGTTGTTGTTTTGCCTGCACCATCGGGACCAACAAGACCAAACATCTCTCCACTATTAACAGTTAAATCAATTCCATTAACAGCTAAAACCTTACCGTAACTTTTGTGAAGATTATTTATTTCGATAGTTGTGCTCATTTAATTTTATCTTACATTAATTAATGCATCTGCCGGCATTCCCGGTTTTAATTCTAAATCCGGATTTGGAATAGAAATTTTTACGGCAAAAACAAGTTTTGTTCTTTCATCTTTTGTCTGGATATTTTTCGGAGTGAATTCAGCTTCCGGAGAAATATAAGTTACATTCCCTTTAAAATTTTTATCGGGGTAACTATCTACACTAACTTCTGCAACCTGTCCAAGTTTAACTTTACCAAGATCAGTTTCCGAAACGTAGATTACCAACTCTACTTTTCTTAAATCAGTTATTTTAAAAAGTGATGATAGCATTCCCGCATATTCACCCTCTTCAACAAATTTTTTTACAATGTAGCCGTTTGAGGGAGCGGTAACAAAACAATCGTTAATATTCTTTTGCAGCTGCTCAATGCTTGCCTTAACACGATTAACATTTGCCTCTGCTTGTTTTAATTCATCAGGTCTGGCAAGATTTTTTATTTTTCTTACGTTTTCTTTAGCTGAGTTATATTGTGCTGAAGCAATTTCATATCGATTAATAGCATCCTCATATTGCTTGCGGGTAATAGATTTACTTTCAAACAAACTTGTATATCTGTCTTTGTCTTTTTCTGCCTGTGAAAAATTTACTTCAGCTTGTTTTAACGCTTCTTCACTTTGTGCAATATCTTCTTTTCTGGCGCCGGTTTTAAGTAAAGAATATTGTGACTCGGATGATTGCAATATGCTTAAAGATTCATTTAACTTTAGCTTATAATTTATCGGATCGATTATAATGATCGTATCGCCTTTGTTTACAAGACTTCCTTCATCCTTGAGTATTTTATCTATTTCACCGGCAGTTTGCGAGCTGACGGTTATGTTTGTCCCTTCAATATTGCCTGATGCTTCTATCATGCCATCCATATTATTACCATTACAAGAAACAAACAGGATATTTAAAAGAATAATTGGTGTTATAAGTGACTTTTTCATTTAATTACCTTCGCAAATATTTTGTTAAACTCTTTTCTACCTTTTGTAGTTAATATGCCGTTAAATAAAATTTCAAACGTGTCTTGAAATGCTTCTTTAATACTAAACTTATGTATATAAATAAACTGAGGATTTACTATTGATCTGATAGCATTGACAAACAAATGAACAATCAATTCACAAGGTTTATCAACAAAGTTTCCTTCTTTTTTGCCAATCTCAATTATATTTGAAAAAACTGCATAAGCACGCTTTGCTCTAAACTCATCAATCTTTTGCCACATTTGAGGCATGTGAATACGAATATCATTTATCCAATTTTCACTTAATTTCATTGTTACATTACCGATTATTTCCGACATTTTTAATGCTTTGTTAAGAGAAGTGGCATCTGATTTTATTACTTCTTCAATTTTAACAGATGTATCATTAAGCAAATTGTTTATCATTAATTCAATTATATGTTCTTTTGTTTTAAAATATTTATAAAAAGTTTTCTTGCTCACTCTTAATTCAGAAGCAAGTGAATCTATAGATATTTTATAAAATCCCTCTTTAAAAAATTTTTCCGTAACAAAATTTAAAATCCTGTCTCTTTCGGGATTTGTGTCTATCTTTATTGTTTTTTTTTGTTTGGTCATAGGAAACTATTTTCGTTTTTATAGTTTCCAAAATAAACTAAATCCTATTACTTGTCAACAAATATTTTTTTATCAACTGACTAATTTATTTCTACATCCTTGAAGATTGTTTGGATTATATGTATTATTGTCAAAAATTCTAATAAATATTTGAGGGTAGTCATGAAAACTTTATTTATTGCATTCCTTTTTTCACTTTCCATTACTCACATTTCGTTTGCTCAAGAAAAAGTAGAATCAGATATTGAATTTGCAGTTCAAAATGCAAAGAAAGGTGTCTATTGGGCTTTGTCAAATATACAGGGGAAAAAAGCAAAGATTGAAAAATCAATTATCGGTGATGATAAGTTGATTGCAAAAGTTAAAGTGGCAAAAGAATTAAATGGAATAAGAATCGAATCCACCGGTTACCATCAGACTAATGAAGTAACAATCGTTTTATATAGATCCAGCGAAAATTTAATTAAAGACGGTTACATTAGAAAAGGAGATTTAGAAACTTATTCTGAAGACGAGTAAATGTATTACCAGCAGAGGTATTTTGCTTTCTTTTCTTTTAAGGTAATTTAAAATGCGTATAGAAAAAATTGAACTTCATCATATAAAAATGGAATTAGTTTCTCCATTTACAACTTCAATGGGAACAGAATATGATGAAGAGCATATTATTGTGCGTGTTGATGGTGAAGGATTAACCGGTTGGGGAGAAAGTGTTGCAGAAGGCACTCCGTTTTATTCTTATGAAACCGTAACTACAGCCTGGCACATTCTACAGGATTTTTTAATCCCATCAATTCTTGGAAAAGATTTAACAGGTATAGATGAAGCAATAAATCTTTATGCAAAAGTGCGCGGTCATATGATGGCTAAAGCAGGACTCGAAGCTGCGCTCTGGGATTTGTTTGCAAAATCAAAAAACATTTCACTTTCAAAAATGCTGGGCAGAACAAGAGATAAAGTGGATGTTGGAGTAAGCATTGGAATTCAATCATCTGTCCCCGATCTGATAAAAAAGATTGAAGGTTATCTTGCAGAAGGTTACAAAAGAATTAAAATAAAAATTGCTCCCGGAAACGATATTCAATATGTGAAAGCTGTGAGAAAAGAATTTCCAAATATTCTATTTCAGGTGGATGCAAACTCTGCTTACGAATTAAAGCACATCGATTTGTTTAAAGAAATGGATGATTACAATTTATTATTGATTGAACAACCGCTTGGTTATGATGATATTTATGATCATTCAAAACTTCAGCTGGAACTTAAAACTCCGATTTGTTTGGATGAAAGCATTCACTCGCTTGATGATACTCGTGCAGCAATTGAACTTGATAGTTGCAGAGTTATTAATATAAAACCCGGTCGTGTTGGGGGATTTACGGAATCCAAACTCATTCACGATTATTGCGCGTCTAAAAATATTCCTGTTTGGTGCGGAGGAATGCTGGAAAGTGGAATTGGAAGAGCCGGGAATATTGCATTGGCATCACTTCCAAATTTTACTTTGCCCGGAGATATTTCTGCAAGTAAACGTTATTACAAAAAAGATATTGTTGAACCCGAGTTTGTTGTTAATAAAGATGGGACGATGGATGTTCCAACCAAACCAGGCATTGGAGTTGAGGTAAATATGGAAATGCTGGAGAAGGTTACAGTGAAGAAAGCGAGTTTTTAGATTTTATTTTAATGTCACGAAGATTTTCGTGACACTAAAAAAGATTTATTCATCCCATTTAAGCATAACATCAGCAATGCTTTGATGAACTTTTTCTGATAACAGAGTGATAAATTCAGGATCACTTAATTTTTCTTTATGTTCAGAAAAAGTATTCCACAATTTTACAAAAGAGTCAATACCTCCTGCATCATAAATATTTCCCGCCTCAGAATGCCATCTACATTGATACCAGCCATAGTTCTTAGGATATTTTTGTCCTATTTCTTCATAGCGCTCTTCGATATCAGTTAATGAAGTAAACTTATACTCTTCTTTTCCTCCAGCGATTACCATTTGAGGAAAAATGGTTAGAGCCGGTAATTGCTTAGGTTCATTTTCAGCAATGTAAGTATGAAGCAAAATATTGCAAAATAATTCGCCCATCCACATGCGTTGAACATTTAAACCTGCCTGGAAGTGATAAGCGTGTCCTATTTCGTGTATTGCAAGCAAATCAAAAAACGACTGCATTGATAAGCCACCTTTCTCATCAACATAGGCTGAAGAGATCTTGTCTGCCAGTACTTTGGGAAGCTGTTCGATTGGGGGAATGAAACTCTTCCAGAATTCGTTATCCTCTGATGCGATAATTAATAAATCTCTTGTCTCGTCATAATGTGGCATTCCATAAACCGGAAATGTTGTATGCTTGGGCCAATCCGTTGGATTGAGTATCAGCAAAGTAACTTCAGGTTCGTAAGCAATTACTTTATTATAAAACTCAAGAACTTTATCCATTCTTGCAGCAACTATTTTTGCTCTTTCATCATTGCCAGTGCTGTAATAGACTTTAGTTTTATAACCATCAAGACTAACAAGGTCTTTATAAGGTTGTGCTGTTATAATCTGAGCAAAATAAAAAATGCATGAGAAAATCAATAATGACCACTTACTAGCAAAGGCGAATAATATTTTGTTCAGCATCAATCTTCCTTTCTGATTAATTTTTAAAATTTCCATTCTCCAACTCCTCAGTAATATTTGTAACGAACAACTCTACCTGTTGTTCATTACCAAGTAAATCCTGTAATGTAATTTTTGTTAACAATCCATCCAGCATGGTCTGAACCGTTTTCCACAAAGAGCGAATCGAGCAATCAATAGAATTGGTGCAGATGTTTTGTACCCCGGAATGCA
>JBAQCL010000042.1:0-70991 GCA_049294175.1 Ignavibacteriaceae bacterium | reverse complement strand
ATTACCAATTTTGTTGAATACTACAATACTAAAAGACTTCACAGTTCTTTATATTACTTAACACCTGAAGATTTTCTTTTAGGAAGAGTTGAAGAAAAACTGAAACTTAGAGAAAGGAAACTTTTAGTAGCTAAACAAAACAGATTTGAGGTCAGAAATGCTAACTGATTTTCTACCTTATTTAATTATTACAATATTCCATTTTCTGCTGAACCAATACACAGGGTCTTGTACACTACCTTGAACAACTAATAAACTCCAGTGATTAACAGGTTCCAAGGTGATATCATCTAATGGGCTAACATATTGAATTGTTCCGCTTACATTTATTGTCACACTGGATGTCTGATCAGTTTTTAATAGGCTCTGACCCTGGGGATATTTAAATTTTTCACGGTCGAGTTTATAAAACTTTTGTTTACTTTTATTCAAATCGTAGGGGATAATAAATCCTCTAGATTCTCTGTTTGGTCCAACCTTGCCGATTCCAATACCTATACGATTATAAGGCTGATTTCTATCTACTAATTTTATAAATACCTTTTTTACTTCATTTTCTTTTAATGTGAAAAGATAACGACCTAGTGAGGTATTTGTTATTTCAAATCCATCTCCCGTTGCATTCCCTACACCAGTGATAAAAATATATTCATCTTCTACCTTAGCATTACTTCCAGTTCGATCAAATGATAAAGTTACAACATCACCTCTTGAATACTTTAATTTATCAAAGCCTATTCTAACATCAGATAAGTAACCACCCGTCCCTGCTCCCTCTAAATAAACCTCGAGGTTGGTTGATTTAAAATCTTTACCAACCGAAAAGGATTTTATTTTTTTATTTTTTAACAAATCTATTTTATCCTGCCCGATGTAGTATTGAGCAAATAAATTAGAGTTGAAAGTAATGCAAATAACCAAGAACAATAATAACGTTTTCATTTTTTTATCTCCCAAATAAATTGTTTTAAAAAAATGTTGCTGTGGTAAGTTGAACTTGAGAAAAGAACTTAGAAAAGAAACTTCTGGAAAAATTGGCTTAATTCTATCTGTAACCATAATTCCTCCGATTTGTTTTAATAAATTTAGATTAAAAAAACTTATAAACAAATTCTAAAATAATCTTTATAATTAACTATAACTTTATGGTGATAACAATGTAACAAACAGAATGGATAAAAATTACTTTGTGTAAAACTTAGTTATGCAAAATTTAGCGGGGGAAAAGGAATGATGTATGATGGAAGGTGGTTAATAGCATTTTCTTCCTGTCAAGGTTTGTTGTTTGTCCGAATGCTGTCATTCAGCCCGCCTCAGGTAGATTGTTTCGAAATCTGAAAATTAGTTCTTAACCAAAAATGAGAGCCTGAAACAAATTAAGGTTGACAAGCATTTAGTTCCCGATAGACTTTGAACTATGACAGCAACTAAGTCAAAATACTATTATGGAAAACTTACGATTAAATTTCTAACTATGCCTTACAGAAATTATATCGCCGTCTTTTACGATGTACTCTTTTCCTTCAAGTCGCCATTTGCCAAGCTCTTTTGCTTTTGCAAATGAACCGGTTTCAATAAAGTCATCATAAGAAACAACTTCTGCACGAATAAATTTTTTATAAAAATCTGTATGAATTTCTCCGGCTGCTTCCTGTGCTGTCATTCCTTTTTTAATTGTCCATGCGCGGCATTCATCTTCGCCAGCAGTTAAAAAAGATTGAAGTCCAAGTAAATCATAAGCTTCTCTAATCAGCTTATCTAAAGCAGATTCTTTAATTCCATAATCCTGCATAAAAACTTTTGCGTCTTCTTCTGAAAGATCAGACATCTCTTTTTCTATTTGACCAAAGAATGACAATGCTTTTGTATTGTGACCGAGTATATTTTTTACAAGTTCATTAAGATATTTTTCCGTATCATTTACCTGTGACTCATCAAAGTTTAAAGCAATAAGCATCGGTTTGATGGAAAGAAGCTGATAAGTTTTTAATACCATTAAATCTTCTTTAGAAAAATCATGATCTCTCAAGGGAGTTTCATTCTGTAAAAGCTCATTACATTTTTCCAGCACGGGCAGTTCACGTTTTAGTTTTTCATCCTGAGTTTTAAGGATTTGTTTTTTAATGCTGTCAATTCTTTTTTCAACAATTGCCAGGTCGGATAAAATAAATTCAGTTTCAAACGAATTAACATCTCTCATCATATTTATCGAACCGTCAGGATGCGGAACCGCGGGATTGTCAAACAATCTTACAACCTGAACAAGCGCATCGTTTGTTTTTACTTTTGCAAGAAAATTACCTGTAAACTGCGTTGAGCCGGAATCACCTTTTTGTAGCCCGACAACATCAACAACATCTATTGTAGCATTAACTTTTTTCTTCGGGTTAAACATTTCGGTCAGTTTGTCCAATCTTGTATCCGGCACTTTTATCATTGCCTGGTGAGTTTCGGATTTAGTTAGTTCATTTGGATCAAGTAAAGTTTTTGTTATTGTTTGAAAGAGAGTTGATTTTCCTGTGAAAGGTAATCCGACAATACCTATTTGCATTTATTTCCTCTTATATGAAAATTCTTTATAGTTATTTGCAAATATAACTAAGATTCTCTTGACAATTCCTGATTGAGAAATTGTATTTTCCCGGAAAATTAAAAAATAAAAATGATAGAGTAATAATTATTAAGGGTTTTTTTATAAGATCAGTTTCTGAAATTATTTTCATAATTATTTTTTTATATATTTAATCCACACAATAATTAAAAATCAACCAAGAGGGTTATAATGAAAATATTAAAAGTATTTGTTCCGATTATTTTCCTTTCCATATCGGTTTATTACTGCAGTACCGTGCCGATTACAGGAAGATCACAACTTAATTTGGTTTCATCAAGTGAAATGAATTCTATGAGTTTTCAGCAGTATGATGAATTTCTAACTCAGAATAAGTTGAGCACAGATCAAAATGAAACTGCTATGGTTAAGCGGGTTGGTGTAAAAATTCAAAAGGCAGTTGAAACTTATTTTGCACAGAATAATCTTTCAAAAGAACTTGAAGGTTATCAATGGGAATTTAACCTTGTTGAAAGTCCGGATGTTAATGCCTGGTGCATGCCCGGAGGTAAGGTTGTTGTTTATACAGGAATTCTTCCGATCACAAAGGATGAAACTGGATTAGCTGTTGTAATGGGGCATGAAATTGCTCACGCTGTTGCACAACACGGAAGTGAGAGAATGAGCCAGCAAATGTTGCAGCAATTAGGCGGAGTTGCTCTTTCAGTTGCTTTAAAAAATGAACCGGAGACAACACAAAGTATATTCTCAGCCGCTTACGGTGTTGGAACTGAAGTTGGAGTTATGCTTCCGTTTAGCCGCACGCATGAAAGCGAAGCTGATCATCTCGGATTAATCTTTATGGCAATGGCAGGATATAATCCAAACTATGCTGTGGATTTTTGGACAAAAATGGCTGCTCAAGGCGGTTCAAAACCACCGGAATTTTTAAGTACACACCCTTCTGATGAAACGAGAATTGCTGATATTAAAAAAGAATTACCGGAAGCTATGAAGTATTATAAAAAGTAAATTTTAAATAGCCAGTATTATTGCATCTATGTGATTTAAATATTTAACCACAGAGACGCTGAAAATGCAGTTAAGAATTATTTCATCAGAATCATCTTCTTTAACTCAATAAAGTTTTCTGCAGTAAGATTATAGAAATAAATTCCTGATGATAGTTGTGAAGCGTTAAATTCAACCTCATAAATTCCTGCAGGTTTGAATTGGTTAACAAGTGTTGTTACTTCATTTCCGAGAACATCATAAATTTATAGCGGTACTAATTGATTGCAATAAAAATTTACGATTAAATGTTCAAATCTTTCAATTGATAATCAGTTGAGTATAGAATTCAACTTTTTCTTTTCTGCCTAAAGTCTTATATAGTTCAACTAGTGCTGTTATAGTTTTTTGAATTGATTCAGTTTCATTTTTACTTGATTCCTGCAAACCAGTATAACTTTCTATTAAATGATGTTCTGCTTCTGAATAATTCCCGGAGTTCAAATATGTTTGTCCAAGTAACGATTGAGTGGTCAGAGTTATCTTATTTTGGGCACCTAACTCTCTTTTTCTAATCAGATAAGATTTTTCCAGGTAGTAAACACTTTTTTTAAAATTTTTCATCCCATCTAAAATTCTTCCATACCACATATAAGTTCTGCTAAGACTTATATTTTCAGAATCATAATTTTTTAAACCAACATCAATAGACTTCAGCATAAATTTTTCTGCACTTTCAAAATCATTCAAATTGTAATATGTACTTCCCACATTAGAATACGATTGAATCAAATCTGGATGACTATCACCAAGTATTGTTCGTTTAATTTCTAGTGATTCTTTTAAGAGAGGTAATGCGTTTTGATGATCTTCTTTATAAATATGAATAAAAGCAAGATTATTTAAACTGCTGGAAACGCGAAGATGATAATTTCCAAAATGTTTTCTGAATACTCGTAAACTTTCGTTATAAAGTTTTTCAGCTTCATCAAGTTTATTTAAAGAATGATAAGAAGTTGCAAGATTATTCTTTATCATCGCAACTTCAGGATCTTCAGAACTTTTTAATGATTCAGCAATCTCTAATGCTTCCTCGGTTAGCTTTTCAGATTTTTCAAAATCACCTTGATCTGCAACAAAAGTGCCGTAAGCATCAAGTATTAATGCGGTTTGAAAAGACGGGGTTATTTCAATTGACCTGAGCATTGCAAGTGATTCTTTAAAATATTTTTCAGCTTTCTCGTAATCACCTTTGTAATGATATATCAATGCTAATGATTTTAAACTTCCCGCAGTTTCTACACTCTTATTTCCAAAAACTTTTTTAGTTATTAAGTCCGCTTTTAATAATTCTGTTTCAGCTGAATCATAGACGCCAAGATTTTGATATGTATTTGCAAGCATCGTTCTTATTTCAGCTTCAATTTGTGGATGATTAGCAAGTTCAACTTTTAATTTGTCTGACGCCTTCTGAATAACTTCAATAACTTTTACTTCACTTCCATCCTTTAATGGATCCGGAGAGGAAATCATTTCCAGTAAAAAAGATTTTATTCGGTTTGATTTATCAGCTTCAAGTTTTGCAATATCTCTTTCTTTGGCGGCGATGTAACCCTGCCACAAAATTCCGGCTAATCCTAAATTAATAATGATAAAAATAATAATGGCGGGAATAAGAATGTTTTTATTTCTCTTAATAAACTTTTTGCTACGATATGAAAGAGAATCCTGATGTGCGCTTACAGGTTTGTCATTTAAGTATCTCTTAATATCATCAGCAAAGTGGTCAACGGAGGGGTAACGTCTTTCTGGTTCCTTTCTGATAGCCATTGAAATGATATTGTCTATATCCCCAATTAGTTTTTTGTGAAGTTTGTCGATACTTCCTTCGCGAGTTACACTAATTGTTTGTGGATTTATTTCAGATTTTTCTACCTCAGATTCATTAACAATTGTTTGATAAATTATTTCACTTGGCTTTGTTGGTTCTGATTGAGAAATGATCTTACTAATATCGGAATGAAAAACACTTTTTATTTTGTACGGACTATGTCCCGTTAAAAGTTTATATAACACAATTCCCAATGAGTAAACATCGCTAGAGGTTGTGATTGTCTCGCCTTTAATTTGTTCCGGACTTGCATATTCAGGAGTTAAATTCCACATACCTCTTTGGGTTACAGTCTCAAGTCTTTCACCTTCGGGGGAGAGAATTTTTGCAATTCCAAAATCAAGCAACTTCGGTTCACCATCTTGTGTGATCAAGATATTGTTTGGTTTTAGATCTCTATGAACAACAAGATTTTGATGTGCATATTGAACTACTGCAGCAACTTTAAGAAAAAGATTTAACCGATCTTTTGTATTAAGTTTGTTCTTATCACAATATTCATCTATCGGAATTCCATCAATGTATTCCATCACTAAAAACTGAATTCCATCATCTGTAATACCGCCGTCAAGCAATCTGGAAATGTTTGGATGATTTAGATCTGCTAAAGTTTGTCTCTCGTTTTGAAATCTTTTAATTACTGTTCCGCTTGCAACACCAGGGTTGATAATCTTAACTGCTGCTTTTTGTTTTACCTCATCATCACGTAATCCAAGGTAAACCAGTCCCATTCCACCACGCGCAATTAATTTATCAATCTTATACTTTCCAAAAGTCTTGCCGATAAACAGATTTGAATTATCAGGGACGGGTTCATAAGGGATGATTGAATCTTCAAGAAAGTTTTCTGATTTATCGTGAGCAAATATTAAAGTAAGAATTTCTTTTTTGAGTTCGGGAGTTTTACAAACCCCATTTAAATAAACCTCTCTATCCTTGCCATCTAACTCAACAGCTTTAAAAAAGATTGCTTTTATATCTGTCCAGATATTCTTATCCATAATGTACTCGGATACTTAAATTGATTCTGTGTGATTAGATATTTCAGATACAAATAGTTATGCTCTAAACAAGATTAGTGAATTTAATTCTTACTGTAAAGACTTGAGTAAAAATATTTTCTTCAACCACGAGTTAATAGTTTTTACAATAAACAAGACTCTAAACTTTAATTCCACTATCAAATAAGTTTAGAGTCTTTATTTAATTAATATTCCTATTACTTAAGCAAGATCCCAAATGGGATTTCTGATAAAATGAAAATCATTTTATCATCATCATTTTTCTTGTCTCAATAAAACTTCCTGCATTTAGTCGATAGAAATAAATTCCACTTGATAAACCTTCCGCATTAAATTCAACTTCATAAGTTCCCGCAGGTTTGTATTCATCAACAAGTATTGCAACTGCGTTTCCAAGAATATCGTAAACTTTTAAAGTCTGCCAACTGCTTACTGCAGACTGCCAACTGATTTTTGTGGTTGGGTTAAAGGGATTTGGGTAATTATTATAAAGATGAAACTCTTTTGCAATTACTTCATCTTCAACACTTGTGGAAGATTCATAAAAGTATCTTTCTCTGTAATCATTTAACCAGGCTGTTCCATCCCAATCCTGATATGTGGATATTGTTAATAAATTGTTTGAATCATACTCATAAAGGTATTGCCATACACCTACCCATACTCCAAAATTGTAGTTCTCCCGTCTATATAGAGTTCTATTATTGTTAGAATTATATTCATAAAAATATCTCCAATCAGTTCTCCAACCTAAGCCATTCCATATCTGCCTTATAGATTCAGTATTTTGATTTTGTGAATTATAGTTATAAATATTGCGGTACCAGTTTTCCCAATCAGAATCCTCCCAGTGTCTGCCAAACTCTTCTAAAAGATTACCAATACCGTCATAGGTATAACTATACCATGCTTCATTTTCCCAATCAGTCCCAGACCATTGTTCTAAAAGCACATCATAAGAAAGAGTAGCATCATCATAGGTGTACGTCCGTCGGGCATCTGGTTCCCATTCTGTTTCCGGCGTGTTGTATCCAACAATAAGAGAATCTCTTCCATCTGAGGTATAAAAGTATTTAGTTAGATAGCCGTTTTTCCAGTCCGAGTTATACCAATTCTGAAATTCTGTACTATCTATATAATGAGTAATGGCGTTATGGTAATACAGATTCCTCCACAAATAAATCCATGATAAACTATCACCACCTTCTAATGAATAAGAAATGGAATATCCATAGTCATCATAAACAGTAACATTCCTCCAGTCATTAAGCCATTCTGTTCCATTCCATTTATGATGTTCATCAAAAATTGGGTTTCCATTTTCATAACCATAAAGAATTCGTGTCTCATTCACCCAGGAAGTGCCGTTCCATATCTGTACTTTTTCTTCAATAAGATTTTCTTCTTCATCAAAAGTGAATAAAGTTCTTTCCTCTTCATTCCATTGAGTGCTGTCCCAGGTATCCCTTATAACTTCGCTCTTCATATCATATGGGGTCAAAGATTTATGCAGAGTGGAATTTACTATTTCTCCGGAATCTTCTTCAAGTAGTTTTTTTCTTTTGTCCAGATTATCAGGAGTAAGTTTATTATATAAAATTTCCTGTGCTATGGTCTGGATCGAACAGGTTACAATGATTAAAATAATAAAACAGAATATATTCTTATTCATATATTTTCCTTAAACAATATTTAAAATTCTTTAAACCTGATTATTTAAGAAGCAACATCTTTTTAGTTTCTCTTAAATTTCCCGCCGTTAACTGATAGAAATAAATTCCACTGGTAAGATTGGCAGCATTCCATTCGTAATTGTAATTGCCGGCATTAAGTTCTTCAGAAATTAAAACATCAACTCGTTCACCGGTAACGTTTAAAATTTCTAATGTTACATAACCCGATTGCGGCAATGCAAATTGAATATTTGTACTAGGGTTAAACGGGTTGGGATAATTCTGTTCTAACAAAAAACTCATTGGCGTTTCATTAGAAGTTTGCTGGACTGAAGTTGTACCGGGAACAAAAACCCATACGGCCCCTGTGTTAGTGTTGTCCGCAATTCCTCCAACAATTATCGTATTACCATCGGGTGCAATTGCAACAGCCCCGCCTTGGTTTGCATTCCCGACAGCATCCGAACCAATGAGTTTGTTTCCTAACTGAGACCACACTTCACCACTTCGCGTGAAAACCCATGTAGCACCAGCAAAAGCATTATCATCGATCCCGCCTATAAGAGCCGTATTCCCATCTGCTGAAAGAGAAATAGAAAACCCTTGACTTGCATTCCCGTCAGCACCTGTACCAACAAGCTTATTTCCTTGCTGAGTCCAAGAACCACCGCTGCGGGTGTAAACCCAAACAGCACCCTTTGAAGCATCGTCTTCATATCCACCCACAATAGCCGTATTCCCATCGGATGAAATAGAAACCGAGCGACCGAATCGGGCATTCCCTATCGCACCTGATCCAGTTAGTTTCGTTAGTGCTGTCCAGAAAGTATCACTTCGGGTAAATATCCATACAGCACCGGCATTGGCATTGTCAGTATGGCCGCCAACAATAGCTGTATTCCCATCAGACGAAAGGTCGACAGAAATTCCAAGTCTTGCACTGCCTATCGCATCAGTAACAACAAGTTTACTTCCTTGCTGAGACCACACATTGCCACTCCGGGTAAATATCCAAACAGCACCCGCAAAGGTATTGTCACGAAATCCTCCAATTATAGCTGTATTACCATCAGCGGAAAGGGATACAGAACAACCTTGCTGTGCATTTCCCACAGCATCGGTTCCTACAAGTTTATTTCCTTGTTGAGTCCACACACCACCGCTTCGTGTAAACATCCATGCCGCTCCAGCATTTGTGTTGTCACCAATACCGCCCACAATCGCAGTATTGCCATCGGCGGAAAGGGCAACAGAAAAGCCTTGGCTTGCGCTTCCCGTGGCACCCATACCAATTAGTTTTGCTTCTAAAGTCCATACGCCGCCGCTTCGTGTGTATACCCACACCGCTCCAGCATTTGCGTTGTCACCAATACCGCCCACAATAGCAGTGTTCCCATCAGCCGATAGCGCGACCGAATACCCGTGATAAATAGTAGATCCTATGGTGCCGCCAGGTAAAAGCTTGCTTCCTTGTTGAATCCATTGCGCCCATCCTGTAAATGGAAGAAACAGGCTGATTACAATAAGTTGACAAGCAAAATATGAAAAGAGCTTCATAACTATCTCCTTGGTTGAGAGTTTCGTAATTCTTTAACTTTCTACAAGTACATGCGTAGAAATTGAAAAACGGGTTCAATCATTTTAAAGTAATTTTGGAGTTGATGAACGGAGATGTAAATAAAAGCTGATTTGTAATAAATTAAGATGGATGTGGAATTAAAATAAAAAATGTAGTTACTCTTTACTCAATTCTCTGAATAGCCAGGCTCTTGCCAGACTCCATTCTCTTTTTACAGTTGATGCCGAGCGATCGAGCACTTTTGCAGTTTCTTCAACATTTAATCCTGCAAAAAATCTAAGCTCAACAACTTTGCTTAAATCCGGATCAAATGCTTCAAGTTTTTTCATTGCTTCATCAAGTTCAATAATATCTTCATCAGATTGAAATGCAATTTCCTCAGCATTATCAAGTGAAAGATGGGTTTTACCTTCGCCTCTTTTTTGGGAATTCCGTTTCCGAGCATGATCAACCAGAATTTGTCTCATAGAGTTTGCAGCAATTCCAAAGAAGTGCGCACGGTTTTGCCAATTGATTTCCTGTCCGCCAACTAATTTAATGTACGCTTCGTGAACAAGTTCTGTCGTTTGTAAAGTGTGATTACGATATTCATCATTCAAATATTTTGATGAAATTCTTCTTAGCTCATTATATACTATTGGTAGTAATTCATTAATTGCATTCTTATTGCCGCTCGAACAATCTTCCAGTAACAGAGTTATATTCTGTTGTGATGAATCTTGCATATAATATTATGATTAGTTTACGAAAGTGGAATTCATGTTTGAAAATAGGAGATTAAAAATGGTTAGTCAAGTGTTAGTTGTTAGAAACAATAAATTCTAAATCATCTGTTTTATTATGGATAGCAAATCGAATCAAAATAAAGTTGGGGGAAGTGTTTTCCCCCAGGTAATTACCTCAGTAAAATCATCTTTTTAGTTTCAATAAAATCTCCAGCTTGTAATTTGTAAAAATAAACTCCGCTGGAAAATTCATTCGCACTAAATTTAACTTCATAGCTTCCTGCAGGTTTCTCTTCGTTAACAAGAGTTGCAATTTCATTTCCTAAAACATCATAAACTTTCAATGTCACAAATTGCCTACTGGCTATTGCATATTGGATACTGGTAGAAGGATTGAACGGGTTAGGATAATTCTGTTCCATCGCAAATTTTGATGGAAGAATATTTTGGATATTCTCAACATTTGTAATAATTGCCTTCTTTAATACTCCGCTACCAATGGTACCGGCAAAGTAAGTAAATTCGCTATTAAAGCGAGTATATTTATTATTTGAGCCTGCAATTTTCGGCGAAGTAAAATAGTTATAAAATACTTCAAAAGTTAAATCATCCAGAAAATCAACCTCCTTTTCAAAAAAGCAGGTTGTTGGATCATTCATTGTAATCCTTCTTGAAAACATCTCCAACTCAGTAATTGTCGAGATAACAATACCATCGACATAATTTATTGCCATAATGTCTTTAACAAATCCACCTTGCCGGAACCCAATATTAAATTGATTCCAGCTTCCATCTTCATTATTTGAATAAAAGTTACCGCTTGCATCTGCTGCAATTAGTTGTTTTAAACATTCAACATCTCTATAAAATCCGTTGGTGTCAACATATTCTACAGAGGTTATATCGTTTGGTAATCCAACATTATAAGGGAAATAAGTTTCACCCAGATCTGTTGATCTATATACACCCTGACCTTGGAATCCATTATCATTTGCTGTTGCTACTATCATATAATTGTTTTGGTCAATCGCTATTTGACGCGAGTTAAATACATTGATACCAATTGGTTTGGGTTGATAGGAAACTCCATCATCTGTTGATTTATAAACGAATGATCCACTACCAAGAAATGTATTTCCAATTGAATTAAAAGCCATTGTTTTTCCAAAAGCAGATGTCAAACTCCAATCTACCCCACCATTTATTGATCTGTAAACTCCATTTTGATGTAAAGCGAAAAGCGTGTTAGTTGTTGGATGCTGGTATAAACCGTAGAACCAACCATTTGGAATAGACGAACTGAGATTGGACCAACTCAGCCCATCATCATTCGAACTGAAAACCCCGCTGTGCCGGGTGGATACGTTAATGACACCTGCCGTACTGCTAATATTAGTTATTGCAGTTGCAGGCATTTTATTTACTTCAAGATTCCAATCGATACCATTGTTGGTTGAGACGTAATTCCCTGGACCTTGAGTTCCTATCATTAATGTGTCGTCATTAATCTCTATAGCTGAAGAAATTAATGCACCTGTAGGTGAGTTAAATGTATTCCAACTAATACCTTGATCAGTTGAGTTTAATATCTTATTGCCCGTTACAACAATGTTACCATTTGCTTTTATCAGCGCATTAAGATAAAGTCCGGTTGGTAGTGAAAGTTCATCCCAATTTACACCCGCATCGGAGGAGTGATACAAATTGCTTTGTGTAAGTGCGTGAATTCCTGGGACTTGAATTTTTGCAGTTCCCCCAGTTCCATTCACTTCCACAGATGCAAATCCCCAAACAATTCCATCACTTAAATTAATTCCGTTATTTGCGGCTTCCCAGTTTGCACCGTCATCACTGGTACGGTATATTCCATTTCCACCGGTCCCTGCAAAAATGTAATTACCAAATATGCCAAGTGAATATATAGTTGATGTAGGGATATCATTATTAGCTAAAATAAATGTATCTCCATTATCTGCTGAATGGTACACCCCATCGAATGTTGCAAGAAAAATATTTCCATTAGCTTTAATCAGTATTTCTTGCACGGTTCTATCATAGACCAAATTAAAAAGTCTTATCCAAGTTGCACCATCATCCGTTGAGCGGTAAAGACCATGTCCATCCGTACCTGCAAAAATATGATTGTTCGAATTAACCGCTAATGATCTGACATTCTCATTTCTATAACCGATAAATAACTGTTCCCAATTTTTGCCGGCATCAGAAGTCCTAAAAATTCCTCCATACGCATTACCCGAAATAACTCTGCCCTGGTTATCTTTAATTAAACATTGGATATATCCGCCATAAGGTCCTATAGATTCCCACTGTGAAAGTGCTGGAATTATATACAGCATTGCGAGTAGAATGATATTGAAAAACTTCATACTGCCTCCGTGAAATAAAAGTTTATAAATTATTTATAACCACAGACAATAGTTTTGGAATGGAAATAGTTTTTCTTTGTCAAGAATTTAAGTTGCTCAATCTTAATAGTCAAGTGTGAGCAAATAATATTTAAGAAAGGAGTACAAATATGTTCTTGTCGATTTAATAATAATCTTTGAAGAATGAACAAAATAAATGATTTGGGAATTACAGATCTTAATTTTTGCTTGGATTTTTGAATAATTGTGATGAAAAGGAATTAATAGATATCAAAGCGGCAAAATCCACCCGAATAGTTAAGCACTCATCCTTCCGATGAAACGAGAATTGCTGATATTAAAAAAGAATTAGCTGAAGCTATGAAGTATTACAATAAGTAAGTTTTTAAAAACAAAAAGCCGGAACCTAAATTAGAATTCCGGCTTTTTTAATTTATATAAATTACTGAATTATATTTCCATCACCATCAAGATATTTTACTTCATCATATCCAAGACTTTTAACACTATCTTCTATTTTAGCTCTATCACCAACCACAACCCAAACAAGTTGATTTGGTTTTAAAGTTTTGTCCGCAGCTTTTTGTACCTCATCCATTGTTTGTGATTCAACAAGCGATGCATATTTTGAATAATAATCATCAGGCAGGTTGTATGTAACAATATCCGTAAGTGAACCGCTTACAGCATTCATAGTTTCCCATGAGCCCGGTAAACTTAAAGCCTGATTTTCTTTATCTTTTTCAAATTCTTCTTTTGTTATAGGATTAGCCGCTATAATTCCATCCAATTCATTTTGAATTTCAACCATTGATTCTTTTGTTTTATCAGTCTGAACAGGAGCATAAACTAAAAATGGTCTCTGTCCTTTTGCGTCAAGCAAAATTGAAAATGAGCCGTAAGACCAATGCTTATTTTCCCTTAGGTTCATATTTATTCTTGATGTAAAAACACCGCCAAGAATGTGGTTGAATGTCTGAATCGCAACTTCATCTTCAGAATTTCTGCGGGGAATTACCTGGGCAGCAAAAATTATAGATTGTTGCGAGCCCGGTTTATCCATAATATAAACAACAGATTTTTTGGTAAGATCAACATTATCTATTTTTTTAACAGGAACATCACCGCTTTTCCAGTCTTTAAATAATTTTTCTAATTTTGGTTTTATTTCAGCCATTGTTATATCACCAACAATAACAAGCGTTGCATTGTTTGGTTTAAACCATTTATCTCTAAATTTTATAAGATCATCTCTCGTAATGCTGTTAACAGAGTTTTCGGTCCCCGAGCCGGTGTACGGATTTCCGTAAGCATTATTTTTCCCGTATAAAAGCTGTGGAAATACTCTTAGTCCCATTTGAACCGGAGTAGCTTTTTCTCTTTGAATTGAAACAAGAAGATTTTTTTTCAATCTGTTAAAATCACTTTCAGGGAAAGAAGGATTTAAAGTTACATCAGCAAACAGATCTAGTGAAGCATCTAAGTTAGCTTTTAATGTATTTAATGAAACCACAGAATAATCAAGATTTGACCCTGTTGATAAATTAGCACCAAGCAGACTTAGTTGCTCATTTATTTCCAACGAGTTTAATTTTTTTGTTCCCTCATCCATCATATCCATAGTAAGCTTTGCTGTCCCAGGCTTTGCTGTTTGATCCGCTGCAAATCCGGCATCAACCATTAATCTAAAACTTACAACAGGTACGGAATGTCTTTCAGCAAGAACTATATTTAATCCGTTCGAAAGTTTTGAACGTTCAACTTCTGGAAATTTTACTTCAGGATTTTCTGTAAGTCCGGGCATTTTAGTTCTATCTGCTCCATCTGTAGATGCTTGATATTGCGGGAATGGAAGCACTTCAAGTATATACTCGCCATCTGATAACCATTTGTTTGCGGTTTCTGTTATCTCTTTAATTGTAGCTGACTCAATATCCTTCATAGTGGTTTTATAATAATCAGGAGTGCCGCCGAAAGTCATATTTTTTGCAAGTATATCTGATTTACCGCCAAATCCGCCAATTCTTTCAATTCCTCTTATAAATCCAGCAAAATATTGAGTCTTAACTCTTGTTAATTCTTTTTCTGTTGGTCCGTCTTTAAGAAGTTTTGATAATTCTTCATCAATTGCTTTTTCAACTTGAGTAACATCCTGCCCGGGTTTTATAGTAACATCAATATAAAACTGCCCGGCGATTTCAGAGGCATCAATATAGGATGAAACATTTGTGGCAATCTGTTCATCATAAACTAAACGTTTGTATAATCTTGAAATTTTACCCGAAGCGAGCAAGTCACTGAATAAATCCAAGAGATTAGCTTCTTTTGTTCCCCATTGTGGTACGTTCCATATTTTATAAACTCTTGCCTGAGGAACTCTATCCTGCATAACTTGTTTGTGTGTCCCCGTCATTTTAGGAACCCAGCTTTGATATTTTGCAATTGGCGGTCCCGGAGGAATATCACCAAAATATTTTTTTACTTTTTCTAAGGCTGTTTGCGGATCAATATCGCCGGCAAGAACGATCACCGCATTTGATGGTCCGTAATAAGTTTTAAACCAATCCTGAACATCTTCCAGCGAAGCGGCATTTAAATCATCCATAGAACCAATAACTGTCCAAGAATAAGGGTGTGATGCAGGGAAAGTGCTTTTTACTATCAACTCATCAACTTTACCATAAGGCTGATCTTCACCCTGTCTTTTTTCGTTCTGAACAACTCCACGTTGCTCATCTAAAATATCCTGAGTTATTGCGCCGAGTAAATGACCCATTCTATCCGATTCCAACCATAGTGCCAGATCTAATGCGGAGGTTGGAACATTTTCAAAATAATTTGTTCTATCGCTATTCGTAGTTCCGTTAAGATCGGTAGCCCCGATTTTTTCCATAACCTGGAAATAGTCCTGGTGATTGTTTTCACTTCCATTGAACATAAGATGTTCAAAGAGGTGAGCAAACCCCGTTTTTCCTACCTTCTCATTTTTTGATCCGACATGATACCAGATATTTATTGCTACAATTGGTGCTTTATGATCTTCATGAACTATTAATGTAAGACCATTATCGAGCACAAATTTTTCATACTTAATATCAATGTCCTTTAGTTGATCGAAACCTGATTTTTGTTGAGCAAATGTGGTTATTGTAAATAGGAAGGCAAGCAGATAAATGATTTTATTTAACATATAATTCCTTTCATGATTATTTGCTTAGAAGGGAAAATAATTTTTTACAAAGTTAGTTACTTATTATTATGAGTTCAATGATAATTATATGATTGTCATATTCTTTGTATGAGTGGTCAATTTTTTTATATACTTACCATGTTTACTCTTATAAAGAACATTCGAGGCTAAAATTATTTGGACTTTTTAATGCCACATTATCCAAGTAGTCATTAAAGGCTCTCTAATTAGTTTTAGCTTTTAAAACACGGAGAAAAAATCTATCATTTTTAAAACTTTTTTTTAATAAAACAATAAACTAAAAATAATATGGATATATATGCAATTAAAGGGAAACTAATGCACAATATAAAAATTTTATGTATATTTATCCTTGACAGAATTTTGCATAACTGATATTTTTACAACAAATGAAAAGCATAGTATTTAAAATAAATGGTATTACACCCGCATCGTTTTTTGTTGAGATAAGTACGGCATTGAAAACACGTCGCATCCCTCGCATTTAATTAATCCTAAATAAAAATTTAAATTTTTAAGGAGTTTCGTTTGATTTCAATAGGTATCATAGGTGGTAGTGGCTATACAGGTAAAAAATTGTTGCAGTTTTGCAGTGCTCATCCTTTTATAGAAAAGATAAAGGTTTATGCAAACTCAACTGCAGGAGAAAAGTTATCTACAGTTTTTCCTGATTTATTAAATGTTATTGAAGATGATATTATTGAATCTGTTTCTAATATTTCTTCAGAACATGATTTGTACTTCAGTGCTTTGCCACATGGAGAAGCGCTTTATTATATTCCTTTGTTAGTTGCCCAGGGTAAAAAAGTAATTGATCTCGGTGGTGATTACAGACTGAATTCGGAAGATGATTATACAACCTGGTATAAAATAAAACATACTTCTCCCGATTTGCTGAAATCCAAATTATACGGACTTGCGGATTTTAATAAAGAATCATACGCCGATTATAGTTTAATTGCTAATCCCGGTTGTTATCCAACAGCAACCTTACTTTCACTTTTACCATTTACATCAAGCTTTGGTGATGAAATTGTTTCTGCAAGTACAATTGCATATTCAGGCACAAGCGGAGCAGGCAAATCGCCTAAAACAGATATGCTTATGTCTGAAATGGATGGAAACGTTAGAGCCTATAATGTAAACAACCACAGACATCAGCCTGAAATTTTGCAGCAGTTACAAAAGAACGGTTTCAATTCACCTTTTTCTTTTACAACTCATTTGCTTCCAATAGCTGTGGGAATTTATGCAACAACTTCAATTCATTTAAAAAATAAAATTGATGCTGATGAAATAATTAAAGTTTACCAGTCAACTTATTCATCATCACCATTTGTAAGATTAAGAGATGTTCCTCCTAATTTAAATTGGGTTGTTGGAACGAACTTCTGTGATATAAATGTATCTGTAAAAGATTCGGTTGTTATCATAACTTCAGCAATAGATAATCTGATAAAAGGCGCTTCAGGGCAAGCTGTTCAGAATATGAATAAACTTTTTGGCTGGGATGAGAAACTCAGCCTCATAAATTTGGGTGTACAAGATGTTCAAGTTTATTAATAACGGCTCGGTAACCAGCGCAAAAGGATTTGTTGCCGCAGGAATTTTTTGCGGTATCAAAAAGCAAAGAAAAGATTTGTCTTTAATTTTTTCAGAACAAAGCTGCACTGCTGCCGGTACATTTACTCTTAACAAAGTAAAAGCCGCACCATTACTTGTTTCTCAGGATGTGATCAAAAGTAAAAATAATGTTAAAGCTGTACTTGTAAATTCAGGAAATGCAAATGCCTGTACAGGTGACAAAGGTTATGAAGACGCATTGACCATGCAAAAGTATTGTGCCGAGAAACTTAACATTGATCAGGACGAAGTTATTATAAGCTCAACTGGTGTGATTGGTCAATTAATGCCTATGAAAAAATTGTTGTCCGGCATTGATGAAATTGTTCCAAAACTTTCTGCTGATGGCGGACATGATGCTGCTGAAGCAATTATGACAACTGACAAAAAGAGAAAATCTTATGCGGTTGAAGTTGAATTAAGTAAAGGTAAAGTAACTATCGGTGCAATATGCAAGGGCAGCGGAATGATAATGCCAAATATGGCAACGATGCTTGCCTTTATTACAACTGATGCAAAAATCAAAACAAATTTTTTACAGGAGTTATTAAGTAATTCTGTTAAAAATTCTTTTAACAAAATTTCTGTTGATGGAGATACAAGTACAAATGATATGGTTACTTTATTTTCCAATGGCGCAGCTTCTACTTCAATAGAAAAAAATTCTGCTGATGCCGAAATATTTCAGGAAGCTTTAACTGCTCTTTGTATTGAGATGGCAAAATCAATTGTGTCTGATGGCGAAGGAGCTACCAAGTTAGTTGAAATAAAAGTTCTTGGTGCACATTCAGAAAAAGATGCTGATTTAGTTGGCAAAGCTGTTGCAATTTCTTCTTTAGTTAAAACAGCATTAAATGGTGAAGATGCTAATTGGGGCAGAATTATGTCTGCCGCAGGAAATAGTGGAGCGGATATAGATCCGAATAAGATGAGTATTTCATTTGACGAGTTACCAGTTGTACTCCCTAATTACAACATTGTTTTGGATGAAATATTAGCAAAAGAAATTCTGTCGAACAAAGAGTTTCAAATTAAAATTAATCTTAACGGAGGAAAGTACTCTGCCACCTGGTGGACTTGTGACTTTTCCGAAGAGTATGTGAGAATTAACGCTAATTACAGAACCTGAAAAATCGGAGCGGGATTATGAAAATTGCATTAATAAAAATTTCCGGTAAAGCCCTAAATCAATTATTTGAGGCAAATACATGGATTCAATCATTGAAGAATTTACAAGGTCTTTACGACGGACTTGTAATTGTTCATGGTGCCGGAAGTACGATCTCTAGCTGGTCTGAAGCACTTGGATTGGAAGCAACTTTTGTAAACGGACAGAGGGTTACCTCAAAAGAAATTATGGATGTTGTAGCTGCTGTTCAAGCCGGAGTGCTCAACACAAAAATTGTAAGCACTTTAGCATCAAACAATCTTAAAGCTATCGGATTATCAGGAGTTGATAACTCAACATTTGTTGCCGAGCCACTTGATGAAAATTTGGGATATGTCGGTGTTCCAAAACTTGTTGGAGATGTTTCCTGGATAACTGATTTGATGAAATCAAAAACAATTCCGGTTTTCTCAAGTGTATGCAGAGATTCAAAAGGAAACTTGATGAATGTTAATGCTGATATTTTTGCGGAAGTTTTAGCTTCCTCAATAAAAGCTGAGACAGTTTTTTTTATATCTGATGTAAATGGTGTAAAGTTAAACGGCGGTTACAAATCCCACGTAAGCAAAAATGATATTTTAGACGGTATATCAAACGGACAAATAACAGACGGAATGATTCCCAAAATGCACAGTTGTTTAGGATTATTAAATAAAGGAATTAATAAAATCTGGATTGGCTCAACAATTCACGAAGTAGGAATTAACGAATATGGAATACACACAGGCGGAACCTGGATACTCCAATCAGCATAATACGGAAACAAAAATGGATTCAAATCTTTTAAAAAATTATACACGTTATCCCATAAAATTTGAACGAGGCGATGGTTATTATTTATACGATAAAGATGGTAAACCGTACCTTGATTTCTTAGCTGGAATTGCTGTCGTGGGACTTGGACATAACAATGAAAAAATTAAAAATGCTGTAATTGAACAGGTTAATAAACTCTGGCATACTTCAAATCTTTTTGAATCTGAGCAGCAGGAAAAATTAGCAACGGCTTTAGCAGAAAGATCGAATCTTAATTATGTTTTTTTCTGTAATTCAGGAACCGAAGCTAACGAAGCCGCAATTAAGTTTGCAAGAAAATGGGGAAAAGGGAAATCAAATATTATTTGTGCTAAAAACAGTTTTCACGGCAGAACGATGGGCAGCCTTTCTGCAACAGGACAGGAAAAACTGTGGCAGAGTTTTTTGCCGATGACTCCGGGTTTTTCTTTTGTTGAATTTGGTAATGAATCAGATTTAATTAATGAATACAAGAAAGACCCTGAAAATATTGTTGCAGTAATGTTAGAACCAATACAAGGTGAAAGCGGAATCATTGTTCCGCCCAAAAATTATTTGAAATTTGTTCGCAAGTTCTGTGATGAACATAACCTTCTTTTCATTGCTGATGAAATTCAAACAGGAATGGGAAGAACAGGAAAATTATTTTGTCATCAATGGGAAAGTATAAAACCCGACATAATTACAGTTGCAAAAGGAATTGCAAACGGTTTGCCTCTTGCGGCAGTGATCTGCACCAAAGAAGTTGGTGATGAAATAAAACCGGGAGATCATGGTTCTACTTTTGGCGGAAATCCAGTTGCGCTTTCTGCTGCATTAGAAGTAATTGATCAATTAGATGAAGAAACTTTACGAGCGAATACAAGCAAAGGCAATACGCTTATAAAAGCGATTGAGAATTTAAACTCAGATAAAATTAAAGAAGTAAGAGGAATTGGTTTGATGATAGGAATCGAATTTAAAGAAGGAATATCAGCTAAAAATATTGCAAAGATTTTGTTATCAAAACAAATTGTTGTGGGAACATCCGGAGATTCTGTGCTTAGGTTGCTTCCACCATTTATAATCAGCACAGAAGCAATCAATAAATTTATTAAGGTGTTTGGTGATGTTCTTAATGAAGTTTAGTCATCAACAAGCTTCACTATCCATTAAAATTATTGGAGAGAGAAATGTCCGCTAAAGTTAACAGACAGCAAAGAATCAAAGAACTGCTGAACTACAAATTTATTTCAAGTCATGATGACTTGCTCAAAGCCTTACACAAAGAAAACTTTGAAGTAACTCAGGCTACGTTAAGCAGGGACTTTGCGGAGCTTGGCGTTGTAAGGGTTTTTACCGATGGCGGCGTTAGATACGTTATAAACGCTAATGAATCCGGCAAGCAAATAGAAAGATTAATCGGATTTGAAATTATCAGTGTAGAGCACAACGAATCCTTGATTATCATACGGACACTTTCGGGCAGAGCGCAAGGTGTAGCCCATTACATTGATAGATTAAATAAACAGGAAATACTTGGAACAGTTGCAGGTGATGATACCGTTTTGGTAATTCCCAACACAATTCAAAATCTCGGGAAAGTAGTTGGACTGATAAAAATGATGATGACGGGTCCAAGTATTAAGAAAAAGTAAAAACAAAATTTTATACAAATATTAAAATCAGGAGATGAAATGCCAAAGAAAATAGTTGTTGCATATTCCGGCGGATTAGATACATCCGTGATGGTTAAATGGCTTAATGATAAATTTGATGCCGAGATTATAACTGCTACTGGTGATTTGGGACAGAGAGCCGAGCTTGAAGGACTTGAAGAGAAAGCAATAAAGACAGGTGCGGTTAAAGCAGTCATAAAGGATTTACGTTATGAGTTTGTAACTGAATATATCTGGAAAGCTTTAAAAGCAGGCGCACTTTACGAAGGTGAATATCCAATGGCTACTGCAATTGGCAGACCGCTGCTTGCAAAAATGCTTGTTGATATTGCACTTGAAGAAGGCGCTGATCTTGTTGCTCACGGTTGCACAGGCAAAGGTAATGATCAGGTTAGATTTGAAGTTGGAGTGCAAACACTTGCGCCGCAGCTTGGAATAATTGCACCTTTAAGGGAATGGGAATTTAAAAGTCGTGAAGAAGAAATTGATTATGCTATTAAACAAAAAATTCCAATTAAAATTAGTAAAGAAAAACCTTACTCAATTGATGAAAACCTTTGGGGAATTGCAATTGAATGCGGAGTGCTTGAAGACCCAACAAATGAGCCACCGGCTGATGCATATCAAATTACAACTGATCCCAAATTTGCGCCGGAAGATTCTGAAATTGTAACAATAACTTTTGAAGCAGGAATTCCGGTTTCTCTTAATAATACAATAACAGATCCGGTTGAAATTATAGATAAGCTGAATGAAATTGGCGGCAAGCATGGAATAGGAAGATTGGATTTAATTGAAAACAGAGTAGTCGGAATTAAATCCCGTGAAGTTTATGAAGCTCCTGCAGCAACAATTTTACACAAAGCTCACCATGAATTGGAAAAGTTGGTTATGGATAAAGAAACATTTAGATTCAAGCAAGGTGTTTCTGATAAAGTTGCAAATTTAATTTATGATGGTTTGTGGTTTACACCTTTGTTTAATGCTTTAATATCGTTTGTTGATTCAACTCAGAAAAATGTAACCGGTGAAGTTAAAGTTGAATTATATAAAGGAAATTTATCAATCTTATCAAGAAGTTCTGTTTACAGTTTGTACAGTAAAGAACTTGCAACTTACACAATAGAAGATACATTCGATCATAAAGCAAGTGAAGGTTTTATGAAAATATATGGATTACCTTACAAAACAATGACACAGTTATACTCACAAATTGAAGTGAAGGAAACATATTAATGCTTTGGGGCGGCAGATTCAAAGATAAACTTAATGAAGATGCGCTGAATTTTTCTTCCTCTATCGGATTTGATATAAACCTGATAGAGGAAGATATTTTTGTTAGTAAAGTTCACTCCGAAATGCTTGCCAGAGTTAGATTGATTACCGAAGATGATTTTGTTCAAATACAAAACGGACTTGATCAAATACTGAATGAATGGAAAGAAAGGAAGTGGAAGCCGGATCAAAATGATTTTGAAGATGTTCATTCCGCAGTTGAATCAAGATTAACTGAGCTTATTGGAAAAACCGCAGGTAAACTTCACACAGGTAGAAGCCGGAATGATCAGGTTGCAACAGATATGAAGCTTTGGGTTAGGAAATCTGTTAATCTTCTTCTTGATGCACTTCAGGAAACTCAAAAAATATTTATAGAAAAATCAGAAGATAATATCGAGACAATCATTCCCGGTTATACTCATTTGCAGCGTGCACAACCAATTTCATTTGCATTTCATCTTCTTGCTTATGTTGAAATGTTTGAAGCCGATAAAAACCGATTAAGAAATATTTTAACCGAAATTGAAGGCTGTCCGCTGGGTTCCGGTGCACTTGCAGGTTCAACACTTCCACTTGATAGAGATTTTGCCGCGAAGAAACTTGGATTTAAATATCCTACTCCCAATGCGCTAAACACTGTTTCCAATAGAGATTATCTTCTTGATTTTCTAAATACTTCTTCAATCGGGATGATGCATTTGAGCAGGTTAGCTGAAGAAATAATTTTATGGTCATCTTCAGAATGGAAATTGATTTTGTTATCTGATCAGTTTACCACGGGTTCATCTTTAATGCCGCAAAAGAAAAATCCGGATTTAGCTGAACTTACTCGTGGTAAAACAGGAAGAGTTTTCGGGAATCAATTTGCGCTTCTTACAACAATTAAAGGATTGCCGTTAAGCTATAATAGAGATTTGCAGGAAGATAAAGAGCCAGTTTTTGATTCCTATAAAACTTATATAACATCTCTAAAAATGGTTGCCGCTATGATTGACTCGGCAAAAATTAATAAAGAAAGATTTGTTAACGAATTAGCCGGAGATTTTTTACTTGCAACTGATTTAGCAGATTGGTTGGTTTTGCATAATATTCCCTTCAGAGAAGCGCACGAAATTGTTGGAAGTTTAATAAAATGTGCAGAAGAAAAATCAATTAAGTTAGACAAGCTTAGTCTTGAAGAAATGAAAAAAGTAAATCCTGTTTTTGATGAAACTGCAAAAGAATGTTTTAATATTAAAACATCACTTCAAAGAAAAAAAACATACGGCTCTCCTAATCCTGATTTTGTTAAAGAACAAATCAATATCTGGAAAACCAGATTAGACTAAAACTCAGTATTTCCCAAATTACTCATACTCATTCCAGCCTTACCATAAAATACCTCCCTTGGTTAAAATAAATGATAAGAATTTTTGATAATTGTGATTTACTGGTTTTGAAAATTTAGAATAATAAAAAAATCATTAATTATTTTATAAAAATGTTTATAATTTTATAGTTATGATTTCTTAAAAGAGGAATTCCTGGAGGCAAAATTGAAGAATCAAACTTTAATATTATTGTTGTAAACAATAATAAGTTGGCAATAAAGATAGGAAAACGCATAACTACAAAAACGACACGAAAGAATTTAGTACATTTGTATTGAAATAATGAAAACAAGAGAATGTTGAATAAAACAAAGCATACAATAATAAACGGAGACAGCCGGCAAATGAACGAGCTCAAAGATGAGAGTGTTCATTTGGTAGTTACTTCTCCACCCTATTGGCAACTGAAAGATTACGGAACAGAAAATCAAATCGGCTATGGAATCAATCCTGAATTTATTTCAAATTTTTATTGGGCGTTCCCCTACTGGGTCGGGCTTTCCGTTTCAATCTTTTGTTTGTTCCTCACAAAAGGATTTCCACTTCAATCCCTAAGGCAGCATAGCGTATGAAAGAAAGTTTGGTTCAATGGACTTTGTTACGAAATTTAGACTTTTTATCTAGTTCCTTAGACTTTCCAATTGCTGTAAAAAAAGGTCAAGAAATAACAACAGATTTTGGCCGAATAGATTTTATTCTTGAAAATTATCAAAAAAATCAACTAATAGTAGAGTTAGAAACAATTCTCGATACAAAAAATAAAAGAGAATATTGTTTTAGTCAGATTTTGAATTATAAGAATGTAAGTTTTGCTGATGAAACCAGTTACTGCATATTATTTGCGAATGAAACTACTCCGAAGTCAAAAACTATTATTAGTAATTTTGGAAAAGAAAATAATATCTTAGTCAAGACTTATTCAATAAATGAGGTCAAAAAACTCTATACTTCAACAGTTGAAAGGTTGAGTTTAAGTTTTGGCTTAACAATGCCCAAGCCTGCCAATTATACTATTTGTTTTTTAAGATGGCTAAATAAAATTTTAAAACCTTTTAAGGACTTTGGAAAAACCGTTCTTAACGAAAAAGAATTAGCACGCTATTTTACTTCACCAAATACAACTAATTTTAAATGTTATCTACGTCTTGCTCTGGATTTTGAAATGATTTTCCCAAGTAAAAATGATTTTGCACTTTCCAATAACGGGCTAGAATATATTGAAAACTATAACCCTAATATTGATTATACATCAAACCTTTCTTCAATTGATTTAACTAACGAGCAAAAGAAAGTTCTATTGAGAGTAATTACAAATGGAAATTGGACTGCACATAAGGTAAATATATATTGGTTTCTTCGTTTTTTAGAAGTAACAAATGGTGAGTGGATACCTAATATTAAAGATTTTGAACAACATAAACTTGATTTAGTTAATGGTCTTTTCAATGTTAATTATCGCTTTCGCACAATGTACGAATTTTTAAATTTTGCTTGCAATTGGTGTATTGAATTGGGGTTAGTCGATAAGATTAAAACAACATCAAATTATGACAAAGTCTATTTAACACCTTTGGGTATTGAAATCAATAATATTTTTAGTTCGGATATACAGTTAAAGAAAAATAGACTAAACCTTAATTTTAAATATTTAGAATGATAACAAATAGCCAACTATTATATACAGTGATTAAGCAAAATCCAGTAATTGTGGATGAACTTGGAGAAAGACTCTACGAAAAAATCACAGAAGTGGTAATCCCTGAATGGCAGGAAGCGTTTAACAATTTGACAAAAGAAGACTGCTATAATTACATTTATAATCTTACCATCAACCGGACTTATGACGGGTATTTAAGAGAAAAATCTGTTGTAAACGATGGTTTGGCAAAGGAATTTCCAGAAGTAAGATTTGAGGAAAGTCCTTCTGAATTAGACCACGCAGGTGATATTGACTATCTTGGTTATGTGACTGATAAAAAAGCATTTGGAATACAAATAAAACCTGTAACAGCTCAATCAAATTTTGGCAATTATTCCGTTTCCGAAAGGATGAAGGCAAGTTTTGAGAACTTTAAAAATGATTTTGGAGGAAATGTATTTATCTTATTTAGCTTAGACGGAGAAATTGCAAACAAACAAGTAATTGAACAAATCAAAAACGATATAGAACGATTGAAAAAATAACGCCACCAGGTAAAAGTGGTTTAATTACTCATACTCATTCCAGCTTTTGATTGGTAATGTTTCGGGTGAATAATTTTTTAAAGCTTTAACAAATCTTTTTGCAACTTGAATGTTTGTAAAAAGCGGAATATTAAGATCAACTGCTTTTCTTCTTATAATGTAATCACTGTCAAGTTCAACTTTTTCATCAGTTTTAGGAATGTTGATTACAAGATCAATTTTACCCTGTGACATATATGTTAAAACGTTCGGTTCAATTTTATCGTGCGGTCTATATAAAATTTCTACTTCAATTTGTCCGTTATGTTTATAAAAATCTGATGTGCCTTTTGTGCCGTAAAATTTTAATCCCATCTTTTGTAAAATTTTCAACTCATCAATAAACTCAGCTTTGGTTTTAGGCGTTCCGGTTGAAAGCATTACTCCTTTAGTTGGCACTCTTTGTCCAATTGCAATAATGCTTTTAAGAAAAGCTTCATTAAAGTCGTCACCCAAACAGGCAACTTCTCCGGTTGAAGACATTTCAACTCCGGTTACAGGGTCTGATCCCTTTAATCTTGTGAAAGAAAACTGTGATGCTTTAACTCCAACATAATCAAGATCGAACGAAGATTTGTCAATTCTCGGAACTTTTTCCCCAAGCATTAACCTGGTCGCGATCTCTATAAAATTTATCTTTAAAGTTTTTGAAACAAACGGAAAACTTCTTGAAGCACGAAGGTTGCACTCAATTACTTTTACTTCATTATCTTTAGCTATGAACTGAATGTTAAATGGACCAGTAATTTCAAGAGCTCTGGCAATTTCCCTCGTAATCATTTTTACTCTGCGCATGGTTTCAAGATAAGTCCGTTGTGGCGGCAGAACTATAGTTGCATCGCCTGAGTGAACACCTGCATTTTCAACATGTTCTGAAATTGCATAGCAAAACAATTCGCCTTCTGTTGCAACTGCATCAACTTCAATTTCTCTTCCGTCAGTAATAAACTTACTAATTACAACCGGATGTTCGGTATTTAATTCAGTGGCTTTTTTAAGATACAATTCCAATTCATCTTCTGTTAATACTATACTCATTGCAGCGCCGCTAAGCACATAGCTTGGTCTGATTAAAACAGGATAGCTGACTTTCTCTGCGAATTTTCGTGCGTCTTCAAGTGTAGTAACCTCTTCCCATTCCGGTTGATCAACTTTAATATCATCAAGAATTTGAGAAAACTTGTGGCGGCTTTCGGCGTTATCTATTTGTTTGGGTGAAGTTCCAATGATTTTAATTCCCGCATCATAAAGTTTCATTGAAAGATTATTCGGAACTTGCCCGCCCATCGATACAATTACTCCTGCCGGGTTTTCTTTATCACAAATGTCAAGAACACGTTCGAGTGTTAACTGCTCAAAGTAAAGTTTATCGCAAATATCGTAGTCTGTACTTACGGTTTCGGGGTTGCAGTTAATCATTATTGATTTATAACCGCTCTTATTTACTTGCGTTGCTGCATTAACGCAGCACCAATCAAATTCAACAGATGAACCGATACGATATGGTCCGCTACCTAAAACTATAATTTGGTCTCTTTCTCCGTGTGGAATATCATCTTCAACTCCGTGGTAGGTTAGATAAAGATAATTTGTCTGCGCCGGAAATTCAGCAGCCATTGTATCAATTTGTTTTACAACAGGAATCACGTTTAGTGATTTTCGATAATTTCTCACGGTCATTTCATTGCTATTTACAATTTGGGCAATTTGTAAATCACTATAACCGGCTCTCTTTAATTCTCTCATCAACTCAAAATCAATCTCATTCAGTTTTAAATCCTTTAGATAATTTTCAAGATCAACTATGTTTTTCATCTTATACAGAAACCATTTAGTAATCTTTGTAAGATCATGAATCTTTTCAACCGGGTAACCCTGTTTAAGTGCTTCGGCAATTGCAAAAATTCTTTTATCAGATGGCTGTCTTAATTCTTTATCAAGGTCATTAAATAGAAGTTTATTGCCGGTAAATCCTTTCATTCCGACATCAAGCATTCGTATAGCTTTTTGGATAACTTCTTCAAAGCTTCTTCCTAAAGACATAACCTCGCCAACGGATTTCATTTCTGATCCAAGCAGTGTGCTTACTTGCTGGAATTTTTGTAAATCCCAACGTGGAAATTTTAAAGCCACATAATCAAGTGCGGGCTCAAAGTTAGCTGAAGTTTCTTGTGTAATTGCATTTACAACTTCATTAAGCGCATAACCAAGCGCAAGCTTTGTTGCGATAAATGCAAGCGGATAACCCGTTGCTTTTGACGCAAGTGCGGAACTTCGGCTAAGCCGCGCATTAACTTCAATGATTCTGTAATCTTCCGAATTTGGATCAAGAGCATATTGAATATTACATTCACCTATAATTCCGAGATGACGAATAAGTTTTATGCCGATCGAGCGCAGCATAAAATTTTCTTTAGCTGAAAGAGTTTGGACAGGTGCAATTACAACACTGTCGCCTGTATGTATTCCCATCGGGTCAACATTTTCCATTGAACAAATTGTAATGCAATTGTTATAATTGTCTCGAACTATTTCATACTCAACCTCTTTCCATCCGTAAAGAGATTCTTCAATCAAAATCTGGTTAGTAAATGAAAATGCTCTTTTTGCTTTTTCAATAAGTTCTTCTTTGTTGTTTACAATTCCCGAACCTAATCCACCAAGCGCATAGGCGATACGAACCATTACGGGAAAACCAATTTGTTCAGCAGCTTTAACAGCTTCATCAGGATTTATTGCGGTTTTGCTTTTTGCAACCTTTAACCCGATTTCACCAACTCGTTGAGCAAAGAATAATCTATCTTCAGTATCCTTTATAGTTTCAACAGGTGTTCCTAGTACTTTTACTCCGTGTTCAGCAAGAATTCCTTTATCATAAAGCTCAACACCAACATTAAGTGCTGTTTGCCCGCCAAATTGCAGTAGAATACTATCGGGACGTTCTTTTTCAATAACTCTTTTCACAAAATCAAACTTAATGGGAATGAAATAAACTATGTCTGCAAAATTTTCAGATGTTTGTATTGTCGCGATGTTAGGATTGACAAGCACTGTTGTAATACCATCTTCTTTAAGTGCTTTAATTGCCTGCGAACCCGAGTAATCAAATTCCCCGGCTTGCCCAATTTGTAAAGCACCGCTTCCAAGAATTAAAATTTTTTTAGGTTTACCTTTTTTGATCATAACTTATAGTATTTTCTTTAATCACACTTAGCGAAGTTAAAGTGTGTTAGTATTAAAATTAGTATCATAATTTGTCATCCTTTAACTTCGCCCAGGATGACTTTACAATAACCTAAAAACATTATTAACGGGTTAACAAGTAAAATCACTTTAGTGTACGAATAAACATATCAAATATAAATTCACAATCATCCGGTCCGGGTGATGCTTCAGGATGAAATTGTGAGGCAAAAAATGGTTTAGATATATGAATAATTCCTTCGTTTGTTCCATCATTGTCATTAACAAACCATTCCCGCCAATCTTCGCGTAATGAAGATGAATCAACAGCATAACCATGGTTTTGTGAGGTAATGTAACACCTTTTAGTTCCAAGCTCATTGCACGGCTGGTTATGTCCGCGATGACCATATTTTAATTTGTAAGTATCGGCACCAGCGGCAAGAGCCAGTATTTGCGAGCCGAGACAGATACCAAGAATGGGTTTATTGTTTTGCATTGCCAATGCTGCATTTTTTATAGTTGTAGTATTCATCTTTGGATCGCCGGGACCGTTTGACAGCATTATTCCATCGGCTTCTATCGAGTTAAAATCATAATTATAAGGTACGCGGATTACAGAAATGTCTCTTCCGAGAAAAGCCCTGATAATATTGTTTTTTGTTCCGCAGTCAACTAATACAATTTTTTTCTTTCCTGCACCCGCCGAATATTCAACTGGTCCTTTTACGCTTACTTCTCCAACCAGATCATTTAAATTCGGATCTTCAAAATCAGTTTTTTTGTTTTCATCAATAATAATTTTACCAAGCATTGTTCCTTTATCCCGAAGTTTTCTCGTAAGCATTCTCGTATCAATTCCATATATGCCGGGAATTTTTTCTTCATTCAGCCAATCAGCTAAACTGCGTTCTGCATTCCAATGTGAATAATCAAATGAATAATCGGAAACAACAAGTGCACGGATATGAATGCTATCTGACTCATAATATTGGTATAAACCATTTTCTTTATCTTTAGGCGGAACCCCGTAATTACCAATAAGCGGATAAGTGCAAACAAGTATTTGTCCACGGTAAGAAGGGTCTGTCAGTGTTTCCGGGTAACCAACCATTCCGGTGTTAAAAACAACTTCACCATTGGCGTTGTTTTCATAACCAAAGCTGTAACCGGAAAACTCACTTCCATCTTCTAAAATTAACTTGGCTTTTATTTTTTGTTGAGTTCTCATTCAGGCATTCTTCAAAAAAATTATTAAACATAAACTGGCTCAAAAAAAATGACAGAGCGGAAGTTTAAATAAAAAAATAGCCACCCTAAAAGTGGCTGATGACTTTATTTTTCAAAAACGACTAAATGATTTTTGAGCTTAAACAAAGGCTTCCTTATTTTTGCTGTCAAATATAAATTATTATTGATAATTATAATAGTCCCAATAATTTATGATTTAACTTTTTTGAGAAAGTTTAGTAAATAAATGCATAAAAATTCGTTGAAAATTATTCTTGTTTTTTCTTTACTAATTACAATTTTTACATCCGCCCAAAGTAATATCGATTCATTGAAATCACTTGCTGAAAAAACACAGGGTAAAGAAAAACTTAAGTTATTAATTAAAATTGGTTATTATCTTTCTTCGGATAATCCCAATGAAGCAATAGCTTATCTTGATAAAGCAATAAATATTGCCGATGAAACCGGAAGTAAATGGAGCAAAGCTGATGCTTTATTTAACAAAGGCGTTGCTTTATGGCATCTTGGTAATATTAAAGAATCCGGAGATTATTATAATAAAGCTAAAATTATTTATGAAGAATTTAAAGACACGCTTAGTTTGATGAAAGTGCTTACTTCTGAAGCTATAAATCATTCTATGAATAGTGAACCTGACCTGGCTTTAGAAAAGTTTTTCAAATCTCTTGCGTATGCAAAAAAAATCGGTGATCGTTCGACCATTTTTAATGATTTGTTCAATCTTGGTATAATCTTCGATAATAAAGGTGAATTTGATAAAGCTTTAACACATTATCTTCTGGCAATCCAGTATGTGGATGACAAAGGGAATCTTGCACTTATTCAAAACTATATTGCTGAAATTTACATCACGCAAAAAAAATATAAAGAAGCAGAAACATACCTGATGAATGCGGTAAAAAATGCCAGGTTATCGGCGGATGATAATAGTTTGGTATGGGCTTATACAAATTTGGGGAATCTTAATCTGACAAAAAACAATTATACTGAAGCAGAAAATTATTTTATTAATGGATTGAATCTTGCACGAAAAACTGATTATAAACTTGATATTATCCATTCACTTTTTGAACTGGGTAAATTTTATGACAAAACTAAAAATTACAATCAGGCAGAAAAGTATTTATTAGAAGCATATCGTTTATCGGACAGCCTTAATTCGTTGCAGGATCTCAGTAACATTAGCGGAATACTTGCCAGCATTTATTCAACCCAATCCAACTATAAACAAGCCTATGATTTTCTTAAAGCTAATAAGCAGTTCAGTGATAGTCTATTTGAAATTACTAATAATGAAAAAGTTGCCGAAGTTGAAACAAAATATGCCGTAAAGCAAAAGGAAAAAGAGGCTGAGGTTTTACTGAAGCAAAATACACTTCAGAAAAAGATTATTAAAACACAGGAACTGATTGCAATTGTTGTTTCGGGACTTGGAGTAATTCTTTTGGTTTTAGTGTGGCTTCTTGTCCGAAGTAAACGCAAAATGTTAATTGTTCAGAACTCATTAATTCAAAAGAATGAAGAAATAGAAATCAGCAGGAAAGAAATAAATGAAAAAAACATAGAACTCGAAGCGCTTAATTCAACAAAAGATAAATTCTTTTCTATCATTGCCCACGATTTGCGTAATCCCGTGGCTGCATTTGTAAATATATCTGAAATACTTGAAACCGATTTTGATAATCTTAATGATGAAGATAAAAAATCATTGCTCGCGCAGATGAATACCTCTTCTAAAAACTTAATTACATTGCTCGAAAATCTTTTAACCTGGGCAAGGCTATCAAGTAATAAGATTGAAGTTATCAAGCAAAAAATTAACTTATCTCAAATAATAGAATCATCAATTTATCCTTACGAACACTGGGCAAAAAATAAAAACATAAACTTGCAAGTAAATGTTAATAGCGATGTGTACATCAATACCGATCCGTTTGCTTTTCGGGCAATCGTTGGTAATTTAATCAATAATGCAATCAAGTTTTCTAATCCGGGTGGAAAGATTGCCGTTTCATTAAAATCTGAGGAAGGTAAACAAAAATTAAGTATTAAAGATAACGGAGTTGGAATAGCGGAGGAGAGATTAAAAACATTGTTTAAACTTAACTCACACAATACAACCAAAGGAACTGATAATGAATCCGGTACGGGCTTGGGGCTTGTGCTTGTAAAAGATCTTGTTGATAAAATGAATTGGTATATAAAAGTAAACAGTATAGTTAATGAAGGAGCCGAATTTTTGATTACAATTCCTGTTTAGTTTCCTATTTTAAGATAATGTTAATAATTTGGTGTAAAGTTGAATTTGATCTTGTCCTTATCCATTTTTGTAGAAGAAGATTAAGAAATCAATAAGCTGTAATTTGAAAATATTTATCTCATTATTATCAAACCGAAAAAATCTATCTCGGATTTTCCGATCTCTTTTAAATATCTACAAGGTTATTAATAATTTATGAAACAGGAAAAAAAATCTGCCAAAGCAAAAAAAATTCCTAAAACATTTGTGTTAGATACAAATGTAATTCTGCATGATGCCGAATCAATAAATATGTTTCAGGAAAATGATGTTGTTATTCCACTCATTGTAATTGAAGAACTTGATCATTTTAAACGCGGCAGCCAGGTTATAAATCTAAATGCAAGGGAATTTGCCAGAACACTTGATTCAATAACAGGATCGGCGCTTTTTAACGGCGGAATATCGATGGGCAAAGGAAGAGGCAAATTAAGAATTGCAATTTCTAAAGGGCTGGCTCCCACAATTAGGGATGTATTTCGAGATGATACTCCGGATCATCGTGTATTAAGCGTTGCATTAGAATGGCATGAAAAACTGAAAGGTAAAGCGCAGGTTATACTTGTTACTAAAGATGTGAACCTGAGGATGAAGGCAAAAGCTCTCGGCATTCCGGCAGAAGATTACACAACAGACAGAGTAAAAAGTATTGAAGAATTATATAGTGGTAAAGCAACAATAGAAAATGTTGATGACAATCTTTTAATAAAACTATTTCAACCACCGTATCAAGTACCTGCAAAACCGTTCTTAAAAAAACTGAATGGGGAAGCACTGCCCAACAAATATTATATTCTTAGAAATACAAACCGGTCTGTCCTTGCTCATCTTGATCAGGATAAAGAATTAATTGTTAAGGTTGATAAGACAAATATATACGGAATAACTCCGCGTAATGCTGAACAAACATTTGCTGTTGACGCGCTAACTAATCCTGCGATTCGACTTGTTTCTATGACCGGTAAAGCAGGAACAGGGAAAACGCTTTTGGCTTTGGCAAGCGCGCTTGCAGTTAAAAAACACTACCGGCAAATTTTTATTGCAAGACCGATAGTGCCTTTAAGCAATAAAGATATTGGTTATCTGCCGGGTGATGTTGATAGTAAACTTGCACCGTATATGCAGCCGTTGTGGGATAACCTTAAAGTAATTCAGGATCAATTTCCGGAGAATGATAAACAGCACACGGCAATCGATACTATGATAAAAGATGAAAAGCTGGTAATCGAGCCATTATCGTATATCAGGGGCAGAAGCCTGCAAAGAATATTTTTTATTGTTGATGAAGCTCAAAATCTTACTCCTCACGAAATCAAAACAATAATCACCCGTGCCGGTGAAGGGGCAAAGGTTGTGTTTACCGGTGACATCTATCAAATAGATCATCCTTATCTTGATGGGCAATCAAACGGTCTTTCATATCTTATAGATAGATTTAAAGGGCAAAAACTTTACGCACATATAAATCTTGAAAAAGGCGAAAGATCTGAATTAGCCGAACTGGCAAGTAATCTTTTATAAAAATAAAAAGGAGAGGCAATGAGTAAATTTAAACTGTTAATGCTTGCGGTACTTCCGTTAATTATATTTTCGGGCTGTCTTCAGGTAAACACAAAAATAAATCTAAATAAAGATGGTTCCGGTACAATTGAAGAAACGTTTGTTATGAAGAGCAGCGTTGTAAATATGATGAGGGAATTTGTTTTAGCGTTTGATTCTACAAAAACAGATGAATTTAATTTATTTAATGAAAATGAATTGAGTGCAAAAGCAACAAATTATGGTGAAGGAGTACAATACGATTCCGGTGAAAAAGTGGTAGTTGACGGATACGAAGGATTTAAGATAGTCTATTCTTTTGCTGATATAAATAAGATAAAAATTAATCCGAGTCCTGAAGATAAGGTGCCGTTTAGAGATGAGTTAGGAGAAACTGATAGTTCCGTTTTTGATGAAAACTTACAGTTTAATTTTACAAAAGGTAATCCTTCAACATTAATAATTAACTTCCCCCAAACAAAAAAAGATAAAGAATCTTCAATGGGTGAAAATGAAATCGAAGTTGAAGATTCGACTTTAAATTCTGAACAAATACAAAAATTAATTGAAATGTTTGACGGTATGAAAATATCTTCATCCTTTAATTTTAACGATGTTATTAAAGAAACAGATGCTTCTTATGTAAATGGGTCTGAGATTACATTGCTGCAAGTAGATTTTTCGGAAATAATTAAACATAAAGATGTTCTGGAAAAATTACAGAAAACCAATCCGAAATCAATGGAAGGGTTTAAAAATATTATCGGTAAATTACCCGGAATAAAAGTTGAGTCTAAGGAAACGGTGACAATTAAATTCTGATATGTTCAAATTTATTGGTTGTGATAAAAATTAAAGGGCTCAATTGAGCCCTTTTTTAGTTATTTTGGTTGCCGGAATTTCAATAAATTATAAATAAAAATTTAATATTTATGCAAACTTTTACTTACTCGTTTATCTGGAAGTTTATTTATCGTTATGCAAACTTAATTTTATCGTTATTACTTTTATTTTATATTATGCCTTTAGCATTAAACCTTGATAAAAACCTTACTCTTATTTTGCCTTTCCTCATTGCAATATTTTTGCTGTACTATATAAATAAATCTTATTTTACTTTTTATAAACTTGTGCCATATAAAATCGAAGCTGATGAACAAAAAATAGTATGTACAGAATTTATTTTTAGAAGTAAAACAGTTACCATATTTTATAAAGATATTGAATCAATGACAGGTGGGATATTTGAGGCTAAATATCGTGGCTTAATGAAAATTTGTGACGGAAAAAATAAAATTTGCATTGGATTTTTTGATAGGATGAAAAACTCAAGTAAACTGGTAACGCTGATACTAAGTAAAGTTGATAAAAAAATATATGATGAGGTAATAAAAAAATTAGAATCGGTTAAGATTAAACCGGAGAAAAAAAGTAAATGAAAATTGCAATTTTACTTTCAGGCGGAGTTGATAGTTCTGTAGCGCTTCGGTTGCTTAAAGATGAAGGACATGATGTTACCGCTTTTTATCTTAAAATCTGGCTCCAGGATGAGTTCTCATTTCTCGGGGATTGTCCCTGGGAAGAAGATTTGGAATTTGCTCGTGCAGTTTGTGAACAGGCAAATGTGCCGCTCGAAATTATTAATATGCAAAATGAGTATTGGGATTCTATTGTATCTTATACAATTTCTGAAGTTAAGGGAGGCAGAACACCTAATCCCGATATGTTCTGTAACCGATTGATAAAATTCGGGCAATTTATAAACAAGATTGATGCCTCATTTGAAAAAGTGGCTTCCGGTCATTATGCAAAAATTGGATTTGCGAATGATAAATATCTGTTAAAAACTTCGCCCGATCCGATAAAAGATCAAACTTATTTTCTTGCTTATCTTACACAACAACAATTAAGCAGAGCACTTTTTCCACTTGGTGATTATCAAAAAAAACAAATCAGAGCCATTGCTCACAAATATAATTTGCCAAATATGGGCAGAAAAGACAGCCAGGGAATATGTTTCCTTGGGAAAATAAAATTTAATGATTTTATCAAACATCACCTTGGCGAGCTTGAAGGAGATATTATTGATATTGACTCCGGTAAAACTATGGGTAAACACAAAGGATATTACTATTATACTATTGGGCAGCGATCAGGACTTAGGTTAGGCGGCGGTCCGTGGTTTGTAGTTAAAAAGGACATTGAAAAAAATATTATTTATATATCCAAAGAAAATATAGTTAACCGGGCAAGAAGCGAATTTAAAGTCGGCAAGTTTAATTGGATAATGGATGAAAGACCTATTGATGGAAATTATCTTGTAAAGATTAGACATGGCGAAAATTTTTACTATTGTAATTTAGTTTTTGATAATGATTCTGCAATTGTAAAACTTGATAAAGAAGATCGGGGTATTGCATCCGGACAATTTGCTGTTTTTTATAAAGATGATATTTGTCTTGGTGCCGGTGTAATTTTAGAATGATTAATCTTGGATAGCTTCCTGAGAATAAAATGACTTATGAAGATAAAACAATCTGGCTAAGTTGGTCGCTATTTAAGAATTTTTCTTTTGTTATTTTTATCAAACTTTTACAGTTGATGCATATATAAGCATATCGTACTCCAATTACAGAATCAAGCTTAGCGACCCAAATTTCCGAAACATTTTTTTTACATATCGGACAAATTGTGTTTAACTCAATTCTTTCAAATTCTTTTGTCACTTAAAGTTCCAAAATTGCTTAATAAAAATTGTTATAAAATTAATCAACAGTAGAAACATTATTGCTGGAAAATATAAAGTCCCTTTCGGTTAAGATAAGATTTGTTCTCAACAAGAAAAGACATAATACTTTCTACGGGAATAATTTTAGCTATTCCATATTTAATTGAAGAATGCTTTCTTACAAATAACTCACCATTATAAGGGACAACGGGATTATAATTAGTTTTATTTTTTAAATCTTCAGGATAAATCAAATTATCATATTCTTCAGGAACCCATTGTACAATACCTATCAACTCAAAATTTGGTACGCCATCACGAATTGCTAAAACTAATCCACCGCTAAAACCGGGATTTATAACCGCATCAACAAGAAAGGACCCGTTGTTATCTCGTCTTGGGCTGCTTACGATTGCTTTTGTAATAATTTTATAATTTATCGGATAACCAAAAAGATAAACAAAAGTTCCCCAATCAACTTCTTTTGCTTTTCCTATCGGATAATTGAATACAGGAAAATGAACGTTTGCTGAAGTTGAATATTGTCTCCCCAGAATTGCGACATCAAGGCGATCATCCTTTACAAGTATATCAACCTGGCTACCTTCAGGAAAGCCTGCAACATAAATGACTTGTTTTTCTTTTATCGAAATCGACTCAATATAGTTTGAGGCTTTTTTGTTTTCATCAAGTCTATAAGCGATTATTGTATCGGGAAATGTGATGATGTGTGCGCAGGTTAATAATGCAACATTTCCATTTTCTGAGTAAACAATAACTGCGGTTCCAGCAGATGAATTATCGGCTAACGCTTCTGATACTGCAATTTTCTCAAGTTTTTTACCTTGTAAATCATTCAAAGTATATTGACTGTTTTTATCAAAAAGATAGATTTTATAAAATGCGGTTGAATTAACTCTTTGAATTGTTTCGCTGATTTTTGTTAACTCGATGGAAGAAGACTTATACGGAAATTCACTGTCATATTTTCCGTCGCGTAATGTGGGATAGACGGACTCATATGATACTGGTGAACATTTGTTAAAAATGACCAAGGATATAATTAAACCGAAAATTAGAATCAGCATTCTTTTTTTCATTTTTAATATCCTTGTTAAGTAATTTTTATAAAATCGATTTATTTATTACAACAATAAAATGACATTTTTTTATGCAACAAGTATTTAGTTGTTATCATTTATTCTACGTGTTTGGTTTTAAACCCTTTCATCATCCAGCCACGGGCAAGAAATAAGCCTATACTGCTCATCATTGCTATACCTCCGTAAATAAGCCACATTGTTTCGGTATTCATTTTATCCGGGGCAACACCTTCGGGAGCATAATGCATTAAGAACCAACCAGAGTATAAACTTGTAACCACTTTTGTTAAAAACCATGGAAACTGCCCGATTCCCATATAAATTCCTGTCATTCCTTTGGGTGCAATTTCTGCAACCCACTGCAAAAATCTTGGCTGCCACATTGCTTCACCTATCGTCATTAAAATAAGGTAAGCAAAAACCGTATATATACTTGGACCCAAAGCAAGAATAAAGGTTGGGGAAGCCATAACAAAAGTTCCATAAATCATCATTTTATAGGTGTCTTTTTTTGTTGTTAAGGCAGCAACCATTGGAGTAAGAATAAAAATTAAAATCGGATTAAAGTTTGTAAAAAATTCAAAATTATCTGCTACAACTCCTGTAAATGCCCTTTTAAAGTAAACCGGTAATGTTAACCAGTTATGAGCAAATAAAGTTTGAACAGGAATAAGAATGAAGATAAAAAACATGAATCTGAAATCTTTAATCGGAAAGTTTTTTAAATAAAATTTTATTTTTTCTTTAGCTGATTTTTCTTCTTCTGCTTTTCTATCAGCTTCTATTTTTTCCTGAGTTTCTGTGCTAACTTCTCTAATTGTTTTCTCAATTGTCTTTTTAGTCAAAATGACTGCGACAACTATGATTCCCAAGACGGTTAAACCGACATAAACCCATATTACTGCCAAAATGCCATCCTGCTCACTTGCAAATGCTTTTCTTATTGGCGGAGCAATAATTCCCGGCAAAAATCCGCCAAGGTTCATAATTGCATATAACATTGCATAGCCCATAGCAGAAGTTTTTTCATTTGTAAATTGTTTTACTGCCGTGTAACAAGCGGGTTGGTAGATTCCATATCCTAATATTATTCCAAATAATCCAAGCATAGAAATAAGGTGAGCAGAGGACCATAATCCAGTGTTACTTGTTATAGCGGGACCCAGTGCAAGAAATATTCTACCAATCAACATAAAGAAAAGCGAATAGAGTAAAGATCTTCTGATACCGATCCAATCAACAGTTGCACCCAGAAAAAGCATTGCCAGGGTTATTCCTGCGGTTTGAAATCCAACCATTTGACCGGCATTTATATCATCAAGCTTTATAAAATCGGTAAAGTAAATTACCAAATAACCAACTACGCCAAAGTAAGTTATTCCTTCTAGAAGGTATGAAAGATTAATACCCCAAAGTGCACGTGATGACTTAAATAAATCTTTAAATGGCTGAGTGATTTCTTTTAAAGTATCTTTTAATAAATTTTGATTGGATTCAGGATTGTCGTTAGGCATTGTTTGTCCTGTAATTTGGTTGAGTTATTAAATATTTTTTAAAAATTAATTAGAAGATCAAAAGATTTAATCAAATCTAATGAAATAAAAATTTAAACTACATCAATATAATTTTATAATAATTTTCTTTGTGCCAACCCTTTTAAACCCTGTAAACCACCGGAGTGAATAGCAACAATCACTGATTTTGGGGGAAAATATTTTTTTTCTATCAGATTAAAAATACCAAACAACATTTTACCCGTATAAATTGGTTCTAATTCAATATTATGAAGAGCATTAAACTGACTACAAAAATTTATTAACTCTTCCGATACTTTAGCATAACCGCCGAAGTGATAATCCAAAATTATTTCCCAATTTAATAGATTAGTTTTTCCACAACCCGATAATAAGTTTTTGACGTTTTGGTTTAAAAAATGACCTCCTTTTAACACAGAAAAACCAATTGCTTTAGCCCTTGAATCTAAACCGAGTATTAATCCGGCTAATGTTCCGCCTGTTCCCGAAGCCGTACAAACAAAGTCAAATTTTGTATCTATTCTTTCTATTATTTCAGAACATCCTTTAACTGCAAAGTGGTTGGATCCGCCCTCCGGTATAAGATAAAACTTTCCGTATTTCACCTTTAATCGATCTAATATTTCACCATCGTATTTATTTCTGTAAAATGTTCGGTTCAGATAATGAAATATCATTCCGCAAGATTGAGCAAAGTCTAATGTTGGATTAAGGGGCAAGTGTTCTTCTCCCCTGATAACACCAACAGTTTCGAATCCGTATTTTTTGCCCGCTGCCGCAATTGAATATATATGATTTGAATAAGCTCCGCCAAATGTCAAAAGTTTTTTGTAACCAAGTTTATTGGCTTCTATTAAATTGTATTTAAGTTTAAACCATTTGTTACCCGAGATGTATGGATCAATCATATCTTCGCGTTTAATAAAAAGTTTAATGTCACTTTCAATTAAACGTGAATCACTGATCTCAACTAATGGTGTTTCCGGGTTTTCAAAAATCATATAACGAAAAAGTATTTTTATAAAATTAAGCAAACAGCGTTTAATTTTTTAATAACTGTTTTGTGTCAAATTTAAAACAAAAAACCCCTGTTCTTAAGCAATAAAAGGACAGGGTGAAAGATAAAAGTTTAAATCTTAAGAACTGCTTAACTGCTTTGGGGGATTATGAACAATTTTTCTTATTGTATCAAATTGCAGGTAAGGATATTCAGATCTTAGTGTGTCAATTGCATCACCTGTTCGTATTTTTTACGACCGTAAAGTTTTAATTTATATGTACATCAAATGGACGGATTTGATTCCGGGAAAGTTATCAATAATTTTTCAATTCCGGATGATTATGATCCTGCAGTAATTTTGGCAATTGGGGAAAAGACAATATCAAATGAAGTTGATATTTTGAAGCAAAGTGAATTAAACAGATTGCCAATTAAAGAAATTCTATTTGAAGAAAAGTTTGGTAGCACAAGCGATATTTTAAAAGAAAAAAACGAATTAATTAAAGGAAACGAAATGAATAAAATAATATATAGATCTGAAGACAGGGGAAAAGCAAACTATGGTTGGCTGGATACAAAATACAGTTTCAGTTTTGCAAATTATTATAATCAGGATATGATGAATTTCGGATTGCTGAGAGTTTTGAACAATGATATTGTTGAACCTGGAATGGGTTTTGGCACCCACCCGCACAACAATATGGAAATTGTAACAATAATTCTTGATGGAGCTCTTGAACATAAAGATAGCATGGGAACCGGTTCAGTAATCCACAAAGATGAAGTTCAGGTTATGTCTGCCGGTTCTGGAATTACCCATTCGGAATTTAATCCATCGCAGGAAGAAAAAGTTAATCTTTTGCAAATTTGGATTTTCCCTAAAGAAAAAAATATTAAACCGAGATATGAACAAAATTCATTTCCAACTGATGAAAGAAAAAATAAATTGGTAACAGCAGTGTCAGGATTAAATAAAGATGGTTCTCTTTACATACATCAGAATGCAGAAATAAATCTTGGTAATTTTGATAAAGGGCAAAAAACAAATTATAAACTAAATAACTCTGTAAACGGAGTTTATATCTATGTAATTGATGGTCAGTTATCTATTGCGGATGAGGAACTTTTTAGAAGAGATGCAATTGGAATTTATAATACGGAAGAGATTACAATCGATACAAAGGAAAATTCAAGATTCATTATAATTGAAGTTCCGATGAATTAATAAAAATCAATTTCTTAAAAGGATTTGGTCGGGATTAAAAAATCCGAAACCGGATCCTTTTTTGAGTTCATATATAAACAAAAGTATAACTGGAATGTGCTGAATATATATAAAATAATTTCCAAGAAAATTCAAATGATAAAGTGGAATTAAAAAAGCATACATCAATAAAGAAAATTTCGGGCTAAATACTAACGGAAGAACTAACCAGGTATAATACCAGGGAAATTGTGTCGGGCTTATTAAAAACATTACCGCAACTGCAATAAGAATATTATTTGAAAGTAACTTGTTATCGTTAAGCGGCTTTCTAATTAGCCATAAAATAGTGATTAACATAAGTCCGATTGTTATCCACCTTGCAACACAATCAGCGCAGACGTAATAAATTTTGAATGTTGCAGTAAATAAATCTATACTATCTTTTAAAATCGTATAAAAAGCTGCGTTATTAATCCAGTTAGCTGCGTACTTCATAAAACCAAAATTTTCATCTATCCCCGCACGTAAAACCGGGATGAAAATAATTACTACAAATACGGAAAAAGCAATTATACTGGATATAATTTTAAATTTTTGGTTTGAAAGACGACGTAAGTAAAATGGAAATAAAAGTACTGGCCAAAGTTTAAATCCAACAGCAAGTGCCAAAGTTATGCTTGCTGTTATGTGCTCACTTTTTAGGAAGTAATAAAAAGATATTGCCGTAAATAAGAGAGCAAATAAATCATAATGCCCTGTGTTAAAATATTCGTGAAGTATAATAGGATTCAACCAATAAATAGCAACAAACGAAATTGGTAATTTAAGTTCACGTAGAATTTTTATAATAAAAAAAAGCAGAAACAAATCCCCAAGCAGCATAATAAATTTCCAGCCGGTAACACTCCAGGGAACAAGATAATAAGATAAAGCAAAAACTATTTGTGCAAGTGCCGGATAAAGTGTTTTTATTTTAGGATGATTTATTTTGTTTATAACATCACCGGATTGATCTGCAAGTTTTAATATTTTTTCAGGCACGTCCGGGTCTTGTTGCTGTACTTGCAAAGGGCTAAGCATATATGGATTATATTCGTTAGCCGTTACAGCCCCATCCCATAAATATCTGTAAAAATCATCTTCAAGAATTGGAGCAGATGGAATCAAAATAATGCGGGCAAATAGTCCGGTAAAGACAATCCAGGCAATCCAGGTTTCTTTAAGGGGAAGTTTAGTGATGTTTATAATTGCAAGAAAAAAAAGAACGCCTATCAAAATTTTCTGAGATACAAAAAGTATTATTTCTACCGGACCAGGATTTGCATCATAAGTTAGAGTTGGGGATACTTTAAGAATATATAACGCATAAGTTATCACGCCAAATCCTAATAGTATCCATATTAGTTTGCCTCTAAGCGACTCATATTTGATATTGTAATTCAAATCCATTTTGTATTTTATTAGTGTTAACGCTTAATTACTATCCATGGATACGGTGAATCCTGACCAAATGCTACATTGAGTAACTTATTTTTAATCGTTTCGGGATCATAAAGAATTTTATAATTGAATTTATTTAAACCTTTAAATATATGATGAAAATGTTTTTCTTTCATTTTGGATAAACCTATCAAATCATAGTATCTAAAAGTTTTTTTTCTGGCTTGTTCCAATTCATTCTCATCATAAAAAGGTGAATCAATAATATGGATTTCCCCGTAAGGATTCAGCAAATAAAAAAGTTCACGCATTAAAATTTGTAAATCAGGGAAAAAATGAATTGATGAATTCATTATTATCATATCAAAAGAAGACCGTGGAAATTTGACAATAAACAAATCCGCATAAATAAATCTTAAATATTCAGAAGAAAATATTTTTGCACCCTGTTTAAGTTCGTCAAGGTTCTTATCGACACAATAAAAATTATGGTTTTGTTCTCTTAATATTTGCGCATCTAACCAGCCCGAGCCGCATCCAATATCCAAAATATTTAAGCCGGATCTTTTTTGCGACAGATATTTTTTAAATCTTAAAAAGGATTTTGCTCTCAGGTCCCATTCTTTTTTGTGAGGATTTAAATGAGAAGCAAACGGTAATAATTTTACCTCATCATCACTGTAAAATCGGTTTTCAATTTTTCTCATTTGGAAATAAATCTTTTCAAAAGGTTCATCCATATCGGAAAGTCTTAAAACTCCATTTTCAGGAGTAAAATGTTTTAGTTCTTCAAGTATCATAAATCAGTTTAAGAAATTGAGCAAAATTAAACACAATAAATTGATATTTCCATTAATACTTTTTCTGTACAAAGTTACTGATTATTACCGATTTATGAATTAAATAAAGGTTGGGGAGGGGAGTTAGTTTCAGTATTTTTAAATCAATAAAAAAATAATTTTTAACCTCTTTAACATTTGAGGGAATGATGAACAGATTTTTATTACTCGGCGCCGAAGCTATAGCTCAAGGCGCTGTAGATGCCGGGATGTCCGGCATTTATGCATATCCGGGAACACCTTCCACTGAAATAACAGAATACGTTCAGAACAACAAAGTAGCTATTGAAAGAAAATTACATAGCCAGTGGTCTGCAAATGAAAAAACTGCAATGGAAACGGCACTTGGAATGAGTTATGCCGGCAAACGTGCTATGGTTTGTATGAAGCACGTTGGATTGAATGTTGCCGCAGATGCTTTTATTAACTCCGCAATAACAGGAGTAAACGGCGGACTTGTTGTTACCGTTGCCGATGATCCATCAATGCACTCATCACAAAATGAGCAAGATTCAAGGTACTATGGAAAATTTGCAATGATTCCGATTCTTGAGCCTGCAAATCAGCAGGAAGCTTATGATATGGCGTACGAAGCTTTTGATCTTTCTGAAAAACTTAAAGTACCCGTTATGATACGTATAACAACACGTCTTTCACACTCCCGCGCGGGAGTAGAGACCCGACCTTTAAACGATGAAAATAAATTAAAATATCCCGAAGACCCAATACAATTTGTACTTCTTCCATTTAATGCGCGGAAAAGATATAGGGGATTGCTAAACATACAATCTTTTATGGAACAAGAATCGGAAAGATCTTTTTATAACACCTATTATCCGGCAAGAAATAAATCTTTAGGAATTATTGCCTGCGGAATTGCCTTTAATTATTTGATGGAAAATTGTCCGGAGAAAAAGTGTTCCTACCCGATACTTCAAATTGGTCAGTATCCTCTTCCATTTATTAAAGTTGAAAAAATTATTAATGAATGTGAAAATATTCTTGTACTTGAGGACGGATATCCTTTAGTAGAAGAAATGTTAAGAGGATATCTTGCTAAAGATACAAAGATTAGAGGCAGGTTGGATGGAACAATTCCACGTGATGGAGAATTGAATCCTGATATTGTAGCAAAGGCTTTGGGTAAAGAAGTAAAAGTAGGATTTGAAATTTCAAGTTTAGTTGCTAACCGTCCACCTGAATTGTGTTCCGGTTGCAGCCATCGGGATATTTATAGTGCATTAAACGAAACAATGAAAGAGTTCGGTAAACAAAAAGTTTTTTCTGATATCGGTTGTTATACTCTTGGTGCGCTTCCTCCGTGGAATTCAATTAACTCTTGTGTTGATATGGGCGCATCAATTACAATGGCTAAAGGTGCGGCTGATGCCGGCGTTCATCCTTCCGTTGCCGTTATTGGCGATTCAACTTTTACGCACAGCGGAATGACGGCTTTGCTTGATTGTGTTTACGAAAATACTCCTGTTACTATTATTATTTCGGATAACTCAACTACAGCAATGACTGGTGGACAAGCATCGCATGCAACAGGAAAGCTTGAAGAGATTTGTATTGGTCTTGGTGTTAAACCGGAACACATAAGAACACTTACTCCTTTACCAAAACACCACGATGAGATGGTAAATGTTTTCCGTGAAGAAATGCTTTACAAAGGAGTTTCTGTTGTTATTCCGAGAAGAGAATGTATTCAAACAGCAACACGGAGTAAAAAGGAACAGAAGGTAAAAGTGGGAGAGGTTAATTAAATGAAGGGATGACAAAATGATTTCATTATCTGAAGACCTGCAAAAATCAAAAAACAGTTTTTTTGAATTCAAAGAAATTACTTCAAGAGTTTTGAACTACATTCCGGAAGTTTTGGATGAAGAATCTAAGTTTGGTGAATATGTTATATGCTCTTCAAATGTTGCCGGCACTAAAAAATCAATTAGACCTTTTCGTGATAATTTATTTTTGCGAAACTCAATAATCTTTGAAAGAGACTTTGATAGATTTGAAAGCATTATCAAACAATTAAAAAGCGGAAATAGAAATTTTAATAAAGACGATTATTATTTAGTTGACAGCGTCGTTTACACAATGCAGCAAGCAATGGGAATCGGCTTGGATTTAATGGTTCAATCGAATAGCGCAAGAAAACATGTTGGTAACCGATTTGAGGAGTTAATTCGTACTTTGTTTAATGATTTGGGCATATCATTAAAAAAAGTTGTTTTAAAAATTCCTTATGAAACAGACGAAGGAGAGAAATTTTATAGATGTGAAACGGATGTAATTATTTCCCCTTTTGAAAAAGTAAAATCAGATTCAAAAACAATTCATCCAAATGAAATTATATTATCATTAAAAACAACAACAAAAGATCGGATGCCTAAAATTTTTATTGATAAAGTTCTAATGGAAAGATTTGTAGGTCATCCTGTAAAAGTTGTTGGAATTTCGCAAAACGATATTCAAAGAAAAGAAGGTGGCTCAGAAACTAAGATAAGTTATACGTTTGTTTCAAATTTATTTATGGTTTACACAAAATTTTTAGCTCAACTCGAGGGATATTATTATCTCGATATCCCGGCAAAAGCATTAGAGGAACCCTTTAACCAACATATTTTTCCATTTTCAAAATTGATTTTAGAAGATATTTGGAAAATGTTACGCTCTTAATTTTTGTCTTCGTTGAACAGCTTCAACTTCATCTTTGCCCGAAGCTATTCTCGAAATGATTTCTGAGTTAGATAAACGTTCTTTGATAATCTGGCAATATTCTTTGTTGTTTTCACTGCCGAGCCATCTACGGTTAAAGGCTTGTGCAACTGCGTAAGTTGTTCCAGAACCGCCAAATGGATCAACAACAAGATGACCTTCGTTTGAAGAGGCAAAAATTATTTTTTTTATTAGTTCAACAGGTTTTTGAGTTTCGTGAGAAGTTTTTTCCCATGAACCATTTGAAATCGTTGGAATTTCAAAAACATCTTTTGGTTTTGCTCCTAGAGGATTCGGTTCCCAGATATATTTTTTGCCATTCCCATTATTATACTGAGATGTCTCCGCTTGTGGTCTTGTGGGATATTTTAAAGTATGTGCATTATAAGGGACTCTTATATTATCAGTGTTAAAAATAAAATCTTTACTTTTTCTAAAATGTAAAATACTTTCGTGCGAGCGTCCCCAATCATTACCAAGATTTGCTTTGTTACGGTAATGCCAGACTAACCATTTACATCCTTTAAATAAGTAACTTGCAGCCCATTTAATATCAGCAAGTATTTCTGAAAATCCGCAGACATAAAGTGAGCCATGTGGCTTTAAAATTCTTTGTGCTTCTTGTATCCAAAGTAAACTCCACTCAGCATATTGTTTTTGTGACTGGAATGTATCCCACTCTGCTTTTTTTATATTGTACGGTGGATCGGCAAAGATTAAATCAACGGTTTCATTATCAATTGATTTAAGAAATTGCAAAGCATCTATCTTATAAAGAGAACCAGACTCATTCTTATAAAATGGATGAGGAAGTATTACAGATTTCTTTTCTGAATAAAATTCAAGCTGTAATTCTTTTACAAGTTGATTAACTTTAGAAGAAGGATAAACACGATAATTATTTATAGGATGTCTTGTGGATGGAAATTTTCCACTTCTGTCCCATCTTCTTAACGTTTCTCTATTGACGTTTAGAATTTCAGCGACTTCTTTGAGATTATAGAATTTTTCCATTTTTTATGTTAAAATAGATTAAACAACCTTATACAACCATAGGCAAAAAATAGAATTTTTCACTTAAAAATCAAATTCAAATAAATAAAATTTTAGAATAAAAATTATGAAATCAGACATAATATTAGCAGGTGTTGGGGGACAAGGGATTCTTTCAATCGCCGCTGTTGTTGGAATGGCAGCTTTAGAAAATCATCTTTACATAAAACAAGCAGAAGTACATGGAATGAGTCAACGAGGTGGTGCTGTGCAATCTCATCTAAGAATTTCTGAAAAAGAAATTGCAAGTGATTTGATTCCCGAAGGCAGGGCAGATATTATTATTTCTGTTGAACCCATGGAATCGTTACGATATTTACCCTGGCTTTCTAAAACCGGGTGGCTTGTAACTAACACAACACCTTTTGTCAATATTCAGGATTATCCGGAAATGGATGGGCTGCTTAAGGAAATAGAAAAACTTCCACATCACATTGCAATAAATGCGGATGAAATTGCAAGACAGGTAAAATCTCCTCGTTCAACAAATATTGTTATGCTTGGCGCGTCTTCTCCTTTTATAGATATTTCATATCAGTCCCTTGAAAACGGGATTAAAAAAATCTTTGAAAAAAAAGGAGATAAAATTATCCGGTTAAATATTGATGCTTTAAAAGCTGGAAGAGAATTTTCAGAAGCACGTAAGAAATAAGGAAGGTTTATTAACCGCTGAGGCGCAGAGTCACAGAAAAAAATTCTGCATCTTAGCGTCTCTGCGGTAAATAGTTTTTAAGACTTTGCCCAGGCTTCTACATCATCAACTTCTTTTGGAATGGGGCGCCCAAGAACTTTATATCCATTTTGAGTAATAAGAATATTGTCCTCAATTCTTATTCCGCCAAAATTGCGGTACTCTTCAACTTTATCATAGTTGATATAGTTTTTAAACTTCTTTTTGGCTTTCCACTGATCGATTAATTCAGGAATAAAATAAATTCCCGGCTCGCAAGTAAAAACAAATCCCGGTTCTAATTCTTTAGCTAATCTTAAATATGCTAATCCAAACTGATCGCTTCGTTTAGTTTTTTCATTATATCCGACAAGATTTTCGCCTAAGTTTTCCATATCGTGTACATCGAGCCCCATCATATGTCCTAACCCGTGTGGAAAGAAAAGTGCATGAGCTCCGGCTTTTACAGCGGAATTAAGATCACCTTTCATTAAACCAAGTTGTGATAAACCGGCGGTAATAATTTTAGCAGCAGTTAGATGAATATCAATGTGTTTCACTCCCGGTTTCATCATATTGATAGCATTTTTTTGTGCGGTAAGTACAATCTCATAAATATCTCTTTGCTGCGATGAAAATTTTCCGCCAACCGGAGTTGCGCGCGTTATATCGCTTGCATAATGAAGAAGTGATTCAGCACCTGCATCACAAACAAGAAGATCGCCTTCTTTTAGTACATTTCCGTGAAAATGGTTATGCAGTGTTTGTCCGTTTTTAGAAACGATGGAAGGAAAAGAAACTCCACTTCCGAGCGAAAGAGCTATTCCTTCAATTGCTCCTGAAATGTCACGTTCAATTACTCCGGGTTTTGCCATACGCATTGCAGTTGTATGCATCTGGAAAGCGATTTCCATTGCATATTCAATTTCCGCAACTTCTTCTTCGTGCTTAATAGATCGTTGTACAATAACAGCTTCGGCTAATTTTTTAGAGAATTTGTTTTTTAGTTTATAAGGATTTTCATCCAACAATTCTGCAAGCTTAAGTGATTGATCGCCGCGATAAGTTGGTAAAAAATGTATTTTAGTTTGTTTGCTGCTTTTTGATTTGAGATATTTTTTAAGCTGATCAATCGATTGCCATTGAGTTACACCAATTTGTTCGGATAGTTCAGCAAGTTTCGGTTGAGGACCCATCCATACAATATCTTCAATAGTATATTCATACCCGAAAAGGATTTCCTTATTTTCATCAACATCAATTATTCCAACCATATTTGGTAAATCAAGCCCGAAATAGTACAGGAAAGAACTATCTTGTCTGAAAGTATAAGTGTTATCTGCATAGTTCATCGCAGATTCATCATTACCAAGGAATAAAATTATACCAGTTTTAAATTTCTTTTTTAGTTCTGCTCTACGATCTATATAAACTTGTTTATCAAACATAAATTCTCCTGTAAAAGGATTGATATTATTTAGTGTTAATGTAAAATTAGAGAATAATTTTGTGGATTTCCAGATCGGATAACTTTTTGTGTGACTAAGAAAATTATTTAAATGATTTAATAATCATAACAATAAAGAATAACGCTGCCTGCAAAAGTATTATTGTTGCACCACTCGGAACATCAAGATAATATGAAATCCATAAGCCTATAAGCGCAGTGAACACTCCGATGATAATTGAAGTGAAAGTCATTTTGCTAAAAGATTTATTTATCAGTCGTGATGTTGCAGGTGGAATTACGAGAAATGCTGCGATCAAAACTATCCCAACAACTTTTATCGAAACAACAATTGTAACCGCTATAAGTATGCTCAGTAAATAATCATCAAACTGAACAGGAATTCTATCCGCCTGTGCAAGTTCCCGGTCAAAAGATGAGTATGCCCAGCGTTTCCAAAAAGGGGAGAGAATAATAGTTATTAATATTAATGCAGCCGCAACAATTATATCTATAATAGTTACTGATAAAATTGATCCGAAAAGATAATTGAATGCATCACTTGTGTACTGGCGTTTGAGGAAAATAAAAATTATTCCGAGTGCCATAGAAACAGAAAAGAAAATCCCGATTGTTGTATCGCTGCCAAGATTTGTTTTATCTTTTACCCAGGTTATACCGATAGCAACAAAGATTGTAAAAGGTACGGCAGTCCATAATGGTTCCTGGTTAAGAAGAACACCAAGAGCAACACCTCCAAAAGCAGCATGAGCAAGTCCGCTGCCTAAAAATCCCAATCCGCGCTGGACAATAAACACGCCGTAATAGCTGGATAAAAATCCAACGAATATTCCCGCTATAAGAGCACGCTGCATAAATGGAAGTGTTAGAATTTCAAACATACTTTTTGATTATGGTATTATCTTGCTTTTATGAACATGCCCAAGATGTCCAAATGCCATTCGTAAATTATTTTCGCTCAAAGCTTCTGCAGGTGGACCAAAGCTTACTTGTTTTCTGTTGAGCAATAAAACAAAATCAGAGTGATGGTTTGCAACATGCCAATCGTGAGTAATCATTAATATTGTTGCGCTTGATTTTTCTTGATAAGCTTCCAGCAAGTTATAAAGATCAGCCTCACCTATTGCATCTATTCCTGTTGCCGGTTCATCAAGTACAACAAGTTTTGGATTGCGGACAATACTTCTTGCAAGGCAAACACGCTGCAATTCTCCGCCGGATAATTCCGATAAAGTTCTGTTTGCAAGGTTTTCTGATTTTACAAGTGAAAGGGCTTCTAATGATTTTTGTTTTTCATCACCTTTAACAAACCAGGGCCATCTGCGCGTTATTCCTGATGTTACAAGTTCAATCGCAAGCGCGGGAAAACTTCTATCCATTGTTTTGATTTGCGGAACGTAACCTATAAATGCCGGATTAACTTCATTTGGACTTTTGCCAAAAATTTTAACCTCGCCAGAATCAATTTTTATTAACCCTAATAAAATTTTCATCAAAGTAGTTTTACCTGCGCCATTTGGTCCCACAATCGATACAAATGAATCTTCGGAAATTGTAAGATTAATATTTTCCAAAACTTTTATATTGCCGTAGCTAAGAGAAAGATTTTTTATTTCAATAGCGGAATTCATTGCAATGCTTCTTTGATAATCGCAAGATTGTACAAAATAATTTCATCGTACGTCACCTCTCCTTCAATACCGCCAATCGGATCAAGCTTAAATTCTTTTATCCCGGATGATTCAGCTAATACTTTTGCAGGTTTATCGCTGTGCTGTTTATGTATAAAAATAGCTTTAACATTTTTTTCTTTTATTAATTCAATTAGATTTTTTATATCCTTAGGTGTTGGTTGAGTTCCCGGGGCAACTTCAAGTGAACCTACAACATTAAAACCATATCGTTCAAAAAAATAGCTGTAAAAAGGATGCCCGGTAAAAACGTTTTTATAATTTATGCCGGTTATTTGTTCTTTAATTTTTGAATCAAGAGTAGAAAGTTTCTTTAAAAAAATATTTTCATTAGTTCTGAATTCTTTTTCCCCATTTGGATCTGCCTTTACTAATTCATTAACAAGGTTCGGAAGCATTGCTTTAACAGTGTTTGGATCAGTCCAAAAGTGTGGGTCAATGCCTAAATGTTCCTCTTCATTATTTTCATTTCCGTAATGATGAACTTTTATTTCAATCAAATAATCTTTTGGAACAAGACTTAACATTTCAACTTTATTTTTAACTTCAATATTTGAAGCCCATCCATCCAAAGCCATTGCACCGTAGAAAAAAACCCTAGCGTTTTGTATTGATTGAAAATCTGATGGACGCATTTCATAAGTATGCGGATCAGCGCCTGCCGGAAGTATTGATTTTATTTCAAATCTGTTTCCTGCAATTTCCTGTAGAATTGCTTTAAATGGATAGATTGTTGTTACAATTTCTTTTTTGTTTTCAGAAGGTATGCATCCGAACATCAAAAAAAGAATAAACAACATGAAAAAATTTAAATATCTCATTTTTTTTTTTTGAACAATTTCTTTTTGTTTTTTGAACATAAAATATAACCCGGCTAACACAAACGGAATGCTAAGCATTTGACCCATATTAAGTGTTAATCCCTGCTCAAAATGTGACTGATTTTCTTTGACAAACTCTACGAAGAATCTAAAACCAAAAATCATTACAATTGCCAATCCGAACAAAAATCCTTGCTTAGATTTTTTTTGAGTTTTCATATATGTGAAATAAAGTACGGCAAATGTTATCAAATAAAAAAATGATTCGTAAAGCTGAGTCGGATGCCTTGGGATGTTATCTATTCTTGCAAAAATAAATGCCCAGGGAACATCAGCAGCTTTCCCGATAATTTCAGAGTTAAAAAGATTTCCAAGTCTTATTAAAGCCCCACCAAGTGCAACAACAATTACAAGGCGGTCTAAAATCCATAACATACTCTTATCTTTTTGTTTTTTTGAGATGAGATAAATTGAAATTAGAATTCCAATTGCAGCGCCGTGGCTTGCCAAGCCGCCTTCCCAAACTTTTATTATTTCAATCGGGTGGGATAAATAGTAAACGGGATCATAAAATAAGCAGTGTCCCAACCGCGCACCAATTACAGTTCCAAGTATTACATAAATTGAAAGTTGTTCGAGATCAGCCTGGGATTTTTTTTCCAGTTTATAGACCTTTGTAAGAATTATATAACCGAAAACAAAAGCTAATGCAAACAATAGTCCGTACCATCGTAATGAAAACGGACCGAGCTTAATTATTTCTGGACTAACATTCCAAAAGATTGATGATATAATCATGGTAGTTTGATATTTGTTATATAATTAAGTTTAAATATACTTTGATGAGCAAAGCGATGCAAAGCAATTAAGCAAAGGACTTATAGTTAATTTCTTGAATTATTTTGAAGCTATGGAAATCAAATGTCACACTTCGATATGTTCGGTGTGATATTGTATAATAAATTTTATTAAGCTTTCTTTTTTCTTGATCCCTTTTTCTTACTTTTACTTTCAACCGCATTATTGGCAAGCTCAACACATTCTTCAAAAGTGAAAGAAGCCGGTTCGCGATCCTTAGGAAGTTTAACGTTTTTCTTACCGGCTTTTAAATACGGTCCCCATCTTCCGTTAAGAATTTGATAAGAAGGATCTTCATCAAAAACTTTTATAAATTTTTCTGAATCTGCAACTCGTTTAGCTTCAATCACGATAATTGAATCTTCCAAAGAAACAGTATGGGGATCATAATCTTTTTTGAGAGAATAAAATTTGCCGTCGTGTCTTAAATAAGGACCAAATCTTCCGATAGCGGCTACAATTTCTTTATCTTCAAATTCACCAACAACTCGCGGTAGTTTAAATAATTCAAGTGCGTCTTCTAAAGTTATTAACTCTAATTTCTGATCTCTTCTTATTCCGGCATATTCCGGTTTACCTTCAGGATCATTTGGATCTGTAAGTTGTGCAACAGGACCAAATCTAGCCATACGCACAGAAACTGTTTTCTTAGTTTTTGGATCAATTCCAAGAATTCTTTCACCTGAAACACGTTCGCTTTTCTCGATAGTATGTTCAACTATGTTGTGGAAAGGGAAATAGAAATCCTTTAACATTTTATGGTAACTCATTTTTCCCATAGAAATTTCATCAAGCTCATCTTCCACGTGGGCAGTAAATTGATAATCCATTATTTGTGGAAAGTGTTGATTGAGAAAGTCTGTAACCAGCATAGCAATATCAGCAGGAAAAAGTTTTCCTTTATCAGCTCCCGTAATTTCTGTTTTTGTTTCCTTGTGGATTTCTTTTTTCTTATTCAAGTTCAGAACTCTAAACTTACGCTCATTTCCCATTCGTTCATCTTTGTGAACATATCCGCGTTTCTGGATTGTACTTATTGTTGGGGCATAAGTTGAAGGTCTTCCGATTCCGAGTTCTTCAAGTTTTTTTACAAGACTTGCTTCGGTATATCGTGCGGAAGGTCGTGTGTATCTTTCAGTAGCAATCACTTCTTTCATATCAAGCTTTTGTCCAACCTTTAACGGAGGAAGAATAGTATCATCACCATTTTCAAAATTTTCGTCATCCGTATCTTCAAGATAAACTTTTAAAAATCCGTCAAACTTTATTACTTCACCTTTTGCGGTAAGTAAATCATTATTACCAGTAATTTTTATTTTTGCTGTTGTACGCTCAATCTCGGCTTCACTCATCTGAGATGCAATTGCACGCTTCCAGATTAACTCATACAAATTTTGTTCGTCTTTTGGTCCGTCAACAGTTTCTTTATTAAAATCTGTTGGGCGAATCGCTTCATGCGCTTCCTGGGCAGATTTAGATTTTGTTTTAAATTGTCTTCTTTGCAGATATTCTTTACCAAATTCATGTTTAATTGTTTGTTCTGCGGCATCAAGAGCAAAATCAGAAAGGTTAACAGAATCAGTTCTCATATAAGTTATTTTACCAGCTTCATAAAGTCTTTGTGCAAGAAGCATTGTTCGGGAAACTGAATATCTTAACTTTCTGGCTGCTTCCTGTTGTAATGTAGAAGTAGTAAAAGGTGCTGCAGGTGATCGCTTAACAGGTTTTTTTTCAACATCTTCAACAATAAAATCAGAAATAGAACAACTTTTTAAAAACTCTTCAGCCTCGTTTTCATTTTTAAGATGCCGTGCAAGTTCAGCTTTAAGATTTATTTTGTTTCCTTTATCATCTTCAACTATAAAGTTTGCAATAACTTTATAGCGTGATTCTGGAACGAAAGAATCAATTTCACGCTCACGCTCCACGATTAATCTAACTGCAACAGACTGGACTCTGCCAGCCGAAAGTTTTGATTTTATTTTTCTCCATAAAACTCCGGATACCTCAAATCCAACCAGGCGATCCAATATTCTTCTTGCTTGTTGTGCATTAACAAGGTTGTAATCAATCATTCTCGGATTTTTGATTGCATTAAGGATTGCTGTTTTTGTTATTTCATCAAATACAATTCTTTTAATTTTATTTTCTTCAAGTTCCAATGCTTCCTTAAGATGCCAGGAAATTGCTTCTCCTTCGCGATCCTCATCAGTTGCAAGCCAAACTATCTCAGCTTTTTTAGAAAGCTTTTTTAATTCGGCAACAACTTTTTTCTTTTCATCGGGAATTTTATAAATAGGTGTGAAATCCTTTTCAATATCAACGCCTTTATTTTTCTTTTCAAGATCACGTATGTGTCCGTAGCTTGATGTAACAAGAAAATCTTTTCCCAAATAACCTTCAATTGTCTTTGCTTTAGCCGGAGATTCTACTATAACTAAATTTTTTGCCATTATTTTTCATTATTATTTTAAAAAACGCCTGCTAATTAACCGATAAATAAATCAAAATTCAAAGTTATTATTTTTATTAAATAGTAAATAAGTCGAATACAATCAATTTTCTCATTATTTTTATACTAATATTTGTTAATAATATCACAATAATTTTTTATGACAATAAAAGAAGTTTACAAATTTTTGCTTTTGTTAATTACGTTTCCGTTTATACTCTTGATTAAAATATATCAGCTATTTATATCTCCAATATTTCCATCATCTTGCAGATATACCCCGACTTGTTCGCATTATACGATGGAAGCGCTGAAAAAATATGGAATATTTAAAGGCGGATGGTTAGGCGTAAAAAGAATTTCACGTTGTCATCCATGGGGCGGCAGCGGGTACGATCCCGTTCCATAATATTTTTATCTATGACAAAAAAATCATCAACAAAAAGAATATCATTTAAACAAAAAATATCTGGAATCTTTAAATGGATTTTAAAGTTCACAATTATTTTTTTCATTTCTACTGTATTAATGGTTTTTGCAATGAGATGGATAAATCCCGTTACAAGTTCTATTATGATTCAGAGGCAAATATCCAACGTTTTTAAAGGTGATTTTGAGCTTATTAAATATCATTGGATAGATTATGATTATGTTTCAAAGTATGTTCCTATTGCAATCGTAGCTGCCGAGGATCAAAATTTTCCAAATCATTTTGGATTTGATTTTAAGCAGATCGAAAAAGCGATGAAACAGAACAAAAGAGGGAAAAGAATTCGTGGGGCAAGCACCATTACACAACAGGTTGCAAAAAATTTATTTCTTTGGGAAGGAAAAAGTTTTGTGAGGAAGGGTATTGAAGCATACTTTACAATTCTTATAGAATTGTTGTGGGATAAAAAACGAATTCTTGAAGTTCATATGAACATTGCTGAGTTAGGTAAAAATGTTTTTGGTGTTGGAATAGCAAGTCTTGCTTACTTTGGAAAACCGCCGGGCAAACTAACGCTTTCTCAATCAGCTTTAATTGCGGCAGTATTGCCAAACCCAGTAAAATATTCCGTAGCTAAACCTAGTGGTTATGTAAGAGGAAGACAGAATTGGATTATCAGGCAAATCAACTCACTTGGAGGCGTTGATTACTTGAAGGGGATATAACAAAAATTGTTATTCGTTTAGTAAAAGGAAAAATAATTCTGGACTTATTATTTTTAATTGATTATGTTCATATAAGTATTATACCAATATATTATAAAATGAACACTTTATCTTCAAATAAGGCTTTTCTTTTAAACTTCCTTAAATTTAATATATTATCAAATCAATTAATCGTGAGGTTTCTATGAAAAAAATTTTATTTACTATCATTGCTCTAATTTTTTCTGTGAGTTTAAGCTATTCGCAAGTAACAACATTGTGGGAGAAATCAGCTACTGCCGGAACAAAACCTGTTTGGGAAACCGGTAGTTTAACACGTGGAATTGCTTATGGTTCAGTGGGTGGCAGTGATTTGTTTTTTGTCGTAACTCGTGATGCTAGTCTTGGTGGAAAACAAATTATTTATTATGATGCTTTGACCGGGGATTCTCTTGGTCAGCTTGATAATACAGGTATAACAGGCGGTGTTGCGGTTGTTAATGATGTAGAAGTTTCAAGCGACGGAAAAATATTTGTCGGGAATATGACCACTAATGCTTCTGCTGATGCATTTAAAGTTTATAGATATGATGCATTGTCAGCTGTACCGGTTGAAGTTCTATCTTATAACGCAACTGCCGATAGATTGGGTGATAAATTTACTGTAACAGGCTCAACAGTAGATAACTCAGTTGTTATATGGGCAGCTACTTCTCTTGCAAGTGTAGGTCCCGGAAGCCTCTTTAAATTTACTACTACTGATAATGCTCAAACTTTCACTCCAGCAGTTATTCCAATCTCAAGTACTGCAAGCAGTGCTGCCGTTACTCTTGTGTCAGATACTGTTTTTTATCATGATGCTCATGGAACTTATCCAACAAAATATACTACTGATGGAACATTGATTGGTTCGCTTCCCAATACTGTGATTGCTACAAGTGGTAGTGCTTTAAGATATTTAAATACTTTTTTAGGGGATGAATATATTGTAGTTAATGATTTATTAACGACATCAAATAATGCGAAGATTATAAGAATTTTTGGTGGTGTTCCTGATTCTGCAACAGTTTTAGGATCAACCCCGTTATTAGGTAGCACTAGTGCTGGTGGACTTGGGGATGTAGCTGTTAAAAAAGTTAGTGAATATATTTATAATATATATGTCTTAGCTACCAACAATGGTTTTGGTGCTTATCAAGTCGATTTAAGATCACCATTTGCTGGTGATTATTACATAGGTGCCCCTGGTACAGGTACTGGAGGAAGCGATCCTGAATTTGCAACTCTAAGAGATGCTTTTAATGTTTTAAATAGTTCAACATTTTCAGGAGATTGCACATTTTATATAACAAGTGATATTACAGAAACCTATACCACCGTTGGATTAGGCTTGGCAATAAATCCGGACCCATATACTGTTACATTTAAACCTTATACTGGAGTTCAACCGGTCATTACCCTTCCATATACTGCAGATATTAACTCTGGTCCTTCTGGTGCCTTGATTATTGGTATCCCGATGGAAAATAATATTGCCTGGAATGATTTGCGTGTAACAAAAAATATAGTAATTGATGGATCGAATACAGTTGATGGGGCAACCAGGGACCTTACCATTCAAACTGCAACTACCGCACATAGAAACGCAATGACGCTGGTACTTGTTGGAGATGTATCAAATGTGGTAGTAAAAAACACTAATGTATATTATAAATCACAAGGCACAAGTACTAGTGGCGGTTTATTTATCGGTTCTGTTTTGATAAGAAGCAGAGTCAATATTTCGCAGAATTGGATTCCTAAAAATCTTACTTTTGAAAATAATCATTTAAGCTCAAACTTTGATGGTGTTTATCAAAATGCACAGGGTATAGGCACGTATCAGGGAACCGATGGAATATTATATGCCGATAGTATAACAATAAAGAATAATTTAATTGAAGCAAAAAGAAGAGGAATTTCACTATATAGAGCAGCAAACTGTGATATATCGGGAAATGAAATTATTCTCAATCAAAACATAGCTTCCGGTATAACCAACGAAGCAATTTATGCTGTTGATGTTCCAACGAATTCTGTTGTTAATATTTATAACAATAAGATTTCAAAGATTTCTTCTTTAACTAATCTTGCAGCTATGGGAAATACTGGTATTAGTATTGAAACAGCAGGCACTTATAATATTTACAACAATATGATTTATGGATTTGAACTTACTGCTACAAATCCGGTTGCTTATGTTAGAGGAATTAAAAATTCATCTGCTACTGCAACTTTGAACTTAGCCTTTAACTCAATTTATATGGCTGATCTTGAAGATATTGGAACCGGAACGGTTACATATTCAGGTATATATTTAAGTGACGGTACTAATGATTTAGCAAACAATATTGTTGTATCAGCAGAAAAAGATTTCACATCTTATTGTATAAATAGGACTGGAACTTTGGGAACAGTGACTTCTGACCACAATGATTTCTTGCAAGGTTCTGCCGGTGCTGTTGGTTATTGGAACGACGCTGCAACTGCTTCTTTATCGGACTGGCAAACAGCTTCATCACAAGATGCTAATAGCTACAGCCTCGATCCACTTTTTGTTTCAGCAACCGATTTGCATCTTGTAGATGTTACATCACCATTAATGGGGAAGGGCATAGCAATAACAGGAATAACAACTGACATTGATGGAGACCTTAGAGATGATGTTCCAGAAATAGGAGCTGATGAGTTTCCTGGGTATGTTCCTGTTGAATTAGTTTCCTTCACAGGATCTTTCGAGCAAAATAAAGTTGTACTTAAATGGAAAACTGCCACAGAGTTAAACAGCAGTTATTTTAGTATCGAAAGAAAAGCAACGGATAATGTGTGGACTTCTATTGGTCGTGTTACGGCAGCAGGAAATTCAACAAATCCAATTGATTATCGTTTTGTTGATGAAAAAGTTGCTGGATCAAAATCTTTTTACAGACTAAAACAAGTTGATCTTGATGGATCTTCTTCATATTCTCAAGAAGTTGAGATTAACACAGAAGTGCCAATAACATTTGCGTTAAGTCAGAACTACCCTAATCCATTTAATCCAACTACAAAAATAAATTACAGTGTTCCGTTTGATTCAAAGGTAACTATTTCTATTTATTCAATTACAGGTGAACTAGTAAGAGAATTGGTTAATGATAACGTTACCGCAGGAACTTATTCTGTTGATTTTAACGGAAGTAATCTTGCAAGTGGAATGTATATTTACAAAATGGTTGCAGGTAATTTTGTTCAGACACACAAAATGATGTTGATGAAATAAAACTCATTTTATTGTGAAATTAAAAGCCCCGTTTTTACGGGGCTTTTTTGTTGATGAGCATTTGATGTGTCGAAAAATTTATGGGTTTTAGTTTGTCAAAGCTCATCGGAAGAAAGAATATCCTTAATCATTACAATTCTTTTTTCTTCATCAACATTGTAAACAATATTCCAGCTTCTGTATGCTAAAGAAAAAAGATATGCTTTTGGTTTTGTTCCGGATTTCTTTGTAAACAACGAGATTCTTTTTCGGGTTGTGTCGATCGGATTAAATTCCAATTGTACTTGTGCGTAATTCAATAAATTTATTTTTTCATCTGTAAGTAATTTCTCCGCATTTTGCTTAACCTGTTTTCCAAACTTCACTTGATAAATATTTTCCAGATCAGTCTTTACCCAGCCTGTAGAAACATTGGGGAATGAATCAGAATAGGGTAGGTATGGTTTGATATCTAAAACAGGAGTTTCATTAAGCATGTCGGATTCTGAAATATATATCTTTAATCCCTCAATTTTTTCTAACCTTACACAACTTAATCCAATTTGGTTGGGACGATAAGGGGCGCGTGATGCAAAAACGCCAACTTTTTTTTCTGCATTTCTTGGAGGTGTAACTAAGGGTTTCCAATTTTTATTTAGATGAAATAAGTAGATAACCCAAATTCTTTCAAAACCGTTAAGGTCTTTAACAGCCTGTTCAAAATTATTGTGCGGAAAGAGATTAATTGTTGAAATTCCTTTTCCTGCTAAAACACCCTGGCGCGGAGTTTCATATCTTTGCTTTAGTTTTGATTGAACAGTGCCTATTGGTTTTATTGTAAATTCTTTTGTCAAAATCAAGATGAAGGTTTGTTAAAAATTATTGTTGAAAGAGTAGTAAAAAAAATTGTGCATAAACGGCTTCATTTCAGTTGTTTATATTAAACCAGGTAAGCCATTCTAATAATGTCTTTCACAACACGATTGTCTATATTCTCCTGTTTAAAAACACCTTCCAATTGGAAACCCATCTCGCGGTTTATTCTAATATTTCGTAGGTTGGTATCAAAAGTATATAAATAAATCTTTCTTAACTTAAGCCCGTTTAATCCATAGTTTAGCCACAATTTTGTCGATTTTTTACCCAATCCTTTCCCTCTGTATTCTTGCTCGCCGATTATTTTTCTCAACTCAGCTTTATTATTTTTTTGATCGTAATGTAAAAATCCCATAATGCCAATAGGTTTGTTGTTTATTTCGATTAAACCAAAAATATTCTTTTTGTTTAAGAAAAATTCTTCAGCATCAAACTCGGGGTCATCAATTCTGGAATGTATAAAATCACTGCCTGAATCACCATTAATCCATTTATGAATTGATTTTTTATTTTTTTTATAATCCAGTTCAGAAATTTTCAAATCTTCAAAAATTATAGGTAAAGATGTGAATACTTCGGTTATCTGCTCATTATTTTGGTTAATGTTGTTTGTTTGGGATTTAGTCGCGAGATCAAGAATTGAACTTGCAAGGCTTATATATTCTTTAGGAGGTAAATGAAAGCCGTTTAGTTCGCTAATAATACTTTTTAAAATTATATCTCTGGTTAGCTCCTCATTTAAAGACCCGGTTTCTTTTGATAACATTTTTTCACCTTAAAAATTATTGTTCTCTTCCAGTCAAAACAGCTTAGAATTTATTATCCACCTAAAAATAACTATATTTTACATTATTATGATATCTAAAGAAAATTTTATAACGCTTTGAAAAGAGAAAGATAATCAGAAAGATTTTTACGAATCAAATATTTATTAATAAAAGAGATGATTTAAATAAGAAAAATTAAAATGTTGAGTTGCAATTTGGAGGATAGAAAAATGGTACAATAAAAAAGCTGTTGCAAAATATTTGATTACTTTATGCTTTAATAATGAATCCAGTATAGCAGCAATCAATTTTGCAACAGCTTATAAAAAGATGCTTAAAAAACCAACCCAATATCAAAATATTGAATGTTTTTTAGTCTCCCATAATCACCATAAGCATAATTTATTCTTATAAATAAGCCCCGGCTCATTTCATAATTTAAACCTGCCCCTAAAGTAAATCCTTGTTCACTATCTGATAAAAACAATGATTTGTAACCGCCTCTTATAAAAAACAATTCATCATACGCCAGTTCTAAACCCACATTCAAATATTCGGCATTATCATTTGGGTGCGTAGCATCCAATGCAGTTTTAATTCTGATGTATCTTGTTTTTACTACATCCATAGCAAACCCTATTCTAAATGTAAGAGGTAAATCATACTGGTCCATTGCAAGATTTGCCGGAACATTATTAGGCCCGGTAGAAAGATCGCCATCCGGATCATAATTTATCTGTATATCTTTTCCATCTAATTGCATTTTGGTTCCAAAATTAGAAATGCTGGCACCAATAACTAAGTCATTAAATGGTGTGATATAATAGGTCCCGATATCCAGTGCAAAACCACTTGCTGAACTGCTCCAGATAGATTCTTGAATATATTTTGCCTGGAATCCAATTGAAAATCTATCAGTAAGACTTCTTGCATAACCTACCCCAAAAGAAACTGAGCTGGCATCCCAGAATTGCCCATTACCTTCGGGATATTCAAAGGTTCTGACTTTTTCTTCCGGTACACGTAATGATGTTACAGATATAAATAAAGTTCCGAGCGATTCTACATTTATTGAAGCCGCAGCAAAATCGTAATTAACATCTGCCAACCATTGCGTGTGGTTAAAAGCAACTTGCCCATTCCCTTTATTAATTGCTACACCTGCAGGATTATAATATATAGCATATATATCGTCACTTACTCCTACATATGTCCCACCCATTCCAAGAGCCCTGGCTCCAGGTCCTATTTTCAAAAATTGACCTGCAGTGGTACCAACTTTAGTAATATCTCTAAATATCTGTGAATATAAATTAGTAGTACTAAATAAAATCAAGACGTTTAGTGTTATTAGTAAAAAAAACTTTCTCATACTTGGTTTTCTCCGTAAAATTCTTTTTCAAATATTTAAGGGACAGAAAAATTTCTGCCCCATAAAATCAGCAATCATTATTTTATTACAGCAAATCTTCCGATTTTTTCTCCTGTGCCAGGTACATCAACATGAAAGATATATACGCCATAGGCTATTCTCATACCTTCTGAGCTTAAAAGATCCCAGCTTGCCATGCTTGTAAAATCATCCTTTTCAATTGTATCAACCAGTTCACCGGTAATCGTATAAATTCTTATTATACATCTTTGGGGAAGATTTCTAAACTGTAATTCTCTATCACCTCTTTTTGTTAATGTTCTTCCAGGGCTTTCTGAAATACTATATGCAACATAAGGGTTGGGTACTACGTAAATATCATTTAAACTTTCTTTTATAATTTGCTTTTCTTCTTCAGCCTTCTTCGTTTCAAATATAAAAATATCACCTTTCTCAAATGGTTTTCTGGTTTTTAATTGATAAACGTCGCCTTCTTTAGGCAGTACTAATTCAGAAGCAGATTTATCTAAAGATAAAGTAACTTCATAGCTTGTAGCAGCATTGGTTGCCCCTTGAGGTTGAAAAACTATTCCTTCACCCCAGTCCCAGCGTTTATTATTTTTTGTTTTAATGTTTGGCTCATCAATCACAAAAGTTGCAGGTGCATTTGCGGTAATATTATAAACTTCAAACGGCATTGCAAACTTTCCAGCCAAGGTCTGAACAGTATCAGCAAATTTCCAACTTCCATCTGATAGAGTATCTGTATCATGCCATCTTATTTCCCAATCAGCACTAATTTTTGTTCTTAAACCCGCAACTCCAATATTAGCGGGATAAAAAATTGAATCTTTAACAGTTACATTACTATTATGAATAAATTTGGAATTTTCCGCATCAAAATTAAGTGTGTCATTTTGAACGTAAACTCTTAGTCCATCAAAAGCAGGGTTACCGTCTTCAGAATCTAATAGACTGCTATTAGAAACAGGAAAATATCTGTAATATATTTTATAGGTATTGCCTTTAGGTAAATCTCCGGTTTCTTTACTGGCTATTTGACCTGATTTATAATTTACAACATAATTTGATGGGTCAATTAAGTTGTTTGATTGGTCATACAATTCAATACTACCAGTTTGTATGTTTGTGTTTGGTAAAGTAACTAAAACTGTATCCTTTGATATAAAGCTAGTTTCAACTCCAGTTGAATCTAAAACACTATAAACTTTATTTTCGTTAAAATTAATTTTATAGAGTTTATTACCTACTGCTAAATCTTCTAAAACTTTTACTGTTATTGTCCCGGTGGCATCTGAGTTAATAGAGGTCGGAGTACCTTCTAACCCGGCCTCAGCAGAAACCATTCCTGTTGATAATGGACCCGGGGTGACGGCAACTGTATTAACATCATAAATTAATTCACCTGTTAAAGGATCTTCTTCAATAACCGATTGAGTTTCGGTAGGAGGAATTTCCGGGGTTCCATGATCATAAGCTACTACAGCATAGTAATAAGTAATGCCATTCTGAACCGTTGAATCAACATACTCGTGCTTTAACCCGGTATCATCGCCAAGATAATATTTTACACCACGTCCATCATATTCTTTCTCAGCTAATCCGGAATAATCATCAATTAAATCAAATTGAGCTCTCTTACCGGTGTTATTATCTAATAATGGCTGCCCGAGAAAGGCAACTCCATTTGCATCTGTTATAGTATAAACATCTGAGAAATTAAAATCTCTACTTCTGTAAATTTTATATCCTTCAAAATCCTTATCCTGTGTTAAAGGGTCAACAGAGTCTTCGGACTTAGCATCCCAATATAACCTTACTTTTCCATCTTCAGCAACTGCTTTAACTATCGGCTTTGCCGGCGGTTGTGCAAATCTGTAATCGGCTTCAAGAATTTTAGTTGAAGTAATAGAGTTAAGAAGCAAATCATCTTTATTTTCTCCCATTATTATTGCCATTGAAAATCTTTGGCTTTCGCCTTTTTTTAATGACATTGGTCCGGTTGAGAAACAGAAGACATTATCGCCTTCTTGTCTTAATAAATCCTGATTTGGGTCAATCTCTGGTTTTGAAAACCATTGCCACATTAATTCATCTTCTTTAGGATAGTTTGGTGAGCCATATGCTGCGGCTGTAAATCCAGTCAGCCCCACCATATCAGATTCAGAAATATCCCTATATCCAAAATTTGGTTCTGATCCAGCCCATTCATATCCTTCCAATTGAACATCACTTAGAGTCCCGGATTCTTCAGCATCATAAATTCCATTGCCATTCAAATCCAGATAAAACGCTTGAGATGGAACTCCATCGCCCTCGCCATAATCTGCCCCCGGATAATTATTTGACTCGGGTCCAATTCCGTCAATCCCAATATCATCTCTTTCCGGGTCCCAATCTCCGTCTTCATCCCCTGACCACCTTGCCTTAGGAGTGCCATAAACCTTCGTATATTTAGCTTCATCATATATACCATAATTATAAGGTGTTACAACACCATCTATATAAAATCCTTTGTCGTTAAACGGGCTTTCATCCATTATCCCATCATCATCATCATCTTTTTCATTGTTATTAAATGACGGAGATTCAAGAAATTTCCATCCAAAATAGCCGGGGACTTTGCCACCCATTCCTTTGAAATTGCCGTCCCATGCATAAACCATACTTCTTGCTCTTTGATTGTATGATTCAGCAAGCGCTCCGGTTGGTGGAATAAAAAATGCCCGATCATCATTATAATCCGTTGCCCCTCCAACGTGTGGATCACCAAACATTCCAAAATAGACTTTATCGAGATCCTTTTCCGAAGTATTAGTAACCTGATATACCATGAAAATTATGTCTTCAGCCATAGGATTGTTGAATTGAAGAACTCTAACGGTGGATGATAATCCAAGTCCTCCTTTAGTTAAATCGCTTGGGAAGGGTTGGTATCTATCAATAAATTCATAATTAGTATAATCATCAACTGCATAGTAAACTTCTTCATCCGGGGCTGTAGCCATATCTCCTAAAAAAGCAGGCCAAAGATATTTCCCTGAACCTGCAGAATACCACTCTTCAGGCCACGAATCAGGTTTGCCATCTCCATCTGAATCTTCAGCATTTAGTGAGGCTAATTGATCCTGATTTGGATCTGAATATCCGGGTCGAGGTAACCAGCCCCATTTTAATGATCCGTCAGAATTATAATCACCTTGAGTTGATAATATGTGTGAATCACTTACGATGTGTAAAGTATCACCATTGTTATCTAAAACTTCTGCGCCGATAATTAATCCAAATTCAAAACCGTAACCTAGCCCATTCCAAACTAAATCATTTACGTTATCTAATGCATTTGGGGAACAGATAGAACCATAATTATACATAATGGTTGTAATTTTATTTCCTTTAATGGTAATGTCTTTTATTTCTCTCTTGTCTCCGGCAACCTTATTAAGTACTGTCCCTTTAATAGGACCGAATGTCTGTAGGAATTGTTCCGGTGTTAGAGTTTTAAAATCAACTGTATCATTTACCTGTGCAAAAGACATCGTTGGTATTAGAAAGAAATATAAAAGTATTACAATATTTTTCTTTGTCATCATGAATATCCTAAAAATATATTTAGTTAAATAATATAGAGAATCCCAGTCTTACTTCTCTCGGTCTGTTAACACGTTCAGGACGCAGAGAGTAATATTGGTCGAGGTAATTCACATCTATCATACCCGAATCACCTCTGTTAATTCTGGTACGCAAATCATTAAATTGATTGGCATTTAATTCCTGTTCAACATTGGATAACGCTTTACCGGAACTTGCATAAACATATCTATCGTTTTCAGTATCAAATAAATTATTGATATGAATAAATACCGAGTAATCAAATGGACCAAATGAAAAATATTTCTCAAATTTAAGATCAACTTCCCATTGCATAGATTTAAATGATGAGTTTTGTTCATATGTTATAGTTGATAGACTTGTGGGTAAAGCCGGTGTATAAGGTGTTCCAGCCTGTATATTATATATAATGCCAAGAGTCCATGAGTTAGGATCAGTAAGGGCAATAGTTCCGTTTATTAAATGGGGGCGATCAAAGCTTAACGGGACTAAATAAGTCTCGGTTTGTTTTCCGGATGCTTCACTAAAGAACAAATCTTCTTCCGGCTCTGTTCTGTTTCCCTCTGCAATCTGAAATGTATAGTCGAGTGTTGCAGAAAACATTCCGCCCGGAGATCGTCTTTTAAGAAAAGAAAGAGTAACTCCTCTAACGTTTGAATAAGCAAGATTTGTAAGAATTTGATATTGTCTTGCTTTTTCAGTGTAAACTGTTTGGGTAAAAATATAATCCCGCACATCTTTATAGTATGCAGTTAAATCAAACTTAAAATCATCGGTTAATTGTTGTTGAAGACCAATTTCATATTGTATTGATTTTTGTGGATTTACATTTGCATTACCAAATGTCGGAATTGAAGCTACGTTAGCAACCCATCTCATATCATTTGCATATAAACTTGATAGGGAGCCGATTTGATAAAAATGTCCGTAAGAAAATCTTATAACACCTCTATCTGTTATTGGATATGAAACACTGAATCTTGGTGAGAACATATGTTTAACCTCTGCAGGTTTAAGATAAGCATTCATATATCCAGATAGAGAATCGGTAATGTTTTTTGAAAAATCATAGTTATAATCTGAAGCGGCATCAAAAAATTCATACCTTAACCCGATATTTAAAATCAAAGTCTTGGCAAGTTCCATTTTATCCTGGATATAAGCAGAACCCTGGGTAGGGTTTTTTTCATACGTAGAAGGGCTAATAATACCGCTACGTAAAACAGTTAGTGCAGAATCATATAAAACATCGTTAATACTTAGGGAAGTAATTGAAGGAGTTCCGTCAATTACCTGGTATTTATAGAAATCCAACGTATAGCCATATCTTTTAACATTATGTTTTCTAAACTCAAAACCTGCTTTTACTTCGTGAACACCAAACATCTGGGAAACAACATCACCTTTAATACTGTATGTTTCAGTGGATCTCTTCACAATATCATTATCTGTTCCTCCGGCATAAAAAGTTGTATTCCCTATGGTTTTTCTGTAAAAACTTGGCAGGTACCTTGGGTCATTAGGATCTTCATAAAGATAAGATTGTGCTTTGTTATATGAGTATGATCCTTTTAATGTATAGAACGTTTTATCACTAACTGTATGTGTTAAATCTAAAGTATTTATTACTCCACGGCTATTGTCCCAGCTAACGCCGTCAGGATTAAATAGGTAATTTCTATCAAATGACCTTGATTTGGCTTTGTCATAAACAAATTCATATTTCAATTTTACTAATGAGCCAAATTTTTGGCTAATATTAAATTGCAAATTCAATGTTTGATTTGGGTCCATTGCAACATATTGTTTATCTCCGGTTGGTAACCCGTTACTATTTGGATCATAAGGATTGAAATTATAAGCTCCGGTTGCGTCTCCATATCTTTCGTCTGTACTTTTAAAATTATCAGGAGTTAAATAAGAATCTGTTGGATTATATAATCTATAACCATAATAAGTTCCCTTATAGTTTTCGTAAATACCGGAAAAGAAAAATCTTGTTGAACCGGTAATTGGAATTGGTCCGCCAAGCGTAGCCTCAACTCTGCCCCTATTTAAAACATCGATTTCACTTGAGCCTAATTTATCTGAAAACAAACCGGTTCTGGATGTTAAATAATCTCCACCGTATGCTCTCATACTAAAAGTATATTTATCGGAGCCTTCTTTTGTAACATAATTTACAACACCGCTAAGAGCGTTACCAAACTCAGCACCAAATGTTCCTGTGGAAACTGAAGCTTCCTGAACTGCGTTTGATGCAAGTCCTACAGCTCTTGCGTTTCCATAAGGATCATTTAATGAAAGACCATTTAGAGTATAAGCCACTTCATTTCCGTAGCCTCCTCTAACGTGAATACCGCCATCATCATCCGTAACAACACCGGCTTGTAATTTTATTACGTCAGCAATATTGTCAACCGGTAAAGTCTCTAACGATTCTGATGTAATTGCAACTGTTGGGTTTGTTAAATCCTGCCTGATAAGCGGATTTCTCTCTCCCTGAACAACAATTGCTTCCAGAGTTACTTCGCCCGAAGATAATTTGAAATCTAAAGTAGTGGTAAAGCCAACATTAACTGATACATCAGTAATTGTAACTTTTTGATAACCTATGTAGGAAGCTGTAACCTTATATACTCCCGGAGGGATGTTTAATATTACAAAATTTCCTTCAACGTCTGATGCGGCTCCAATTGTAGTTCCTTCAATCAATACGTTAGCAAAAGGAATTCCTTCATCTGTAGATACATCAGAAACCTTGCCCATAATTTTGCCCGTGGATTGGGAATAAGTAAGATTGGAAGTTGTTAAGAAAAGTGCCGCAATAATAAATAGTAAAAAAACTTTCTGCATTAGCGCGCCTCTCAAAAGAATTTAGGACATGCCTTTTTTAATTATTAAATCAATTTGTCAACTTAAAAACATTAAAGATTGATCAAATTTGGGAATACTTATTAATATAAGAGGCTGTTCCAAAAGTAATTCTATCTTAAGAATTTTTAACTTCTGATTCAGCCTCTAATCAAACACTTACCAACAATTTTACTTCAACAAAGTCATTTTGATGGATTTTGCATAATTGCCGTATGATAGTGTTGCGATATAATTGCCGCTTGCTACCTTATTGCCATTATTATTAGTTCCATCCCATGTTACCTTGAAATCCCCTTTGTTATAGATTTGATTGTTAATGAGAGTAGCCACTTCCTTACCCAGCATATCAAATATTTTTAAAGATATTTGTTTCTGCAATGGTAAAGTAAACTTAATTGTTGTTGTCGGATTGAACGGGTTAGGATAGTTATTTTCTAATATATAATCATTAGGAGTAACTATATTATAACCTTGATCTACTAAACCGGTTGCTCCTGTGTACTCTAGAACACGTATTGTTTTACGGTATTCATTTACAATTTTATGTTCTGCTGCATTATCTCGTTCCCAAGAAGGCGGTACGACAGAACTTGTATCAACCCAAACCCATTCAATAACTGTTGTTGAGTCATATACACTTTGTTCAGAAAGAACTATTTCCATATTACCGTCTTTATCAATATCAACACCGTCAGCAAAAATATAAGAGGTAAAAGGAGTTTCTTCATAAGTTGTATCAATAATCGATTCATTAAGAACGTAAGATGTATCGGTACCGTTTATAACAGTATCAACTCTTCCATGATATACATTTATTGTAGCAAATACATCTCCACCGTCGCCGGCGTAAACTAAATTTGCACTGTAATTGGCAGCATCAACTAAACTGCCGGTTCCTTTGTATTGAACAGCGATCAGATTTATTCCCCTTCCGCCACCTGTATATATTTCTTCCATACCATCTTTATTCACATCACCTTTAACAGTTGGCCAAAATTCTGCTGCAGTTTTACCACCTAAAGCTGC
>JBAQCL010000041.1:0-6345 GCA_049294175.1 Ignavibacteriaceae bacterium | reverse complement strand
TTAAACTTTTACTCACATATGCTTTATATACTTCCAATATTTTTGTATGCGATTTTTTTAACTTTTTATTGTAATTAATTTTACGCCAATTTTTCCCATTACCATTATCATTTAATAATTTTTTGGGAAATCCGCTTTGAGAAGTTATAACTAGGAAACACCTTACATAAGGATTAAGTCTTTTAAACTCTGATAGGTATTCAAGGTCAGCAATTAAATTGGAATCAGAAGGTGAGTATCTTTTAAATTCCATTATTGAATCTAATTTTTCAATACTTTTATTGTCCTTTTTATATATACAAATGTCTACCCTATCATTCGTAAATTTTTTACTTTTCTTTTTAGTTAAATTACGATAGAACTCTTCTTGAGATATAGCATATTCTTTACTTAAATGTGCCTTTAGAAGAGATATTAATTCATTGGATATTGCACCTTCAAAAAGATTGTGATTGTTATATAGCTCATTCTTATAACCAATCCAAAATGCTAAACCTTGTAATGCTTGTTTGAATCCAGCTGGAGGTCTTCGACGTTGTTGTAATGAATTTTTATTCCCCTTATTCAGCATTAAAAAGTAACCTCAACTTCTGGCATATCATCATATGTTCTTCCGTTAAGTAGTCTGCCTGTTTTCTTTTTATTTGTTCCTCCCCATTGCTTGAAGAAAAACTTAACATCGGCTTTTTCACACTTTTCAAAAATTTCATAAACCCATTCTTGTTTCATTGGTCTTGGTTTTCTTCCACTCTCACCGCCAACAATCACCCAATCAATTTTATTTAATTTTAATTTTGTTAATGGACCAAGCAATGGTTCAAGCGAAAGAAATTTTGTCTTTGCTTTTGTCTTTCGCAGAAAATCTATTCGCCATAATTCTTTTTCATTTTCTACAGATACGCCCATCCAAATATTATGAGTCCAATTCAGTTGCTTGCTGTATTCAAAAAGAATATCTGCTCGTTTAGTAAGGACTTGAAAAACGTGTTGGGGATTATCATTCATTACCTTAAAAACACGCTTAAGAAATTCTAAAGGAATGTCTTTATGAAACAAATCACTCATTGAGTTAACAAAAACTATTTTTGGAGTTTTCCAAGAGTAAGGAATTTTTAATGTATCCTCGTGTAAAGTAAGCTTGAATCCATTTATATATTTTTCTTGACCCATTGCTTTCAGGCGTCTAGCCATTACTTCCGCATAACAAAACTTACAGCCCTGAGATACTTTATTACATCCCGTTGTTGGATTCCAAGTTAATTCTGTCCACTCTATTCTAGATTCAGCCATCGCTACTCTTTCCTTTTTATCGAGATTTTCCGATCCTTACTACTCAAATAAAAACTAATTGCTTTTTTACCATCAAGGCTTATTAGTTCGATATTGTTATTATTTAAAAGTATCTGTAAAATATCATTAGAATGAGTCGGAAGAAATCCATTTTCATATCCAAAGTCATTTATTTCTGAATTTGTTCTTCCATTTGAATTAATGATAAAATCTCTAAGCTTTCCATCATAACCGGATAATATGACCTCATTAAATAATCCCAAGGAGGTGTTTTCTTCGAATCCTTTTCCGTGTTCTTTATCAATCATCCATTTAGTATGGATCATTTTCTCGAAACCTTTTTTACTATGAGTAAAGAAAAAAATACAAAACACATTCGCTTTATCTGGTCTTAGTGTAAAGCTGTCAATATACGTCATATTCAAATATTCTTTAAATCTCTGTTTAATGCTTAAAATAAATTTTAAGGGATCGGTTGTATCTGGCAATTCACCCCCGAATAACTCTGTTAAAAATTTTTCTAATGCTTCACCACCTTTAAAACCTTCGGTAATTGCTTTTTCTGCAAATCGATACATAAAAGAAATTGGTAAAAACAGAATTAGCTCGGCTTTTCCATTAACAAGTAAATCTTTCAATTCATTTGGTCTAATTTCTTTGTATCCCCAAGGATCAATAAATAATAGTGCCCTTTCCGTATCAGCTAGTGAGTTCAATTTGCCAATTAATAATGGTAAAAGTTCATTATAGTCTTTATCAGAGTAAAATAAATTAACATTAGGGGGTTTAAATATTTTAGAAGCAAACTCTTTTACACGATCAATCTTTGTTCTCATTATCTCAATATCTGAATTCCCATAATCATTAAACAGAACATCAATATTTTTACAATTTTTTTTGTTGAAGAAATAATGATTTTTTATAGTTTCCATTGTTTGAATTGGACTACCCTTTCCACCATCTTCATATATTCCTTCACCAGCGAATAGATCAAAAAGATATGTCTTTTTAATAAAATCAACTCTATGTAGGATATTTAAATAAACTGCTAAGTATTTAACATATAAATTTATTTTTGCTATTGAGTGCGGGCGAAGGATTTCTTTAGTCGATTTCTTCTTCAACATTAACTCCTATACTACTAATTCTTTGTTTAATTCTTCAATTAAGTCTTCTGTGTTTTCTCCAAACAATTTCCACATTTTACCAAGTCCTCCTTCATCAACAATTGTCTGAACCGTGATTGGACCGGGATTTAAGGATTAACCGGATTTTCATACACAGGATTTTCTAAAACAAATATTTTCACTTAATCCTCAAATCCTTTAATCCTATGAATCGAGGTTCGGACAATTTCCTAAAATCATCCAATCCTATAAATCGTGGTTCAGACATTTTTCTGTGCATCCTTAGGATAATTAAATAATCTTTTAAACTCCAAACTCTTTGCACCAAAGTTAATCAATAAACCAACTTCCATATTATAAGCCTCAAGATAATTTTTCCCTTGTGCAAGATGAACATCTTCTAATTGTATTATTGCTTTTAACTCAACCATTATTTTTTCTTCAACAAAAAAGTCCACTCTGCGAGTACCAATATTATAACCTTTATATATAACAGGCATTTCTTTTTCACGTTCGAACTGTAACCCATCAAGCGTCATTTCAATTTCAAGCGCACGCTGATAAATAACCTCCTGAAATCCATTACCTAAAAAGGAATGTACTTTCATCGCACATCCAATTATACGTTTAGTTATGTCTTCGTACTTCATTGTCTAAACCAGGATTTATCGGATTTTAGGATTAACAAGATTTTAATTCGGAAGTGATTCGGAAATACTATTTTTAAGTTTCTATTCATTTTCTTAATAAAACTAAATTAAATTCCTTTATTCGGCAATCATTCGGAAACCAATATTCTAATCCTGAAAATCCAACAATCGTGTTAATCCTGGTTCAGACAATTATGCAGCAAGCTCATTATTTATCTCTTCCAGTATCTTTTCATAATCAGCACCGAAAACCTTATAAAATTTTCCCAGACCACCTTCGCCATCAAAAGGCGTTCTATCAAAGTCTTCAACTTCTATTCTAACAGAAGAAACAATATGGTCTTTAATCATTCTAAGCCAGTTCATTTGTTCATCGTTAAACTGTATTGGTCCCGCATTACGTTTAAATACCCATTCTTTAAATCTTTTGTTTACAACTTCACTGTATGGTTCAAGAGTTTCATCATGTTTTAGTTCAAATCTTATAAGAGTAATAATATCTGTTAACATTCTCTGCGGAGATTTAGATTTTACAAGATTTGGCTTAACTCTCTGGTAAGCATTCCAAACCTGCTCAAGTGTTAAATAGTATGGAGGATTTGTAAGAGCATCGTTAAGCTCTCTTATCATTTTGTAAGTAAGTTCTTTGTGACGTTCCGGCTGTGAGTAAAGAATTCTTAATGCAGTTATCTCATCTTTGTTATCATCAATAAACTTACGGAAGTTGTTAATTATCTCATCAGCATTTTCTTTTGCCGTTGTATCAAACTCGCTTCGTATAACTCTGTCGGTATTTGTTTCATCAATTATCTGGTAAATTTTCTGTCGTACAGTTTCTAAAAATTCTCTAAGCTTAGGATTATCAAATGGTTTAATGGCTGAATTGCTAAATTGTTTAATTGTTTCATTGATTTGAACTTCGGTTGGTTCAGCTTCATCAAGTATTTCATAAACCTGTCTTGCTCTTTCATCAATCGCATCAGGATCATAAACGTTAGCAAGATTCAGAGCAACTTCGGTTAAGTTTTTCCCATCAGCAAGTTCTATAAACTTTTCTCTGTCTGTTTCGGTAATCTGTTTATCAATTTTTGTAAGTCGTGCTGCAAGCGAAGACATTGTATCTTCATCAGGCTGAAGAATAACCATCTTCATTAAATCTTTTAACGGCATAGTCGGTTTTTTATCAACAACAGGATAATCAACTTTAACAGATTTGAAAACACCAACAGCATCAATAATGTAAAATCTTTCTTTGTTGATCTTTGCACTTCTCGTTACTTGTTGTAAATCATCCTTTGACATTGATCTTGTTCCCCTTCCAATCATCTGCTGAAAATAATTACGCGAACGGACATCGCGCATAAAGATCAGAATTTCAATCGGCTTAACATCCGTGCCTGTTGCAATCATATCAACCGTAACAGCAATACGCGGATTGTAACTCGTGCGAAACTGCTGAAGAATAGATTCGGGATCTTCATTCTTAACATTGTAAGTAATTTTTTTACAGAAGTCATTGCCCTCGCCAAACTCTTCACGCACAATATGAACAATATCTTCGGCGTGACTGTCAGTCTTTGCAAATATCAGAGTTTTAGGAACTTCGTAGTTTTCATCACGTTCAGGATAAAACTCATCCTTCATTACACGTTTACATTCCTGGATTATCTTTCTTATCTGGCTGGGATTTACAATATCTCTATCAAGCTGGCTTGGTGCATACTCAACTTCATCTTCAAGCTGTTTCCATTCTTTCTTTCGTGTGGTTTTATTTCTAAGATCGACATACTGTTTTGCTTTTATCTTTGCGCCCTGCTGTGTTACTTCTGTTTCAATTGTGTAAACATCATAACCAACATTAACCTTATCAGTGATGGATTGCTTAAGTGTGTATTCACTTACAATATTTTCGTGGAAGAATGCAAATGTACGTTTATCAGGTGTTGCAGTAAGCCCGATCATAAAACAATCAAAGTAATCCAGCACTTGTTTCCATAAATTATAAATGGATCGGTGGCATTCATCAATGATTATAAAATCAAATGTTTCAATAGGAACGTTTGGAGTGTATGCAACATCAACAGGTTTATCAATTGTTTTGGATTCATAAGGTGAATCATCTTCAAGTGATTCATCAAGCTCTTTGCCTTTAAGGATAGAATACATTCGTTGTATTGTGCTTATACAAACCTGTGCAGATGGATCAATAAAGTTTGAATGTAACCTTTGCACTGTATAAAGTTCTGTGAAAAGTCTTTTGTCATCATTCGGTTTGTAAGCCTGGAATTCCTGTTCTATCTGTTTGCCGAGATTTCTTGTATCAACTAAAATAAAATACGTTTAGCCTTTGCAAATTTTAGTAGTCGATAAACAGAAGTTACTGCACAATAACTTTTGCCTGCACCCGTAGCCATTTGTACAAGTGCTCTTGGTTTATTCAACCTGAATGATTCTTCAAGATTTATGATTGCATTAACCTGGCAAACACGAAGTCCGCTTGAGTTAAGTGTTGGAAATGTTTTTAATCTTGATCGAAGAGTTTCTTCCTGCTTTAACCATTCATTAAGAGTATCGGGTTTATGGAAATTGAATATTTCTCTTTGTCTTGGTTGAGGATCGCGGGCATCAGTAAAAAATGTTTCAGTCCCTGTAGATTCATATTGAAAAGGCAGGTCGCTTACTTTACCAACAAATTTTAGTTTATCAGAAGCATAACGGGTTGTTTGATCGTGAATGCCGCTGAGTGTAAGCCCTTCTTTTTTTGCTTCAATAACACCAACAGGTTTGCGATCTATGAAAAGGATATAATCGGCAGCACCGGATTTGGTTGGATATTCACGAACAGCAATTCCTAATCCTGCAGATGGATTAAAATCTTTAAGATCCTGTACAAACCACCCTGCTTTATTAAGCTGCGTGTCAATATTTTGTCTTGCTTGTTGTTCTGGATTTGACAAAGATTTTTTAATAATTGTTAATTATTCATTCTTAATTATCATTAAAAGAATTCACACCGACTCAGCACCCCCCCAAAAACAAAAAGAGATGTAAAACGAAGGGAGTGTAATTTCCTTACAATTAACAATCTGCCACAGGCGGACAGGTTCATAAATTACAATGTACAATGCCTAACAAAAATTACACTTTAACTTAACCCAGATTTGTCATTAGAGATTTTCATTGGAGACAACAAAGGGCCAACTAAAAAGATTTGTACTTGACCAGATTCCTTCAAACCAGCTACGCTGTTTCATTGCAAGTGATAATTTTAATATTCT
>JBAQCL010000040.1:0-36486 GCA_049294175.1 Ignavibacteriaceae bacterium | reverse complement strand
GGTGTGCTTTGTTGATGATTTCTTCTAACCTTACTTTGAAGATTTCCAGTGTCTTTTGTTCGTTCTTAGGTTTCATTTTTTGCAAGCTTTTATTGTTGTTTTTTCTTTCCCTTGCAATTTATTAATTGTTTTTGTCTTCGTAAACCTTTTTTGTTTATTTTTTTATATATTTTTTAAGCCTCGACTATATAATAATTGTAACAACGGTAACCCACCCCGTCCCGAAAAGGAATGATAAAGAAGCGGTTCTTATTTGCCAACTGTTAATTGAACTTTTGTTTTATTTGTTATAAGTTAAAACCGGAATTTATAATTACCCTTAGCTGTTCTATAATTACTTACCCCAAAAAACTTCCTATTCAGCGGGGGCTGACTTTATGTTGGGTGCTGGAGATTTTTTTTAATTAGAAAAATCAGTTTATAGTAGTTTTAGTTTATTCTTAATAAGAACAGGATAGTAAGAATAATATTAGGATAAGCTAAATCCTGATATGATGCTAAGGTTTACCAAATCAGTTAATATTTGCAATTATTTTGGATATTTAGATGCTTTAAAAATAATATTAGGATTAGCGTTAAACGGAATTGCCAATAATTGAGTGTATGGCAATTACTTATAAGTATTAGTTAGGGTTACCAAAATTTGTAAGTAAAATGGAGACTTTATGAAAAAGATTGTTTTACACTTTTTCCTTTTAAGCTTTTTATTCTATAACTCCTTGTTTGCTCAAATTACCAATCAATCGGAAATAAATATTTCAGTTAATGTTCAGCAAGAAATATTTCCGGTTATTGCAAAATTCATTTCTGAGGGGAATAAACATTCTAATATTCCCGGTTTGGTTAAGTGGGACATACAAAATACAAATAATGATTCTGTTCAAATATCGATTACATCTGATATACCCGAATGGACAGAACCGACAATTTCAACAGTAATTTTAGGTCCTAATGAAAATAAAGAGATATCGCAAACCCCTTTTGGCAATAAACTATTGAGAAATCATTCAATTGTTCCTACGACAATATCACTGAATGTAAAACAAGGAGATAAAAATATATTTGAGGAAACTAAAAAGATTAGAGTTAGAGCTGCAGATGATATGGTTTGGTCATTAAATACTCCATATGATACCGAACCATTAATAGCCGCTTGGGTAACTCCGAATGATGATATGGTTGAAAAAATATTATCAAATGCAAAAGAAAGACGTTTTTTTAATAGAAGTTTGTCCGGATATCAAAGCAATGATGTAGTACCACAAGTTAAAGCGATATTTAATGCAGTTAGAAATTATCGTGTATCATATGTTAGTAGCACTATGAGTTTCGGTAAAATTGGGTTTACTCAAAGAGTTCGTTTACCACGGGAATCAATTTTAGAAAAATCCGCAAATTGTATAGATGGCGCAGTTTTATTTGCTTCATTATTTGAAAATATTGGACTTGAACCCGTGATAGTATTAATTCCCGGTCACGCTTTTGTTGGGGTTAGACTTGCACCAAATTCGAGAGAAACTTTATTTATTGAAACGACAATGGTTGGGCGTTCAAGTTTAACTAGTATTTTAACATTAACAAAAACATTCGATGCCGCTGTGAAAGAAGGTAACGATGAATTTAACAAAGCTATGCAAACGAATCCAAATTCAGTTCGGATTGTAGATATTAAAAAAGCTAGAGAAAATGGTATTTATCCTTTGTGGTAGTAACCCTAACCTCTTTAATAAGTACAAAGTCAAGAGGATATAAAAATATTATTCAGTCCATTTTATGGATTGCCAAAAAAGTTTTTTAGATGTTATTAAACAAAAGTGTTTTATAAAAATAAACACAACAGGAAATCTTTAAATAAAAATAATTACGGTGTTGTGTTTTAACATAACACGCCGTTAGGTGCATAGATTATTGCCAATGAATATTTGGTTTAACATTTTTTTCAGCACATTCTCTTAAATAAAGATTCATCAAGTTTTGATAAGGAATATCAATTTCAGAAGCTAATTTTTTAAAGTACTCAACGGTATCATTCTCTATTCTGATTGATATTTGTTTTTTTAGTTTCTTTGTGTAAGGATTTTTAATGGAATTCGAAAAATCATATTCTTTTTTCATTTTATTTCACCTCGTGATAATATTTACTTTCAGATTTTGTGGCTTTTCTTGCAGAAATTATTCTAATGATTTCATCATTTTCTTTATAAGTATTAACAACTATAAGGAGTTTTAACTTGTCAGAAATGCCCAAAATAATAAATCTTTCTTCATCTACTGAATGTTCGGGGTCTGGAATCAATCTTGCATTTTCGTCAAAGAAAACTGTTTTTGCTTCTTCAAATGAGACTTTATGCTTTTTAATATTGGCAAGGTTTTTATCCTGGTCCCATTGGAAATGAATGTTGTTCATATATGTCATATAATGATATTATAATTATATGATAATTTATATAAAATGCACCTAACAAGCAAATCAAGCGGACGCCGTGTTCGCTTTTGGCATTTGTGTAGTTGTCAAATATACTTTACCGTTTCGGCAAACTTGTTCAAAGTGTTCTCCGTCAGCTGACGGACTAATTAATTAACTTATAAACTGTATAAAAAAAGAATTTTAAATAATTATTGACTCAATGCTTCGGCAATGGCTTTTTCAACAATCGGAGCCATAACTTTGTATCCCGCTTCATTTGGATGAACGCCGTCTTCAGAATATTCTTTCTTCAATCCGTTTTGCTCATCTGCCATTGGAGCAAAGTAATCAACATAAATAATATTGTTTTTATCAGCGTATTGTTTAATCCATTTATTAAGATGAACAATTTTTTCAGCGGGTTTAAGTCCGGGCTTCCATGGATAATCAAACGCAGGTAATACAGAGCAGAGCGCTGCTTTAATATTATTTGCTTTTGCAATTTCAACCATAGAGGCAATATTATCTTCAATCATTTCCAGGGTTGATGTACCTGTATTTCCTGCAATGTCATTTGTACCTGCAAGTATAACAACAACTTTTGGTTTTAGATTTACAACATCAGGTCTGAATCTAACAAGCATCTGCGGAGTTGTTTGTCCGCTAATACCCCGGTTAATGTATGGTTTGTCTTTAAAAAAATCCGGGTAAACCGTACCCCATCCTTCTGTTATTGAGTTACCCATAAATACAATTCGGTTTTCATCCAGAGCAGGCAAACCGATTTTTGCGTTATCCTCTTTATACTTTGCAAAATTTGCCCAGTCGTTGTTTTGTGCCAGTAATGATTGTTCCATAAATACCAATGATAATATTAGGCAAAATGTTAATTGTAAATGTTTCATAATTTTAATCTCAGGTAATATTAATAAATCAACGTTTGAATTGCATGCGGTGGAATTACAACCTTAACAGCATTTGCACCTATATAAAGTTTATAATTTATTTTAACACCACTTTGATTCATAACAACAGTAGCTATTTTGCCGTCAGCATTTATAAATGATGTGCTTAATAAAGAACTTCTGCTGCTTGCGGTGCTAACGCGTTTTGCATCAGGTCTTATAAATTTGGAAAAATGTCCAATGTAATAATATGAAGGTGTGTAAATCAACTCGCCTGTTCTTGTATCTGCATGCATTGGTGCAAAACAAAAATTCTCAACGTGATTTGGTCCGCCTGTTTCATCAAGCAAAATGTTCCAGTCGGTCCAGCCCGCAGTTCCGTTATTAAAATCATTTATTATTGAACGTCCGTAACGTTCCGCATTTTTCCATGTCTGATATCCATCAGGTCTGAATGTTTCTGCACAGCCTTCGGTGAACAACAAATGTTTGTCCGGGTAAGATTCACATACATTACCAACATTGTTGTACATTTCTTCACCACCTGACCACGATTCATACCAGTGGAAGCCGAGTCCCCATGCGTATTTAGATGCTTCCGGATCAGAGAAAATAATATCCGCACGATAATTCATTAAATCCCGGTTATGATCCCAGACTATAATTTTTTTATCTCCCAAGCCTTCGCGTTCCATTGTTGGTCCAAGAAAATTTTTGAGAAAATCTCTTTCCTCTTCGGCGGTGAAAATACAGGATTCCCATTTTTGTGTTGCCATCGGTTCATTCTGAACGGTAATTCCCCAAACAGGAATTCCTTCTGCTTCATAAGCTTTAATAAATTTTGTGAAGTATAATGACCACGATTCATCATATTCAGGAAGTAGTTTTCCTCCATGCAAGATATTATTATTGTCTTTCATAAATGCAGGCGGGCTCCAGGGGCTTGCAAATAAAAGTAAACCGCCTCCTGCAGATTCGATAGCTTTTTTAATTAATGGGATGCGGAATTGTTCATCGTGTTGAACACTAAAGGTTTTTAAATTTTTATCTTCATCGGAAACATAAGTGTAACTGCCTGAACTAAAATCGCAGCTATGAATATTTGTACGGGCGAGTGTGTAACCGATTCCTTTATCTTTATTATAGTAAGCATCCAGAAACTCTTGCTGTTTTTTCTTTGGTAGTTTTGCAAATACTTCCGCCGATGCATCTGTTATAGCTCCGCCTATTCCAATAAAAGTTTGATATTGTTTTCCGGGATTAACAAAAACACAAACTTCGGTTTCAAGAGGCTGCCGGGTTTGTGTGAATGTAAGATTGTCTGTTAAAGTTAATCTTAAATCAGTGCTGTCTGCGGTTGTATAAACTGTAACTGTTTTACCGGTGGAAGAAAATTGTATGGAAGAATTTTGTAATTCATTGGTTGATGAGCATGAAATCATTAAAAAAAATAAAGCTATTGTAGATAAATTTTTTTTCATCGCTTCGCTTTGTTTGTGGGTGTAATAATAAAATAATTAAAAAAAATAATTTTCACTGCACGAAATTAGCGAAAGAGTAAAAGCTCTACAATAAGGGATTATTTAAACTTGTTGTGTGAAATAATTTATAAAACGTTAAAACTAATAAATGTAAATTTATCGATCATTGGTTTTTAAAGTTCTTTTACCAAACCCGAATATTTCCTTTCTATTTTAAAGCCAAAACGGTAAAAATACTCGGGACGGAAAAACCCGGTTGTGATAAACTTTGTGTTATCGGATTTTTGCCTGTTAAAAAGTTCGTTCATCAAACCTTCGCTAATACCTTTGCGCCTGTAATGGTTGGATACCACAATCTTTTCCATGTGTACGGTTTCTTCATCATTGCGGTAATAAAATATTCCGCCGATAATAAATCCGCGTTCGGAAACAGCAACAAGGTATTGATGTTCCGGTCTGAAATTGACATTAAGATTTGCATCTAAGTAAAGCTGATGTAACCTTGATATTTCTTTTGGATTAATCGGGTTTCGTATCGTATAGGTATTTCCGTCATCATCCTGCAATTGAACAACCAGATTTAATTGTCCTTCCAATTCAGATTTTATTCTTACAAGTGCTGCGGAATCGGAAGGTTTTAGATGCGGGTATCCAAGACGCGTTATAAAATAAATTTCTTTTTCATCTAATTCAAATTCAAAGTTTAGTGCGGTAATAAGCTGCTGGGATTCTTCTCTTGAAATTTTGCGCTGTCTTTGTTTTTTTACAAGCTCACGTAAAACATCTTTAAATCGTTGTGGAGAATTATAAAAAACAGTTTCAAGGAAAAACCTTGTGCGCACTGCCGGGTATTGTTCTTCAAGTTCAAATAAATGATATGAATCATAAAGTTCAAAAAGCATTTCAGCCTGTGCCGCAAGAGATGCATCGCGGTTAAGGCTGTACCAGCGGTGGAATCTTTTAATGGAAAAATATAATTGCTTTGGCAGGTAGCCTTGATTTTTAATATTATGCATAAAAGAATCTATCCGGCGCATAACATCTGTTTTTAACGGAGAGTCTGATTTATGAAGTTCAGATCGAAATATATTAATTAATTCCACTCCGTTTTCAATTCCCTCAACTTCAATTATTCCGGAAAGAATAGCATTCCAGACAGAAGCTTTTTTTATTTGTGGATATTTTTCTTCTGTTTTCTTTACAAAGCTTTCATAAAAATTCATTATAAATCCAATTACGGATTCGGTTTTTCTTCTTTTGGAAAAGGAAGTAATAATACATCCGGTTTGATAATCGTGCGGGGAAACCACAAGTTCATCGGGAGTTGTATCCGTAAGTTCCATTTTCATTTCAGACAATTTCCAGAATTTTACATAAGCAACTGCGGCATTCCATACAAAAAATTTCCAGAGGTTACGCAGTTTTTCAATTGCCATGTCATCTTTCTTTTTATATTCACGTCTGATAAATCTTTCAACGGTTTCGTCGTTTACAAATTCCTCTGTCCACAAATTATATTCTCTCCAGTATCCTCCAAACTTTGCTGCAAGTTTTTCTCCATTAATTTCAGTACCCGCAATTATTTTCCATTGAATCTCTTCTTCAATTGTTTCTGGTGGTATATTATGAGTGAGATGAATAGCAAGATCAAAACCACCCTGAAATCTTGTTTGTACTGTAACACGAAAAACAGATCTATCTCCAGACTCCGAAAATTTACTTATCCATACACCGGAAGGCAGAATATTATTAAGCGAAATAAGTGTTCCTCCTGAAAACAGGAAAATTGCTTCTCTTATAATTTGTTTTTCGGTAATTGCTTTTTTAAGATTTTCCTGATCACTTTCTGATATTGCCTGATCAAAGATTAAAACATCTTCCCATCGATATTCTTCTCCGGTTTCAGGGTCGATAGAAACTTTTTGTGCAACACCTAACCAAAGTGTAAACTGCTTCCTTATTTCTAATCTGGATGTTAATGCAATATTACGGACATCCTTAATACTTCCATATAATTCGTATTGCAAAAAGAATCTTCTTATTCGATAGTAACTCAGAGGATGATTGACACCATAATTTACAAGTAGTTCAAAGAGAGAAGGAACAGCAGTTTTATTTAGTTGTGTTTTAGCGGTTACAGAAGAAATACGCTTTTCAAGAACCGATTCTATTTCATAAAGATTTTCATCACCGCGACTTAAATCGTCAATCTCGGTAATCATATCTTTATTTAAGAAATCATAATCCTGTTTAATATACAAATCAAGCAGCCGCCTGAAGTTTTCTTTTCTTAAAGTTTGAAATGCGGCTAAAAACATTTTACGCCGTGTTGAAATATTATTTATAATATTAGGGCGGCAGGCAATGTTTGTCGCTAATTTATAGTGAGTTGCTTTCGTGTCTCTTAGTATTTCATAAAAATAAACTAGTGCGGAATCGTTATCATCCTGGATTTCAGATTGCAGCATAACTGTTGCGTAATGAAGTCCCGGAATTGTTATTTCTTTTGCTGAAATAATTTTAACAAAGTTATCTTTTAAGTCGCTTTGTAAACTAACGGAACTAACTCTTTCTAAAATAGCAATGTCTTTTTCCGGTTCGGTTCTTCTGTACCATTGAAAAATTCCGGATCCGGCAAAATCGGTAAGCTCAACATTGCCAAGCCAGTAAAAAGGATTTGTTAAAATATCCTGGAGATCAATTTGCTTGGTCCTGATACGGTAAGAATGATTCCCGATTTGAAAAATATTTTCTTCTTCATTAATGTTTTTTATAACTAATGATGATTTTACTTTGGGGATCGAAAGCAAATTATCTTTGAGAAAAACATCACGACTTAAAGCCCCTTTTTCACGTAAGAACCAGTTGGGAATTTTAACTTCGTATTTACCCAGCGGTAACGCAATATGATCTTTCTTATATATCGAGCGGATAATTTCATCGAAGTTCGTTTCTATAACACGGCGTTTATAAGTCCCTTTTGGAGTTAGTTCCTGGTAAGTATCACTGAACGGACGATCGATTAATCTGAAATCCACAATGCGTTCAAAAGGCGCAAGAAAATTATTTACAGAAACAATCACGGATGAAAAATATTCCTGCCGCTGTTGATCATCCATATTTTTAAGCGGAGAAGTTTCGGATTCAGTGTCGGGATAAATTAAAACCGTATTAAATGGTCGGTGATCTCCGACTAAAAAAATCTGTTTAACAGATTCAAAATCGCGGAAGAGATTTTCAATTTTTTGCGGTGCAACTGTTTCACCTTTAATGTTTTTATAAATCTCTTTTTTGCGGTCAATAATTTCGATAAATCCGTCTTTATCCATTCTCATAATATCGCCGGTTGCAAGCCAGCCGTCGGCATCAAATGTATCTTCGATATTTTGATTATAATAATTAATCATCACATAAGGTCCGCGAATTAATATTTCTCCGTCTTCACCGAGTTTAATTTCAATTCCGGGTAAAGCTTTGCCGAGAGAGTTTTCGCGATACTGAAATGGCGGAGTCATTGTAATTCCACCCGTTGCTTCTGTCATCCCAAATCCGCTCATCAGTTCAACACCGTATCGCTGAAAGAATCTAAAAATATCGGGCGGAAGATAACCGGCGGCTGAAAGTCCCCATTTTAATTTGTCTCCCGTTACGCTGGAGACAGCATTTTTAATTTTTTCATCATCATCAACTTCTATATCAACGCGGGCAGTAATGTGCTCATAAAGCTGAATCCATTTTTTAGGAATAGAAATGAAAATAGACGGCTTTACAAGACGCATATCTTTTATCATAGTTTCAACGGCGGGATTTTCCATAAAACAATATTCGGCGCCCCAGAAAATCGAACCTATCATTTCAAACCATCTTCCGAATGTATGATACAAAGGAAGGAAAGCGAGAAAACGGTCGCTGTCGCTTATGCCGGGAATTGCCATTGCGCGGCAGAATCTTTTGTAAACAATATTAGTGTGAGAAAACATTATTCCTTTTGGCTCGCCGGTTGTTCCCGAAGTGTACATCATTGTTGCAAGTGAGTCTGGTTTTATCTCCGTTTCGCTCTTTAGTTTTACATCTGAAGCCAGCGCTTTAAACTCTTCAAAATCTATTACCCAATCTTCTGCAGCATTGCCTTTTAGCATTACAACTGTTTTAAGGCAGGGGGTTTCTTTTTTTATCGATCTTATTTTTGCAAGCTGTTTCTCATCATCGGCAAAAAGTATCGGTGCTTTTGTTTGATTGAGTATAAACGAGAGATGCTCTGATACGGAATTGGCGGGAATCATCAGGTTAACTATTCCGGAAGTTAAGCAGGCAAGATCCAGCATTGCCATTTCTAAACTATTCTCAAGAAGAAATGCAACGTATCTGTTGTCAGCGGAAATTTCAAAAAGAATTTGATTGATAGAGGAGCGGTAAGCCGAAACTATTGAAGATGTTTTCTGCCAGTTGTAATCAATTGTCTGATCATTCTTTATAACTCTGAACAGTTTTTTCTTTTTGTATTGATTAACACGTTGATTAAACAATACATCAAAAGTATAAGAGCTTTGCATAATTAAAGTGTGAATCAATTTATCCCATCTTCTCTCATCGTATATTTTTTGAAGAAAAAATGAATTGCGGAAAAGGTTCAGATAGTTATGTGAGATTGAAACAATTTTTTCGTTTCCCTGATTTTCTATTGAAGTAAGATATTCTCCGAAAGAATAAAACAAATCCTTATCCATACTTTCCATAAACTGATTTGCAAGCTCGCTGCTAAATAAACCATTAAAAATATTGTTCCAGTTTTCAAATTCCACTACGGAGTTAAAATGACCATTACTTATAGAACGGCTTAATTCATTACTAAGATTGATGAGTAACTCTTCAATCTCACTTCGCTCTAAAGCTGCTTTACCTGAAAGAAGTTTATCGTTTAAGTCTGTTAAAGATGAAACTGGCTGTTCGTTCATTTTTTACTCTTTCTTAAGAAGTACAGCACACCGTAGATGTGTACTACACTTTGATAATTGTTTTAAGAAATATAATAAATTTATTGAGGAGAAAATCGAGACAGATATTTGCACTTATAAGACGAAAATGTTGTTGCTCAAATAATTTTGTAGTGCACGGATACATTCGTGCAACTGTTTTAAGCATAAAGGCACTGTTAAGGATTCACCGCTGCAAACTGCGCTATAAAGAAATACGAGCACGAGCAATCGTGCCTTTTTTATTTGTTAGACAGCAACCGATAAATAAAAATTTAATTTGACTTTAAAGAAGGAATTTTTTTAGTTCATAGTGTCAGCTTTTGAGGTTTTCGTGGTTAGAGTTATGAAAATATTCTGGCACGATCCGTCAGCTGACGGATTACTCTATCTCTGCTGCGCGGAGAGGAAAATGTTAGTGCCGCCTTTTTATACACCACTTTTATTTTATGAAGTACGAAGATATTCCATACAAAATCTTTCTAATAAGTTATTTTTACCTATACAAAATTACCTTAATATTTTGGCTCAAATAACCACAAAATTCCATTTTCTGCTGAACCAGTACAAGATGACTTATTCTAAAAATAAGTTTTGTCTCATTCTTTCAGCCCTTTCCTTCTCTTGCTGTAAAAATTCCTGATGTGAATAATAATCACTCAGCCATCTGTCTACATCATACTTAATCAAGAAACAATAGAAATAAAAGAAAGCAAGAGGAATCAGAATAATTGCATCGTGAAATAAAGCATCAAGAAATAAATAGTGTACAAATAAGAGTGGGATTATTATCATTACAAAAAAAGTAATTATCCAGCCAAACTTCCTTTCTTTAATTAAAACATAAAAGATGTATGGTGTAAAAAGTATTGCAGCAGCAGCTATTAACCATAAGAGTAACTTAAATGGATCGATAGTTAACATAGTAAGAAGGACGGTAATGGGGTAGTATAAAAAGATAGCAGATATTGAAATACGAATTTGATAAAATAATATATCCCTGAATCTTTGAACTGCATCAACATCTTTAATCAATCTTCGATTATTTACAATGTCTCCAGTCATTTATTTAAAATGGTCCCTTATTTCGTTTTTTGTCTATTTCTGCCTCTAAGCGTGCCCGAAACCTGCCATAACGGCTCAGCGAGTTATCACGGATCAGCCAGCTTTGTACTTCTGTCTTTAGTAAATGACAGTAAATTCCATAAAACAAAATCGGGGGTAATGCACCCATCATAATAAAGAAAAATTGTTGAAATATCATATAAGTCAAGACAAAAGGTATCACTACAAAAACAAAAAATGACAAAATCCATTTCTTCTTCTTTTCTATAAAAAGTATATAAAGAATGTACGGTGAAAAAAGAATTGCTGAAAAAGTAATTGCTATTAATAAATAGCTTCGATAAGGCTCAAGTATACCACTCGCAAGTATTTTGGGGTTCATACTTATGAAGCATAAAAAAAAAGTAATAACTAAAACCGGGGCTAATATTTTCAAATATACCCGGAAGATATTATGAAACTGCTCTACTGCGTAGATGTTTGAAATAAGTTTTATCTTCTCTTTCATCATAAATAGTTATATCCCAATCATAAATCTTCAAAGGATAATTATAATTAAAATAAATTTACCTAAATTCTTATAAAATTTAAATTTACTTAGCAATTCTCATAAGATTTTAAAAGATAATTAACAGTTGGGCTATTTGAAATTTGGATGAAGATTCATATTTTAATAAAAAATAGAGATTTTTATAAATCGTTGGCGGCTCACCTTAAATAAATTAATATATTATTTATTTCAGAAGGAGGATTTATGAATATTCGTTTTCGCAAAATCAATGGATGAGAATCGGAATTAATGCATTAAATGTTTCCTACTATTACAGTGATTTAAAAATCTCTTCAAATTCTAATAAACTATATTTCGGAGGGGCAGGGGGAGTTTATGTCTTGGATTTGAAAGAATAAAATATTTTAGGTGAAATTTATGAATATAGAAAGGTCGCCGCCATAAAAAATTATTAGGCGCACTCGAGACGCCTCCGTTGTAAACGATCCGACCAAGAATCTTTTAGCATGGGAATGCGTGTATCCTCAAGGCGCCTTTTTTATTAACAGTGTAAAATTAACAAAAAATTAATTTTTAATAAAAGGATAACAGTCATGAAAACAAAATATTTATTTCTGATTTTAATAATTTTCCTATTTGTCTATCCCACAGCGATAAATGCTCAGTTAAAACAAACTATAACACAAGTTGCAGGAAAGGCAGTTAAGACAGCCACTTGGCAGGGCAGGGAAATTCAATTTGTAAAAGGGGAAATAGCAATAAAAATTAACACCACGACAACACAAGCACAAATTTATGAACTACTTCTTAAGGTTGAGGGAAAAATAATTAATTCTTTTGATAAACTTGGTTGGGGCTTAATTGAACTTCCATCAAGTAAAGATGAAATTCTTGCAATCGAAGATTTGAAAAAACTGCCTTTTGTAGTAACATCTGAACCTAATATGGTTACAAAAGTAGATTTGGAACCAAACGATCCCTATTTTAAGGGAACGAGCCCTGCAACATATCCTTATCAATGGGCACTTAAAAATACCGGACAAATCCCACCAACAGGTACAATAGATGCTGATGTTGATGCAACAGAAGCGTGGGACATTACAACAGGAAACTCTGACATAATTATCGCTATCCTTGACACAGGCATCCCAATGCTTAATGGTTCACTTTCTCATCCTGATTTAGATGACCCTAATAAAGTGATTCTTGGACCGGACGAGGTAGGCGATGGTAATGGGGTGATGGATGAATTTTTTTGATCTATCATTTTTAAACTTTTGAGAAAATTGAAATTTCTTTGTAGGAATATAATGTTTTATCGAGAAAACGCAGTTAATTCTGAGTGATAAAAAAAATAAGTTAACAATATTTAAATTAATTATTTAATTAGACTTAATGCTAAAAATGAATTATTTTTAATAAAGTCAATAACTAAAATCCGAATTTATTTTGGATTGAATTATTTTTTTTAAGCTCAATTCTTCTTTTTGATATAAACAAAATGGTTTAATAATTTTTTAAAAACAATAATTTTTTATCCAATTAATCTTACAAATACTTGCATATTGATATAAAAGCATTTTTATCAGGAACAAATTCAAAACAATTTAAAATTTTAATAAATTATTCAACTGCTTGATTTGAGGAATTAATGAAAATACTTTTAATAATTACTTTACTTATTATAAATTCTATATGTTTATTCTCACAAAAGACTTTCAAAATTGTTTTTGTAGCGGATCCTTTAAATATTAATTCCTCTTGGCTACAGAAAATTGCAACTGATTGGGGGGCGACGGGCATTTGTTTACGGGCTATCTGGGGGGACATCGACTATAACAATCAACCTGGGGTTTATTATTGGGACACATTAGATTCAGCTATTGCCACAATATTAAATAATAAGTTTAATATAACAAAGATCTTGATCTTTATCTTAGAGTAAGCATGGGTAGTAATAAACCACAGTGGGTGACATCTTCAAGTCAATACTTCACAGTTGATGATTTCCAGATTATGTCTAATGATAGTATGTTTGATTACAAAAATTTTGTTAGCAATCCGAATGATATCCCAGAATCGAGGAGATATCCGTTGAATTTTACTTCTACAAATTCAAAAAATTACATGATTCAATTTTTTACTTCAGTATTAGATCATATAAATAATAGATTTTCTACAAAAAAACATAGATTTAAAGAAGTAGTTCCCTCTTTTAGTACAGATGAGGAGTCAGAGTACCCCTATAGTTCTTTATGTGGATATTCTACATCGGAAATTACAGCTTATATATCGTATTTACAGACCAGTTATCATTCTTTAACTGATCTAAATAAAAGGTGGAACCCAAATAATATCTGGCCGATATTTAATTCATTTTATGAGATAAATCCGAAAGGTTATAATTGGAATGGTAATAATAATGTAGCATATTTGTATCCGGCTGGAAGAACAGATTTTATAAATTTTAGGACGAATGAATTAAGTAATTTTATGGAAAGCCTAGCTCTCATAGCGCATAATAAAGAGTTTCAAATTGGTTTGCAATTAGGATCAATTTATGATGATCTAGTAGAAAATCGTGGTTGGGTTGACCCGACTAAAATATTTGAAAAAATGAATGCCGTACATGTAGCCGATGTATATCAATATTCATCAAACTTTGAATTTGGTGCTGATTATCTAAGATCATTATGTAAATTTTGGACTATTACTATAAATGATACAAATCATTCAGTTCGATTTTCTACAGAAACTAATTGGCCAGGATACAATGGGCAAAATCCAAATTTTCTTTCTCAAAAATGGACTGAACAGTTAGTTAGTTATTATAATAAAGGGGCATCTGAACACTACATAGTTTTGTGGGACATTTCGACAGATTTATTAGATAGCTGTAAAATCCCTTATAGTATTTGGAGAAATACTCTGCTTACTTATTCAAATGCTCCAACTAAACAAGTTGAAAATCAATATGCTGTTCATATGGGTTGTGAACAAATTTTTCAAAATCATAATATTCAAGATTTATCTACTGGCCGATTTGAAATATACAATTCTGTTATAGCAAGTGATGCCTATATTAATACGTGGGGGAATTATGATGGCAATAAAGATATAATTACTAATTATATGGTTGAGAAAAATCCTTTATACGTGAATATTTATAATTCAATCAATTTTACAAAGGCAAGTGAATATATAACAAACAAGGCATATCTTGGATTTATGAAAAGTATTATAACTAAACCATATTCAAATGTAACTTGGTTTTTGGATAATGGACATTCAGAATATTGTTATACTCAAGGTTTATATAATGAGTATTATGAATTGAGATCACCAATTCATCTAATATGGAGAGAAAGGGAGGATCTACAAGCAATTTGGTCTGATGCAAATCTTCCTCTTCCGCAAAGTGGCCATACTGAAGATTTTATTAGTTGGGCACTTAATTATGGTTGTGGATATTCTAATCAACCAAGTGCTAGAGAGTATCCAGGTTGGGAAATTAGAGATAATGGCATAAGTGGAAACTATAAATATGATAATAATATCAGGACAGTTTGGAACAAGAGAAATAATCCTAATGATTTAGGGATATTTTTATATGCGCATTCGACTTATGATAATTCATGGAATATTATAACTTGGTCAAAATTGTTTGGATATAACGAAGAAAGTCAATTGATTGGCTATAATCATTGGCCATATGTTGGTGATTTCTAATAAGAGATTAAAAATATTATCATGCAGATAAAGCAACTTATAAGGTTAAATCTTTTGAATAGTATTATTAAAAATATAAAAACATATATTAATTTAATTTAAATAATTGATACTGATTTAGTTATTGCAATAGTTTTTACTTTAAAAATAACTTTAATGGTAGCACTTGTATTCTTTTATTTTCGAAGGATCACAAATGTAACATGATTACCTTTTTTAATTTGTTTATAAAAAATATTTAGTTGGCTTACAAAAGGAGAATTATGAAAGAAATTTATCTCGATGGGACTTATTATTTAAAAAATCCAACCTGGGATAAAGAGGATTCAGAATGGAAGGCAAAACAAGTATTAAAAATTTTAGAAAGAAACAAAATAGTTCCAAAAAAAATTTGCGAGGTCGGATGTGGTGCTGGAGAAATTCTTAACCATATTTCTTTAAAATTAATTGGCGTTTCAGAATATGTGGGTTATGATATTTCGCCACAAGCTATTGAACTAGCTACGGCAATCAAAAATGATAAACTAAAGTTTCGAAATAAAGATTTTCTTAAAGAACAAAATGAAATCTATGATATCTTGCTTGTTATGGATGTAGTTGAACACGTTGAAGATTACATTAATTTTTTAAGAGAATTAAAAGGAAAGGCTAAATATAAGATATTTCATTTTCCTTTAGATCTATCGGTACTAACAGTTTTAAATAGTTCATCTCTTTTAGATACCAGAAAAAAAGTTGGTCATATTCATTATTTTACGAAGGACATTGTGTTAGAAGTACTAAAAGATTTAGAATATGAAATAATTGATTATTTTTATACCGATATGTCCTTTGTAAGACCAACTGATAAATTAAAAATTAAATTATTACTACAATTGAGAAAAACTGGTTTTAGAATAAACAAAGACATAACCGTTAAAATACTTGGCGGGTATTCGCTCTTAATATTGGCAAAATAAATTGTAGAGCTTGCACATCCAATCGCACCATAAAGCAGAAATTAGAGGTCGCAGAACATCCGCGACCTTTAAGTAAAGCATATTTTTATGCTTTTATTCCCGCAGCATCTTCAAGCATCGCAGTTGTAACTGATTTTGGTCTTTCAATCGGGTAACCAAGTCCGCGATCCCAGATAATATTTGCAACAACGCCAAGCGCTCTGCCAACAGCAAATAAAACTGTATAGAAATCATATTCCTTCAATCCGTAATACCACTGTATAACACCTGATTGTGCGTCAACATTTGGCCACGGATTTTTTGCTTTACCTTGTTCCAATAAAATCGGCGGAACAACTTTGTAAAGTAAATCAACATATTTAAATAACGGATCATTTGGTAAATGTTTTAAACAGAATTCTCTTTGAGCTTGATAACGAGGATCTGTTTTTCTTAAAACTGCGTGACCAAATCCCGGAATTACCTGTCCACTTTTTAATGTATCCCAAACAAATTGTTTCATCTCTTCTTCAGTCGGAATTTTGCCGCCCATACTATCATAAACACCTTGAAGCCAGCTTAAAACTTCCTGGTTTGCAAGTCCGTGTAATGGTCCTGCAAGTCCGTTTGTCATTGCTGATATTGAGTAGTAAAGATCGGAAAGAGCGCTTGCTACAAGATGTCCTGCATGTGCGCTAACATTTCCGCTTTCGTGATCACTGTGAAGAATAAAATACATTCTTGCAACATCATCATAAGGTTTTGCAATGCCCATCATGTGGGCAAAGTTTCCACCAAGATCAAGCTTTGGATCAGATTCTATTATATCGCCGTTCTTGTATTTTAATCTATAAATAAATGCGGCAATACCGGGAAGTTTTGCAAGCAGGTTTAAACCGTCTTCATAAGTCGGAGCCCAGTAATCATTCTTTTTAAGATTACCTGTGTTATACTCTTTAACAAATTCAGATTCACGCTGCATTGCAAGAATTGCAGTTGAAAACATTACCATCGGATGAGAATCTGCCGGCATTGCTTTTAAAATATCAAATACATATTTAGGAACAACATGTCTTTTACGAAATTCTTCTGCTACTTCCTCAACATCTTCGACGGAAGGAATTTCACCTGTAAGTAAGAAAAAGAAAAAGCCTTCAACATACGGCATTTCACCACCGGGAACTTTAGGAAGTTTTTCCAAAACCTCCGGGATTGTAAATCCTCTGAAGCGAATTCCTTCCATTGGATCGAGATAAGAAATATCTGTTACAAGACTTTTAATGCTTCTGGCACCGCCTATTACCTGTTCGATAGTAACTTCACCAACTTTTACATTACCGAATTCTTTTAGAAGGCGTGCTGTACGGGGGCGCCAGGCTTCAATCTTATCCTGGACTTGCTTTTTTAAGTGGGACATTTTCTCCTCCTGAGATAAATATTGTAAGTTGTAATTTCTGATTTTCCTATTGATGAGGAAAATACATTTTATTTGTTTTTAATATACAAAGAAATATTAATTATTTGCGTTTGGCAACTAAAAAATTTTTATCTCTTTTTCTGCATACGCAACCTGAACTTTTATATTTTTCCTTTTCTTAAGGATAGATGAACCCATCCAATCAATAGCTTCTTCATCTCCGTGAATGAGAATTACATTATCCGGTTTTAATTTATCAACAATCTTTAATAAGTCTTCACGTCGGGCGTGAGCAGAAAATTTAAAGTTTTTTATCTCACAATTAACTTCTGTTTCTTCATCGGTTTCATTTAGCAGAATTTTATCTCCACGTTTAGAATTTGCAATTATATAGCCGGGGGTTTCTGAATCCATATAACCAACGGTAAAGATTGCGGACTCTTTTTGTTTAAGCCATCGTTTAGCAAATGTATAAGATGATGTGGATTTAATCATCATTCCGCTTGATGCAAGAACAATACATGGATGTTTAAAAAATTCTTCCGGGTTTGAAATTTCATAATAATCTTTTTGTGGAATTGTATTCAGTTCAAATTCGTTATCAACTCTGTTAACAACAAAACGGTTATAATCATACGCCCGATTTATTTTTGTTCCAAGTCCGCCGGTATAAATATCAACAGTTGTAAGTTTTCTTTTCTGCATTAACTGCCAAATTATTGCAAGCATTTCCTGCATTTTGCCGAGTGAAAAAACAGGAATTAAAACCGATCCGCCTTTGTTTATAATTTTATTTGCTTCTTTCGAAAACCGAAGCGATTCTGAATTCCAATCTAAAAGCAATTCGGAATCAGTAGCGCCGTAAGTCGTTTCGAGAATCAATGTATCAACTTTTGTTTCGGGAAGTTGTGCCACAGGTTGCAGAGTTTGTGCGGTTAGGTTTATATCTCCGGTATAAAATATTTTGTGATTGTTGTTTTTAAGTAATATTCCTGCCGAACCAAGTATATGTCCGGCATCGTAAAATGTGCAGTTTACTTCTGCATCTTTAGATTGATGAAATGAATTCAATTCAAATTCATTTTTATATTCTTTGTAATCAATCATTTTAATCAGTAAGTCAACTTCATCGTGCGAATAAAATTCAAAATCATTATTCTGAATTTCCTTCTTTAGAATTGAAACAGAGTTATGAAGAGTTAGTTCTGCCAGAGCACGCGTTTGTGGTGTGGTGATAATCTTTACGTAAGGAAATTTTTTTACAAGAAAGGGAAGTGAACCTATATGATCCTGATGTGCGTGGGAGATCAAACAGTAATCAACAGGTTTATTTTTAAGTAAATCAAAATTGGGTAGTGATTCTAATCCCGTTTTTTGCGGATGGATTCCACAATCGAGTATAATTCCATTACCGTTGAAATTTAAGTAGTAGCTGTTTGCGCCGATTTCATTTCCGCCTCCGATAGGAAGAAATGAAATCATTTGTTTTCTTCTCTCATCTCATTTTCTATATTATCAAGATCAACTTCATTAAGAACAACTTTTTCTGGAATTTGAAACTTTGCACCCGGTATCTGAACATTGGTTTCTATTTTTTTGGCAGCACTACTAAGAGTTATTGATCGCGATTGAGTCTCAGTTTTAAGCGCTATCCATTCCCAAACCCAAAGTTTGGTGCCGGAATTTTTCATTTCGTAAACATCGCAATTTTTTCCGAGAAAATTTTCTGAACCGGTTTTTTCTGCGCCCATTTTTAATATCATCTGTTCGCCGAATTCATTAAATCCTTTTTCATTCTTAAGAGCTTCCATTTCTTTTATGATAGGATTTCTTGTCTTGGTTCCGCTTTTTTGATCCAGGTTAATTATATACTGGTATTCGCCGTCAATAATATTAACCAGATTCATAGCCTTTGTATATCCGCCAACGCTTAAAACAGACCTTGTGTATTCAGCTTGTCTCATTCCCCAATCATCAAAGTAAAGTGTTTTGGTTCCTTCCTGTGAGCCTGAAAGTTCATATTCAATAATTCCTGATTTAACGCCGTATCTTTTCTGAAATTTTGATGCTTTATCTTTATCTGGATTTTGAGAATCGTCTTTAGTATTATCTCCGCAACTGACTAATGCAAACGTAAATAGTATGGCAAATGAGAATAAAAATATTTTTTTCATAGTGTTATAAATCTCGTTAATATTTGGTAAGTGAAAATAAATAAACCAAGCTCCTTGTTCAATGAAAATTTATTTAAAACAAAAATATCTTTTGACAAAATTGTCGTAGAAATCGATTTGATATTCTCCGAAGAATTACTTCCGAATAGCCCAGATTACATCGGATAAAGTTTCTGTTTCTTTTTCAAAATTAAACTTTAATAAAAAATGCGGATTAAATCCCAGCATATACTTTTCAATTCTATCTTTTAACCACATAATTTCAGACTTTAATTTCCAGTGCTCACCACTTGCATTATACAATACAATAAACAATCGATTCTTTAAATGTTTTCTTTGCTGCTGTGATTGATGCTTGTACAGCCATCGTATTAACTCATCTGTTTTCTTTACCGCTTCATCTATTTTATATGGAAAATTTTTAGGAAATATTGATGTTTTATGATCAAAAGCTGCGCCTTGAATTGTAAAATCAACTAATCTGTCTTTACTGTCTAATGCAGGTTTTACATTTGGCAGTGAACAAAAAATATCTTCAACTGCTTGTGCAGACCAGAAGTTATACCACCGATTCATTGTATAATTAAAATAAGAATCAAATTCTTTGATTGTTTTAAATTTAGTATCAATTTCTTTCAGAAGTTCTTCAAAAGAAAAAGTGTGATAAATAAAATTTGTTTGTTTGTCAAAGTTATCGTTTTGTTTCTGTCCCCATTTGTATGGATATACAAGTCGTTTTTTAAGTTCACTTTCGATTTGATCTAAATTGTATTTCATTTTTTTTGAAAAATAAAAATGTATTCGTGCTTAAAAACGTAAAATCCACCGGCTAAAGCGCGGTAACGCCATAACTCTTTTTGATTTCGTTTTGCGGTTGTGTCTTCAAAATTTTTAACTATTGTAGATTTTAAAATCATCCCGCGTTTTAAAACTTCCTGCATTACATAAAAACCTAATGGAATCCATTCGCCGGATAAATATTTGTCACTTATTACAACAGCGGCAAATCTTTTTTTATCAAGATGTGAAAGACAATTATCCAGCACTTTGCCAAAACTTTTTAAAAATTCGTCTATTGATTTTGCATTTGATAAATCTGATTTATCATCACTAAATTTTATTATATCCCAGTACGGCGGATGCAGAATGACAAATTGAAATGATTTTGTGGGCAGGGGAAAAATAATTTTATTCAAATCAACGCTTGTGCTGTCCCCATTAACAAACTCCAGATTAACTTTGTGCGGATTGGCTTCTTTAGAAATATTTTTTTTTGTCTGATCAAGAACTTTTTGGGAAAGCTCAATTCCAACGGCATTTCTTCCAAGTCTTTGTGCTTCGATTAAAGTCGTTCCGCTGCCGAGGAACGGATCTAAAATCCATTCGCCTTTTTTTGTATATCTTCTTAAAAGCTGATTGGGAATTTGCGGTATAAAATTTCCCCAGTAACCTGCATGATGCACACCCGAATTATCACGCTTGTTTAATATCCACAAGCTGTCGGTAATTATATCATCATATTCTTTCCAGCGGTTAAGATTAAAATCGTTTATTTTATTTTGTTTTGTCTCTGTTAAACTCTTCTTTAATCTTTTGATGTAGTATTTAGTCCGCTCGATAGTATGTGTTTCTAATATTTGGTTAATATCTCTTATAAGAAATTCTTTTGAAACAGAAGCAAACCCGTTTTCTAATTCGATGTTTTTCTTTTTTCGGTTTTTGATTGACAGGAGTAAAGCTGAAAAATCATTTTTGATCTCTTTAAGATCATTTTTGATTAGCGTATCCGATACAATATTTAACAAATCAATTTTCATAAAACTAATTTACTTCCTGATCAAATCTTTTAATTACCATTCCGGATATTGTTTTCCCAATACTTAAGGATGCAGTTGCAGCAGGAGATGGCGCATTTAAAACGTGAACCATTCTTTCCGCTTCCACAATTCTAAAATCGTCAACTAATTTACCATCAGATTCAAGAGCTTGCGCCCTAACTCCTGCGCCGCCAGCTTCAATGTCGCCATATTGAATTTCCGGAATTAGTTTTTGTAAGGATTTTACAAACAATTCTTTACTGAACGATCTTCTAAATTCCTGAAATCCCATTTTGTAGTATTTAGCAGCTATTTTCCAAAAGCCGGAATAAAATTTCATCTCCAAAATATCCCGGACTGAAAAATCAGTTTTCTTATAACCTTCTCGTTTAAAAGCAAGAACCGCATTTGGCCCGGCTTCAACCCCGCCATTAATCATTCTTGTAAAGTGAACCCCAAGAAACGGAAATTGCGGATCTGGAACGGGATAAATTAAATTTCTAACAAGATTCTCTCTTCCTTTTTTTAATTTATAATACTCACCGCGGAAGGGAATTATTAGTAATTTAGGATTAACTCCAAATAGTTTTGCGATTCTATCTGATTGTAAACCGCCACAATTAACAACAAACCTGGTTCTGTATTCATCCTGATCGGTAAAAAGAATTAAGTCTTTACCATCTTTTTTAACGGAAATTAATTTAGAATTTGTTTTTATCTCACCACCGTTTGTCCGAATTAATTCCGCATATTTATTTGTAACAGCAATATAATCTACAATTCCTGTTTGTGGAACAAATAACCCAGCGATGCCGCTTGCGTAAGGCTCGTATTCTTTAATTTCTCCCGATGAAATTCTTTTTAGCCCAGCCAGTCCGTTTGCTCTGCCTTTTTCCTCAAGCATATTAAGAGCGGAAACTTCTTTTTCGTTTGTGGCAACAACAATTTTTCCGCATCTTTCAACGGGAAGATTATATTCTTCGCAAAACGCATACATCATCTCTCTGCCAATAGTGCAGTTTTTGGCTTTTAGAGAGCCGGGTTTATAATAAAGTCCTGAGTGAATTACTCCGCTGTTATTTCCGGTTTGATGTGCCGCAAGAGAAGTTTCCGCTTCTAATAACAAAAGTTTTACAGATTTTTCTTTCAGGATGGAAAATGCTGTTGCTGTCCCTGTGATTCCGCCGCCAATTATTGTGATATCGTAAATTGTTTTCATATGTGATTTATCCTACAGGATTTGTAATTACAAGAAAATTAACTTGACAATTAAAAATATGTGTTGTAACATATAATCACGATTTAGGAAGATTAATTTGAGATAAAAATCCTTTTACAAAACCAAATTTAACTAAATCAAGTGAGCAATTAAATGATTATCCAGCAATAAAAAGTTAACATGTAAAAAAGTGAGACAATGAATAAAAATCAAAAAATAGTATTTGCAACAGGAATCGTTCTTGTTGTTGTGGCAATAGTATTTTGGGTTTCTCAGGGAACCGAAATATTTACCAAAACCCAAATACTTGTTGATAAAACGACAGATCTTGATCGTATGCTTGGTGTTGAGAACAAACAATATGTTGATAAGTTCATCCTTGGTTTGGATTATGCCGGCGGATTTTCTGCGGGGGTTGCCGTTATATCAGGAATTTTAATTTATTTATTCAGAAACAAAAAAAAGGAAACAAAATGAAAAAAACTCTCTCATTATTTGCAGTAATAATTTTATTTACTGCTTCAACATTTGGGCAGGGCTTTAAAGTAAAAGCCAGCGGCGAACAGACTTTTAAATTCGATGACGATTACGGTAGAAACCAGGCAACATTCTTTAGTACGACTCCGCTTGAAGACATTACCGGGTTGAGCAATTTTGTAAAGGGTAGCGTAACCTTAGATGTTAAAGATGTTAAATCACTTAAAGGAAAAATTTCGGTTGCGGTTAATTCAATTAAAACAGGTATCGATATGCGCGATGAGCATATGCGCAGCGAAGGATGGTTAAATGCAGCATCATATCCTGAAATTTTATTTGAAATTAAAAAAGTAAGCGACGTTAAGTCGGTTGCAGATAATAAAGTTACAGCAAAAGTGACAGGTAATTTTACATTACATGGGGTTTCAAAAGAGATAGTTGCAGATGCTGCCTTAACGTATCTTGATGAAACAGAACAAACTAAAATGCGCACACCAGGCGATTTGTTAGGTGTACAGGCAAAGTTAAACATTAAGCTTTCGGATTATGGCATAAGCAATAAGGTTGTTGGGCAAAAAGTTTCGGAAAATATAGAGATAAATGTGAATATAGTTGGATCGAATGCAAAGTAAGTGAATCCGATGTACAAAAACCCGATTCAGAAATGAATCGGGTTTTTTTTATTTTGGGGCATACAATTATCAAAACTATGAATAAAACGGTTACAATCTTCGGCAGCGCGGTCACGACCGAGAACGATGAACAATATAAATTTGCTTATCAACTTGGTGCATTATTAGCTCAGAATGGGTTTAATATCTGCACTGGTGGACATAAGGGAATTATGGAAGCTGCTTCAAAAGGTGCTTTTGATAATGGCGGATTGGTTTACGGAGTTACAATCGATCTTTGGAATTCTGAGCCAAATGCTTATTTAACTATTGAGGTTAGAGAAGAAAAACTCTTTGAAAGGATAACCAAACTTCTTGAGCTTGGAGATGCTTATGTAATTTTACAGGGTGGAACAGGAACCCTCCTTGAGTTTGCTGCAGTTTGGGAGTATGCGAATAAAAATCTTCAGCAACCAAAACCGATTGTATGTCATTCTCATATGTGGACTGCAGTTGTTAATGTGATAAATGACCAGTTAAAATTAGAAAATAAAAGATTAGATTTTGTTGCTTGTTTTGATACGGCAGAACAGATTGTTGATTATTTGAAGAATCAATTTAAGTGAGTTTTAAAATGAAAAACCCCGCTTAGCGGGGCATTTAAGACTAATTACTGCTAATTTAGATTTGGATTATCTAAACCTGCAATTTTAATTTCTTCAACCTTAATTTTTGCGACTCCTCTTCTTACCATTCCTAATTCAAGAGCGGCAGCTTTAGAAAGATCAAGGTCTCTTCCGGTAATGTAAGGTCCTCTATCATTTATCCTCACAACTACGGATTTACTGTTTCTTAGATTTGTAATTTTTAATAAAGTGCCAAATTTTAATGATTTATGAGCAGCAGTAAAAGACATTTGATCGTATCGTTCACCATTTGCCGTTTTCTGTCCATGAAATCCCGGTCCATACCAGGAAGCTCTCATAGTTCCCCTGTCTAAATATTCAACTAATGAACGATCAGCAGTTATTGTTTCTTCTTCTACTGAAACTGCATCATCTGTTGCCACCGGCTCACTTATTTTTTCTTCATTTACAATTAGCGTGAATCCAACCAGCGCAATAAGGACAAAAACAAACATTATTTTACTTAGGGATCTCAATAATACCTCTTATCTAATTAAACATATCGGATTGACAGTACAAAGTTAATTCTGGGTTTTAGACTACACAATACTTAAGTGGGTTCTAAGCTTAGCTGAATATATATGCAACTATTCGACTAAATTGGTATAATAGTTGGTATCTATGTTACAATATTTATTTCTGGATATAAAAACCATACAACTGAATATAATTTAATGGCACTTTTATTAATTAAGTTTGTATAAGTTTCTAAAATCGGAGAAAAATATGAAATCGAATAAAAGCAAAGGAAAAATTTTCCTACTTATAATTTTTATTACATCTTTTTTTATCGGCGGTTCAACTCCAAATTTAGTTTTAGATGAGAATGACAATTTTAATCTTTACAATTATTCAACATTCTCTCCCGGAGATGATGTAAAGATTAATCTGAATTCTTATAGCCGGAAAGATGACACGTTCAATTTTAAGCTTTTAAAGATTGACGACACGGTTCAGTTTTTCTCACTTCTTGATCAAAACAACAGCAGATATGCTTTTGACATCTGGGGAAAAGACAAAGCACTTCTCTTAAAATACACCCAAATAGTAAAAAAATGGAGTTATAAACCAACCCACAAAAAAAACTATAACTCAAACGAAGTTAATATTGGAAAAATTGATGAAGCAGGAATTTACATTTTGCAGGCAATGCGAAACGACAAAGTTGCTTACTGTGCAATTGTTATTACAAATTACGCTATGGTTTATAAGAATAATCAAAAAGAGATTTTGGCTTTTATTGCTGATGCAAAAACCGGAGAATTCGTAAATAAGGCAAGATTCGATTTTTACCAAAACGGAAAAATGTTAACCACTAAAGTAACTGACAAAGACGGAATATTGTTTGCAAATTTGTCAGATATAAATGGAATTGAGAACTCCAATATCCAATTGTTTGGATTTTCCGGCGATGAAGTAATTCTAAGCGATCCTTATTTTTATTTCAACCGGGATCGGAATGAATACCTAACTGCTTACATCTACACACAACAACCCGTTTACAGACCCGGACAAGAAGTAAACTTTAAAGCAATCTTTAGAAAAAAGGCTGGCAATGAAATTCTGAATGAACCAAATCAAAAGTTTGATGTTTCGGTTAAGTCTCCTAAAAACAAAGAAATTTATTCCGGACAGTCAGAAACAAATGAGTTTGGTTCATTATCGGTAAATTTTCAATTAGATGGTGAAGCTGATCTTGGATATTATTCAATTATTCTTACAAAAGATGGAGTAAATTATTACGGTTCATTTTCGGTGGAAGAGTACAAGAAACCCGAATACAAAGTAAATGTAGAAACTGATAGAAATCAGTATGCAAACGGAGATAAGATTAATGCCACTGTTGCCGCAGATTATTATTTCGGTTCGCCGGTTAAAAAGGCAAGTGTTCAAGTCAACATCTACAAGCAAAACTATTGGAGACCTTGGTGGTACTGGAGTGAATGGGCATGGTTTTATAAAGGATTTAAAAATGATAGGTATTTTGGCGGGCAACAGGAGTTGATTCACCAGGAATCCGGGGAATTAGATACAGATGGAAAGTATGTAATTAATTATAAAGTGCAATCCGATAAAAACTATGATTATAAATATATCATATCTGCCGAAGTAACGGATGCATCACGCAGAGCAATTATAGGATCTGCTCAGGTTTTTGTCACTCGCGGATCATTTACAATCTCAACTTCACCGGAAAAATATTTTTATCAGCAGGGCAAAGAGGTAAAGATAAAAGTAAACGCTTCGGATTTTTCCGATAAACCTGTTCAAACAGATTTTAGATTGATTGTGGATTATCCCCAAAACGGTAAAAGAAATCACTCTGAATTTGAAAGTGATACAGTATTTGCAAAAACAAATGAAGCCGGATCAGCTGTTGTTAATTTCAAACCGGTAGAAAATGTAACCGGGTATTTCAATTATCATATTATTGCTTTTGATGAAAGAGAACGTGAAATAGAATCTGCAGGCTCTTTTTATGTAGGAGATGTTAATGATTATTATTATCAAAGAACGAATGCAGGACTTGAAATAATTACAGATAAAGAAGCTTATGAAAAAGGAGATTCACTTATCGCTTATGTTTTTCTTCCCAACGACAATCAAGAACTGCTGTTGACTTATGAAACGAATAAAATCATATCTTATAAAAAACTTAAACCAACCAGAAACAGTTTTGAGATAAGGGAAAAACTAACCGGCGAATTTTCTCCAAGTTTCAATATTTCAATCAGCTTTATTAAGGATAGAATGCTTTACCAAAATTCAAAGATGATCGGAGTTTTGGCAAAAGATAAACTTCTGAATATCACCCTTACACCATCTCAAAGAACTTATAAACCGGGCGAACAGGCTGATTACGAAATTGCAGTAAAAGATTATCTCGGTAATCCGGTTAAGAATACAGAAGTTTCTTTTGGAATAGTTGATGAAAGCATTTATGCTATTATGGAAGATCAAACCCAGCCGATTGAAACGTTTTTCTATTCGCCTCAATATTCTTATATGCAAACCTACAATTCACTGCAGTCCGGATATTTTAGTTCTTACAGCAGACCAGCGACATACATCGATAAAAACTATTTTTCTTACAAAGAAGATAACGCAAAACACAAAAGTAAACTTTATGGAAAAATTTCAATTGAGAATGAAAAAACAATTCCCGAAGGCTTGTTTGTAATCTTAACGGGAGAAAAAAACTATTATACTGCAAAAGCGGATTCGCTTGGAAATTATAAAATAGAAAATGTAGCAAAAGGTAATTACCAGTTATTTATTTCGGCAGGAATTGGCGGAATGATTTTGGTGGATGATGTTAAAATTAATGGCGGAACAAAATATGATTTCACAATAAATGAAAACCAAAAAGCACAAATTGAAAATATGATTGCGCAAGGAATTGGCGGGTTGAGCGATAGAGAGGAAGCTGGAAACACACTTGCGAAACAAGATGCCGCACCAATGGTCAGTGAAATGTTGATGACTGATGGTAAGATGATGAAGGAATCCAAAGATAAATCTGCTTACGTTCAGGCAGACGTGCGCACCAATTTTGTTGACGCCTTAATCTGGAAAGCCCATGTTGTTACCGATGATAATGGCAAAGCGAATGTTAAGTTTAAAATTCCCGATAATCTAACAACCTGGCGAACCACTGTCCGCAGTATAACAAAACAAACTGATGTTGGACAAAAAGTAGATAAATTTATAAGCCGAAAAGATTTGCTTGTACGAATGGAAACTCCCAGATTTTTTAGAAAAGATGATGAAGTTGTTATCTCTACAATTGTGCACAACTATTTATCCGAAAAGAAAATCACCCAGATTCATTTTGAAGGAAAGAATGTTAAACTTGTTTCGTCTATTGTTAATTCCAAAGATATTGCTAATAAAAATGGTGATCTGACAAAAGACACGTATGAAATTATTATACCTTCAAAAGACGAGCTAAGAATTGATTGGAAAATTAAAGTAACCGAATTTAACAGCGATGCAACTCTGAAGGTATCGGCATTAACTGATGAAGAATCTGATGCAATGGAAGTTAAGATTCCGATAGTTCCGAATGGAATAAAAATTTCAAACCCGCTTGTACTTCATTATACGCAAGATAGTGTTAATGAGACAACCGAATTCTATCTTGATAAAGATATTGATTTAAGTACGGCATCATTTTCATTTGAAGCAGCCCCTTCTTTAGCCGGTACAATGTTAAAAGCACTTGATGAACTGGCGGGTTATCCTTACGGATGTGTCGAACAGACTATGAGCAGATTTCTTCCCACCCTAATTGTTGAAAACACGTTTAAGAAAATAAATGTTCCGTTAAAATCAAAAACAATTGAAGACCTTCCCCGGTATGTTGAAGCTGGATTAAAACGACTTTATGATTTTCAACATTCCGATGGCGGCTGGGGCTGGTGGGCTAATGATCAGTCTCATCCTTATATGACGGCTTATGTAATATATGGAATGAGCTTAGCTCGTGAAGCTGGTTATACAATTAATGAAAATGTTTATAATAATGGATTGAACAATCTTAAGAACCAAATTATAAATGCTAAACCTGATATTGATGAAACAACTTTATCTTATATGCTTTTTTCATTCAGTACTTCGATGAAAAATAAAAGTTATGATAAAGATAATTACATTGAAATAATTAATATTCTGCTTCGTAAAGATTTGAATTCTTATCCGCTTTCGTTATTGGCGATAACATTAAAGAATATGAATGAAAATCAAAAAGCTAAAGATGTTATTACTAAGCTAAAGAAACAGGTTAATGAAGAAAAATCTTTTGCATTCTGGGGCGGAGAAGAATGGCATTACAGGTGGCAGAATGATAATGTGCAGGGCACAGCTTTTGCCGTTAAAGCAATCCTTAATGTAGAGGGGACTTCTGATATGATAGCTAAAGCCGTACGCTGGCTTATGATGAAAAAACAAGGCTACTCATGGAAATCAACCAAGGAAACTTCCGTGGTGCTTTTTGCATTAACTGATTATTTAAAAATTACGAAAGAACTTAATCCGGATTATTCAGTAAAGATATTTCTAAACGATAATGAAATTTTTTCATCAAGTTATAATAAAGATGATGTGTATAAAGAATCTAAAACTATAAAGATTACCGGGAATGAAAGTGATTTTTTAAGAAAAGGAAAAAATAAAGTCAGGATTGAAAAAACAGGAAAAGGAACTTTATACTTTTCCGGTTTAAGCGAGTTTTTCGCGAAGGATTTTTCTTCTGTTAAAAAAGATAATGGATTTAAGATAACACGTGAATATTATGTTCTTGAAACAGGTGAAAAGGATGGGCACATAATTTATTTCAAGAGGAAATTTAGTGGAGCAGTAACAAGCGGGCAGGATATTTTTGTAAAAACCTTTGTCGAATCCAAATCGGATAATCTTGACTATTTTATTCTTGAAGATATGCTTCCATCGGGATTTGAAGTTGTTAAGGATATGGATAAATATTTTATCGATGGCGAAAATAATTATCAAACCTACTACGATTACTATTATGATTATATGCCATGGCGCTGGCAATATGCTGATCGTGAATACCGTGATGAAAAAGTTGCTTTCTTTGTAACAAGCTGCCAGAATAAAATGGAGTTTTCATACATTATAAAAGCACAAATTCCAGGCGAGTATAAAGTTATGCCTGCACAAGGTTATTTAATGTATTATCCTGAAGTAAACGGGCTTAGCGATGTTTTAAGTGTAAAAGTTGTTGATGTGCAAAATTGAAGTTAAGAAAGTATCAACTCTGTGGTTAAAAAATTGTAATCACAGAGTTGATTCAAATTCAAGGAATGTATGGGCTATTTTAACAGAATCATCTTTTTAGTTTCAATATAATTCCCGGCTTTAAGACGATAGAAATACGCGCCTGAACTCAATTGTAAATTGTTAATTGAAAATTGTACATTATAACTTCCCGGAGTTTTTTCTTCATTAAGCAAAACAGCAATTTCATTTCCGATTAAATCATAAATTTTTAACGAGACGAATTCTCTTTTTGAAATGTGATAACTTATTGTTGTTGAAGGATTAAAAGGATTTGGATAATTTTGTGATAATGAAAAATCCGAAACTGAATTCAGATCATCTTTTACATCAGAGATATTAGAATTAAAATAACTGACGGCTTTTGATATAACAATGTTAAACGATTCATCATTTGCAGTTGTCTCAAGAGGGAAAGCAAGATAAATTAAACTACTTTTGTTTGATGAACTTCCAAATTGTCCGGAAAATTCAATGCCGGCTCCTTTGCCATTTGAGTATTTCATAGAAAGAAGGCTGCCGTTAAGCGGACCTATTTCATCGGGATAATCTTCTTCATACGTTTGTCCAATGTTAAAACTGCAGCCATTCATTGAACTGTTTGCAACGCCAATAACCGAACCAGAACCGGCGTCATCAGATATATATGATGCCTTTAAATAATTGTTATAAAAACTTTTATCCTGTGTGTTCCCTTTATATCCAAGGTCCCAACCGATTTCGCTTCCCGATACAAATAAATTACCGCCCGTATTTAGATAGTTAGCAACAAGTGTTTGTTCTGTTGAATTAAAGGTTTCATCAACAGTGCTTTCATCGCCCAATATCCAAAAGATATAATCATAGTCTTCAAGGTGAAAAGGGCTATCCTGAATTTCTGAAGTTCTGACTGAGTTGAAGCCAATGTTCAATTCTTGTAAAGCTTTTCCATACTTCAAAACAAAAGTATGACCTGCTCCTTGCCAGCTTCCGGTTTCACGTTCAAAACCATCAACAATAAGAGCTTTCTTATTTGAAGTGTAATTATTAATTCCTAAAACATTTGACCAATTACTTTCGGAATAATTCGGCGGGTCGTTTTTTACGCTGGCAATTCTAAAAAAATCAGTTCCACCTGATACATTTATGTAAGCTGATTTTGTTTTACATGAATTTTCATCAAGTATTATATTCCATAATGTTCCGTTTTGTGAACTGTAAACTCTGTATCCTAAAACATTAGTTGAATCGCAGTTCCATTTTAGCTCCACAGAATTTTCTGATTTTAATTCGGCACTTAATAAAGTTGGTTGTTGAGTGTTATAATTGTTTTCTATGTTGTTGTAATAGCGTGGAGTGTAAGCCGATAAATCTGAAGTTGTATATGACCAGTAAGACACATCCCAATCACGACCAGCGGATTCAACGACTTTAAAACTTCCGTTTAAATTCCGCGCAACAAATAATCTGACATGTCCAACTTTATGAATTGCATCCCCGGGTTTTAAATCATCCCAACTGCTATATTGAGTTGTTATATTTGGCATATCACTCGTTGATGAGTGATAACTTAACTGCCAGCAACGGCTGACAAAACCGGAACAATCAACTCCAACTGCGTATGAAGAAACTTCAGCGGTATTTATATCACCGGCATATTTTCCATTTGTCAAACCGGCATCAAACTGCGCAAGGCTGCTAAAACCGCCCCACATATAGGGGATACGAGCATTTGTTCCGACAACTAACCAGCCTGGTGTCTGCACAACATCACCATCAGGTGCAGTAACTCCGCTTGCTGCTAAATTAGAACTGCTGCATTCATATTGATGTAAAACATAAGTCTCCCCAATTTTTAAAGCCTGGGTTCTACTGGTTCCGCTTAAAGTAATTTTTTCGCTCGGAACTTCTGTAATTATTTCATTTGTGGGAACAAAATTATTAAAGTGAACTTCCTGATTAAATTCACCTGGGTATTTAAGTGTTTCATTATTCTGTATCGTTAGATTTTCCCATTTAACTATTTCAACTTTTTCAGGGAATGATATTAAATGATATAAATTTCCATCAGCATCAATTTGTAAATCCTTAAGAGTATATAAGTACTTTATTGAAGGAAGTTCTAAACGGGATAACGTTTCTCCTGTTTTGGAAAGAACAATAACTTCTCTTTCGACTTTTAGAGGAATTTCGGAGAGATATTTTTCTGTAACAATAAAAATATTTCCGTTCGTATCAATTCCTATTAAATCTGCACAAGCTAAGTTGGAAGGATAGTTAATTTGAATTTCAGTGTTTGCGTTTTCTAAATTTGATTCTATAATTAATCGATTCCTGTTCGGTACAATAATTTTAATCTCTTCTCCGTTAGAGCCGCTGATATTTCCGCCGGCATCTTTAAGAATGGATTTTCCGTTGAAAAAGTTTTTCTTAAGTGTGTAAACGTCATCCGGCGGTGAATTATTGTTGCTCTTTTTTAAGACAGGAATTTTGGTTTCAAAATTAAAAAGAAAGTCCTTGTTCTGAGATAAAGTTATTGTTCTTTCCGAGTAAGTAGCGTTCCTATATTCATAAACTTTATAGTTATTGAACGATGAGAAATATATCGTGTTATTTTCAATATCAAACGAAGCAATTGAATAAATTCCTGAATTATCAATTCTTAGCGGGAAGGGAAGATTATTATAACTTTCTTCATAAATAATTGTTTGAGAATAGTTTTGAATGGTAAACAGCAGCAGGGAAAACAGCACTAAAATTCTTTTCATTTCTGATTCCGGATTTTTATGGTATATATATTTCAGTTAAAGTAACAATTTTATTTTCTGCAATTTTTATTTTGAACGGAGAGTGTAAGAAAATATTGTTTTTGTTTTTTTGCAATGCTTCTTCAAGTGTATTTAATTCTACAGATTGGTTGAAATTAAAATTACCTTCATTGTTATAGCTAAATGTCTGTAAAATTATTTTCACACTATCTGCAATTTCAATTTTTTCATTTTTGATTTCTTTATTAACATAAATGTAACCATTTGGCAATTCAATTTTTTGATTTTGGGAAATGCCTGAATCAATTTCTGAGTTTTTTAAATAATCAATAAAATCAATTGTAGCATAATGTTTTTCGTCTTCTTTATCGATGTCTTTTAAGAAACAAAATTTTTCAACAATATTTGTTGTAATTGGTGCTTCCACCTTTTTTTGCAGGTTATTTTTATCACATCCCTGTAATAAAAGAATGAAGATCAGTAAAAATTGATATTGTGTTTTCATAGTAAATTCAATGAATTATAAAATTAGCATTGTTAATATAATATTAAAAAAGGCTGCCAATATTGACAGCCCCAAATCATAATTGCTTGTTTATATAATTTATTTTAATAAAATCATCTTTTTAGTCTCAACAAAATCCCCTGCCTGCAAACGATAGAAGTACGTACCGGAACTCAATTGCAAATTGTTAATTGAAAATTGTACATTGTAAGAGCCTGCAGGTTTTTCCTCATTAATAAGAGTTGCAACTTCATTACCAAGCAAATCGTAAACCTTTAATGAAACAAAACTTTTTTCTGCAACATGATAATCAATTGAAGTGCTTGGATTAAATGGATTTGGATAATTTTGTGATAATTTAAAATCAGCCGGAGTAAGTTCAATTACTTCTTTTGTTCCGACAGAAGTTACTAAACTTACGTAAGCACGAATTAAATAAATTGCTACAGTATCTGTTCCGGAAATAAAATAATACCAGTTAGGTGTACTGACTCCATCTGCAGTTTGTAAATAAGTAAAACTATGATATGATGTTGTGCTTGGAACATCTGTTACCATAATACCAGGAGTGTTTGGGACACTGCCAATTACAAAACCAACAGCAAAATCTTTATCAGTAGTTATAGAATATGAACTTAAATCAACTGTAGTCCAGTTTTGATAAGGGACAGGGTATGGTACCGTTGTCGTTGTGCTTATTGAAGCGGTAATAGGTACTGCTAATTTTTTACCAAGAGGAGTTGGTCTCGAGTCTCCGGTATATTCCCAAACACCACCGGTAATTGAACCCGCTCTTCTTAATGCAATTCTAATAGAATCAAGTTTAGCTCCTGGATAAGCATCAAATGCTACGGCTATAGTATCATTAGTAGTAAGTGTGTAATAACCACTTGGTTCAGTTGTATCCCATTTTAATTCTTGTGAAGTTGTAGTAACAACACCAGTTGATGTAAACGAGTAACTTTGATCGGTTGTTGGGTTAGTATTGATTATTACAAATGTTACTAAAGAATATGTGCTACCGAAATCGGAAACATTAAAAGCTGAGTTTAGCGGAACATCAACAACTTGATGTGTGCCGGAACCAATCTTAATAGCTTTTACAACAATTGAAGAACTGGCGGGTGTAAATATGATATTTAAATCACTTCCCGATGAGAAGGTAATATAGTCTGCGCCTAAGTTATCTAAAGTATCGCTGCCGGACGCATTAGGATTGTAATATGTAGTAGCTTTTGCTTTGTATAAATCCGGATAATCATATCCATAACTGCGATTGTTAGTTGTATCGTCTAATGAGTTTGCAATCAGCCAGTTAACAAAAACATCATCAAAGGTTAAGGATTGACCAATTTGTTGTAGTGCATAATTGTAAAGAGGTATTCCATTATATGAAGGTGATTGAACTATATATTTAAAAATATCTAAACCAAACTGATCCCATAAATACAATGAAAATCTTTGCGCTCTTGAATAATCATTAAGAACCAAAGTATTATCATCAGTTCTCCATCCTAACAAATAGTAATTGGTTTCATTTCCGTATAAAGATTGATTATAACTTGGGTAACCGCAATATAATTCAGCAAGCATTGAACAGGATTCATTTATAAAAGTTAGTTGCGGAGTTGAAGAATGATAATTAAAATTTATCATGTGCTGAAATTCGTGAGCCGCGGTTGACATTCCTGTTTCTATTCCATAATCTGTCGTAAGATTTAAAGGGTTTGCATCTAAATAATAGAATTCGCCTTTGTTACTTGTGGGGTATTCTGTTACTTCATTGTAGCTGTCAAAATATCCCGCAATATATCCACCACTGCCGCTAAATCCATCTCGTATATTCAAAATTAAAATTACAATTCGCGGATCGTTATCAACATCAGGAGGGTTACCAAAAGCATTTACATCCATTCCATAAATACCAAGCGATGGGTTGGCTGGTGTGCTTACATCAAATGCATTTAAAACAGAATCTACGCCAGCTTGATTAACTCTTGTTCCCCATAATGAATCCTCAACAAAAATGTAGCAATTGTTTCCCACCGCACGGCAGGTAAATGCAGTTGAATATCTTGATGGAGCTGTAAAATCGTATGCGTAGAAATTTTTAGCGGTTCCGACGGTGAATCCCCAGCTTTGTGTTTTATTTAATTTTTGCCGTGTAAGTGCCTCGGGATTGTTACGGAAATATTCGTAAACCTCAGCATTCTTAGCTTCCAAAATATGAGAACCATCCATAGGATAAATTTTTTGCACATTCTCATTTACTTTTGCAGCGTTAAATGAAACCTGAGCATTTGTGTTTGAAAAAAACAATATAGTTAGGACTATAAAATATTTAAAGATCTTCATTAGCTTCCCTTGATTTTTTTTATTGTTTGTTTACTTCAATGGCTTGCAGAATATGCGTATCGGCACTATCTCTTGAATCAATATAAAAAACTTTAAAATATTGCCCTTGGTTATCGAACAATATTTTTTGGATCTCTTTGGACGAGTTTATTAAATAAACACTTTGTTGATTTGTAATTATGGCTAAACGGCTAAAGGGTTCATTTCCTACAACGGATGAAATTCCGGTAATTTCTTTTATCTGGTTTTCCGATTCTTTTGGTGATGAACAACCTAAAATCAATAAAAGAAACAAGCAAAGTAATTTAGAAGTAACTTTCATATTTCATTTATCACATTATATAATTAAAACAATATATTTTTTAATCAACTTATTCCGAACCCAATTTAAAAAAAGTAAATTAAAAGTCCATAACAATTACATAATAATTTATTACTCTTTTGAAACAAATTCAATTTTAGCGCCCTTAATCAGCCGGTTAATTTCATCAAACTGACTTAAAGTTCTTGGATCAATCAATTTCACTTTGGTTGACATTTTATATTATCCCAGATTTGTCATTAGAGATTTTCATTGGAGACAACAAAGGGCCAACTAAAAAGATTTGTACTTGACCAGATTCCTTCAAACCAGCTACGCTGTTTCATTGCAAGTGATAATTTTAATATT
>JBAQCL010000039.1:0-102603 GCA_049294175.1 Ignavibacteriaceae bacterium | reverse complement strand
CTATATGAGCATCCTTAGACAAACACTAAATTTTAATTAGATGTTTTCAACATCTATATAAATCAACAATATTAATAATTTAGTGGAGTTATTATGAGAAGATTCTTTTTGGTCTTGTTTGCTTTTGGTATTATTTGTTCGATAGCTTATTCCGCAAGGTCAGTACCTGATAAAGTTGCTGAAATGGTTACACGTCCTGACGGTACTCAATATATACAATGTATTAACCCAGGTAGCAATTGTGCAGTGTAACACTCATAAAATTATCTAATGGGATTCAATAATCCCATTAGATATCATGTAATAAATAACAATGTGAGGTCAATTATTTTTAAGTATAGGCTGATTGAGCCAATAATTAGTAAAAATATTTTAATATTTTTTCTTTTGCTATTTTTTTCATGTATAGAAAAAAAAGCAGATGAAGTCCTTGTAAAAAGAGAACCTGAAGTTATAGAAATAAATGAGCAGGGTTTCAAGAAAATTACTTTAAGCAGCAAAGATTTTATTAATAATAAAAGTCTAATTATAAATGAAGAAAAAAATTATGTTGGCACTTGGAATTTTAGTTATTTAAGCGACAACAAATACTTCTTAATTTCACCCGATAATTGTACAGCTATAATAATAGATAAAACTAGCAAAAAGACTAATAGCTTTTGTGTAAAAGGAAAAGGGCTTGGTTTAATTAAATATATTAATGCTTCATGCATAACAGATACATCAATAGTATTTTATGACTCTTCTTTACGAAAATTCGTTGAGTATTCGTATATAGGAAAATTTATCAAAGAAATTATAAATGATGCTTCATTATTACCTTACCATATTTCAGGGATGGTATACAATAAATTTAGTATTTTTTGTGTTGGTATTGATAATAATGGTTACCAGGAATATCAAAAAAAGAAAGAGTATTCCAATTTTTTCAAATTCGATTATCCTAATCTTAAAGTTTTCAGTAAAAATTCTTTCCTCCCTGATAATTTTTCCGAATATCTGAAAGCAGAGGACATTGCTGCTAATCCTGTTTCCAATCCATTTAATATAAATATGATAGATAATAAAATTTATATTTATGATTGGGTTTCAGGACAGGTAACTTATTTTACCTTGGATGACGATTATGATGCTACTAGAATAAAATTGAATAGTACTATATTCCAAAGGCATATACCCTTAACTATAAAGAATAACACCTCAAAACTATCTTCTGAATGGTTCAAATCCGGAGCATACTTAAACAATATTTTTGAAGACGAGAAGTTTTTGATAATTTATTTTACTGTCTTCAATAATAGGACAGATAAGATTGACAAAAATATTTTATTCATTGATAAAGCAAGTATGAAATTAAAATATACTTTTTCTACAGATGAAGATAAACATTTAAAGTTCATAGATAGCGACAACTTAATCTTTATTGGATATGAAAATCTTGAAGAGTTTAAATCAGGATCACTTACTTTATATAAAATCAATTATAAAAAATTATTTTAGAGTTTTATTCTTAGTATCAATCGTTGGTAAGATAATATTCCCTAATACTGTGCAATCATATATTGCTAGTTTCTTAAAAACCACAGGCACCAGTAAAATTATTTATGAATATTTATCAATTAAATTAACGATTGTTTATTTTTTTATTTATTTGGTTATTCAACTCTCCGAAACAAGTGTTATTTATTTCTCTTTTACTCAAGAGATAAAGTTTAAGAGACTATTGATATTACTACTATCTTTCTTTCTATTCATTAATCTGGTAGCATATAAACTAGATATTCCTGGCGATTGTGGCTGTTTTGGTGAAGTAATAGAGTTTTCCAATGACATCTACAAACTAACTTTTAACTTATTAAATTTTATGATTGCTGTTATATTTATACGCGTTAGACAAAAATTATAGATAAATCTATTAACCAATTAGATTACTTTAAAAATCTGAATCTTGAGGCAAAATAGCGGACTCATCTTTTTTATTATCTGTTTGCCGAAGGTAAAAATGGCGGTTTCCGCTATTGACATTTTTTTTTTTTTCTTTTTAAGTTACAAATAATATAAATGTGGCTGCTGTTTATTTTGTTTGCAGGCTCTCTGTCTGGTTTTAACTTAATAACAACAACTAATATCAGATAGGTCGTTCTATTGAAAACAGATTTTACAATTACAGAAAACTATACTTTAACAAAAGAAAAATTAAAGCAAAGGCTGTATATAATATCTTACTACTTTATAGCTGTTGTTTTATTGGTAAGCGGCATTAGCAAAATCTTAAATCCTGAAAATCTTCTTAACACCTTAAACACTGCACTTAATTTCCTTGGTGAAAACATTATAATTCTTATTGCCACTGTCTTACCGGTACTTGAAATTGGTTTGGGTTTGATGTTAATGCTAAAAATAAAAACTAAAGAAACTTTTTTTGTCGCTACAATGTTATTTGCAATTTTTTTAGTATTTGCCATTTATGGCACAATTGCAGGTTTTGATGTTGATTGCGGATGCTTTGGAACAGTTATAAAAAACGAGTTTGGTATTTTGATGATTGGAAGAAATTTAAGTTTAACAATCATATCTATAGTATTAAATAAGATAAAATTGCTCGAGCAAAAAAATCAATAAATAATTATTTTCAAACAAAACCAATCGAGGTGTATTATGAGACGCTTGATCGTAAATAGTGTTGCTGTAATTATTATTTTTGCAGGAAGCTTCTTCGCTCTAAGTGATGTTAGTTATGCTAAACAGCCGGGTAGCACGTGTACTTCAGGTGATGGAGATATGTGTTTCTGTGGGGGAAGTTGTTGGGCCAACTCAACTTCGTGTGGGTGTAATTAATTTATCATATAATTTCTGTGTTCAATTAGTGTCAGGTGTTTTAAACAGGGTTGTCTTTTTAATAAAAGGCAACCCTATTATTAATAAACTTTAAGAATATTACTTAAAGCATCATATTAACTGAGGTTTAAATGATAAATACAATTTATAAACTATTTTTATCGTTATTAATTTTCTTTATTGTAGAGGCAATATTCCCCCAGCAAAATAATTCAAAAATAAGTTTAAAAGAAGATTTGGTTATTAATAGTGATGATATTGGTAAGGTAAACGATATACAGATAGATAGCCAAGGTCAAATATATGTTAGCGACGGGATAAATCAATGTATTCATTTATTTTCTTCAAAAGGGAAATTTTTAAGAAAAATAGGTAAAAAAGGAGAAGCCCCTGGAGAATATCAGTATATATGGGGAATACAGATTACAAAAGGTGATACTCTAATTGTTTATGATGGTGTGCAATATAGGGTTACAATCTATGCTCCTAAGAAATTTGATAACCCAATTAAAACAGTAAAGCTGCCGATTATTGAAAACAAACCTGAAATGCCAGGTGTTATTGGGAATTCATTTTCTGGTATTTCTGGTTTATGGGTACCATTAAATAGTAATGGAGTTTTTTTTATTATCTATAATACACCATATTCCCAAAATGATGAGAAGCAAAAACACTATTCAAAACTCTATAAAGTTGATAGTAAAGGGAAATTAGTTAAAAAAGAGCCAGTGATAAAAATACCTGATGTAGAGAGATTAAAGATATCCTCTGGAAGTGGCTTTATGGTTACTACTATGCCTTTTGGGAGAATACCTGTCATTAAATTCAGCAATGATGGAATTATCTATTATGCAGAAACTGATGATTTTAAGATAACATCAGTTGATATGAATGGTAAAAAGAAAAATGAAATAGGTTATAAAATTAATAAAAATTTTATTACAGATAAGTTATGGCAAAGAGAGTTAAAAAAATATCCAAACTTAACTCTTGAAGATTTAAAAAGATCAAAGACGCCTTTGCCAGAATACTTGCCAATCTTTGTAGATTTTACAATTGATGAAAAAGGTAATATATGGGTGGCTGTAAATCAAAAAGATTATAAAAGTTACAAATATTATGTTTTTAATAAACAAGGAAAATTGATTGATACAGTTCTAGTGCCGAATAAAACAGTAATCAAAATAATCAATAAAAATTACGCTTATGGAATAAGAACTGATGATTGGGGTATCCAATCAATTGTAAGATATAAAGTAGAACAAAAATAATTATTTAGATATTTCAATATCTGATTATAATATAATTAGTAATATCAAATGAAAATAAAAATTGAAAATATTTTTAGTGGCATCCTTGTTATCTGTGCTTTAATAGTAATTATTTTATTATTACGAAAAGAATTTAGTGGTACTGATACAAAACTTAACTGGAGTGTTGTAAATAATTGGAAGGAATTAATTCCTGAAGAAGAATGGAAAGATGAAAATAATAAACATAAAGTTTATATAGTCGAATTTTTTGATTATGAATGTCCTTATTGCAGTGTATTAGATGCTACATTAGATACTATACAATCAAAGTACGGTGACAAAATCAAAATCATTCGTTATCACTTTCCATTAAACATTCATCCTTTAGCGTATAGAACTGCAATTGCTGCTGAGTGTGCAGGATTACAAGGTAGTTTTGAAAAGTATCATAAAGAACTTATGGCAAACCAGTATAAATTGAATAGTATTAACTACACTGAAGTTGCCAGGCTAATTGGAATTAAAGAGTTGGGAAAATTTCAAAAATGTGTAGATGAAGAAGAAACTGCGGATGTAATTGCAAATAACGTCAGACTTGCAAAGGAGTTTAAGGTAAATGGCACACCAACTTTAATTATAAATAATAAAATGATTTCTGGAGCTATTAATACCGAAGAAATAGAAAAAATAATTAATGAATTCCAATAAGATTATTAATTCAGAATTATTTGGGCGTCTGTTATTAATAACACAAACCATAATTTTATAAACTTGCTTATAGCAGACAAAAATGGCGGTTTCCTCTATTGACAGTAGTCTATTTATTTTTTTACGTTCAGGTCAAAGAAAATGTTGCTGCTGTTTATTTTGTTTGCAGGCTCTCTGTTTGATTTTAACTTAATAACAAAAACTAATATCAGGTAGGTCGTTCTATTGAAAACAGATTTTACAATTACAGGAAGCTATACTTTAACAAAAGAAAAACTAAAGCAAAATCTGTATGTAATATCTTTTTACTTTATAGCTGTTGTTTTATTGGTAAGCGGCATTAGCAAAATCTTAAATCCTGAAAATCTTCTTAACACCTTAAACGCTACACTTACTTTCCTTGGCGAAAATATTTTAATCCTTATTGCCACTGTCTTACCGGTACTTGAAATTGCTTTGGGTTTGATGCTAATTCTACCTGTCCCTATGGGAAAAATAAAAACTAAAGAAACACTTATTGCTACATTAATATTATTTGCTGTTTTTTTCTTGTTTTCTATTTACGGCACAATTGCAGGTTATGATGTTGATTGCGGCTGTTTTGGAACAGTTATAAAAAACGAGTTTGGGGTTTGGATGATATTTAGAAATATGATATTGTTTGTTATAACTTTTCTTAACTTCAAATATTATAAAGGGCATCTAAATTTTGAGAGCTAACTATAAAAATATTTTATTACTCTTTATATTAATAACTTCTATTAGTTGTACTGCTGAAAAACCAAAAAGGGTGATTTTTATTTCTGAGCCATTAACTAACAGAGTAGATTTAAAAACATCACATGATGCCGGGTGTTTAGGATTTTATAAAAACTTCTTTTCTATCAATACTATAAAAAGTGAAAACTTAATTAATAAAGATTTGAATGCTTTAATAGAACAAACAGGAATAAATTGGCACCTTGTTGACAAAAATGAACCTTTTTTTGATTTCAACAAATTTTTTATAAACCTTTCTCTTGATAGTAAGCAGGATACATTAATTAATACAAGGGCACCTAAAGAAATTAATAACAAGATAGTTTATTTAGCTGAGGTTATTGAAAATCCTAAGGATGAAATTAAATTTTTGTCTATTGGTTCTGATGATGGATTTGTTTTGTGGTTAAATGGTGATTCCGTTTATAGTCATCATGAAGGCAGGTCAATGTACCCTAATAGTGATATTGTCCCACTAAAATTGAAAAAAGGAAATAATGTTTTATTGTTTAAAGTTGATCAGTCTTTTGGGGGCTGGAGTTTATATTATAACTTTATAACTCAAGATGAATTCGATAATAAATTTTTTAGCGAGATTTACTCAGACATTCTGGATGCCTGCATTTTACCAGATACGTCAACTGAAATATTAGTAAAACCAGATCCAAGAAGAAAACTTTATAATCAATACAGTTACAATTTAATTTGGAAAACTATTGAAAATAGCCCAAAAGAGTTTTATAAAGTTTCATTCAGGGGTAATGATTTACCTTCAGCTATAACTTTACCAACTGGATTTAAAGGGGCTGCCATATTAGAAATCAGTGTCCTAACTGAAAATAATAAAATAGTTTACCAGGAAGATATTCCGATTTTTTTTGAAAGTGTTGCAAATAAGCTGGCTGTAAATCTTGCTAGAACAATTTGTTATGATAATCCGATATTCACTGCTCGAAAAAATGCCATAGTTGATATGTTTTTAGTGAACAATATATCAGAAAAACGAGAATTTAACGTATCCACTAGAACAAAAGCGCACGCACTTTTGGATCTATTTGAAAGTGTATCATTTAATAATTCTAATCTATCAATTACGGGCCCGCGAGTTTTTGGATATAAATCAAAATTTGATAATAGCGTCCAAGTATTTAGAACATATTTACCATCAAGTTTAGGAAATCGCGGAAATAGTAATAAATCATATCCTCTTATCTACACAATACGACCAATAAATGTGGTTATGTATGATACTTTGACAAAAAAACAGCTTAAAAGCAATTTTTTAAGAAGTAGGGATTTTTGCAGCCATTCCCAAATGATTAAATGGTTAGAACGAGTTGAAAGAAATGATGTTGTGGTTGTCTCATCACATGGTCAAGGATTAAAGAATTTTCTAGGTAATGCTACTGAAGAATTCCCAAATATATTATCAACACTCAAAGAGTATTACAATATTGATACTGCGAATGTTTCTATTTTTGCTTATAGTTCTGGCGCTGAACTCACGTTAAGACTGTTAAAAGATATTAATATTGATGTAAAAAATATTGGTTTTATTGGTGGAGCTATTAGTATTAAATCCGATTCTCTTAAAACGCTGCTTAAAGAAATTAAAATAAAATTTCCTGCATTAAAGTTTATTATTCGGCAGGGACTTGATGATAAAAAACAACCTTCTGACGATACAAGAAGATGGGTGCAATTAATAAAAGACACTGGCTTTGAAGTCGATTATGATGAAATTCCTTATGCTGGACATGACATAGGGTTTGACAGGTATGGTGACGAATTAATTGAGAAAATATTAGTAAATGATAAATAAAAATGTTTGAACGAACTACTAAAATATTGTTTGTTGCCTTTTTGTGTTCAGTATTTGCAACTGCTTTTATGGTTTCTTCTGATTTAGCTGATGGTACTTTTACAGCTAAAACTTTTTATTTTTATTTAGTATTTGTTGCTATAATCATTTCATCAGGTGCTTATTTAATAACCAATAAGTCAGTGATTAAATTCTCCTTAAATAATTTAGATCTTGCGTTATTGATTTTTTATGGTTATTCATTTATCAGATTGTTATTTACTGAACAGATTCCATTATATAATGCACGAATAGTAACTTCTGTTTTTTTAATTATACTCTATTTTATTTTCAAGCAAATATTTTTTAAACACAGTAAAGAAAATCTAGGCTATACAATATATTTTCTTCTCTTCTCCTTTTTAACGGCAGGCTTGCTGCAGGGGTTTATAGGTTTATTGCAAACTTATGAAATATTTGGTTTTTCCCATTCTAATGAATTTATAGCCGTCGGTTCGTTTGGTAACCCAGCGCCGTATGCTGGTTTTATCGAATCTGTATTGCCTTTTGCCTTTGGTATTGCGCAATTATATAATGGAAATAAAACAATTGACAAACTGCTTAAAAAATATGCGCTATTAACGTTTCTTGTATTAGTACTTGTTTTACCTTCTACTGAAACAAGAGGCGCCTGGGTTGCTTCGCTTGGTGGAGTAGTTTTTGTATTAATTGTAAAATATAATTTTATAGAAAAGCTGAAACTTCTTTTTAACAAAAGATGGAAAAAAGTTTCTGCATTAATTTGCTTAGGTGCTGCAGTAATACTCTTATTTACTTCTCTTTATTACATTCGTCCTGCTTCTGCATTTGGGAGATTATTAATTTGGAAAGTTTCAGCAAATATGATTGCTGATTATCCTTTGTTCGGGATAGGTTATGACTCATTTGGTAACAATTATAATAATTATCAGGCACAATATTTTGCTAAAAAAGAACGAACCGATTTTGAAAAATATGTTGCAGGAAATGTAAAACAGGCACATAATGAATATATTGAGATTGCTGTCGAATTAGGCTTTTGTGGCTTATTAATCTTTTTAGCATTACTAAGATTTGTTCTAATCTCGAAATCACAATATGATAATTATAAAAATATTTTTTTTGTAAGTTCAAAAGCTTGCATTTTTTCTATTATGATTGGCGGATTATTCTCATATCCTATACAAATACTACCATCTTTTATAAACTTCATATTTTTACTAGCTATACTAAGTTCTTTTAGTAATTATTACAATATTTTTACTTTCCAATTTATCCGAACTAAAAATTTAATTACTGCATTTTCCTCTATTTTGATTTTTATACTTATAGTATTTTTTGCTAATAGGGAAATAAGAAATTATAATTCGTTGCAACAATGGCAAATTGCAAAACTACTATCTCTCTCACAAAGTTACTCCTCCGCAATTCCCATTTACAAACAGGAATATACTCACTTAAGTAACAACGGAAATTTTTTATTAAATTTTGGTGGAACACTTTCTTTAGCAGGAGAGCATAAAAAAGCCATCCAAATCCTTGAGAAAGGTGCTGAACTAAATACAGACCCAAATTTGTACCTGTCATTAGGTAATAGTTATTCTACTATTGGTGATCTAATAAAAGCTAAAGAATGTTATCTAACTGCCAGTAATATGGTTCCGAATCAGTTTTTCCCTAAGTACTTACTTGCAAAACTATATTATGATTCTGGAGATATTAACAGATTTAATGATTTAGCGAACGAAATTATTGTTTCTAAACCAAAAATAGCTTCATCTGCCATTTTACAAATGAAAAGTGAAATAAAACACTTGATGGGAAAACAGCAGATGCTGGATTAATTAACTCAATCAAATAATATAATGGAGGTACTATGTCCATCCAAGTAAAATCCAATCTCAAGAAGTCATCAAGAATTTTTGGGATTGTAATGTTTGCATTTCTTTTTTTCTTCAATATAAAATTCTTTATTTCTGACGGAAAAACAGGAAATGAAGATCTATCAATCTTAGGTATAAAAATTAGTCTTTTTGAGACTGCATATGCTGAGACTGCTCAAGGGGCTTGTGTTCGGCAAACATACGCTATCTGTGTTATCGGTAATTTTGTTGCCCCAGAATATTATTTTAAATATTTGTAATGTTAATAGCAAACGGAGGTACTATGTCCATTCAAGCGAAGTCTAATCTCAAGAAGTCTTCTAGAGTTCTTGGGATTGTAATGTTTGCATTTCTTTTTTTCTTCAATATTAAGTTTTTTATATCTGATGGAAAAACAGGGGATGAAGATATATCAATATTAGGTGTAAAAATTAGTCTTTTTGAGACTGCATATGCTGAGACTGCTACAGGAACCTGCTGTGGACATATTTTTTTTACTTGTGTAATAGGCAGTTATGTAAGAGAAGAGGCTTATTACAAACCTCAGGGACCATGTTAATAGATTATTAGTATAGTGTGAATAAAATAATATAATGGAAGCACTATGTCCATTCAAGCGAAGTCTAATCTCAAGAAATCTTCTAGAGTTCTTGGGCTATAATGTTTGAATTTTTTTTCTTTGATATAAAATTATTTATATCTGAAGGAAAATACGAAGCGAAGATTTATCAATCTTAGGTGTGAAGATAAGTCTTTTTGAAACTTCCTATGCTGAGGCAGCTAGGGGGTGCGTGTTAGATAATATTCTTTTTGAGGATAATAAATCTCAAATAGATAACTTAATGAAATTACCAGCAGATGCTGGATTAATTAACTCAATCAAATAATATAATGGAGGTACTATGTCCATTCAAGCGAAGTCTAATCTCAAGAAGTCTTCTAGAGTTCTTGGGATTGTAATGTTTGCATTTCTTTTTTTCTTCAATATAAAATTTTTTATATCTGATGGAAAAACAGGAAATGAAGATCTATCAATATTAGGTGTAAAGATAAGTCTTTTTGAAAATGCCTATGCTGAGACTGCTACAGGAACCTGCTGTCCCCAAAATTTCGCAACATGTGTAATAGGTAGTTATGTAAGAGAAAACGCTTATTACAAATCTCAGGGACCTTGTTAATAGATTATTAGTATAGTAACTAACATAACGGAGGTACTATTTGCATTCAAGCGAAGTCTAATCTCAAGAAGTCTTCTAGAGTTCTTGGGATTGTAATGATTGCATTTCTTTTTTTCTTCAATATAAAGTTTTTTATATCTGATGGAAAAACAGGAAATGAAGATCTATCAATCTTAGGTCTAAAGGGGGTGCGTGTTAGATAATATTCTTTTTGAGAATAATAATCTCAAATAGATAACTTAATGAAGTTTCCAGTAGATACTGGATTAATTAACTCAATCAAATAATATAATGGAGGTACTATGTCCATTCAAGCAAAGTCTAATCTCAAGAAGTCTTCTAGAGTGCTTGGGATTGTAATGTTTGCATTTCTTTTTTTCTTCAATATAAAATTTTTTATATCTGATGGAAAAACAGGAAATGAAGATATATCAATATTAGGTGTAAAGATAAGTCTTTTTGAAAATGCCTATGCTGAGACTACTACTGGAACCTGCTGTTCTCAACAATTTGCAACATGTGTAATAGGCAGTTATGTAAGAGAAAATGCTTATTACAAGAAAGAAGGACCTTGTTGATTGTGCATTTTATTTGTTAGATTTCAAATAATTAGCGGGCATTAAATTATAATTTCATTATAATAATGCTCGTTATTTTTAATATTTCAGAATTTAAAGTAATTGAAATGTTTAACTAAACAGAAATAATTAAACAAAATGAATACGAGCAAAAATAATATTATAAAACTCACAATAATTGTTCTATTTTTAATTTTTGTTTCAGTATTTATTTACTTTTACAAAATATCAAGTAATGAGTCTAATAAAACTGAAAGTCAACTTCAAAAAATGGGGAAATTTGGCAGTTCTTTGGGTTTTGCTTATGACATAGCTGTTTTTGATTCACTAATAATAATTATTGACAAAAAACCAATTTCTAATAATAAGTTTATTCAAGTTTTTAATTCTGAGGGAAAACCCTTGTATAATTTTGGGGAACAAGGTCAAGGGCCAAATGAAATAGTTAGTCCAAAAAAAATAGATTTTGAACCATCAAGTAAAACTTTTTTTTGGATCTATGATTTAATTCAATATAGATTAACAAAATTCTCTATTTATGGAGATTCAACAGGCGAATTTATTACTTTAAAAGAGGGCATGCCTTATAGTCCTGTTATACTTGATGAAAATAAAATTATTAGTCCAGGTTTTGCTTTAACTTCTAACTTTTTAGGGTGTTATGATAGTAGTGGACATTTAATTAAGGAAATAGGGGAAATTCCACCTGGTAAAAAAGAAAATACACCAATACCCGTGCATTTAGTTGCGTATCAATCAAAAGTAAGAAAATCTTTTGATTGCTCAAAAATCATTGTGGCTCCACTTTTTACTAACTCTATTGAGATTTATCAAGCGGATGGTACTTTATTAAAACGGTTTTATTATGGCTCAAAGTTTTTACCTATTTATGAAACAGTTGGTGTTGGGGAACATCCAGTTATGTCGTTAAACGATAAGAAGACGAATGTTGGGTTTTTAGACATATGTTTGACTAAAGATAAAATCTATGCTCTTTATTCTGGTCGCAGCCTGAATGAATACAAGGATAGAGCTTCTTTTGGGAATACTATAATAGTTTTTGATCTAGATGGAAATTTATTGAGAACTTATAATACAAAAGAAGAAATATATTTAATAGCAGTTAATAAAGAGGAATCTACTCTGTATGGAGCTCAAGAAGATGAAAATGAACCTATTTTGATTTATTCTTTAAAGTGATGAAATGACTAAAAAAAATAATATACTTTACTTTATAATTTTTTCACTTTTAATTTTAAATCTTATCTTGCTCTATAAAAATTTTCTAAAGCAAAATTGGATTAATAATCGATCTGAAAACAATTTAAATGTAAATGGGATTGTTAACAGTTTTACATTTAATAAATTTGTGCCAAACGAGAATAAAAAAATAATAGTTCTAACATTGATAACAACAGATGTTTGTGGCTCTTGTTTAATTAATGAGATAAAATATCTAAATATATTATCGAATAAATTTAACAAATATTTAAAAGTTTTATATGAAGGACCAGCTCAGAATTTAATAAATCTTGGTGCAAAATTTCAGATAACTGAAATTGGTAAAATTTCAAAAGAAATGCACATAGATTTTAATCTAGATAATCCGGTAACTTTAGTGATAGATAAACACGGTAATATTCAAAATTTTCATAAAGCGATCAATGGAAAGCCAGAAATTTCTTCTGTTTTTTTTAATAAATTAATTTCATTATTCGATTCAATTTATTCTGAGTAATCTGTAACTAGTCAAAAAAAGCGATTTTTGATTCTTGATGTATCTAATTATGAATTATTAAGCTATAGGTGAAATGTCTACTCGAACATAGGATAATTACAAGAAGTCATCAAAAGATCTTGGGACAAGGGTAAATAAACATTTTTTGATTTTATGTTGAAGATGACTTAAAATTAAAAAAAGATGAATGTTGAACCCGAAATAAGAGATTTGGTCGTTAAGCAGATAACTTATCTATCATCCAGAAGTGGAAGACCGATAAGAAGTTGCGGTTTTATCTCGGATTTTTCAAGATTAAGTTTTACAAATTGATGTGAAGATTAGACGCTACCAATGCTATTAAAGACTAGGTATCAAAGACACATTGGCTAATACCAGCTAGACTAAAAGTATTAGAAAAAAATAAATATTTAGAAAGTAGAGACTTGTATTTCAGTTCTACCTTTTTATATCAGCAATGTCCAATTAGGATTAGTGCATGTTTTGGATTTATTATACATTTGGATTGTTTTGAAATTTAAATCGATTTACTATCTTGAAACCTCTGAAAAATTAATTGACAATGATTAAAAGTTTAAATAAAATTGCTTCAAAAAGATAAGAGAATAAAATGCGAAGCAACAAAATCAATAACGTAGATTTATTTACATCCTCAGCAAATGAAAATTTCAGTAAACATATAAAAACACAAAGCAAACAAGCATTAGAAATAATAAAATCGACAATTGATTGGAAAATACTCTTAAGACCAATCGAACAAGAAATATCAAAACAAAAAGAAAATAACTCGCCGGCAGGCAGAAGCACAATAGATTTATTGGTTATAGTAAAATGTTTTATCCTTCAAAGTATCTATGCTCTGTCTGATCCAAGACTGGAGGAAGAAATTGCTGACAGAAGAAGTTTTCAAATATTTCTTGATCTGAACAGTCAAGATTCAATACCCGATGAAACAACCATATGCCGTTATCGTGAAATGTTTGCCCGTCTGGGTTTGGATAAGAAACTCTTTTATGAGTTCAACAAACAACTAAAGAGCCTAAATCTGATTGTTGGCAAAGGAACTATAGTTGATGCAACAATAAAACAAGCACAAGCTACATCAACAAGCAAAAGAGATAAAGATGCAGACTTCACAAAAAAACGAGGTAAAACCTACTATGGCTATAAAGGTCATATTGCAATAGATGAAGACAGTGAAGTCATCAAATCTGTAGAGTTTACAAAGGCAAGTATTCACGACTCAAATCAGTTCGAACAATTAGTTGATTATTCAGAACAAGCGGTATTTGCCGACAAAGGTTACGCAAATAAAACCAGAAGGAAGAAACTTGAAGCAAAAAATATTTTTGACGGTATCTTATCAAAGGGTTATAGGAACAAACCATTGAGCAAAGCAGAGATCAGATTCAACCAATTACTTTCAGTAGTTAGGAACAAAGTTGAAAGACCATTTGCTTATATGAAGCGAGTTCTTAATTATCAACGGTGCAGTTATTACGACTTAAAGCGAAACAGATTTGAGTTTATAATGACTGCTCTGCTTTACAACATTAGAAAGTTGATAACAGCCGTAACCCTGCCTAGCGGTCAGGCAGGTTAAAATGATAAAGAAATGTTAAAAGGCTTTTTACTTTGGTTTTCAATATGTCAAAGAACAAAAACAATCGATAAAATAAATTAACTGGCTAATTAATTTTCTAAAAAAAAATCATTTTTGATTCTTGTTTAGTAAATAACTTAATTTTTCAGATGTCTCAATTAAATATTACAAATCCTATAAAAAAAGATAGAGCAATAATTATTGATTAAATTACTTTAGCAATCAGTTAAAAGTAAAATTATTTTCACATTGAAAACTTGGAGGTAAAATGAAAAATGATAATAAAGACTTTACAAAACGAGAACTTGAAATTTTATTACTCATTTCGGAATGCAACAAAAATTATAAAATTGCCTCTAAACTTTTCATTTCTCACCACACCGTAGAATCACATAAAGCCCATCTGATAAAAAAAATAAAATTAAAAAACACAACTGAACTATCTGCTTTTGCGATTTTGCATAAAGAACATATAACAATACAGTTACAAAAGGTTACTGCTAATTGCGATAAAACAAAAAATAATAACGGGGGGACACTTGCGAAAACCATCATTTAATAAAGATGGCGGTTTCCTCTATTTACTTTACTGGTAACTATCCTTAAAATAAAAACAAAAATGTAACAGTTTTGTTTTTATTTTCTAATTGTAAAAGGGAAGTTAAAAGTTTGATAAGAGATAATACTTTTAACCAAAAGTCTCTTTTAACTAAAGAAAACATTGTTCCAAAGTTATTTTCTTTAGCTTACTATTTTATTGCTTTGGTTTTACTCTTTAGTGGTATTAGTAAAATAATCGACCCGAATAACTTTCTCAAAACATTAAATACTACACTTGGTTTTTTTGGTGAAAATATTATTATACTTATTGCCACGACAATGCCTGTAATCGAAATGTCTATGGGTTTAATGCTTATGCTAAAAATAAAAGTTAAAGAAACTCTTGTTGCTACTATAATACTATTTGGTAGTTTTTTATTGTTTTCTGTATACGGCACAATTGCAATCTTTGATATCGATTGTGGATGCTTTGGTAATCTAATAAAAAGTCAATTCGACTTCATTATGGTAGTAAGAAATTTATTCTTCTTTACGGTATCTTTTGTTTTGTTTTTTATAAAACGTAAGAATTATGTTTATTAAAATAGTTAAGGTACTACTAACTCTTGCTATCTGCTTATTATTCGGTACAGTTTTTATTGTATCTCCAGAGCTCGTAAATGGATTTTATACAGGCAAAACTTACTATTTCTATACAGTAAGTATTTTAATAATTATACTATTAATGATCTATTTTATTTTAAATAAAAAAGTCAGCTTTAATTTTTTAGTAAATAAAATTGATATCATTCTATTATTCCTTTTATTGTATTCTTTTACTAGACTACTATTTACTGAAGGGATTCCTATCTATAACGATAGGATTATTTCCTATATATTATTAATAATAATATATTTTTTATTTAAGCAAATATTTTCTAATCAAAATTCTGAAACACCCAATATCATTTCAATTTTACTCATATTTTCTTTCCTTACATCAGGATTTTTCGAAGGTTTAATTGGTTTGTTCCAAACTTATAAACTATTTGAATTTGGTGAGAGCAGTATTCAGTTTTATCCCAAAGGATCATTTGAAAATCATGCTCCTTACGCTGGATATTTGGTGACAATTTTACCTTTTGCTTTTGGAATATCACAACTGAATTTAGAAAATCATATTGCCAATAAGGCTTTGAAGAAATATTCTATTTTAATTTTTTTAACTATACTCTCTGTTTTACCCTTAACACAGACAAGGGGAAGTTGGATAGCGGCCTTAGCAGGGATATCTTTTGTTCTTGTAGTCAAATATAAATTAATAGAAAAATTTAGTCTTTTATTAAATAGAAATTGGAAAAAAATTGTTACACTTTTAACAATTTCTGGACTTTTAATTTTTCTGTTTTTATTACTTTATAGTATACGTCCTGCTTCTGCATTCGGAAGACTATTAATTTATAAAATTTCTTTTAATATGATTTTGGATCATCCATTCTTTGGAATGGGTTTTGACAAATTTTCTACTGAATACAATAATTATCAAGCTGATTATTTTGGAAATAATGATGTTAGTGATTTTGAAATAACAGTTGCTGATAATATTAAAGAATGTCATAATGACTTCATTGAAAACACAGTGGAATTTGGATTGGTCGGTCTAATTTTGTTAATATTTTTATTGATGAATCTTTTAAAAATTCCCAAACAAAAAAAACATACTCCCTTGATCATTAGTTCACAAGCCTCAATTGTTGCACTTTTATGCTCTTCTTTCTTCTCGTACTCACTCCAAATATTACCTAATTTATTGCATTTCATCTTTTTGAGTGCAATAATAAGTGGTGGTTATAGCACAATCTCAGACAATTTTTATAATCTACATAGTTATTCCCGAAAAATCAGTATTCCCCTCTTTTTATACGCGATCATTTTAGTTATTCTCACACTTTTTATTTCTAGTCAAATTAATAAATATAATTCGGAATTTCGATGGAAGACTGCAGTAATGTATTCTAAAAATAAACTGTACAAAGAGGCTATTTCGATTTACGAAGAATTGTATCCAGATAAAAAATATTCAGGACCTTTCCTTATGAACTATGGTGGCACACTTACTCATTTTGGATCCCATAGAAAAGCAATTGATATCTTGAATGAGTGTAAAAAATTAAATCCTGAACCTAATGTCTATATAGCACTTGGAATTAGTTTTGATGCTCTAAATGATTATGAACTATCAAAGGCATCTTTTACCAAGGCCTCTTTAATAAAACCAAATTCTTATTATCCAAAATATCTATTGGCAAATTTACATAAAAAATATGGGAGAATTCCTGAAGCCAAAAAAATTGCAACCGAGATTTTACTAATGAAAACAAAAGTGCCTTCTTATGCCGTAGAGCAAATTAAATTATCAATGAAAAAATTATTAGATGAATAGTATTAAATATTTAAAGAATGTTTTATGAATATTAAACTAAAAATTATAATAGGATTGTTGGTTGCATTAAATATCTTTTTGATATTTAACCTAGTTAGGTTGAGAACAACTCTATTAACAAAAAATGAACATAACTCCTTAATAAAACTAGAACCTCTAGAAATAGCCCTCTATGATTCTTATAAAACAAATGGTAAAAAGTTACCGGAAATAAATTTAACTAATTTAAATAATGAAATAATTTCCCTAAAAAATTTTATTTCAAATAAAAAAACAATAATCTTGGTTCACTCAGAAATCACTTGTAATTCTTGTTTGGATAGCTTGATGTATGGATGTAATGATCTGTTATCAAAATCTAATGAAACAACCCAAATTCTCGGGATAGCCTATTCGAACAGCATAGAGTATTTAAGAAGATTTGCCCGTATAAATAATGTTAAATTTCCATTGTTGTGGGATAAAAATAAAGAGTTTATCAAACAACTTTCTTTATCAGCATTACCAACTATACTTATTATCAATGAAGAAGGTAGAATTATAAATTCTTTTTTTATTAATCCAAGCATAGACGATTTAAACCCGACTTTTTTTAAAGCTGCCTCTGAATTTTTTAATAAAAATATTTTTGAATAATTCTATTAAAGTAAATAAAAGAAATTTTGGATATTTTATAAATACTACAATTGGGATTACTTCTATAACTTAATTAGAAAGAGAGTTAATTATGGTCAAATTTATTGGTCCGAAAATTATTAAGGCTAAAAAAATGTTTATGTTTAGTCTTTTTCTGATGCTGATATTGTTAAATATAAAAATCACTTTAATAGATTCGTCAAGTAATAATAAAGGCATATCGTTTCTGGGAATGGAAGTGAATTTATTTGATGTCACTTATGGCTACGAAGATAACAGTGGCACTCCCTTTGCCCAAGAATGCGTAACACCAGATGACAATATAGGTTCTGAAGTTATCTGTAAACCTAATGGACCTTATTGTCGTCCCAGAGGCTGTATGTAGTAATATTAAATCAATAATATAAATAATAAGAGAAGTAATCCCACTACTTATTTACCTAACTATTTGAAGGAAATGTTATGCTTAAAAAGATTATTAGTGCCTTTTTAGCGTTTTTTATAGTAGTCTTAGTTGGTTGCAAAAAAGAGGAAAAGAATGAAAATATTTTTAATGAAAAATTATTGCGAAACCAATTGGTGATTAAACCAGATGTTATAACCGCCATTGATGAAGCCAATAATTTTTTTGAACTTTTTGATTTAGCTAAAGTTACTCAACTTGAGACAACTAATGAATCTTTGATTGGAAAAATAGAGAGTATTATTTACTTACCTTTAGAACAAAAAATCATTGTATTAGATAATAATATTTCAAAGAGTATCTATGTTTTTGATTTAAATGGGAAATTCTTAAATAAAATTGGGACTAGAGGTAGAGGTGAAGGCGAGTATATCGTCCCTAACTGTATAGCTTATGAGAATAATAAATTAGCAGTATTTTCCGAAGCTGGTAAATTATTATTTTATAAGCTTGATGGAACTTTCATAAATGAAATAAATTTTCCTAAAATGGGGTGGTATTTTGAGCCTGACAAGATTCTTTTAGTTAATAATGATTTGTACTGTTATTGCGGTAATCCATATGCATCAGAAGGACCTGATGGCGAACAACTTATTGTTAGTAAAATCAAAAACTGTGAGAGATTTGAAGCTGGCTATGGAAAACTTGAAGGAGTTTTATTTGGAGGTGGCGGACTAATGACTTATTCAAACAGTATTTTGTTTACCTCTCTGTTTGATGGTAATGTTTACGAAATACAGCCAGGTAAGAAAACTAGTTCCGTTTTTGCTTCTATTGGGTCATTATACAGTGTTGAAAATATTCTTTCGAGCAAAGATCAAATTCAGTACATAATTGAACACATAAAAGACGGTGACTTTGATTCGGTTAGATCACTTGAAAAAATAAAAAATGTGATTTTCTTAGTCAGACTCAGAAAAGTCACTGTGATTGATAATAAAGGGAATATTATAAGAAGAGATTTACCATTTAAAGTAACATTACCAAAAAATTATGAGGGGTACTCCTCAAGACTGCCAGTACTATTTTTTGATGATGGTTTTATTATCTGCAGCACTGATAAAAAAAATATTTCTGATACACTTACACCAAATCCGTCTCTGTTATTCTATAAATTCCGGGAATTGGAGAGTAAGATTTTAGATTAGACTAATTCATTGCCATAATTATCTATGTGTGAAGTTTTCATCAGCATAAAACCAAGAGTACTTAGAGACCTTGTTTTCGAATGGATGAGGAAGATTATTTTTTAGGATGAAAGTAATTCTTAAAAATATTTTACTAGTAATTGTTGGAACAATACTAACTGCATCATTATATCTTCAATGGGTTGCTGATCCTCTCCCTACGAATAGGTATATAGATAAAATCATAGTTGAAAAGTCTAGACGATTGATGCATATTTATTCGCAAGATGATTTACTTAAAACATACCATATTTCACTTGGTTTCAATCCTATAAGAGACAAAAAGTTTGAGGGAGATGGAAGAACTCCCGAAGGTATATATGAAATTAATAGTAAAAACCCAGAAAGTGTTTGCTTCTTAAATCTTGGGATTTCATACCCTAACGAAAATGACATTGCCGGAGCACTTAAATTAGGAAAAAATCCAGGTGGTGACATAAAAATTCATGGAATAAAAAATGGCTACGGAATAATTGGCAAGCTACACTTACTTAAAGACTGGACTAACGGATGTATAGCTGTAACTAACAATGAGATTAGAGAATTATATCTGAATGTTCCTATTGGGTGCATAATTGAAATCAGAAAATAATTTAATTTATTCTGAAAATAATAAGTGTCGCAGTTATTACGTTAGTATAAATGTTATGGTTCTATATTGTCAGAAAACAAATAAGTTTAACGTTATTTTTCTATCTTTTTCTCATTATTAAAGAATAGCTATATTATTACACTATGATTTTACTATAATGATAAATATATAGATAATATTACTATTTTTAATAATAAAATATTTAAATGAAATTAAAATTGAGTTAATGTTTTTACCCTCAACATCAATTAAGCGCCCTGTAACAGCTGCAATGTTTTATATTGCTGCTGCGCTAATAGGCATTTATGCTTTCAGCAGGATTGGTGTTGATTTGCTTCCAAACATTAATATTCCTCATCTTTTAGTTCAGACTACTTACCCAAATGCATCCCCGGAAGAAATTGAAAAGTTAGTGACAGAGCCTTTAGAATCTGCTTCAAGGACTGTAACTGGAGTAAAAAATATTGCCTCGGTTTCCAAAGAAGGTATTTCTGTTATTTCGATAAACTTTATCTGGGGAACTGATATGAATTTTGCCTTGCTCTCACTCAGGGAAAAACTTGATAATGCCAGATTTATACTGCCGAGGGAAGCTGGAAGACCAACTATTATTAGAGTAGATCCTTCTGCAACTCCTATTATGACACTTATATTGTCATATAACGAAAAGGAGAAAAATCAGTTTGTAAATCAGTCCTCATCTGAAAACGATATAAAAAGATTAATCGACCTAAAAGAAGCAGCACGTGTAATTTTTAAAAGAAGATTGGAGCAGATTGATGGTGTTGCTCAAGCTGTAATAACAGGCGGTCTTGAGAGAGAAATTTTAGTTGAAGTTGATTTACAAAAATTATCCGCATATAATTTAACGTTTTCAGATATTGCTGCCGCACTTAAAGCCGCAAATGTTAATCTTCCTGCAGGTTCTATTATGAAAGGATTATTCCGTTACTCTTTACGTGCAATCGGAGAGTTTCGCAATACTGATGAAATTGGCAAAACAATAATTAAAAGAAATTCAGATGGCAGTGTAATCTTACTTAATGATGTTGCTAAATTAAAAGAGGGTTTTAAAGACAGGGAAGGTCTAACAAGATATAATGGTTCAGAGACGGTGGGAATTTTAATAAATAAAGAACCAGAATCAAATACTGTTGATATTGCCGATAGAGTTAAAGAAGCTGTTTCTATTATGCGAAAAGAATATCCTGAATACAATATTCAGATCGTTTCCGATTATTCAAAGTTTATTGTAAATGCTATACAAAATGTTAAACAGGAAATTTATTACGGCGGTATTCTTGCATTTTTAGTTCTGTTCTTTTTTCTTGCAAGCATCAGGCATATTTTAATAATCGGTATCACAATTCCTGCCTCACTTTTTCTTACAATCTTATTAATGTATTTATTTAATATCAGCTTTAATATTGTGTCACTTGGCGGTATTGCCGTTGGTATAGGAATGTTATTAGACAACTCAATTATCGTGATTGAGAATATTGCAAGGTACCGGGAAAAAGGTTTGACTGTAAGAGAATCCGCCTTGCGCGGTTCTAATGAAGTTGCAATGCCTGTTATAGCTTCTACCTTAACTACGGTCGCAGTATTTCTTCCACTTATTTTTATGAAAGGAATTACAGGCGAGTTATTTAAAGATCAATCTTATGCTGTGGTTTTTTCTTTAGCTTCTTCAATTATTACTGCCCTAACCTTAATTCCAATGCTTGCTTCCAGGGAAAACATTAGAATGTTTGATGGAAGATGGACGATGGTTGAAGATAAATACCTTTACTTTAAATTGCCGGAGGGAAAAAGGATTTTTCCTAAAATGATTTTCTGGATTAAATTTCCGTTTGTATTCATTTTCAAATCATTTTTCTTTATAGTGATTCTTATTTTTAAAAAAGTAAGAAAGCCATTTAGAATATTTTTCAAGGGTTTCTTTTCGCGTGTTGATATATTTATGGAACACGTTATTGAAAAGTATGATAAACTGTTGTTATGGTCATTGAATAACAAGGGAAAAGTTTTGATGCTAATGCTTGGGTTAATCTTGCTAACAATTTTTGCTGTTATAGATATAAAAAAAGAATTTATTCCTGAAGCTGCGGAAGAAGAGTTTATCGTTGAATTAACTTACCCCAAAGGAACATCGCTTGAAGGGAATTCGATCAACACTGCTGAAATTGAAAATGCGATATTAAAAATAAATGGTGTTGAGGCTGTAGTCTCAAATATTGGCAGAGTAAATGAATTTGATTTTTTAAATCGAGAACAGTTATCAGTTGATAAAACAAACCTGATAATAAAACTCAATTCATATAATGAGTTTTATCCTGTAAGAGAAAAAGTACGCACATTATTAGAGAGTGCTAAGGGTATTAAACATACGTTCCGACATATTGAGACTGCATACAGTCAGATAATTAGTCCGTCAAAAAATGATATCGCTATAATAATAAAGAACAAGGATATTGATAAAGCATTTGAAAAAGGAAACCTACTCTTAAAGAAAATCCAGGAGCAAAATATCGAAGAAATTGCAGATTTACGTCTGGGAATAGAAAAAGGCGAACCTGAATATAAGATTACAATTGATCGAGAAAAGTGTCTTGCTTACGGAATTAATTTAACGGATGCCTCAAATCAGATTGTTAATTTAGTTAAAGGTAATGAAGCGACCCTTTTTTCAGATTTCGATAAGAAGATTGCGATAAGGTTAAAGGCACTCGAATTTCAGAGAGATGATATAGACAAAATTCTCAAGAGTGAAATAATCGTTGACAAAATAAAAATTCCAATTAAAAACTTAGTCAACTACGAATTAACAGAAAGTTATAATGAAATCTGGCGTGAAGATCAATCACGCACAGTATATATTTATGCTCGTCTTACTAATGCTGGTGTGGATAAAATTATACCGCAGATTGAGAAGATTACAAATGCTCTTCCTAAAAATGCCGGGGAAATAATAAATATTAGTGGTGTTAACCAGGAAATCAAAGATTCTTTCGGCGGGCTGTATATTGCACTAATTATTGCCGTGTTGCTAATGTATATGGTGCTTGCTGCCGAGTTCGAATCTTTTCTGTTCCCATTTGTAATTATTTTATCTGTACCAATGGGTTTAATAGGCAGTGTTCTTCTGTTATATGTTTTAGGTGAAAGCATTAACATAATTTCAGTTATGGGATTAATAATTCTTGTAGGTATTGCTGATAATGATGCGGTAGTAAAAGTTGAGTTTATATTGCGTAAGCGCAAAGAAGGACTTCCATTGCAGCAAGCTATTTTAGAGGCAGGACGTGATCGTTTCCGTCCTATTGTAATGAACTCTTTTACCGTAATCTTTGCATTGATACCTATGATAATTGGTATCGGAGCTGCTACACAGTTGCGTGTTTCTTTATCTGTTGCATTAGCAGGTGGATTAATATCAGCAACTATTTTAACTTTGATTATTATTCCTGTACTATACACCTATATGGAGCGTTTTTCTAAGAAGAGCTTTTGAAGCAACATATATTTGATAAGAGATACTTAAAGAAATGGGCACTGATTTGTTGATATAACGGATTTAAACTGATCTGATCCACGTTGATCCGTTTAATCTGTTTGATCCGTGTTCCATTGCATTTAAGAAAAAATCAGCAAATAAGTTTATTCACATTTTGTGTTAAAAGGATAAAAATGAAAATCTCTAGAAAAATAATTTTTTTAGTATTTGGTTTTGTATTACTAATAATTTTAATATATGCTTTAATACCGGTAGAAGAAAACAAAGAAAAAGAACTGAACTCTAACATTAATTACAACAAATTAGATGAAGTTGTTTTTAATGTTAGAACGAAAGAAGTTATTAAAGGTGATTTGATTAAGTCAATTTCTGCAAATGGTTTAATAAAAGCGTACCGCGAACTTGATATGGTTTCAAATATAACTGGATATATTGATGAAATATATATTTACGAAGGTAAATCGGTAAACAGCGGTGATACTCTATTAAAATTTGATGACAGAGATTACAAAATTGCTATCAGTGAAGCTGAAGTCAATCTGATGAATGCAAAAATTGAATATGGATTTTTCAGAAAAGAAGAATCACAGAATATTAATATTAACCTGGCAGATTCTCTTAGAAAAGAAATAAGTTCATTAGAAAAGCTGTTTAGCGAAAGAAAAATTAATGAGGAAGAATATTTAAACAAAAAGGATCAACTTGACCTAGCTTTGTTATTTTCGGGTGCAAAGAGAGATGAAGTTTTGTTAAATAAAAGTGGAATGACCAATGCCCAAAACTCAATCAACCGGGCGAGGTTAAATCTAAGCTATACTAAAATTATTGCACCTTTCAGTGGCATAATAGGTGATTTTGAGATGGTCCCTAGGACAAGAATCAATGCCGGCGAAAAAATATTTAAGCTAATAGATATATCAAGGTTGAAGGTTGAAGTAGGAATACTTGAAAATGAAATAACAAGCATTAATGTTGGAAGTAAAGCGGAAGTTAAACTAAATGCTATTCCCGGCAAAATATACTCTGGACATGTAATTTATATAAATCCTTTAATTGATCCTGAAACCAAAACTTGTCGTGTTACCGTTGAAATACCAAATTCAGACCGAAATATAAAACCCGGTATGTTTGCTTCCATCAATATTGAATCTGAAATTTTGAGTGATAGGATTTTGATACCTAAAGAAGCATTGTTAATTAGAGATAAACGAAATCTTGTTTTCATTACAGAGAATAATCTTGCAAAGTGGCATTATGTACAAATTGGCTCACAAAATGACAAGTATATTGAAATATTAGATGGTGTATTGCCCGGAGACAAGGTAATTGTTGAAGGACATTATAATCTTGCGCATGATTCTAATATAAAAGCTATCAAGGAATGATGGAGTTGTGTAAGATTGAGGAGGTAACGTTTTTTATGATGAAATATAATTTCAATTTTTTTTTAATTTTTTTAACTTCAATTCTGAATACTCAATTATCCTATTCCAACAATGATCTTGTTCTATATCCTCAACTTTCCAACTCTTCACTACAAAAATTTTATCATTCCACAACTCCATTATTACAATACCCCGGTAAGTATTACTGGAGTTATTTTTTTAATATAATATCGTTAATAAAGTAATAGAATGAAGAAGATTATTTATACATTTTTAACTAGACCGGTAACTGCTTTAATGGTTTTCTTTTCTGTATTTATTATTGGTATGGTATCTTTTTTTAATATACCCATCGAACTTTTACCTCATACAGAATATCCCAGGTTATCAGTATCTGCAACTTGGAATGGAGTTTCTCCGGAGGCAGTGGAGGCTTACTTAACATCACCGCTCGAAGCCGTGCTCGCCAGCGTAAAGGGTGTAAAGAAAATATCTTCACAATCTTCAGAAGGCAACACATATATTGATCTTGAATTTCATCCAAATACCAATATTGAATTCGCAAGATTAGAAATAAATGAAAAACTTGGCGCAATAATTGACGAACTTCCATATGGTGTTTCAATGCCCCGGTTATCCTCCTATGTACCAAAAGAGTTTCGTGATTTGCAGGGTTTTTTAACTTATACGCTTACAGCGGACTTATCTGCAAATGAAATAAGAAAATATGCTAGTGATTATCTAAAGACACCTCTATTATCTATTAATGGTGTGTCGGATGTTGTTGTTAGAGGAGGCAATGAAAGAGAAATATTAATAACAATTGATTATAAAAAAGCAAAATCACTTTTTATTACTAATAAGGATATTTCAGCTGGCTTGAATAATGCTGAACAAATAGTTTCCGCAGGTACAATAAGAAAAAAAGATTCGCAGTTGTTAGTAAAAATAGACAATGAGATCAATACCGTAGAAGTATTATTAAATCAACCAATAAAAACAATAGGAAATACTGTAATAAGATTAAAGGATATAGGAACCGTTACTGATGATTTTAGTGAACAGAAAAGTTTTTTCAGAATAAACGGTAGAGAGGCAGTTTTTCTTGAGATAAGTAAAGAACAAGGTAAAAACACAATTAAAGTGGCTGATGATGTTTATAAAAAATTGGAAGAACTAAAAGCTACTTTTCCGCCTGGTTTTAATCTTGTAAAAGAAATTGATATGAGTCTAAACATCCGGGGTGAAATTAATGAATTATTTAAAAATGCGGGATATTCATTGATAATCATTCTATTGGTTTTAGCTGTTTTTTTTCGGAGGATAATTTATTCGCTAATCGTTATTTCTTCTATAATATTTTCGCTTCTTTCGGCTTTTATTTTCTTTTATCTTTTTGATTTGCCATTAAATATCCTGACCATAGCTTCCTTAATTTTGGGATTTGGATTGATGGTTGATAATTCAATTGTTGTTATCGATTATCTTGATAAGCATGTCGCAGTCGAAGATCTTAAACGGTTGTCCGTACATACAAAAAATATATTTTTTCCTGTATTTGCATCCACTTTAACAACTATTGCGGTATTTATTCCACTTGTATTTTTAACTGGTGAGTTAAAATTATACTTTGAACAATTTGCTTTGTCAATTGTGATTACGTTATCAAGTTCTCTTGTGGTTTCTTTTACTATAGTTCCTATGCTGTTTGCTAAGTTTGGGTTTAAGCACAACGGGAAAGTGAAAGGCTACTTCAAGCGAACAAAAGAAAAAGACAAACAAGGATTAAATCAAGAAAAATTAAAACCTATAATTAAACCATTAGAATCTTTTTTCACAATAATCTTGCAAAAAATATTCAAATGGAAAAAAACAAGTCTTGTATTTTTAATTTTAACTATTGGCTTACCTGTCTGGCTGTTGCCTGCAAGAATTGAAACCCCGGTGGTTTCAGAGGTGTACAATTCTGTATTTGACTCTGAGCTATTTAGCGCTGCAAAAAAATATTTTAATTATGCTCTTGGTGGCAGCATTAATTTATTTTTTAATCATATTCAGAAAGGTGAAGTGTTTTCATACGGAGACACTGATTACCTTATAGTAAGCTTAAGACTTCCAAATGGTAATCGCATTGAACGAATAAACAACTTAACTAAAGACTTTGAGAAAGAAGTTTTAGCATATAAACAAAATATTGAAAATATTACTACTAATGTTTTTGACGAGGAAAATTCAATAATCAGAATAAACTTTAGCCCAGAACAGACTGGAAGTGCTTTCCCATATATTTTAAAGAATTATCTCACTGCTTATGCTGTAAGATTAGGCGGTCTGGAGGTATCGGTTTATGGTTACGGTCCGGGGTTTTATAGTGGGGGTGGGAATTCTTCTTCTTCATTTATAGTAGAAATTGCCGGTTTTAACTTCAATAAATTGAAAGGACTTGCAAAACAGTTTAAAGAGTTAGTTAGTCGTAATCCACGTGTTGACAATATTGATATTGACAGATCTTACTATAACTTTAATAATGATGAAACGTATGAAATATCAGCTGTAATTAACAGAGAAGTTTTAGCAAGAAATTATATATCAGTAACCGCTTTGTTTGATGAAATTGCAAATAGCACAACAGGCAATCTTGGGTATAATAAATTTAGAATTGGCAAAGAAGAGGTATTTTATTCCATCAAATATTCTAATTATAAAAATATTCAACAAGAAGAATTAGAAAACTTGATTATTAATTCATCTGGAAAAGATTATCTAAAAATTAAAGATATTGTTAAATTTGAAGAAAGCAAAGTGCTTTCAAGCATTAACAGAGAAAACCAACAGTATGTTAGAAACATAAGTTTTGATTATAAAGGTCCTTATCAATACGGCAATGAATTTGTTAAATCATCAATTGCACAAATAAATTTGCCAGCAGGTTATGCAATAAAACAACGCGAATTTTCTTTTCTTTTTGGTAAGGATGAACAAATAGAAGTGTGGAGTATTTTAGCAGTTTCTTTACTCCTTATTTTTATAATTACATCGGGTTTATTTGAATCCTTAAAAAAGCCTTTTCTTGTAATATTAGCTGTTCCGTTTGCTTTAATCGGTACTATAATTCTTTTTTATTTTGGAGATTATAATCTTGATCGGGGCGCTTATGCAGGTTTGCTTTTACTGGTAGGTCTTTCTGTAAATAATTCAATAATTCTTGTTGATTACTTAGCAAAAAATTATCACAGTACAGGATTGGATCAAATTATTAAATTAAGCTATAACAGGGTAAGACCAATCTTCACAACAACATTTACAACAATTGCAGCTATGGTCCCTTTAATGCTTAGCTCTGAACAGAGTTTTTGGAAAAGCCTGAGTTTAAGCGTAACGGGTGGTCTTTTATTTTCATCAATATTTGTTTTGGTATTTATTCCTATCTTTTTTTATTTGATAAACAAAAAAAACAATTAATATTCAGTTCCCATTAAATTAATGGATGTGTATTATTAAATAGTTAGCTGGGCGAATAAATGAATAGATGAATACTTTGGTAAAGTGTTAAAGAATGTAATTCCATATTCGGCACCAAGTCCAACTTTAAAGCCGGTTAAATTAAAGGTTCTTAAATCATAACCTGCAGATAAGGAAATTGCTATTCCATAGTCCCAAATATTTGTATCGCTAAAAGTGCGGTCATTTAAGGCTAATAATCCAGCGCCTTCTTCTAAAAAAATCTTACTATCAAAAAACTGATAAGTTACACCTTTAAATGAAACTCCCATTAAATAAGGATAGAATGGTTTTCTATCGTTTGGAATAATTGCATTCAGGTCTTTTGTAAAAATAAATCCCGCTCTTGGATAAACTTCTTCAAACATCGGAACATTTGTTTCAATATATATGCTTGATGTAAAACCGCCAACCGATGATGAGTTACCGCTAAATGAACCACCGCCCAAATAACCGCCAATGGTAAAATCCGTTTGCGAAAATGATACAGAAGTAAAAAACAATATAAACACAAGTATGGCTTTTACTTTCAATTTTTATCCCTTTAATTTTACTTTTGTCTAAAATAGCTTGAAGTAAGTTAAAACCAAAGGAGGCAAAATGGAAAATGTTCTCTATCATTATAAAGCAAAAATAGTTGATGTTTACGATGGTGATACTTGTACTGTTGATATTGATCTTGGACTTCACATTTGGATTAAAGGAGAAAAGATTCGATTAGACAGAATTAATGCGCCCGGGGTAAGAGGTAAAGAAAGACCGAAGGGGATTAAAAGTCGGGACTATTTAAGATCATTGATTCTTGATAAAGAAGTTTATATTGAAACTATAAAGGATAAGAAAGAAAAATACGGCAGATATTTGGGGGAAATCTGGCTTAAGGAATCCGATAATAATTTTATTAATGTCAATGATAAAATTGTAAAAGATGGATTCGCTATTTATAAAAAATATTAAGGATGTTTAAAGTGAACAAAAAATCAGAAATAAAATTTTCTATTCTGCTTGATGAAAATAAATTTCCGGAAAAGATTGAATGGCAGGCAGATGATGCAGATTTTGGCGGTGTTAAAGAAGCAAAAACATTAATTCTTTCTCTGTGGGATAAGCAGGAAAACGTTACTTTGGGTATAGACCTCTGGACAAAGGAGATGCTTGTTGATGATATGAATATCCATTTTTATCAAATGATATTAAAGCTTGGCGATACGTATCGTAAATCTGTAAAAAATAATGAAGTCGCTAAAATGTTTGATGATTTTGCTTCGGAGTTTTCAGTTAAACTAAAAATGTTTCAAAATAAATAAGAGGTTTTGAAAACATTTTTGCACAAATTAGCAGTAAAAATTATGTCTTGAATAATATTGGAAGTCTCAAAGTTTTTCACTAAAGTATTTTTTCACTAATTTTTTATCAGATAAAAAAGATTAGGTTATCATGACTGTTGAAGTTCTTTCCCGTTTACAATTTGCATTTACAATTGCTTTCCATTATATATTCCCACCTTTAAGTATCGGGCTTGGAATTTTATTGGTAATAATGGAAGGGATGTATCTAAAAACACAAGATAAATTTTATGAACAGATGACCAAATTTTGGATTAAAGTTTTTGCTTTAACATTTGCTATAGGCGTTGCAACCGGAATAGTAATGGAATTTGAATTTGGAACTAACTGGGCAACTTATTCCCGGTTTGTTGGTGATGTATTCGGCAGTGCTTTAGCTGCCGAAGGAATTTTTGCTTTTTTTCTTGAGTCGGGTTTTCTTGCAGTGCTTGTTTTTGGTTGGGAAAAAGTCGGACCAAAAATACATTTCTTTTCAACAATTATGGTTTCTCTGGGCTCAATGTTTAGCGCTGTTTGGATTGTGGTTGCAAATTCATGGCAACAAACTCCGGCAGGATTTCATATTGTTGGTGAAGGATTAAATGCCCGCGCCGAGATTACAAGTTTTTGGGAAATGGTTTTTAATCCGTCTTCACTTGATAGACTATCTCACGTATTATCGGGTGCCTGGCTTGCCGGAGCATTTCTTGTGATTAGTGTAAGTGCTTACTATTTATTAAAAGAAAGGCACATTCGTTTTGCAAAATCTTCAATTAAAATTGCTCTTGTTGTTGTAATGATTGCCTCTTTGTTTCAGTTACTTACTGGTCACAAAAGCGCTGTTGGTCTTAGCAAAAATCAACCTGCAAAACTTGCCGCGATGGAAGCAGTATTTAATGATCAGACCAATGCGCCGCTTTATTTGTTTGGCTGGGTTAATGAAGATAGACAAAAAGTAAATTTTGGAGTTGCTGTTCCCGGAATGTTAAGTTATTTAATTGGTTTTGATACCAGCACAAAAGTAACAGGACTAAATTCATTCAAGAAAGAAGACAGACCACCTGTAAATATTGTTTTTCAAACTTACCATTTAATGGTAGCGATAGGTCTTTCCTTAATTGGAATTAGTTTGTTGGGAATATTTTTTTGGTGGCGAGGCACATTATTTAAACAAAGATGGCTAATGTGGATTTTCGTTTTCTCAGTTTTACTTCCGCAAATTGCAAATCAAATTGGTTGGATAACTGCCGAAGTCGGAAGACAACCATGGATAGTTTACGGATTATTGAGAACATCAGAAGCTTTATCAAAAGCAGTTGAAGCAGGACAGGTTTGGTTTTCATTAATACTCTTTACTTTAATTTACATAGGTCTGTTCATTTTATTTATTTATTTACTTAACGAAAAAATTCAACACGGACCTGAGGATGTTGATGCAATCCCTTCGGAAATCGGGCATCCTAAAGCATAAAAAATTTAAGGCGAATAATGGAGTTTACCTTTGATCTAAATACAATTTGGTTTTTTCTTATTGGGATATTGCTAATTGGATATGCAATTCTTGATGGGTTTGATCTTGGAGTTGGCGCACTGCATCTTTTTGTTAAAAATGATATTGACAGAAGAATAATGATTAATTCAATCGGTCCTGTTTGGGATGGAAATGAAGTGTGGCTTGTAACAGGTGGCGGAGCTTTGTTTGCTGCTTTCCCGGACGTTTATGCCACGGTTTTTTCCGGTTTTTACTCGGCTTTAATGATGTTACTCTTTATGTTGATTTTCAGAGCCGTTGCAATTGAGTTTAGAAGTAAGCGTCCGATGAAATGGTGGAGACAAATGTGGGATGTTGCTTTTAATGTTGCAAGTATTTTTATTGCTTTTTTAGCTGGTGTTTCAATTGGAAATTTAATTACAGGAATTCCCGTTGGGCCTGATAAAGAATTTATAGGCACGTTTTGGGGTTTAACAAATCCTTACACAATCTTGGTCGGCATAACTACAGTAGCTCTTTTTATGATGCACGGAGCAATATATGGTGTTATGAAAACAGAAGGTGAACTGCAAAGCAAATTGAGGAGCTGGGTTAATAATACTATTATCTTTTTTATAATATGTTATATCACCACTACAATGACAACATTAATATATTATCCTCACATGATTCAACACTTTAAAGAATTTCCTGCATTATTTGCTCTTGCAATTCTAAATATGCTGGCAATCGCAAATATCCCCAGAGAAATTTCCAGGGGAAAAGAATTTTATGCTTTCCTTTCATCCTGCGCTTCAATAGCGGCGTTGCTTTCCCTATTTGCATTTGGTGTGTTCCCTAATTTTGTAATTGCTTCTAATAATCCGGGCTACAGTTTAAATATTTATAACGCAGCGTCATCTTCACAAACTTTAGAAATTATGCTTATAATTGCACTGATTGGTATCCCTTTTGTGCTTGCATATACAATAAGTATTTATTGGATTTTCCGTGGTAAAGTAAAATTGAATAATATGAGCTACTAATTTATCAGCTATAAATAACTTGATTAAACATTAGAGAATTTTACAGAGGGCATTATGGAAATAATACTTAGTATATTTATCGGTATTGGTCTTGCTGCTGCAGTAGGATTCAGAATTTTTATTCCATTTCTTATTGTTTCTATTGCCTCATATTCCGGTTACTTAGAGCTCTCAACTAATTTTCATTGGATTGGAACTATGCCGGCATTAGTTTTATTTGCCGTCGCTACTGTTGCCGAGGTTTTTAGCTATTACATTCCCTGGGTCGATAATTTTTTAGACGCTGTAAGTCATCCGCTTGCAATCTTTGCAGGAATAGTTCTAAGTGGTGCCGTGGTAACAGATTTTCCGCCATTAATAAAATGGTCGCTGGCATTAATTGCCGGTGGTGGAATAGCAGGAACAATTCACGCAGCCACAGGATTGATAAGACTTAAATCATCTGCGTTAACGGGAGGGATCGGGAACCCGGTTGTTTCAACAGCAGAGGCTGGCAGCTCAATTGCACTTTCTTCAATTGCTATTTTTATACCTGCGTTGTCTGCAGCTATTGTAGGCGTGATTGTAGTCTATTTTTCATTTATGATTAAGAGGAAGTTTTTGTCACCGCCAACTGAATCTTAATATCTAAATGATTTTAAAACTTCCGGGTTTTAAATTATTAATATTCCATTCCCCAATTGAATATCTGATCAAACGCAATGTGGGATAACCAACTGCGGCTGTCATTCTTTTTACCTGCCTGTTTTTTCCTTCGGTTATTTTTAACTCAAGCCAGCTTGTTGCAATATTTTTTCGTTTTCTTATTTGTGGAGTTCTTTTCCAAATGTCGGGTTCATTAATCAAACTTGCCTCTGCAGGTTTGGTCATTCCATCTTTCAAAAAAATTCCCTGCTTTAATTTTTTTATAGCCTCTAAAGTTGGAATTCCTTCAACTTGAACCCAGTATGTTTTTACCAACTTATGTTTTGGATCTGATATTTTATTTTGAAGTATTCCGTCATCAGTTAAAATAACAAGTCCTTCACTATCGTAATCTAATCTTCCGGCAGCATAGACATTTTTTATTGAAATAAAATCCGATAAAGTTTTTCTGCCATTCTTATCTGTGAACTGGCAAAGAACGTTGAACGGCTTATTAAAAAGAATTAGCATTTTATTCGTAAGTTATTCGATAAATGCAGTTTGCGTAATCATCTGATATTAGCATAGACCCGTCCGGCATCAACTCAATATCAACAGGTCTGCCGGAAACATTATCTCCGTGTAACCAGCCTTCGGCAAAAACTTCATAACTAACCGGTTTATTTCCATTTAATTTAACAAGAGAGATTCTATAGCCAATTTTTTCACTTCGGTTCCAGCTTCCATGCTCTGCAATAAAAATTTGATTTTTATATTCAGCAGGAAACATATTTCCCGTATAAAACTGCAAGCCAAGAGCAGCAACGTGCGGTCCAAGTTCTTGAATCGGTTTTGTATAAGTTAAAGTATCAGCTTGTGAACCAAATTCAGGATCCAGAATATTTTTTCCGTGAAGAAACGGATAACCAAAATTCAATCCTTTAACCGGCGCACAATTTAGCTCATCCGGCGGGATATTATCTCCAAGCATATCTCTTCCATTATCAGTAAACCAAAGATCATTAGTTTCTGGATGCCAATCAAAGCCAACCGTATTTCTTATTCCGCTCGCATAAATTTCAAAATCACTTCCATCCGCATTCATTCGAGTGATGGAAGCATAACGTGCGTCATCTTCTCTTAAGCAGATATTACAAGGCGCTCCGATTGGTACATATAACTTTCCGTCTGGACCAAATTTAATAAATTTCCACCCGTGGCTTCTCTCATTGGGAAAGTCATCTCGTATAACTGTGTACCGGGGATTTTTTTTCAGATTTGCTTCAATGTTTTCAAACTTAATTATTCTACTTGCTTCGGCTACATATAAATCACCATCTTTTAGATCAACACCGTTCGGCATATCAAGTCCGGATGCAATTGTAATAACTTCATCTACTTTTTTATCTTTATTATTGTCGATAAGGGCATAAACATTTCCGGCACTTCGCGTTCCGACGAAAAGAATACCCGACTTACTTAGAACCATAGACCTTGCGTTGGGTATATTGGAAGCATATATCTCTATTTTAAATCCATCGGGCAGCTTTATTGTATTTCGATCATGCTTGTTTTCTGAGGCGCAGGAAATATTAATTAAAATAGTTAGCAATAATAAAATTATTTTTTTCATAGCGATAAACCTCAAACTAAATTTCAGGATTCCATTTATATCCAATTTTAAAATCAGTGTTGGGAATACTTACAGGTAAAATTCCTTTTGGTTTAATATTGCCCAATAATAAATCTAAAGCCGCTTGTTGAGAGACATCAACATCGCTGAAAGTACAAATATAATTTTCAGCTTCAGGAAATAGGGACAGTATGTAAGGATTTTTAAAACTTAAAAAGATCACTTTTTTATTTAAACTTAAAATATCTTTAATAAAATCCAATTGATTATCAGATATTACACTTCCATTGCCATTTGTACCAATACTAAAATATGAGGACAAAATTATAAGATCGCTATTTTTAGCTTTATTTAAACCTGAAAGATAATTTTTATAATTGCTTTTTGATGTAAAAGTTGCGCTGTTTAAAATAGAAAATTTGTTTTCTGCTATCCGGTTAAAAATCGGATCAAAAGTATGTTTTCTGTTTGTTATACTGATAAGAAAAACTTTTGAATAGTTTTTGGGATTGATCGGAAATAATGAGTGATTCATTTTAATTATGGTAACCGAATTTTCTGCAATATTTTTTGATAATTCTTTATGTTGTTTTATTTGTATTTGTTCACTTAGGTTTTCTTTTGATTCAAATTTTTTATTAGAAAGCTTTAAAAATCTCTTGGCTGCTAAAATTTTTTTTACGCTCTCGTCTAACCTAATTTCACTAATATCACCTGATTTTACTGCTTCATACAAAGCCTGAATTCCTGTTTTAATATTTGGCGGCATAAGCAAAATATCGTTTCCGGCTTTGAATGCTTTTAATATAGTTTCTTCATTAGTGTAATAATTTGTAACAGCTTGCATATCAAGAGCATCTGTTATTATTAATCCTTTAAAACCAAGTTGCTCCTTTAAAAGTTTTGTTACAATATTATATGAAAGGGAAGAAGGCAACCGAGTTTCAGGTTCATAGGCTGGAACACTTAAATGCCCTATCATTATAGCCTGGACACTGTCATTTATAAGTTTGATAAATGGAAACAACTCGTTATTAAAAAGATATTCTCTTGATCCTGAAATAACGGGTAAATCTTTGTGCGAATCTATAGTTGTGTTTCCATGTCCCGGAAAATGTTTTGCCGTTGCAATTATGCCACCATCTTTAGACCCTTGAATAAATTTTGAACAATATTGATAGACAGTTTTTTTATCTTCGGAAAACGAACGCAAATTAATAACAGGGTTTTCAGAATTATTATTTATATCGGCAACGGGAGCAAAGTTAATATTTACCCCCAGCATTAAAGCTTCTGTAGCAATAGCTTTACCAATTTTGTGCGCATAATCAGAATTATTTGTTGCACCAATTGCCATATTATGAGGAAAAACATTTGCGCTATCTATTCTCATCCCAACACCGTTTTCAAAATCTGCGGAAACGAGTAAAGGTATTGTAGCGTACTTTTGTAATTCTTTAATCATCAGCGCAGTTTCTTCAATTCCGCCGGCTGAAATTACAATCCCGCCAATCCCATGATCTCTTACTAATGATAATGTATTTTTAAACTCAAGAGAAGATGTATCTAAATTTCTTCCAAAAACTGCAGGCATAAAAACCTGGGCGCATTTTTCATAAAGAGGCATTACGGTTAATGTGCTGTCAATCCATTTTATATCTTGTGCAGTTAAATTGAAAACACCTGTTTTGGTTTCCACTTCTTTAGCTTTCCTTTGCATCACATCTGATTGAAAGAAAATATTATCCGTACCAATGCTATAAGAATGATAAAATAAAATAAGAAAATGTAGAACAACAATACTCGAAAGTCCAAAATAAGTTTTAGCCAAAAAATTATTTTTCATTAATACGCTTCAAGTAATTTAATTACTGCGTTATGTAATTCAGGTCTAACTTTAGACATTCTGGGATTATCTCTTGTTGGATAAACTCGATTTGTTAGGAAAAGCACGAATAATTTTCTTTCCGGATCAACCCAAACGGAAGTTCCTGTGTAACCCGTATGCCCATAGGAGTCGCTTGAAAAATAATCTCCTGATGATGAACCTGTTTCTGATCTTGTATCCCAGCCAATTGCACGCGAACTTAAATCAGAATAACGTTTTGTGAAAAATCCTACTGTACTTTGTTTGATAAACTGTTTGTCATCAAGCATACCTTTATTTACTAAAACAGCCATAAGCTTTGCAATATCTGATGTAGTAGAAAATAGACCGGCATGTCCGGCAACTCCATTCAACATAGCAGAAGTTTCATCATGTACTTCACCTTGAAGAGTTCGGTTTCTCCAGTAGTTGTCAATTTCTGTAGGGGCGCACATTTTTTTTAATGAGTCAGGCGGATTATAAAATGTTGTATTCATTTTTAATGGAGTAAAAATTTCATCTTTACAGAAAATATCAAGTTTCTTTCCGGTTACTTTCTCAATAACTTTACCAAGTGTAATAATTCCCAAATCGGAATAGATCATTTTTTCTCCGGTTACATATTCTAACTCGGAGGAATAAATTTCTTTAAGAACTTCATCCGGAGATGAACACCATTCATAAAACTTTTTAAAAGCAGGTAAGCCTGAATTATGAAGCAACAAATTTTTAATTGTAATTTTTTCTTTACCGTTCACTCCAAATTCTGGGATGTATTTTATTACAGGATCATCAAGTGAAAAAAGCTCTCTGTCATAACACAGCATTGTAGCGGTTGTTGTTGCAATAACTTTGGTTACCGAAGCGAGATCATAGATCGTTTTATTGGTAACTGCCGGTGAATTTTCTTCGTAGGTAAAGTGACCGTACGGTTTATCATAAATTGTTTTCCCATCTTTCCAAATAAGTAATTGAGCACCGGGGAAAGCATGATCCATAATTGCACTTTCAACAACACTATCAACTTTAGTAAAATTATAGTACCGGCTTTGAGCTAAGATATTTGAATTAATAAGTAAAAATGTCCCCAAAACGATATTTAAAAAAAAGTTTTTCATGTAAAGACTACTAATGTTTATTTTATATTGAGTAATATTTTATTTTAAATTTAATTTAAAGAAAAAGATTAAACGAAAAAATTTACTGTTTGTAAAAAGTTAATTTATTATTTTTAATAAAAAAGTCTGAAACATTTAAAATGGCTGATTTAGAAAATTACTTTTCAAAATTTAGAACAAATATCATCGGTATCGATACAACATTTGATTCTCCGTACGGAAAGCAAAAACTAATTTATGCTGATTGGATAGCCAGCGGCAGGTTATACAGACCGATAGAAGAAAAAATTTGTAATACTTTTGGTCCACTTGTAGGCAATACTCATTCAGAAGCGAGCATTACCGGAATTACAATGACTTTGGCTTATCACGAATCTCAAAAAATTATAAAAGAACATGTTAACGCAAGTAAAGATGATGTTATTATTACTGCCGGGTCCGGAATGACAACAGTAGTTTGCAAGTTTCAAAGATTACTTGGACTAAAAGTTCCCGAACAACTTATAGATTATATTAACTTTCCGGTTGAATTAAAACCTGTTGTATTTATAACTCACATGGAACATCATTCAAATCAAACGACATGGTTAGAAACCATTGCTGATGTTGAAGTAATTAATCCCAACAACTCTGGTTTAGTTGATGTTGACGATTTTAAGGAAAAATTAGAAAAGTATAAAAACAGAAAATTAAAAATAGGAGCGTTTACTGCAGCATCTAATGTAACAGGAATTGAGCCCGATTATTATGAATTATCAAAACTAATTCACCAGTATGGCGGATATTGTTTTGTTGATTTTGCCTGTGCTGCTCCTTATGTAACTATTGATATGCATCCTGATGATTCTGAAGCAAAACTTGACGCAATATTTTTTTCTCCGCATAAATTTTTGGGTGGACCCGGAACGCCAGGTGTTTTGGTTTTTGATTCAAAACTTTATCACAATAAAGTTCCCGATTTACCTGGTGGGGGAACTGTCGATTGGACAAATCCATGGGGACATCATAAATTTGTTGCTAATATCGAAGCACGCGAAGATGGAGGCACGCCGGCATTTCTTCAAACAATTAAAGCGGCGCTGTGTATTAAATTAAAAGATGAAATGAGTGTGGATAAAATCAGAGCGAGAGAATATGAACTTGTAAAATTGACTTTTGCCGGATTAAAGAAAATTCCAAAACTGCACATCCTTGCTGGTAATATTGAACAAAGGCTGGGTGCGATTTCGTTCTATGTTGAAGATATTCATTATAATTTAATAGTAAAATTGTTAAATGATCGTTTTGGTGTGCAGGTAAGGGGCGGTTGTTCTTGTGCGGGAACCTATGGGCACTATTTGTTGCATGTGGATCCAAACCGTTCAAAAATAATTACTGATAAAATTGATCATGGTGATTTATCTGAAAAGCCCGGCTGGGTCAGAATGTCGATTCATCCGACTATGACTGATGAGGAATTGAAAATAACCTTAGAGGGCATTGCCAAGATTGTTGATAATATTGTCGAATGGAGCAAAGATTATTTTTATGATAAATCAAAAAACGAATTTTTTCATATTTCATCAGACGGAAATGAATTAGAAACAATCAAAAGCTGGTTTTTGGTTTAGTTATGTTCGTATAATCTTATAATTGACTTTAAGCAAATTTAGTTTATACTATTTGTTATAAAAAATCTTTTTATTGTAAAAGCACTCAGTTCCTGAATTTATCATTAAAAAAGGAAGGAGGGTGTTGTTATGTTAGCGGTAGGAGCATACGAGAAGTGTAAAAGATATATCAAACAACACTCAACAGAATCAGAAAAGAAAAAAGAAGTTTATCCCTGCATCACAATTTCCCGCCAAACCGGTTCCGGTTCGTATGAAGTTTCTGAAAAGCTAATCGATATTTTACAGCGATATACTAAAGAACCTGATGATCCATGGACGTATTTTAACAAAGAACTTATTGAAAAAGTGATTGAAGATTTTAAGCTTCCCAAAGTATTTACAAATTATATAATTGAGGATAAATATAATCACATTAAAGATGCTGTTAATGAGCTACTCGGTGTAAGACCATCCGAATGGACAATTGTTCACAAATCAACTGAAATAATTTTACAACTTGCCCGGTATGGAAAAGTAATAATAGTGGGAAGAGGTAGTAACGTAATAACTTCAAAACTTTCAAATTCTTTTCACATAAGATTAATTGCTCCGATAGAAAATAGAATAAAACATGTGCAGGAGGTTTTTGATTACTCAAAATCTGAAGCAATGGAATATATAAAAAGGGAAGATGTTAATAGGAATAAATATTTGAGATCACATTTTTTCCACGATCCAAATGACGAAACGTTATATCATCTTGTAATTAATACAGGCAAACTTTCTTATTCGGAAACGGCAGAATTAATTGCAAATACGGTGGTAAGAAAATATCCGGGAAGTTTTTATAATTAAATTATAAATAGAATAAGAAGAATGATTTATTGAGCAAAAAAGTTAATTAATTCGGAATTAAATTCTTTGGGTTTTTCATACTGCAAAAAATGTCCACAGTTTTTTATCAAGACCAGCTTGCTGTTTTTTATCTGAGATGCACCAGCCTCGCCGATTTCTCTTGAAGTTATTGGATGTAATACTTTGTTTGGAATTAATGAATCTTCAATGCCATATAAAATTAGAGTTGGTATAGTAATTTTTCTTAACTGACCAAAAACAGGAGCGTATAATAATCCAAATAATGAATTGGAAACCACTGTGCAGTGGTTAATAAATTCTTCATCCTTTTTGATCTCTATTCTATCTGAAATCATTGATTCAGCTTCAACAGGCATTTTAAAAAAGTTCCATTGATAATTTAATCTAACCTGGTGATCGGAAGTTTTGAATAAGATTTCCGGAGAGATCATTTTTTTAAAAAGTTCGATATCATGCTTTTTAAATGTCTCAAATCCTGCAGGAGCAACTAAAATTAAATTTTTAATTTGATTCTGATATGAAAGGACATAGGAAATTACAATTTGCCCGCCCATTGAATGCCCGACAAGCGAAACATTTTTTAACTCAAGTGCTTTTATAAAATCAAACAACACTTCATTATAAAAAGAAACCTCACCAGAATGGATTTGTTTACTTGATTTTCCGTACCCGGGCAAATCCAAAGCAATACATCTAAAATGTTTTTTTAGTTCGGGGATATTTCTTTCCCACGCCCTTAAATAACTACCAAGTCCGTGAATAAAAAGTAAAACATTTTCAGAATTACCTTCGTCCACATAGGCAATTTCATAGTCTTTTACTTTTACAAACTTTGTCTGGAAAGGATATTGGATTTGATTGAAAATATTGTTCATAAGTAAAGGATGCTTTCTTCAATCAGAAGAAAGCATCTTGAAAATAATTAATTAAGGAAATCTAAAACTGCTTTATTAAATTCATCAGGCTTTTCAATCTGAATCATATGACCTGCGTTATCAATCTCAACTAATTTTGCATCTTTAATATCTTTAATTCCTTTTTCAAAAACATCAGATGTAAATCCAGGGTTGAGATATGAATTTGGAATCAATCCGTCATACTTTCCATAAATAACTAAAGTTGGTGTTTTGATCAAGGATAATTTATCAAAAGTTGGTTCATCAAGCATACCATTAACGCATCTGACAACTGCGTAAGCAAATTCATCAAAATCAGTTGCCTTTCTCATTCTTACTCTTTCTTCAACCATCCATTCCCATTTATCATCCCATCTGTAGAAATTCATAGCAAGATTTCTTCTAATACCTTCTTCAGTTGTTGATTTTACGCCTTTCATTGTCATTACACTTCTCAACCAATCTCCTTCACCTCTTTCAAATTCCTCAAATCCCGCAGGTGATGCAAGAATTAATTTATGCAAAAGAGTCGGATATTTAATTGCAAGCACAATTCCAATTTGTCCGCCCATTGAATGACCGACATAAACTACGTTTTTAAGTTTTAGTTCATCAATTAATTTTTTAATCTGATCAGCATAAAAAGACATTGAATAAGTGTATTCACCTTTTTGTGATTTTCCATAACCGGGTAGATCAACAGCAATTACTCTGTATTTTTTTGAAAGCGCAGGAATATTATAACGCCAAAATCCAGCGTTACTTGCAAGTCCATGAACAAGTATGATTGTTTTATCGCCATTGCCCTGATCAATGTAAGAAATTTTAGTGTTATCTAATGCTGTTTTAGTTGGATAACCATAATCAATATCTGAAAACTGTAATGCAGGCTTATCCCAATAAAGATAACCGGAGCATCCAGCGAGTATAAATAGAACAAAGAATAAAAATAAATTATTTTTCATTTTGCACCTCCTTAAAACATTAGCCAACTTAGAGTTGTAAAAAACACCCAAGGGTCTTTGGGGCGTGAATGCGAGTAGGTAACAGAAGGTGCATCGAAAAAATCACCAAGTGAAAGGTAACCAGCACTAACACCCAATGTAAGATACACTTTTATATTATACTTGAATTCGGCATTAACTTCACTCCCTATATATGACCCACCATCACTTGGTTTTACATTTGAAAGTGCTGAGGCAAAGCCAATCTTTCCGTTTAATTTATTAGGAATAAAATCTTTTTGTAAGTTTAAAAAGGCAGCCGTTACACCTAAACCCATATTAGAAATATCGTGTACAACAGAATAGTATCTATTAACAACTTGGGGATCGGGGAAAAGAAGTAAAGCTCTATGTGAGCTATAAATCCCAGTTGGAGAACCCCATTCATTGCCTGTAATTACTGAATTTATTTTTTTATCCTGAGCACCATTTTTATCTCCGGTAGTAAAGAGCGTTTCAAATGATATTTTATCATTTGCAGTTTTACCGTATTTATAAGCAATCATAGCATTTGCTGCAACGCCAAAAATATCAGCATATTTTTTTGATGACGAATTATCGCTTAATGTATCTACTGTTCCTAAGTTTGCGATTGCAAAGGCATCAATCCACCATCTGTTCGCAAGAAAATCACGATTGTACGCTGCGTGAGTTCCAATCCAATAAATGTTTGCTTCGTATTTTTGTGATGGAAAACTAAGGCGAACAGCACCATTATATTCAGCCAGTCCACTATTTAAACCCTGTCCGAGTACAGAAATACCTCCTGAATTTTTTCCTCTATCCCACAAAAACCAGGCATCAGCTCCTACCTCAATTAACGGATGAATCCTGGATTCAAAATCAAGCATCCACAATGCAACATCATCATTTTCTTGAATCTGGTTTTCATACAACTGAAAATAGCCTAATCGTATTTGTGAGGTTGGAGATAAATTTCCAAACACACTAATGCCCACTCCTTGAGTTCCCCAAAATGATAATTTATATGCACTTGATTGATAAGTACTAACAGCATTTTGATTTGGATCCCGAACATTATCGAACATTCTTTGTAAACCAATCACAACATTCCAATCACTATCTTCCGGTTTTATATCAACATTGGCAAGTAATGTTTGTAAGTTAACTTGTCCCGCATTAATTCCTCCACCATTATTGCCACCAACTCCGTAAGCTGCATCTCCCCAAGTCATATCAATTTTGAATAGACTTCGAAATGTCGCAACTCCATCAAGTATTTGAGGCGTATATATAAACATAGGAACAAATCTTTGTTCAAAATACGAAGATGTTTTGGCATGAGTATTAGTAGTGTTAGGTCCAAATAATCGTCCAATAATTTGACCTCGTAAAAGTTCACTTGTCGGGGCAATATCTGATACAGTACCGCGACTAAACCAATATCCAATAAATTTAAACTCAGGTGATTTAGGATCAGAAATTTTATTGAATAGTGAATCTTGACCATAGAAATTAGATGTGCTAAAAACTACTAATAGAATAAACAGAAACGATTTTAATTTCATTTATCTTCTCCTCTAATAACTTATAATCCTTTTCTTTTTCGATTTTATATCCGATCAAGAAAAGAATTATAATTAAATATATTCTGCTTTATTTATTGCTTAACATACTTTTGAATATAAATAGAATATTTAACTCCGGAAATAGTTGTGCTGCCAAAACCTCCTTCAGCTGTTGGAGGCTGTACACCCGCTAGTGCAGGGGAAGTCTGAATTACTTCATAGCTCATATTGGTTGTATTGATTGCATATATTCCGGTTGCTATTACAGCAGATGGTGTAGCTTGATTTGCAACTATTGAATAAATCTTAGCTCCCTTAGTTAAGGATGCTGATAGTGTGTCTGTATATGAAGATTCAGTGTTTGTATAAGTCCCAGTTAAAGTCGTTGTAACATTTGAGCTATCAGTTTGTACAACAGTATAAGTTTTGTTTTCATTAAATGTAGCAACAATTTTTTTGACTTTGAAAGGAGCTAGTTTTAATCCATAAGCAACGTTAGCTCCATCGGAAACCCAAATACCAACAATTGGGTCTGTTGGAGTTGGAGGAGTTACTGTATTATCATCATCGCTTGAACAAGCTGTAAAAGCTAAAGTGATTGAAACGAACAAGAGTAAAAGAGTCTTTTTCATGACATGCCTTTCTGATTATTATGATTTGTTATTTAATGAATCTAAATGAATCTGCTTTAAGTTCTTTTTATCGATTTTTCCCGCTTCACTTTTGGGAAGTTCTTTAATAAATTCAACGTATTTGGGAATTTTGTATTTGGCAAGATTTCCTTTGCAAAACTCTATTATCTCTGCTTCATTGGATGAACAATTTTCTTTCAACACAACATAAGCCTTTCCAACTTCACCCCACTTTTCATCCTCAACTCCAATTACGGCAATTTCTTTTATTTTATCATTTGTATATAGATGGGATTCAATTTCAGCAGGAAAAACATTTTCACCGCCGCTTATGTACATATTCTTTTTACGATCAACGACAAAGAAATAACCTTCATCATCACGTTTAACTAAATCGCCGGTATGAAACCATCCTTCGGCTATTGATTCTTCAGTCTCTTTTTCTCTTCTCCAATAGCCCGGAGTTACAACAGGGGACTTTAACCAAAGCTCACCAACTTCATTATTTGTGCATTCAGTTTTATCTTCTTTAAAAACTTTAGCATCTATATAAAAATTTGGAAAACCAATCGAACCTTTTTTTCTTATTGCATCATCCTGATGAAGAGAAAAACAATTTGGTCCAACTTCCGTTAAACCAAAACCCTGCCTGATATAAACTCCTTTTTTATGCCAGATATTTATAAGTGGAATCGGCATCGGTGCACCGCCTACAATTGCATATCTTACGGATGATAAATCAACTTTATCGAAGTATGGAGAATCTGCCATCATTTGCAACATTGTTGGAACACCAAAAAGTATCGTAGCCTTTTCCTTTTCCATTAATTGTAGTATTAAATCGGCGTCGAATTGTGTTAGCAAAGTATGTGAAGCACCGTGATGCATAAATGGTGTAAACAAAACATTCCATCCACCAGTATGAAAAAATGGTGCAAAACTTTGTGTGTGATCACCAGAATGAAGATCGAGTCTTAATCCCGTATTGATTGAATTCCAGAATAACATTTTATGAGTAATGATAACACCTTTAGAAAGCCCCGTTGTTCCTGCGGTATAAAGGATCATTACCGGATCATCTTCTGAAAATATTTCTTTTGGTGAAAAACTTGATTTAATATTATCATTCAGTAAAAATTTTGTGATTTCTTTTAATGTATTAACAACTTTTACTTTTGATAACGATGAAAGTTTTGGGATATGATCACTAAACTCTTTATCATAAAAAAATAATTTGGGTTCAGCATCATTAATTAAAATATCAAGTTCGCGCGGCATCAATCTAAAATTAAGCGAAACAAGAAGTGCCCCGATTTTAATGCAAGCGAGAAACAACATTACGTGTTCTGATTTGTTTTTTGAGTAGATCGCAATACGATCACCTTTTTGAATTTTGTATTGATTTACTAAGTATTCAGCAAGAGCATTAGTTCTATTATTGAAATCAGAATAACTCCATTGAACATCCCGCTGATGTTCTCTCAGAAACATTCTGTTTGGAGTAAACTTTGCCCATTTGCTTAGCCAATCAGTTTGAAAGTTAAACATTAGCTTTTTCCCTTGTAAAGAAGTAAACAATTCCACCTGAAATAATTGAAGCTGTAATTGCCATAGCTGCTGCAACACCCGGATTTTGTCCTGTTGCAATTGTAAACGGCACTCCAAGATTTCCGTAGAAGTAACTGAAATGAACAACTATTGCGACAAGTGAAGCTGTAATAACTGCTGCTTTTGATGTGCCTTTTAAAAACATTCCAAATAAAATGGGGACAAACGCTGCGGAGAAGTACGCGTAAACTCCGTTTTGTGCAAATATTCCAACACTTAATTTTGGATTGATAAGCTGATCATAGGAAAGAAGAATTGAGATAATTCCAATAGCAACAATTACTGTTCTGTTAGTTAAGATGGTTGCAAAATTATTTTTCTTTTCATCTTTTGGAAAAAATTTTCCAAATAATGGTTTTATAATATCAGCAGTTACGGAAGTTGAAACTGATTGAATTAATCCTTCAAGAGTAGAAATTCCCGCAGAGATTAATCCCATTACAACTACTAATCCAACATAAACAGGAAATTCACGAACTACATAAGCGGAAATTACTCCGTCAAGCTTTAGTGAAACTCCGTTTACCATCAAATCAGGGAAATCAATTCGTGCATAAAGTCCTGTAATCACTACAAGAAAAAACAATATTTGTGTTATTATTCCCGCTGTTAAATATTTATTTACATCTTTATCTGTTTTTAGCAAAAGAGATTTTGTTATGATATGAGGCTGACAAACTATTGCAACACCAATTACAATTTGAGTGAAAATTATTTCAAAATAATCTCTGAATAAATAACTGCTTTCATTTGTTGGCTGTATAAGTTTTGGATCAATGCTTGCCAGTTTATCAAGAAAACCGTGAATGCCGTTTGAAAAATGTTGATAGCCTGATCCGAGAAGAATGAATGCTACAACAATCATTATTATTGCTTGCACGGTGTTTGTGTAAACCATTGAGTTTGCACCGCCAAACATCATATAGCCGAAAATGAAAACAACTAATCCTATAAGAACAGATAACTCACTTACGTTTAAAGTTTTTGATAAGACTTTTGTTAATCCAACACAAATTAAAACGATAAAAGTTATGAGCAGAAGGGAAAGGAAAGCGAAGAACAACGAATAGCCTTTGCTCTTATATCTTGTTCCCATCCATTGAGCCATTGTTAAAGCTTTTACGCTGTTACCATGCTTACGGAATCCTTTAGTTAAAATCACTAAGGAAACCACAGATGCAATCGGCATTACAATAGCATAAGAAATCACACCGCTTATTCCATAAAATGCTATAAAACCCGGATTGATTATAAATGTTGCAGCGCTTGTCATTGAAGCGGCAAGTGCAAGCCCGACAGCAATTGGTGAAAACGCAACATTGCCAATAGCGTAATCACTAATATTTTTAGTTTTAAGTGCACCTCTGATAACAAAGTACAAAATAACTGCGGCGTAAATGATTACGAGAATCCATCCGGCAATTACGAGTTCTTTTGAAGCAATATCCATAGCGTTAAAATTTTATTTACATTTTAAAAATTGATAAAGCGAAAGCTAATCCGCCGCCGGAGCCGATAAACAAAACCAAATCACCTTTTTTAATTAATCCTTTTCTGTTTACATCATCAAAAGCCATTGGAATGCAAGCTGAACCTGTGTAGCCGTAATGTTCCATTATTGTGTGTCCTTTAGTTCTTTCAACACCAAGATTATCAAGGGTTTCCCAGATGGAATTGATATTTATCTGTGTGATAAAATAATGATTGATATCTGTTGGTTTTAAATTCAGTTCGGCACAAGCTTCTTTAATCATTCTTGTCCACGTTGTTGGATTGGTTTCTTTGGGGAATTTTTTAACAAATTTTAGCAGATTATCTTTGCTATCAATTACATCTTGAGTTATAGGTTTATGAGTGCCTCCCGCATAAATTCCCATCCAGTCGGCGTACTGTCCTTCTGTGTAAAGACTGCTTGTAAGAAAACCAGTTTTATCATCAGTTGTTGAAGTGAGTAGTACACCTGCTGCACCATCAGCAAAAAGTGTAACGGTTTTTTTATCGAGTAGATTTAAATACTTGCTCATAGCATAAGCGCCAATGACAAGTATCTTATTATACTTTTTATCAGATCTAATATATTTTGATGCAATATCAAGAGCAGTTACAAATCCGGCGCAAGCTGTGTTTACATCAAATGTTCCTGCTTTAATTGCGCCTAACCTATACTGGACAACAGAAGCAGTTGAAGGTGAGATATATTCCGGTGTATCCGTTGCAATAATAAGTAAATCAAGTTCATCTGCTTTTACTTTAGCAGCATCTAAAATAATTTTTGCTGCTTCAACACATAAATCCGCAGTTGACTGATTTTCATCACACCATCTGCGCTCTTTTATTGTAAGATTTTCTCTCAACCAGGTATCAACATCTTCTCCAAGTAATTCATTGAAATAAGAATTTGGCAGAATTTTTTCAGGAACATACATCCCGGAAACAATTATTTGAGCATTTCTAATCATATAACTAAACCACCATCAACGCTTAAAACCGTTCCTGTTATATATTTAGCTTCATCACTTACTAAGAACAAGTATGCATTTGCAATATCTTCAGGATCGCCAAGTTTACCAAGAGGAGTTTTTTCTTTTAATGTTTCAATTACTTTTTCCGGTACTGTCGTAATCATTTCTGTAGCGATAAAACCAGGGGCAACTGCATTAACATTAATTCCTTTTCTTCCCAATTCACGTGCCCAAACTTTTGTCATTCCGATAATTCCTGATTTTGTAGCGACATAATTTGTTTGTCCGAAATTGCCGTATAATCCAACGACTGAAGAAGTGTTGACAATTTTCCCAAATTTATTTTCTACCATAAACGGGGCAACAGCTTTTGTACAATTAAAAACTCCCGTTAGATTAACATCAAGAACTTGCTTCCATTGTTCGGCTGTCATTTTTAAAAATGAAGCATCCCTTGTAATTCCGGCATTATTAATAAGTATCTCTATCTTTTTATGGTTTTTAACTATTTCGGATGCAGCCGCAGAAACCGAATCCAAATTTGTAACATCAACTTTTTGGAACTCAATTTTATCGCTAATGCTTTTAAGTTCATTTATAGTTAAGGATGCTTTTTCTTTATTAACATCCCAGATTATAATTACAGCGCCCTCTTCGGCAAATTTTTTAACAGTTGCTTTTCCAATACCTTGCGCTCCGCCGGTAATAACAGCAATCTTATTTTCTAATCTTCTCATTTGTGTCTTCCTCTGTTTCGAACGTTTGAAAAATTACAAACGTTAATTGAAAATATTTTTAATGATATTATTTGTAAATTTTTTTTCTTTCTTTTGTCCAGGCAATAAGAAAATTTTCGTAATAAGTTTCCATTAAAAGATAAAACTTTTCCATCTCCTGCATTCTTTGGTTAATTGGAAAGAGAGAGTCTTTTTTTGTTGTTTTAACTTTTTCTTTTAATTGCTTTGCTATACGTGTATTGTTTTTTATCAACTCAAGGTTGTTTCGGAAAGCATGCTCAAAGATTTCAGGTTCAACTTCGTAAAAATCTTTTCGGTTATTACTTGGCATCCAGACTTTACGAATAAGATGTTTATCTCTTAATCTTCTGACAATCTGGCTAATAGGACCTTTGCTTCTGCCAAGTTGTTTTGTTATTTCATCTAAAGAAAGGGGATCGGAAGAGAAGATTAGAAGTGCGATAATATGACCCATTAGCTTACTCAAACCAAATGCTTTGTAAGCATCACCGAAACGCTGAATAAGTTCTTTTTTGATTTTTTCTTCGGTTGTCATCAGTTTTTAACATTTGAAATATTTCAAACGTTAAAAACTTAGTCTGAATTTTCTTTAAAGTCAAGAAATCCAAATAAAAAATATAGGGGAGATTTTTTTAGATGTTCTATAAAGTAGATTTTAATTTATTCAAACCTGTTTTGCTAACAGGTAATTCTTTGCCGTTTTTAAGAACCAAACGGTAAGATTCAGTGTCTGTTTGTTCAAGATGCTGTAAAAAATCTAAGTTAATGATATAAGACCTATGAATACGTACAAATTGATTTTCATTAAGGTGGTTCTCAAAATATTTCATTGTCTTTTGTTTTAAAAATCTACCCTTCTCTGAATTTATTAATACATAGTCATCCTGGGCTTCAATCCATTTTATTTCTTCTACAGGAATTATCGTAATTCTTCCGCCGTCTTTAATAACAACTCTTTCAAGGAATTCAATTTTTTCATCTCTTTGCTTAATAATATTCTGAATAGCAGAATTTTGCTGGAACCTGTCCCCGAGCTGTGTTATTGCTTTTTGAACTGCACTTGTAAATCTTTCTTCGGAAAACGGCTTAAGAAGATAATCTACTGCACTTACTTCAAAAGCTTTTATTGCATAGTGATCGAATGCAGTTGTAAAAACTATTATCGGAGGATCCTCAAGCAGTTCAAGCATTTCAAACCCGTTTAATTTCGGCATCTGAATATCAAGGAAAATAAGATCCGGTTTTAATTCATTTATTTTTTTTATAGCATCAAATCCGTTTGAACATTCGGCAATTATCTCAACATCATTTCTGTTTGCCACATAATTTTTTGTTATTTGTCTGGCAAGCGACTCATCATCGACAATAATTATTTTTATTTTAGAAGCCATTTTTATCCTAAAGCCTTTTCTGAGGGAATATAAATGTTGACTATAAACTTATCATTCTCTTTTTTTATTTCCATAAGGTTATTCTGATGATAAATTAATGATAATCTTTCCTGAATATTTTTTAATCCAACGCCAGCACCTTTTTTATGAGACTCGCCTTCAAAAGTGTTTGATAGCGAAATTTTCAGAAAGTTTTCTTGTCTGGTGCAAGTTAATTTTATTATAACCGTATCAAGAGTTTCATAAACAGCATGCTTAATTGAATTCTCAAATAATGGTTGTAAAATCATACTAGGAATTTCTGTTTTGCCGCATTCTTCTTGTAACTCTTCTATATATTCAAATTTATTTTCAAATCTTACTTTTTCAATATCAAGATACAACTTTATGTTTTTTAGTTCTTCATTTAAAGTGTTTTTTTGCCGGTCATTATTAGCAAGAGTGTAGCGTAAAAAATCTGCAAGTTTAATAATCATCTGTTTGGCTCTTTTGGGATCAATTTCAGTTAGAGCACTCATTGAGTTTAAGCTATTAAATATAAAATGCGGATTGATTTGAAATTTTAGCGACCTTAACTCGGCTTCGGTAACAAGATTTTTTAGTTCTGTTTCTTTTAAAGTTCTTTCCTGAAAACCTGAATAGTAAATAACTACGTAATAAAATGCAGTTAGTAAAAAGTAGTAAAGTATTCCGATTATAAATCTTGATTTTATAGTTTTAATAAAAAAATCGCCAAACATTTCTGTATCATTAACAATACTAATTACGGCAAAATAGCCAAGTGCAAGCCAGACGATTGAAATAATTATTCCACCGCCGAAATGTGTTAAAATAACTTTTGAAATTTTATTATGTTCTATTGAAAGATAGATTGAGGAATACCAAAAACTAAGACCAAGTGCCGCAAGTAGAAGATTAAATACAAGGCTGTCCGTTACCGAAATTGATAGGGAAGTTTTAATCTCAAATGTAACCAGATTTAAATATAATACTGCAATAACTGCAACGAAGATAAGATATAATAATATACTTTTGGGACTTTTTAATATTGGATTATTAGACATATCCGGATGCTACAAATATGTTTTAAGTTCGCCGCCGCCAAAAACAACAAGCCCTTTAATAATTAATGTTTTACTTTGATCTATAACTAAGTTTGGGTCTTTTACACTCTTGTTGGAAAAACCTCCGAAAATGGATGTAACATTAAGTACAATATTCCAGTCGTTTGGTACAATAAGAGTAGTTCCGCCGAAGATTGCAAGTATATCAATTGAGTTTGTGCCTTCAGCAAGTTTGGAACCTTTAAGAATAATTTCAGAACCGCCAAAAACAGCAGTAATATTTCCGCCTTTAAAATTGTCGGAAGTTACGATTCTTGTTCCGCCTCCAAAAATCGATATCTCATCAATCCTATCTTTTGTGGTTTGTCCGAGTTCATTTATCTCTTCTGTTTTTTTTCTTTGATTTAATATTATATAACTACCAATAGCAATTAAAAATATTGCTACAACAACAGAACCGTCATAATAAATAGAAGGGAAAATTCTGGGGATTATAAAAATGAATCCCAAACCGGCAAGAATACCTCCCATAGTTTTTCTTGTGGTATTGAGAGTAAGATACATTCCAATTACAATAAAGAAGAATGGCCAGGAAAAAATAATCCGCGTAAGACTAAAGTCGAAAATATTTAGTGAGTTAAGAAAAAATAACCCGCCCAACACAATGAGAACACTTCCGAGCGCTACTCTCTTATCAATCTTGTTTATATTTTCTTCCATTTTCTGCTCCTTAAAAAGATATACCGTTTTCTGGTAGAAAGGTAATACAAAGATAGTGATCCCGAAAGAAAAAATCGGCGAAATGAAAGTATTTATCGGTAAACGGAAGAAAAAGCGTGCTATCTGAAATATTTCTTTAAAATATTATCTGCTTGTTTATAACCAAGTGCAGATGCCCATTCAAAATCCTGAATTGCGTCTTCTTTGTTTCCAAGTTGTAATTCTGTTAAACCAAGATAGTAATAACTTTCAGCATAAGTTGAATCTATCTTTAATGAAATTTTATAATCCTTTATTGCACGTTCATACATCTCAAGACCATGGTAAGCTCTTCCCCTAAGACAGTAAACCTCATAATCCAGAGGATCATCTTCAAGTAAAATATTGAAACAATCAATAGCTTCGGAATAAAGTTCGTTGTTCAATCTATTTATTCCCAGCTCATAAACTTCAGGTAAAGATAAGTCATTAAGTGATGGTTTATTTGTCGGTAATTCAATTATAACTGGAGGAATGTCTATTATAATAGGCTCTACTGGATCATGAATTGGACGGTGAGGTGGTTCATTTATTGGACGATGGTCGATCGGGTCAGGAGACGTATTACTTTTGGGCGGTATTACTGTAACCGGTGATTTTTCTCTTTCCGGTGATTTTATTGGTTCTCTCGTTTGTTCCGGATTCCTATTAACAGTACTTCCTGTATCGGTTCTATCAGTTTGATCGGTACTGCCTGTTCTATCACTGCCCGTATTTCTTTGAGCTAATGATGTTATATTGAAAGTTAACAGAAAAGTTAGTAGTAGGATTATAGTTTTCATTTCTCTCTCCTGATCTAATTATAATTTTAGAATCTATTATCATACCAGAGAGATTTTAAATAAAAAGGGAGCCATTAGCTCCCTTTAAAATATTTGATATATTAAAAACTAAACGTGCATTTCAGCTACTTTTAAATTAGCTTCTGTAACTTTAGTTAATGCCTGTTCAAGATCAAAGATAAGGTCGTTAACATTTTCAATTCCCACAGAAATACGGACCAATCCATCAGTAATTCCACCGGCTAATCTTGCTTCTTTTCCCATCGAAAAATGTGTCATACTTGCTGGATGTTGAATCAAACTTTCAACTCCGCCTAAACTTACGGCAAGTTGAAACAACTTAACTGAATCCATCATAATTCTTCCCGCTTCAAGTCCGCCCTTTAATTCGAGAGTAATCATTCCGCCGGGACCTTTATGCTGTTTCATTCCTATTTGGTATTGGGGATGAGATTTTAATCCTGGGTAACTAATTGTTTCTACCATTGGATGTTTCTCTAACCACTCGGCTATCTTTTGTGCGTTTTGGCAATGTCGTTCCATTCTTATTGCAAGAGTTTTTAATCCGCGATGAACAAGGAATGAGTTAAACGGATCGATAACACCACCAACTTGATTTAGTGTTTTACGAAACTGTTGATATGTCATTTCATCTTTAACTACAATTATTCCACCAACAACATCAGCATGTCCATTTAAAAATTTGGTTAAACTGTGCATAACAACATCAGCGCCAAGGGCTATTGGATTTTGTAATGCAGGACTCATAAATGTATTATCAACAACAACCTTGGCTCCTGCTTTGTGAGCAATTTTAGAAATCTCAGACAAATCGGAAATACAAAGAGTTGGATTTCCGGGAGTTTCAACATAAACAACTTTTGTATTTGGTTTTATAGCATTCTGTACAGCATCAAGATTTGATGTATCAACAAAAGAAGTTTCAACACCAAACTTTTTCATAACAGTGCCTAATAAGGTTGTAGTTGGTCCGTAAACAGCAGATGAGCAAACAACGTGATCACCGGTTTGTGTTAATGTGGCAAATATTGTATGAACTGCTGCCATCCCGCTTCCACATCCAAGAGCTTTATAACCGCCTTCAAGTTCAGCAACAGCATTTTCCATCGCTTCCACAGTTGGATTAAGCATACGCGTATAAATGTATCCTTTTTCTTCACCTGCAAAAAGGGAAGCTCCGTGTTGAGTAGATTTAAATTTAAATGTAGACGTCTGATAAATCGGTGGAACTACAGAACCGTATTCGTATTCATCAATTCCTGAGTGAACACATTTTGTGTCAAAATCAATTTTTGAATGGTCTTTCATTTTATCTCCCTAATTCCCGTACTATGTAATACAGAATTAAATTTTTAATAAATAATTACTTAAAATTAAGCTTGTTTTAACTGAATGTAAAATTATGCAGGCAAATCTTGTTTCTATTCAAGTAAATTAAACATTTTAATTTTTCTTCTTGACTTTGGATTTTCAACTGCTATTTTTGAATCCAATATGAAAAATATTAATACATTATATCATCACGGGCATCACCATTATTTCAATATGTGCCGGTGAATAATGCTTAATTAGATAAATAATTTAATGAATGATTCCCGGTACAAGCCGGGTTTTTTGTTTTAAAGGAGTTATATGCAAAACAATAATGGAAATATTAAGCTTGCTGTTCAGAAAAGCGGCAGGTTAACTGAAAATTCTTTACAGTTGCTAAAAAATTGTAATCTGGACATTGAAAAATTTAATGACAGGTTAGTTGTTAGTGTAAGAAATTTTAAACTGGATTTATTATTTCTGCGGGACGATGATATTCCCGAATATGTTCAGGATGGTGTTGCAGAGATTGGAATTGTTGGTGAAGATGTAATCAGAGAAACAAGAGCTGATGTTGAGATTGTAAAGAAACTTGGATTTGGAAGATGTAATTTAAAAATTGGAGTTCCCGAAAATGTTGACCTGAAAAATTTATCTGATCTTAATCATAAAAGAATTGCAACATCGTTCCCGAACATTCTTACTGATTTTCTATCGCAGAACAAAATCGATGCAAAAGTTGTAAACATTAGCGGCAGCGTTGAGGCTGCGCCTTCACTTGGAATTTCTGATTACATTTGTGATTTGGTTTCAACAGGAAACACACTTAAACTTAATAAACTTAAAGCATCAGTAAATGTTTTGGAATCTGAGGCTGTCCTTATAAAAAGTAAAAGTTTAAAACCGGAAAATGATAAGTATAAAATATTTTTAAATCTTATCTCCAGGATTGAATCAGTGCTTAATGCTAAAAATTCAAAATACCTTATGATGAATGTTCAAAGCGAATCTTTAAAAGAAATATTAAGTTTAATTCCGTCTTTAAAAAGTCCCACTGTTCTTCCGCTTGCGGATAATAATTTGCTTGCTGTTCATGCTGTAATTCCTGCGGAAAAATTTTGGGAAATTGTTGATGATCTTAAATTAGCTGGTGCATCTGGAATTTTATTATTACCAATCGAGAATATAGTATTATGAAAAAATTCTATCTAAAAAAAATATCAGCATCAAAGAGAAATAATCTCTTAACAAGAAAAGCTATTTCTCCAATCACAGTAAAATATACTGTAGAACATATTTGTAATAATGTAAAGCAAAATGGATTAAAAGCTGCCGTAGATTATGCATATAAAATTGATGGCTTAACATCAAAAAATATTTATGTAACACAAAAAGAATTTGATGAAGCTGAAAAAGAGCTTTCAATTGAAATTAAAAACGCAATTAAAGCAGCATATAAAAACATTTATAAATTTCATAAACTTCAGTATCCTAAAAAATATTCGGTAGAGACTGTTAGTGGAGTAAAGTGTGAAAGAAAATTTATTCCAATTGAAAATGTTGGTTTGTATATTCCTGCAGGTACTGCGCCTTTACCATCAACAATGTTGATGCTTGGTATTCCTGCACAAATTGCCGGATGTAAAAGAGTCGTTGTGGCTTCGCCTGCAAAAGATAAAATAAATCCGGCTATTCTTTATGCGGCAAAACTATGTGGAATAAAAGAGTTTGTAAAAATCGGTGGAGCGCATGGAATTTCTTTACTTGCTTATGGTGATAAAAAATTTAAAAAGGTTGATAAAATTTTTGGACCCGGAAATCAATTTGTAACAGCAGCAAAAAGTTTTATAAACGCTGATCCTGAAGGCTGTGCAATTGATATGATTGCAGGACCAAGTGAGCTTCTGATAATTGCTGATAAGTTTGCCAAGTCAGATTTTGTTGCCTCAGATTTACTTTCACAAGCAGAACATGGAAAAGATTCTGTTGTTGTACTTTTAACAACTGAAGAACCTCTTTTTGATAAAGTAAATCTTTCACTTACCGGACAGTTAAAGAAACTTCCAAGAAAAGACTTTGCACAAAACGCATTGAAAAATTCTTTTTGTCTGATAGTTGATAGTCTTAACAAAGCTTTTGAGTTTAGTAATGATTTTGCGCCTGAACATCTTATACTGAACTTAAAAAATTCTGATAAATATTTGAACAAAGTTGTTAATGCGGGTTCAGTGTTTGTTGGAGAATTCTCTCCCGAAAGCGCGGGTGATTATGCTTCGGGAACAAATCATTCGTTACCGACTTATGGATTTGCAAGATCATCAGGCGGAGTGAGTGTTGACATGTTTATGAAAGGTGTTACATTTCAGTTTATTACAAAAACCGGAATTAAAAATTTATCTAAGACTATAATTACTCTTGCAGAAACAGAATCACTTAAAGCGCACGCAGAAGCTGTTAGAGTGAGGTTAAAGTGATGGAACTTGAAAAACTTGTAAGAAAAAATATTCTTAGCCTAAAACCGTACACTTCAGCGCGCGATCAATTTCAGGACGGAATTTTTCTTGATGCAAATGAGAATTCTCTTGGCAGCGTAATCAAATCTGAAGTTGAAGATTTAAACCGTTATCCGGATCCGCATCAAAAACAATTACGTGAAGTGCTTTCGAAATATCTTAAAGTAAATTCATCAAAATTATTTTTTGGTGTTGGATCGGATGAAATAATTGATCTTGTAATCAGAATATTTTGTGAACCGGGAAAATCAAATGTTATAATTCCACAACCAACTTACGGAATGTATCAGGTTGCTTGTGATATTAATAATGTTTGGGTAAAAAATTGTAAACTTGATTTAAACTTTAATCTTGAAGTTGATGAAATTCTAAGAGTAGTTGATGATGAAACAAAAATTATTTTTCTTTGTTCACCAAACAATCCGACAGGGAATTTGCTGGACAATGAAAAGATAAAATCTTTAGCCAATTCTTTTAACGGAATAATATTTATTGATGAAGCTTATATAGAATTTTCTGAGAGTAATTCTTTTCTGAAGAACTTAAACGAATTTAAAAATATAATTGTTAGCAGAACTTTTTCTAAAGCATGGGGACTTGCAGGTGTGCGATGCGGTTATTGTATTGCAGATGAATTTATAATCGATATTTTGTTTAAAGTTAAAGCTCCTTATACTATTAATCGGTTAACCGCAGATGTAATTTTGAAATCTCTACAAAAGTATTTGATAAAAGATAAGTTAGTTTTAGAAATATTATCCGAAAAAGAAAAATTAATTTCTGATCTAAAACAATTTGATTTTGTAATTAAAATTTATCCATCCGATGCAAATTTTGTTCTTGTAAAAATGAAAAATACAATTAATGTTTTTAATTACCTCAATAAAAAGGGCATAAGAACACGGATGAGAAAAGATGATGAAAGGCTTAAAGATTGTTTGCGTATAACAATCGGGACAAAAGAGGAAAACGAATTGCTAATAAAAACTCTTAAGGTATTTAAGTGAAAAAAGATTTAATCAGAAAAAGAGTTTCTGTTGTAAACAGAAAAACAAACGAGACCGATATAAAAATTAAATTGAATCTTGATGGTTCCGGCAAATCATTAATAAAAACCGGGATAGGATTTTTTGATCATATGCTGGAGCAAATTGCAAGACACGCCAATATTGATTTGAACATCAAAGTTAAAGGTGATCTTCACATTGATGAACATCATACAGTTGAAGATACGGGATTAGCGCTTGGTCAAGCTGTTCGTGATGCACTTGGTGATAAAAAAGGAATTCAACGGTATGGCTTTTTCATCCCGATGGATGAATCAGTCGCAATTTGCACTATTGATCTCGGTGGAAGAAGTTATCTGAATTTTAATTGTAAATTTAATCGTGAAAAGGTCGGCGAGTTTCCTACAGAATTAACAAAAGAATTTTTCAGAGCATTAAGTGTTTCAATGCAGGCAAATATTTTTATAAAAGCAAAAGGTGAAAATGATCATCATAAAATTGAATCTATGTTTAAAGTTTTTGCCAAAGCCCTGAATGAAGCTGCAAGATTAGATGAGAGAAATAATAATCGTATTCCATCTACAAAAGGGATTTTATGATTGCATTAGTCAATTATGGCGCAGGCAACACAGCCTCTGTTTCAAATATTCTTAAAGAGTTAAATGCAAATTTTGTTTTGACCAATGATAAACAAAAAATTGAATCTGCTGATAAAATAATTTTACCTGGAGTTGGTGAAGCATCCTCTGCAATGGAAAGACTTTCAGGATTAAATTTAATTGATGTTTTAAAATCTGTTAAGCAACCATTTTTAGGAATTTGTTTAGGCATGCAGCTTTTATGTGAAAGCACCGAAGAAGGGAATGCAAAATGTATGAACATCATTCCGGTTGTTGTAAAAAAGTTTGTTCTTGAAAATCTAAAAGTTCCCCATATGGGCTGGAACGGCATCAAAACAGATAAAGATGAAAAATTGCTTACCGGAATTTCTGATGGCGAGTATTTTTATTTCGCTCATTCTTTTTTTGTTCCGCAAAATGAATTGGCAACCTCAGTTTGTGAATATGGAATAACTTTTTCTTCTTCAGTTAGATACAAAAATTTTTACGGAGTTCAGTTTCATCCGGAAAAATCAGCTAAACAAGGAACACAAATAATTAAAAACTTTTTAGAACTATGTTAGTAATTCCTGCTATAGACATACTTGACGGAAAACTTGTCAGACTTGAAAAAGGTGATTATCAAAGTCATAAGGTTTATTCTGATAATCCGTTTGAAATTGCAAAACAATTTGCAAACCACGGATTTGATTTAATCCATATTGTTGATCTTTCGGGTTCAAAAGATGGAAGAATAAATACAATTGAGTTTCTAAAAAAAATAAAATCAGATTTGAAAATTAAAATAGAGTTCGGCGGTGGAATCAGGTCCTTAGATGATGTTAAAAAATTAGTTGATTGTGATGTTGATAAAATTGTTATCGGGTCAATTTCGATAGCAAATAAAAATGAATTTGAAAAAATTGTAAATGAAATCGGTACTGAAGGAATTATTGCGGCAATTGATACCGAAGATGAATTTATTAAAGTAAAAGGCTGGACAGAGCAAACAGAGATTACAATTGAAAATCAAATTGATTATTGTCTATCATTAAACGTTAATACTTTTCTTTGTACCGATATTAAAAAGGATGGAATGTTAACCGGACCAAACATCAATCTTTACAAAAATCTAATGAAAAAATTTCCATCAACTCAAATAATCGCTTCAGGTGGAGTTAGTACGATTGAAGATGTTAAAGAATTAAAAACACAAAAACTTTATGCTGTTGTTATTGGTAAAGCAATTTATGAAAATAAAATTAACTTAAAGGAGTTAGCTGAAATTGCTCGCTAAAAGAATTATCCCTTGTCTTGATGTTAAAGATGGAAGAGTTGTAAAAGGTAAAAACTTTATTAATCTCCGTGATGCTGGTTCTGCCGTAGAACTTGCTCAAAGATATTCCGAAGAAGGTGCGGATGAACTGGTTTTTCTTGATATAACTGCAAGTGAAGAAAAAAGAAAAACACTTGTTGAACTTGTTAAATCTGTTGCGTCGGTAATCAGGATTCCGTTTACCGTGGGAGGTGGCATTTCCTCAGTCAGCGATATTTCTGACTTGTTAAACAGCGGCGCTGATAAAATTTCATTAAATACTTCTGCCGTAAAGAATCCACAGCTCATTTACGAATCAGCTAAAAAGTTTGGCAGCCAGGCTGTTGTTGTCGCCATTGATGTAAAAAAAATAAATGGGAAGTATAAAGTTTTTATTAAAGGCGGTAAAAAAGAAACAAATCTTGACGGAATAAACTGGTGTAAAGAAATTGTTGAACTTGGTGCCGGTGAAATTCTTTTAACATCAATGGATAAAGACGGAACGCAAAGTGGATATGATACTGAGTTCCTTTCAATACTAAATCAGTTTATTCCGGTTCCTGTTATTGCTTCCGGGGGTGCCGGTACAATGGAGCATTTTTATAATGCATTTAATGCGGGCGCCGATGCCTGTCTTGCTGCAAGTTTATTTCATTACAGGCAATTAGAAATTTATGATCTTAAAAAATATTTAATGCAGAAGGGAGTTTCTGTACGCTTATGATAAATGTATCTAAAATAAATTTTAAAAAACTTAATGGAATAGTCCCTGCCATTATTGTTGATAATAATTCTGAAAAAATATTGATGCTTGGTTTTATGAATGAAGAATCTTTAAGCAAAACCATTGAAACAGGGAAAGCAACATTTTACAGCAGAAGCAGGAAATCTTTATGGACAAAAGGTGAGACTTCAGGAAATTTTCTTTTAGTTAAAAAAATACTAACGGATTGTGATGACGATTCACTTTTAATTTATGCAGAACCAACCGGACCAACTTGCCATACGGGAAATTATTCATGTTTTTCTTTAGAAAAGAGTGGAATAAACTTTCTTGAAAAATTGAATGATCTGGTTAAGCAAAGAAAAATTGAATTACCCGAAAATTCATATACAACAAAATTGTTTAAAGAAGGTTCCGATAGAATCATTCAGAAAGTTGGTGAGGAATCCGTTGAAGTTGTAATTGCTGCAAAAAATAAAAGCAGGAAAGAGATTGTTTATGAATCCGCAGACCTGTTTTTTCATTTACTTGTTATGTTAACGGATAACAACATCGAATTAAAAGACGTTGTATCCGAATTGGAATCAAGGCATAAATAGTAGAGATATAGTCAAATCTACCACATCGTTTTGTGAACGTGTCGAAAAAATGAAAAAATATCGACACGTAATCTATCAAATCATTTTTGCGGGCAATTTTCTTATATTTCCAACGCAGTTTTTGTAAAACATTAATTCGGTAAAAATCGTGTCAAAAGAAAAAGTTTTAGTTACTTCTGCATTGCCTTACGCAAACGGACCAATTCATCTTGGTCATCTTAGCGGAGCATATCTTCCTGCAGATATTTATGTACGTTATAAAAGATTAAATGGTGATGATGTAATTTATGTTTGCGGTTCTGATGAGCATGGTGTTCCAATTACAATAAGTGCTGATAAAGAAAAAGTCTCACCCAAAGTAATTATAGATCGTTATCATGAAGCAAATAAAAAGGCTTTTGCAAGATTTGGAATGAGTTTCGATAATTATTCCCGTACCAGTCTTCCGATTCATCACGAAACTTCAAAAGAATTTTTCCTTGAGTTTTATAATAGGGGATTGTTGATTGAGAAAAAATCATTGCAGTTTTATGATGACAAAGCAAATATGTTTTTGCCTGATAGATATGTTGAAGGTACTTGTCCAAGATGCGGAAATGAAGAGGCGAGAAGTGATGAATGTGAAAATTGCGGATCATTATATGACCCATCCGAATTAAAAAATCCTAAAAGTAAAATTTCCGGTGGAACTCCAACTTTAAAAGAGACATCGCATTATTTTTTCCCACTCGGCAAATATCAGCCTGCATTGGAAAAATATGTTGATGAAATGAATAAAAAATACGGATGGAAAGAAAATGTACTTCAGTATTGCCGCGGATGGTTTAAGGACGGATTGAAAGAAAGGGCAATTACACGTGATCTTGATTGGGGAATAAAGGTTCCTGTTGATAGCGCAGCGGGAAAAGTAATCTACGTTTGGTTTGAAGCAGTGCTTGGATATATATCTTCTACTAAAGAATTATCTCAACTAAGAAATGAACCTGATCTATGGAAAAAATACTGGCAGGATACAAAAACAAAATACATTGCGTTTATTGGAAAAGATAATATTGTTTTTCACACAATAATATTTCCTGCAATTTTAATGGCTTGGAATGAAGGCGGCAAAGAACAATACTGTCTTCCGCAAAACGTTCCTGCAAATGAATTTTTAAATTTTGAAGGGAAAAAATTTTCCAAGAGCAGAAATTGGGGAATTGACGTAGATGAGTTTCTTGATTTGTTTGAGCCCGATTTGTTGAGATATACACTTGCTGCTAATTTACCTGAAACCCGCGACACTGATTTTTATTGGAAAGAATTTCAGTTAAGAAATAACAGCGAGCTTGCGGATATTCTTGGCAATTTTATAAATCGTACATTCACTTTTGTGTTTAAGCATTTTGATGGAAAAGTTCCTGCCCCTGGTAAACTTGAAAAGATTGACAAAGAAATGTTGAAAGAAATTTCAGAGTATCCTAAACGTGCTTCCAATCTTTTTGAAAAATATAAGATTCGCGATGGAGTAAATGAAATTATGAATCTTGCCCGTGACGGCAACAAGTATTTTAATGATACTGAACCGTGGAAGACAGTGAAATTTGATAAAGAAAAATGCGGAACAACTTTAAATATTTGTTTACAAACTATTTATACACTTGCTGAATTACTCTCTCCGGCTCTGCCCTTCTCAACAAAAAAATTATTTGTGATGCTAAACTCAAATCCAGTTGAATGGAAGGAATCCGGAAAACCACAGCTAAAAGAAGGACATCAGCTAAATCAGGCTGAAATTCTTTTCCCTAAAATTGAAGATGAGAAAATTGAAGGGTTGGTTAATAAATTAGAAAGTTCAAAAGTGGAAGAAGTAAAAAAGGATGAATTAATTTCTTATGATGACTTTATGAAAGTACAACTTCGTGTTGCAGAAGTCATCGAAGCAGAGAAAATTCCAAAGAGTGAAAAGCTGTTAAAGTTAAAAGTAAAGCTTGATAATGAAGAAAGACAGGTTATTGCCGGCATCGCAAAGAGTTATGAACCTGAAAATTTAATCGGCAAAAAAGTTGTAATTGTTGCTAACCTGCAAGCGGCAAAGTTAATGGGACTAGAATCGAAGGGGATGATTTTGGCTGTTGAAACTAAAGATGGTGGTTTGCAAGTTTTAAATGTTTCTGATTCAATCAATGCCGGAACAAGGGTTAAATAGAGTTTTAAAATTAATGAAGAAAATTTTTACCTTTATTCTAATTATAGCAATAACTCAAGTATTTGCACAAAGTCCAATCAACAAAATTTCACATGGATTAAAAGCCGCAATTGAGCTTAAACAAAAAGAGGATAAACATTTAGTTTGGGTTTACTTTAGTGATAAAGGAAAAAATGTTGAAAAGTTTTTTGATAATCCTGAATTAATCCTTTCAAAAAAATCGTTGAATAGAAGAAATAAAAATCTCCATAAAAATTTATCAATTGATTTTTCTGATTTACCTGTAAATGGTGATTATATTAACAAATTAGTTTCCGAAGGATTTGTATTAAAGCAAAAATCCAAATGGTTTAATGCTGTTAGCGGTTATGCAGATGAATTTCAAATAAATCAAATATCTTCTTTGCAGTTTGTTGTTAAAATAGATTTGGTTCAATTGCTTTATAAAGATGAAAAAAAGGATCAGACATTAAATCCGAATATTGTAAAAAAATTATCTCTACAACCGGAAGGAATTTATGCTTTGGATTATGGACAATCTTATGACCAATTAGAATTAAGTAATATTCCTCAGGTACACGAACTTGGCTTTAACGGGCAAGGTGTGACAATATGTGTTATGGATGCCGGATTTAATAATCTTTCACACGAAGTTTTTCAGAATATGAATATAATTGCTGAGTGGGATTTTGTTAACAATGATTCTAACGTTGATAATGAAAGTGATTCTGGTGACGGCACGCATGGAACCGCTGTTTTATCAATTCTTGGTGGATTTAAAGAAGGCGAATTAATAGGCACTGCATACGGTGCAAATTTCATTTTAGCAAAAACGGAAAACACGGATTCCGAAACTCCTGCCGAAGAAGATAACTGGATTGCTGCATTGGAATGGGCAGATAGTATAGGAGTTGATGTTACTTCTACTTCGCTGGGTTATCTTGATTATGATCCACCTTATGTGAGCTATACCTGGGAAGATATGGATGGAAATACTGCACTTATAACAAAAGCTGCTGATTTAGCTGTTGCAAAAGGAATTGTATTTGTTAACTCTGCCGGAAATGAGGGAGATAATGCTAATCATAATACTTTAGTTGCTCCTGCTGATGGAGATAGTGTAATTGCGGTTGGTTCCGTTGATTATCTTGGAAGCAGAGCATTTTACTCTAGTGTTGGTCCTACCTTGGATGGAAGAATTAAACCCGATGTAATGGCTATGGGTATGGGGAATTATATTGCAACTCCCTATTCATCTTCCAGTTATGTTATTAGTACTATTGGAGGTACATCTTATAGCTGTCCAATTGTTGCAGGTGTTGCAGCTATATTACTTTCGGCAAATGCTTCACTATCACCAATGCAGATTCGTGATATTTTTAGAACCACATCATCAAACAGTAATAATCCGAATAATCTTTACGGATGGGGAATAATAAATGCTTTGGCTGCTGTAGATGCTGTCATCACAAAAGTTGATGATAAAAATATGGTTGACAATTTTTATCTTCTGACCAGTTACCCCAACCCTTTTAATCCATCTACAATCATTAGGTATGCAGTACCCAAAAAAAGTTTTGTAAAAATTATTATATGTAATATTCTTGGTAGTGAAATTAAAACTTTAGTGGATAAAGAAGTAGATATTGGCATAAATGAGACTGTATTAGATGGTTCTGATTTAGCAAGTGGAATTTATTTTGTAAGGATGCTTTCAAACAATCAACAGAAAATTATTAAAATTTCACTTATTAGGTAATAGAATAATTTTTATTTATGTAGAAGATTAGCCTTAAATTACCTTGATTTTCATGCTCTCTATTGATAAAATTTATACTTAAATTTGTTTTCATATTATAGGAGATAAAAATGTCGTTAAAGGTAAATTCTTTGTTATTAATTTCCGTTTTAACCTTTCTTTTTGTGGCATGTTCACCTGAGCATTCAAAAATTATTATTGGTGAATATGATGACTCACAAATAACAATGGCTGAATTCGAAAAAGCATATGCGAAAAATGTTGGCAGTTATGAAAAAGCTAGCAAAGATAGTGTTAGTAATTACAGAAACTTTTCGGATCTGTATATTAATTTTAAAATGAAATTAAAAGATGCTGAAAATAGAGGTTATCAAAACGACTCAAGTATTACTAACGAATTACTTGATTATAAAAAGAAAGTGGGCGCTTCTTACATTTTAAATAAATACCTTGTTGAACCAAACATCAAAGACTGGTATGAAAAACGTAAAATGGAAATTCGTGCAAGCCACCTGATGATAAAACCAAGCGCTGGAGATGATGCTAAAATACTTGCTAATGCTATTTTAGACAGCATAAAACTTGGGGCTAAGTTTGAAGATATGGTAGTAAAATATTCCCAGGATCAATATTCTAAAAATACAGGCGGAGATGTTTATTATTTTACTGCAGGGCAATTACCATATGAGTTTGAAGAAGCTTGTTATAAAACAGAAAAAGATCAGGTATATCCTCAAGTTGTTCAAACTAAATTCGGCTTTCATATTATTAAAGTAACCGATAAAAAAACACGAGTGCCAAAGATAAGAGCTAGTCATATTCTCATAAATTTAAGAGATGCCGCTGGTAATCCAGTGGATACAAATTATGCAAAATTAAGAATGGATAGTGTGTTAACTGCATTGAAATCAGGAGAGGATTTTGCTGAAGTTGCAAAAAAATACTCTGATGATCCGGGAACAAAATCCAAAGGCGGTGATTTAGGATATTTTGAAAGAAGAATGATGATTCCTGCTTTTGATGAGGTTGCCTTTAAACTTGATGTTGGACAAGTTTCTGATGTTGTTAAAACTAACTTTGGTCTTCACGTTATAAAAGTTACAGAAAAACTTCCATATCCAAGTTTTGAAGAGGACAAAGAAAATTTGAAGACTCTGTTAAAAAGGACAAGATATAATGATCTTTATTCACAATTAGCAGATAGTTTATCCAAAGAGTATAATTACAAGCTGAATGAAACCGTAATTCAACAAATTGTCGGGTATAATGATTCAACTTTTGTTGGTGGCGGATTAAAAGGTGTTGGTGAAATTGGAAATAAAGCTATATTCACTTTTGCCAATAAAAATGAAACGGTAAATGATTTTTATTCAAAAATAAAAGATGATCCGGAGTTTTCAAGCAAAAAAATATCTACGGAATTGTTAAAAAACGCCGTAAAAAAATACAGTGAGCAAATGTTTGTTGAAGAAAAAGCTTTAACATTGGATAAAACCGATCCTCAGTTTGCAGATTTAATGCAGGATTACCGTAACGGTATTTTAATTTTTAAACTTCAAGAAGATGAAGTTTGGAACAAGGTTAGTATAGATAGTGTAAAGCTTTATGATTTCTATCAGAAAAATAAAGATAAATATGTCTGGAAAGACAGAGTAGGTTATACTGAAATTTTTGCAAGAAAAGATTCAGTTATCAAAGATTATTACAGCCAGTTAAAAGCAGGCGTAAGTTTTGATTTGTTAGCTGCTAAAACTGAAAGAACAGGATACAAAGAGAAAAACGGCAAGTACGATTTACAGGTTGTCGGTTCTACGGAATTTTCAAAGGTTGTTAATGCATTAAATAACGTTGGAGATTATACAGAGCCCATTCAAAATCCCGGTGGATTTTCGATATTAAGATTGGATGTAAAAGATCCTTCGCGAGTTAAAACTTTTGAGGAAGCTAAAGCTGAAGTTTCGGGAGCATTGCAGGAAGCAGAAAGTAAACGACTTGAAACCGAGTATATTGATTCGTTGAAGAAAAAGTACGAACCGGTTATTAATTATGATGAACTACAAAAAGCGTTTAAGGTTGAAGAAAACTAAAATATTTTTTCTCTTAAGCGTTGTTGCTATAACTAGTTGTTCAAGGGAACCAAAGAAATTAGATTTTATAGCTCGGGTTAATGATTCTTATCTTACCAGGGAAGAGTTTGCTTCCCTGGTGGATACCATAAATTTAAATCCGGTTGACAGAGATCAGGTAATTAAAAGCTGGATTTACCGTGAACTTCTTTATCAAAAAGCCATTGACGAAAAGATTATTGACAGAGATGAATATAAAGACGTATTGAAAACTTCTTCCAAGCAACTTGCTGCAGCTATGCTTCTGAATGATTTCCAATCATCAGAAGAAGTGAAGTTTTCTGATGCTGAATTGCGAGATTATTATGAAAAAAACAAAACTTATTTTCAGTTAAATATCGATTCATATTTGATTAATAAGGTCGCCTTTAGTGCTGAAGATAAAGCCATCAAATTTAGATCTCTTGCAATTGAAAGTGACTGGACAAAAGCAGCTAACTTTTTTAATGATGATTCTTCCATCCTTATAAATATGAGTTCTGAATTAATCCAGGAAAATAATCTTTACCCGTTCCAGTTAATGAAAATTGCAAAAGATTTATACCCGCAGGAAATTAGCATTGTAATTGCTGAAAGCAGTGAATATTATTCGATAGTGCAAATGTTGGGGAAATTTGAAAAAGGAACTATCCCGGGTTTTGAAGTTATTAAACACAAAGTTGAACGAAGATATTTAGCCGAAAAACAAAAACAATTATTAGATGATTACTTAAAAGAACTCTATTCAAAAAACGATATCGAGATTAAAAATGAAAATTAAATTTGCGCTTATTCTTTTCTTTCTTACATATACAGGATTTAGTCAGCAGGTACTTGATAAAATAGTTGCCGTGGTAGATAACGAAATTATTTTGGAAAGTGAACTCGACTTCCAAACTAATGTTTATGCTTCGCAAAGACAGATTGATGTTAACGCTCCCGGTTTAAAAAAACAATTACTTAATTCGATGATTGAAGAAAAATTGATTTATGCACAGGCGGAATTAGATTCAATCACAGTAACGGAAGATGAGATTAACCAAAGAATAGATTATCAAATAAACGTATTCACCCAACAGTATGGTTCTATCGCCAATATTGAAAAAATTTACGGGATGAATATTGACAGAATTAAAAGGGAGTTGCGCGATGATGTTAGAAAAAGTTTGATGACCCAAAGGTTGCAGGAGAAAAATTTTGGTAAGGTAGAAGCATCAAAAAGAGAAATAGAAGATTTTTTTGAAACATATAAAGACAGCATTGGATCAATCCCCGAAAAAGTAAACATATTCCATATTTTTCAAAATCCTAAAGCTGGTGAAAAATTAAAAAAGAAGTTTAGAGAAAAAACTCTTGCACTTTTAGATTCTATTAAAGCCGGTAAAGATTTTGCAGAGATGGCAAAAAAATATTCTGATGATCCGGGTAGCGCTGCTCAGGGTGGCGATCTTGGGTTTGTTAAAAGAGGAGTATTCTATCCAGAGTTTGAAGAAGTTGCTTATAAGCTAAATGTTGGACAGATTTCAGGAGTTGTTGAATCACCTGTAGGTTTTCATATTATTCAACTTCTTGAACGGCGTGGTGAATCGATTAAAACAAGGCACATATTAATCAAAATTAAAGCTGATGAAGATTCAGATTTAAAAACGATTGAATTTTTAACCGAAGTTAGAGACAGTATTATCAAAGGTGATGGGACATTTCAGAATTATGCAAAAAAATATAGTGAAGATAAAGACACATCTCCATTTGGCGGTGAGCTTGGGACTTATTATATAAATCAGTTAGATAAATCTTTACTTGATGTAGTTGGTAAAATGAAAGAAAACGAAATAAGTTATCCCAAAAGATTGGAATATGCTCCGGGAACTTACGGTTATCATATTGTTTGGCTAAAATCCAGAACTGCGCAACATAAGGCTGATCTTACAGAAGATTATACGGAAATTAAAAAGCTTGCCGATGAAAACAAGAAACAGAAAGAATATGAAAAATGGATTGAAAGCCTTAAAGGTAAAATATTTTGGGAAGTTAGAATTTAAAAATTAAAAATTGAGTAATCTTTTGAGTGAATTAAAATCCGGTACTGATGATGTTCAACTTGTTGAGCATCTAAATAAAAAAATAAAAACTGTTAAATCTGAAATATCTAAGGTTATTATTGGTCAGGATGAAATTATTGATCAATTGATAATTTCTTTACTATCACGCGGGCATTGTTTATTAGTTGGCGTTCCCGGGTTAGCAAAAACTTTATTAATAAAAACTCTTGCTGAAGTAATGGATCTTGAGTTTAGCAGAATTCAATTTACACCTGATTTAATGCCCGGTGATATTACCGGAACTGAAATTCTTGAAGAAGATTTAGCAACAAAAAAACGAAACTTTAGATTTATATCCGGGCCCATTTTTGCTAATATAATTTTAGCAGATGAAATAAACAGAACTCCCCCTAAAACACAATCTGCGTTGCTTGAGGCAATGCAGGAACACAAAGTTACAGCAGCCGGAACGACACATAACTTACCTAATCCGTTTTTTGTATTAGCTACTCAAAACCCTATTGAACAGGAAGGCACTTACCCTTTACCGGAAGCACAACTTGATAGGTTTATGTTTAATCTTTGGTTGAATTATCCAACAAATGAGGAAGAAATTAAAGTCGTTCAAACCACTACAAGTGAGTATAAAGCTGAATTGACAAAAGTATTGTCTTCCGAGGAAATAATTTTATTTCAGAACCTTGTTAGAAAAGTTCCCGTTGCTGATAATGTTATTGAGTTTGCTGTTAAGATATCTAATATGACAAGACCGAATAATGGAAAATCTCCGAAGTATGTAAAAGATTGGATTACCTGGGGTGCAGGACCAAGAGCATCTCAATATTTAGTGTTAGCTGCTAAAACAAGAGCAGTAATGCAGGGCAGATATTCGCCAAATATTGATGATATAAAATTTGCGATGCTGCCAGTATTACGTCACAGAATAATTACTAATTTTAGTGCTGAAGCGGAAGGGATATCTTCGGTAGATGTAATTAAAAAGATAGAAGAAGAGACCTAATTATTTTTATAGCTTTGCTATCTTATAATTTTTCAGAGCAAAATAAATCTCTGTTGCAGCTGTTTTAATGACAGTAGCAATTGGAATTGCCAACAACATTCCAATAATGCCTAAAAGTTCGTTACCCGTTATAATTAATAAAATAATTATTATTGGGTGCATATCTACACTTTTGGAAAACACATAAGGTTGAACAAACCCGTTATCTAAGCCGTAAGTGATGGTAACTATCATAACGATAAGAGGTACTTGCGAAAGATCACCCATTTGCATTATTGATAGAATAATTGCAGGAACGCCGCCAATTACCGGTCCAAGATAAGGGATTAAATGTCCCAAACCTGCCATAACACCTAATGGAAGTGCATTTGGCAATCCTATAAAATAAAAACCAAAACCTATCGATAGACCGACAAAAGTAGCATCAAAAATCCAGCCTCTAACAAATCTACCAAGTTGAAGACTAATTCTTTTTAATACCCAATAGGAAGCTTCAAAATATTTATTTGGGATAACATGAATAATGGTTTTTTGAATTATTGAGCTGTCTTTCAAAATAAAAAAAGTTATAAAGGGTACTATAATAAGTACTGCAATAATTGAAATTATTCCGCTTAAAAATTGTGTAACATGATTTATAGCATCATTAAATGAAGTAGAAATAAAAGTCTGTACTTTTTGTGATAGTTCTCCCTTATTAAATAATGGAAAGACACCCAAAATCTTTTTTTCAACAGCAGATAATTCTTCATTTAGTGAAATATCTTTAAGCGCGATAATCAGTTGATCCATCTGATAATATAATTTTGGGATAACATATGAAAGTCCCCCGTAAATTAGAAACCCAAAAACTGCAAAAACAATTAGAGCAGAAATCGTTTTTGAAAACCCTCTGCCTTCCAGCATTTTTACAAAGGGAGCAAAAATAAAATATAACAGAATAGCTATTGCAGATATGATAATTATATTAATAAGCAGGTAAGCAAAATATATGGTTAATATAATTGCAACTAATGCTAATATAAATTTTATAACTCTTTTTTGTATTAAATCCGACATAAAGTGTCATTCTACGGCTTCAACTCTGCGAACACCGGGAACTTCTTTCATAATAGTTCTTTCAATTCCGGCTCTCAAAGTCATGATTGATAAAGGACAAATAGCGCATGACCCGGTAAGTTTAACTTTAACAATTCCATCCAAAGTTACTTCAACAAGCTCAATGTCGCCATTATCAGCCTGCAAAAAAGGTCTTACGTTATTTAATGTTTTTTGAATTTCGTCTTTCATAATCAAAACTAAGCCCGATGAAAAAATCGGGCTTTATTTATTAGTTAATATCGTTTGAAAAAATATTTAAAACAAATTTAATCATCATCCCCAAGTAAAATTTCTATATTTTCCGAAGCATTTGAATTTCTCAAATTAATTTGTTCAGTAAGCTTTCTGGATATATCCATTAATATTTCTGTCTCTTTTGCATCCGGAATTCCAAATACCATTGGTAATCCGTTATCCCCGCCTTCTCTAATTCTTGGGTCAATTGGAATACCGCCAAGGAAAGGAGTGCTAAGTTCTTTAGAAATTTTTTCTCCTCCGCCGGATCCGAATATATCATATTTTTTTCCTGTGTCTGATGCAATAAAGTAACTCATATTTTCTATAACGCCAAGTACGGGGACATTTACACGGGTAAACATAGCAAGAGCTTTTCTTGCATCAATCAAAGAAACTTCTTGAGGAGTAGTAACTATTACAGCGCCTGTTAAAGGAATTGTTTGAACAAGTGTTAATTGAATGTCCCCGGTTCCGGGGGGTAAATCAAAAATTAAATAATCAAGTTCACCCCAATCTACATCAGTCATAAACTGTTTTATTGCACCACTTGCCATAGGTCCACGCCAAATTACTGGTGCTTTATCATCTACAAGGGAACCTATTGATATAAATTTTACTTCATAATTTTCAAGTGGAATTATCTTTACAGCATTTCCATCCTGGTAAACTTTTGGTTTTTCAGTCGATCCAAGCATTAGAGGGATACTTGGTCCATATATGTCTGCATCAATTAAACCGACACGTGCACCGTCTTTTGCCAGAGCAACTGCAAGATTGACTGCAACCGTACTCTTCCCAACTCCGCCCTTACCGCTTGCTACAGCTATAGTGTTTTTAACACCGGGCATTATCGCATCTTTTTTTGCGTCTTTGTGTGTGGAAATTGTTGAAGACTTTGTAGTAAGAGTTAAATCTATTTTTTGTAATTCGGTAAAATCTTTTTTTAACTGATTTTCAATTAAATCTTTTATTTCATTAACATCGTGAGAATTAACAGATAGTTCCAAATTCAGGTTGTTATTGTTAAGCTCAAACTTTTTTATAGAATTAAGTGTAAGACGATTGGTGTTAAATTTTTCGTGATTGATATTTTTTAATGAACTTATAATTCCGTTTTTAGTTACCTCGAACATTACTTTCCCTCGATCCTGTTTTTATAGATTGAACAACACATTATTGAAGTGAAATTTTTGTGCCGATAATATTATTTACTTATCAAATGATTTTTGTACACTGCTGCCAAGAGTTTTAATTGCATGGTTCATTAACCATTCCTGGCTGTTTATTTTTTTTGTTCCTTCTTTTATCTCCAAAAATTTATACGAACCATCAGGTTGTAAAATTCTTGCTTTAACATTATCTTTTAGTGAAACTTTAATCAAAGTTCTAATCAACTCTTCTTTTAATTTTGGGTTTTCAATTGGAAAGGCAACTTCAACCCTGCGGTCTAAATTACGCTGCATCATATCAGCACTGCTTAAATAAATATCCTGTTTACCCTCATTGTAAAAATAGAATAAACGGCTGTGCTCAAGAAACCTTCCTACAATACTTCTTACTTCGATGTTTTCACTAAGTCCGACAACACCCGGAACTAAGCTACAGACACCTCTTACAATCAATTTAATTTCTACACCTGAATTTGAAGCTTCATACAGTGCGGCTATAATTGCCGGATCAACAAGTGAGTTAAGTTTGATAATTATTTTAGCTTCTTTTCCGGCAAGTGCATTTTCAATTTCTCTATTAATCAAATCAAGAAATTTATCTCTCATATTGATAGGAGATACAAATAACTTATTATATTCTTTTTGTTTTGAATAACCCGTCAGGTAATTAAATATATCCGAAACATCACTGCATATATCTTCATCAGAAGTAAAGAATCCGATGTCAGTATAAAGTTTTGCGGTTGTTGCATTATAATTTCCTGTCGCAAGGTGTACATATCTTTTTACGCCGTCAAATTCTTTGCGAACAACAAGAGTCATTTTAGCATGAGTTTTTAATCCGACTAATCCGTAAACAACGTGCACTCCCACTTTTTCAAGTTCACGTGCCCAGTAGATGTTATTTTGTTCATCAAATCTTGCTTTTAGTTCAACAAGCACAGCAACTTGTTTACCCATTTCGGCAGCTTCAATTAAACACTTTACAATTGGGGAATCCGGTCCAACTCTGTATAGGGTTTGTTTAATTGCAAGTACGTCGGGATCAACAGCAGATTTTTTAATAAAATCGATTACTGGTGCAAAAGAATGGTAAGGATGATGGAGCAGAATATCTTTTTGCTTTATGATTGAAAAGATATCTTCTTCTTCTTCAAATACTTTTGGGATTACCGGATAATATGGTTTTTCTTTTAGTTGATGCAATGGAATTTTATAAAATCCCATAACGTCGCTTAGTCCCAATGGACCATCTGACATGTGAACATCATCTTTAGTTATTTGAAGATTTTCGATCAGAGTGTCAAGCATAAAATCCGGCATTGGGTGTCCGACTTCTAATCTAACAACTTTTCCGAATCTTCGTTGTTTAATATTTTCTTCAATCAATCTTAATAAATCGTCAGCTTCATCTTCCTGAAGTTCAATATCTGTATCACGAGTAATTCTAAATCGATGTGCTTCAACAATTTCCATCCCGGGAAATAAAATATTAAGATTAGCTTTTATCAAATCGCCCAGCCAAATATAGCTTGCGGAAAAATTTCCATTTGTTGCTATAGTTTTTTTCGGCTCTAAAATATTGTCTATCTGGAGAAGTCTTGTCAAAATATTTGGAACTTTAACACGTGCAAAATGATTTTCTCCGTTTGGTTTTCTTATAAGTATAGCCAGGCTCAAACTTAAATTTGAGATGTAAGGAAACGGTCTGCCAGGATCAAAGGCGAGTGGAGTTAAAACCGGTGATATTTCTTTTTTAAAATAATTGGTAAGTATTTCTCTTTGCTGCTCATTTAAATCTTCGTAAGAATATAAATGAATATTATTCTTTTTAAGCTCGGGAATAATTTCATCCATCCAAACTCTATCAAGTATTTTTAGAAGGGGCTTTAATGCTTTTTCAACTTTTTTCAATTGTTCTATTGGTGTTAATCCGTCAATTGAAGGTTCGGATACATTGGCTGCAATTTGTTCCTTAAGCCCGGCAATACGAATCATATAAAATTCATCAAGATTGGAAGAAAAAATTGAAATGAATTTTACTTTTTCCAACAGCGGTAAATTTGGGTTTAATGCTTCTTCAAAAACACGTTTATTAAATTCAACCCAGCTTAGGTCTCTATTAATAAAATTTTCCGGTTTGCTATATTTTTTTAGTAAATCTTTTATATTCATATAGTTAAGTTCCAAGTGGGCACAAATATAAGCTATTTAGAAAAGATTTGCTGTATAAAAAAAAATTGATAATTGTTGTAATTTGGTTAAAAAAAAGATTATTTGTTATTTTTTCCAGAAAGCGGGAGAAAATATTATTAGCACAGTAAAAAGTTCTAATCGCCCTAAAAGCATCAAAGCACTTAACAACCATTTGCCAAAGATAGTAATTTCCGAATAGTTACCCACTGGTCCAGTCTGTCCCAATCCAGGCCCGATATTAGCCATACAGGCAGCAACGGACCCCATTGAAGATTTTATATCCAATCCAGTCATAGCCAGGATAAGCGAACCTAATGCAAAAATACCAAGATATGTAAGAACAAAGGCAGATACTTTTGCAATGATTTCATTTGGTACTGCTTTACCATTATGTCTAACAGTAACAATAGCATTCGGGTGTAATAATCTTTTTACTTCAGCCATACTATTTTTTATAAGTAACTGGTATCGTATCATTTTTACACCGCCACTGGTAGAACCCGCACAGGCGCCGAGTAAAAGCATTATCAAAAAGAATGTTGATGAAAAAGGTGCCCACAATTCATAATCAGCAGTTGCAAATCCTGTTGAGGTTAATATTGATAAAATACTGAAGGAAACATTTCTAAACGTTATTTCAATCGGCGTTGTATTAGCAATTATTAAATAAAATGTAAGGAGCGTTACGGTTATTAAAATTAAACTTAAATAAAATTTGAATTCATCATCTTTAAAATAAGATTTAATTTTTCCGTGTAGTGCAAAGTAATGCAGTGTAAAATTTGTACCGCCAATAAACATAAAAAAAAGTATTACATACTCAATATAAGCAGAATTGAAAAAAGCGATACTTTGGGTTTTCGTTGAAAATCCACCCGTGGCTAGAGTTCCAAAAGAATGACACAATGCATCAAATAAATTCATCCCGCCAAATAATAATAAACCCGTTTCTGCAAAAGTAAAGAAAACATAAATTGCCCAAAGCCTTTTTGCTGTTTCTTTAACTCTTGGGTGTATTTTATCTTTTGTCGGGCCGGCAACCTCTGCCTGATAAAGCTGCATTCCTCCAATACCCAAAATCGGAAGGATTGCAATGGAGAGTAAAATTATTCCCATTCCGCCAATCCAATGAGTCATGCTTCGCCAGAATAATATACCATGCGGTAAGACTTCGACCTCTTTAAGAATAGAGGCACCAGTTGTTGTAAATCCAGACATCGTTTCAAAAAAAGCATCAGTATAACTTGGAATGGATCCTTGAATGACAAAAGGAATTGCACCAAATGCTGACATAAAAATCCAGCCAAGTGTTACAATTAAGAAGCCCTCTCTTTTGGATATTTCTTGTTTATCATACTTTTTATTAACCAGCCACATAACAATTCCAATTAAAGACGTTGTTAATCCACTGATCACAAGTGTTAGAATATCACCATCACCATAATAGATTGAGAATGGAATACCAAACAACATAAAAATGCCAGTGAGAAATAGAAGGAAACCGATGATTTGAATTACAATCCGGAAATTCATTTTATCTAAATAATTTTTCTACTTTTAAGGCAATATCAGGCAAACAGAAAACAACAACCTTATCTCCAACATTAATTTGAGAATCACCTGTAGCAATAGAAACCTCATCACCTCTAATAAATCCGCCAACAATAGAGCCTTTAGGAAAGTCAATTTCAGAAATTTTGTGTTTTGTAATATCGGAATTCGGCTGCACTTTAAATTCAAGAACGTCTGCATCAATACCTTCAAGTGTTGCCATAACGATTACATCACTCTTATGAATAAATCTGGAAATATTGTTTGCAGCAATCAGCTTTTTATTTATTAATGAATCTAAACCAATTGTTTGAGTTAAAGGAATGTAATCAACTTTATCCACAAGAGCGATAACTTTTTTTACACCAAGATGTTTTGCAAGTAAGCAGGATATTATATTTGTTTCAGCATCATCGGTTACGGCAATAAATGCATCAACATCAATAATACCTTCCTGGGCAAGTAAATCGATATCTCTTCCATCACCTTTAATAACAAGAGTATTCGGTAGTTGATCTGCAAGTTCAAAACTTTTTTCTGGATCAGATTCAATTAATTTTACTTGCATTTTATCGCTAAGCAAACTCGCAACTCTTCTGCCAATTTTGCCGCCGCCAAGTACCATAATATTATCAAATTTAAGATTTTCTTTTCCCGCTAACTTTAGAATTTGTTCGTGTCCTTCAGGTTTTGTAATTACAAATACCTGATCATTCGGAAGGAACTTATCATTTCCTTTTGGTATGATAGTCCTGAAGTTTCTATGAATTGCTACCACTCTGAAATCTGTATTGTTATATTCTTTGGCAATCTCAATAAGTTTTTTATTAACAATTGGGGCGTTTTTGTCTAATCTTAAACCAATAACAGCAAGCTTTCCATTTTCAAATTCTAAAACATCGGTTGCCGCAGTTCTATTAATTAGGCTTACTGTTTCAATAGCGGCTAATTCTTCCGGGTAAATAATAAAGTCCACACCCATTTCCATAAAATGTACAGCTATTTCAGGTTCTAAATATTCTGCATTTGAAATTCTGGCAATTGTTCTTTTTGCCCCGAGTTTCTTTGCCAGTATAGATGTGGCAATATTCACTTCTTCCGAGGATGTAACGGCAACAAGCAGATCGGCTTCTGAGATACCGGCTTCATTAAGGGTTTTTATTGAAGTTGAAGAGCCTTTAATTGTTAGTATATCAGCCATCTGACCAGAGTAAGAAAGTCTTTGCTGATCCATATCAATTGCAATAATATCGTGTGCTTCTCTTGATAACTGCTTTGCAAGTTGATAACCAACATCTCCCATTCCGGCAATAACAATTTTCATTTTATCTTTTAGATTATTTAACTATTAAAATATCAATAAAATAATAAAATAATTACAAGTGCCTAATAATAATTAAGCGTTGACAAATAAATATAAATCAAAATTAAAACTTTTTTTTAAAAATAGCATGAATTGACTATTTACTAAGTAAATGTGTTTATATAATTTTTAACCAAGCTTCTTAGCTCGGGGATTTAGTTGTTGAAAGATCCTTGGGGGAGATCTTCGAGAAATTAAATTAAAAACGCCTCAGTTGAGGCGTTTTAGCTTTTAAACAATAATATTTTCTTTAGAATATATTTTTTGAAATTCTCTGGGTTTTCTGTTTTTCCATCCGCCCTTATGATAAGCATATCCAACTACAAGCGGCATTGCAATAGTTGCTTCCGAATAAACCATTTGTTCAAAACTTGTTGAAACTTTTCCCCATGAGCTTGCTTCTTTTAGCGTGGATCCTGATAATGCACCATCTCTTTCATCGGCAACAGTTAGTTGGATTGCATACTTATGCATCTCAGCATTTTCCTGAAGAATATCTGCAGCAACTACAATATCTTGAGTGAAGTTTTTAGGGACCCCTCCGCCAATCATTAATATTCCTGTTTCTTTACTATGCAATTTTATTTTTGTAAGCTCGTAAAAATCTTTACCGGAATCACAGGAAACGCAATTATCAGGATTTTTATGTTGATGCATAACAAATCCAAATCCTGCTGAGCAATCTGAAAAAGCCGGAACAAATAAAGGCACATTTTTTTTATATGCAGCATAAATAACTGAATCATCTACTTTCGGTCCGCCATTTTCATCAAGATATTTTCCAAACTCCCATAAAAATTCCCTGGAAGAATATGCTCCGGGTTTCATTCTATCAAAAATTAGGGCAGTTGTTTCATCGCAAACTCTAAGCTCATCTTCATCTATAAATGTATCATAAATTCTGTCAATGTGTAAATTTCTCATTTCATTATCATCAACCCATTTAGTCCCTTTATAATGTTTAAATCCAAGTGCTTCAAAAAAATCCTGATCAACCATAACCGCACCCGTAGAAACAATAGCATCAACCATATTGTTCATAATCATATCGTAAACTACTTTTTTTAATCCGGCACTGAATAAACTTCCTGCAAGGGTAAGGATAATACCGCAATTTTCATCTTTTAGCATCGTATCATAAATCTTTGCTGCACGATTAAGATCGCGAGCAGAAAATGCCATATCTTCCATAGAATCAACAAGCTTAACTACATTATGTTCTTTAATATCGATATGTTTAATAACATCTTTTAGATAATCTTTTTTGTTAGCCATTATTTCTCCTTATGAATTATATTTTCTTTTGGATTAGTTATTAAAAAATAATTTTTAATTGTTTTACAAACTACTTAATTAAAAAAATATTTTTGCAAATCTTAGTACGCCTTGCTTCCAGGGCACACGATGTGATACACCATCTTTATTTATAAATTCATTCCGGTGTTGGATGTACCATTTATAATTTCTGATCAAAGCATCTTTGTTAGAAAACTTAGGTTTGTACCCAAGAACTTTTTCTGCTTTTTCAATTGATACAAAAGAATCTTTTGAAGCTGTTTCATAAACCCATTTGTATAATGGTGATAATTTTAAAGCTTCTAATAATTTTAATGTAAAAATAATCGGCTTTTCCGGAAGCCCAACAATCTTTTTGCCAAATCCTGCGGAATCTAAAACAGCCTGGTAATCTTCTCGCATTGTAGTAAATTCTTTTGCTCCGATATTAAATGTATCGTTAACTGTTTTTTCCTCCAATGTTGCACATAAATAGATAGCATCACAAAGATCTTCTACATCTAAAAGTTGGTAGCGATTATTTCCCGAACCAATCATAGGAAAGCCTTTCCCATCCTGTGCCCAATCATAAAGTAGATCAAAAACACCAAGTCTTTCAGGACCAATAAATGATTTGGGTCGCAATATAGGCACACACATTCCTCTTAACCTGAATTTTAAACATTCTTCTTCAGCAAGAATTTTTGCTTTGCCGTATGGTCCAACTCCATCCAGCTTATCAGTTTCATATAATGGATGATGATCAGGAATACCGTAAACAGCCGTTGAAGAAATATGTATGAATCTTTTTACTCCAAATTTTTCTGCGGAGTTAAGTAAATTTTTTGTTCCATTAACATCTGTTGAAAAAATATCTTCAGGTTTGTAAAGCGGAAGTGCCGCTGCGGTGTGAATAATTATATCAGTTCCTTTAACTGCTTTTTCTACATCTGCTAAATTTCTAATATCACCCTTTATGATATTTATTTTTGAGTTCATATCGGGATAGTCAAAATCCACAATATCAAGAGATGTTACTTCATGTCCTTTTGAATGTAGATAGCGAACTAAATTGATTCCAAGAAAACCTGCTCCACCTGTAATTATGTATTTCATTTTACCATATAAGTTATTAAAAATGTTAAATCAAAATTAGTAATTTTGTTAAAGGCTTCAAACTTTTATCTTTTTTAACTAGAATTAAGAATGAACATCGAATTGAGTGAAATAGAAAATGAAAGCGAAACAAAAGTTTGGTTGAGAAACGGGTTTCTCTCAATATTGCTTCACTTTATTCTATTTATTGCTCTTGTATTTATCTATAAGACAAATCAGAGTAATGCCAAAGTTAATACGGGATTTCTATATTTAGAGACAAAAACATTTAATGAAAATCATGATCCCTTAGAAGAAAGATTAATTAAGGAAGAATCTAACCCGTTGGAAAAAAATATACCCGATCCAAAACCTGAAGAGAAATCAATGCAATTTGTAAACTTATCCAATTTAGAAGCAGACACTACTAATTTGGACCAGGTTTACAAAGAATCAACCTTAAACTTGTCAATTAAATATCCCAGAGGGTGGACTTTTATAGATCAAAACCGGCATAATAAATTAGATGGAGTTACTTTTTGGGCAGCAGATGTTGCATATAATCCTCCGCCTTATATTCATCTGGAAGTAGTTGAAAAATATTTATTCAATGAAAAAAGATATAAATATAAAATTAAACTTAATGATTGTGTTGGGTTTTATAATGATCCGGAAGAAATTTCAAAACAGGTAACTCAGGTGTTTTATTTACGGACTGATTCTGATGAAGATTATAAGATTAAGCTAATAATTAATGGTAAGCAAAATTTTGATTCATTTCAGGCAAAATTCTTAGCAATATTAAAATCCTTTAGCTTTGGTAATACTTTGTTTTAATCATTAAATAGCTGAAGATAAAAGATCAAAGCCATTCGAAATAAAATTAATACAATATAAGCTGTGTTAGTTTCTTGACTTTTCTTAGTCTTAGCTATATTTTTCATTCCTTTATTTGAAACGACTTAAGGTTTTAGGAGAAAAATTACGTGAAACAAGAAAAACTGACAAAATTTGTAAAACCCGAAGATGCTGATCAAAAGTGGTATATTGTAGATGCCGAGGGTCAAATATTGGGAAGGCTGGCTTCAAAAGTTGCAAGAATCATAAGAGGTAAAGACAAACCTATCTTTACTCCGAATATGGACACTGGTGATTTTGTGGTTGTGATCAATGCTGAAAAGGTTAAGCTTACCGGTAAAAGAGAACAATTGAAAGACTATAAAAGACACTCAGGTTATCCGGGTGGTCAAAAAATAGTTTCTTATCAAGAAATGCTTGTAAAAAAACCTGAGTTTGTTGTAGAAAATGCTGTTAAGGGAATGCTTCCTAAAACAAGGCTTGGAAATAAGCTTATTAAAAAATTAAAAGTTTATGCTGGTGATAAACATCCTCACACAGCGCAAAAACCAGAACTAATTAGTTGGACGGAGAAATAATGGCTGACAAAATTTATGTTGGTAGAAGAAAAACTGCTGTTGCAAGAGTAATATTAAGAAGTGGTAACGGCAAAATAACTGTAAATAATAAAGAATTTGAACAGTTTTTCCCACAATTGTTAAGCCGGGAAGATATTTTACTTCCATTTAAAGCTACTGAAACTAAAGGTAAATACGACGTTCTCGTTAATGTTAATGGTGGCGGAACTACCGGGCAGGCACAAGCAGTTCGCTTAGGGATTGCTAGAGCACTAATTGAAATCAATCCGGATTTTAGAAGTAGTTTAAAAGTTGATGGACTTTTAACCAGGGATCCAAGAATGGTTGAACGTAAAAAATACGGAAGACCAAAAGCAAGAAAAAGATTCCAATTTTCCAAGAGATAAAAACAAGTTTGTATATATGTTCAAGTTTTTTTTGTTTGAACTTATATATGAACTAAAAATATATAATAATCATACTTCCTGATTTACCCCCTGTGTCCCACAAAAAAAGGGATGGAAGGTAAAGAAGAAGAAAGTAGTTGAAAAACAGGAGTAATATGAAAAAAGTTGATTTAACTCAGCTTGTTGAAGCTGGTGCGCACTTCGGACACTTAACACGCCGCTGGAATCCCAAAATGAAGCCTTACATCTTCATGGAAAAGAATGGGATTCATATCATAGACCTTAAGAAAACTCAATCTCACTTAATCGAGTCTGCTGATGAATTATCCAAATTAGTTTCTGATGGAAAAAAAGTTTTGTTTGTTGGTACAAAAAAGCAGGCAAAAAATGTAATTGAAACTGAAGCAAGAAGATGCGGACAGAACTGGGTAAGTGAAAGATGGTTAGGTGGAATGCTTACCAATTTTACTACAATCAGAAAAAGTGTAAAAAGATTAAGCAATATTGAAAAACAAGAAACCGACGGAACTTTCGATAAGATCACAAAGAAAGAAAGATTATTCCTTACCAGAGAAAAAGATAAACTAAAAAAAGTTTTGGAAGGTGTTGAAACAATGGCAAAACTTCCGGGCGCATTATTTATTGTTGATATTAAAAAAGAATCTATCGCAGTTCAGGAAGCACACAGATTAAATATACCTGTATTTGCAATTGTTGATACAAATTGCGATCCCGAAGAAGTAGATTATCTTGTGCCTGCTAATGATGATGCTGTTAAAACAGTTGAGATCATTACAAATTTTATGGCTGATGCTGTCCTTGAAGGCGATGCAAGGCTAAAGGAAAAGAAGGCTGAAGAAGTCGCTGAAAAAGAAAGAGTTAAAAAAGAAAAAGAATCAAAAAAGGAAGAAGCTAAGAAAAAAGCTGAAACCAAATCAAAGAAAGAATCTGATTCAGAAAAAGACTCTGAAGTAAGCGAAGAAAAACCTGAATAATAAAAAAATTGAAATTATAAATTTTGAAAGGAAGCGAATTAATTATGGCTATTTCCGCTGCAGAAGTTAATGAGTTAAGAAAAAAAACCGGTGCCGGAATGATGGATTGCAAAAAAGCACTGACTGAAGCCAATGGTGATTTTGAAAAAGCTATCGAAATATTAAGAAAAAAAGGTGCATCTGTTGCAGCTAAAAGGGCTGAAAAATCAGCTAATGAAGGAATGATTATAACAAAAATTTCTTCTGATTATACAAAAGCTGCAATTATAGAATTAAATTGTGAAACTGATTTTGTTGCTAAGAGCGAAGACTTCATCAAACTTGCAAATAAAGTAGCTGAAACTACTTTCAATACAGAAGCACAGGAAGCCCAAAAATTGCTTGAAAGTAATAAAGCTTTAAATGATCTTTTAGTTGATGTAATGGGAAAAGTTGGTGAAAAAATTGAAGTTTCCAGAGTTGCAACTGAAAAAGCTGAAAACGGATTACTTGTTGATTATGTGCATATGGGTTCTAAATTGGGAGTACTGGTAAAGTTTGATAATGTTTCAAGTAACTCACAGGAATTATTTGAAATAGGTAAAGATATCGCAATGCAGGTTGCCGCAATGAATCCAATTTGTGTTTATAGAGAAGAAGTGCCAACTACTACTGTTGAAAAAGAGATTGACATTTATAAAGAATTGGCTCGTAAAGAAGGTAAACCTGAAAACATTCTTGAGAAAATCGCTCAAGGAAAATTGAATAAATTTTATCAGGAAAATTGCTTGGCTGAACAGGCTTTTATTAAAGACAATTCAAAAACAATTAATGATTTGATTTCTGAGTTTAATAAAAAGAATGGTAACCAGGCTAAAATAAGTTTGTTTAAGCGATTCCATCTTGGTGACGAGAAAAAATAAATTTAATTCTAAAAGGTCTTAATAAAATTAAGACCTTTTTTTATATTTAAACATAAAGAATTAATCAAAGGGTATAATGAACTCAGTAAAATACAAAAGAGTATTGCTTAAATTAAGTGGCGAATCTTTAATGGGAAAACAAGGATTTGGGATATCTGCCGATGTTTTGGACTTTTTTTCCGATGAAGTAAAAAAAGTTCATGATGTTGGTGTACAATTGGGCGTTGTTATCGGTGGCGGCAATATTTATCGTGGATTGAGTGCAAGCCATCAAGGTATTCACCGCGCTACAGGTGATCAAATGGGAATGCTGGCAACCGTAATAAACTCACTTGCATTACAAAATGCAGTTGAAAAAAAAGGAATTCAAACTCGTTTGATGAGCGCAATAAAGATGGAAGAAATTGCCGAGCCTTATATCCGCAGAAGAGCAATAAGACATTTAGAAAAAGGAAGAGTTGTTATTTTAGGTGCCGGTACGGGGCATCCATATTTTAGCACCGATACCGCAGCATCATTAAGAGCTGTTGAAATTGGTGCAGATATTATTGTGAAAGGAACCAGAGTTGATGGTGTCTATGATTCGGATCCCGAAAAAAATCCGGATGCAGTTAAATATGAGCAAATTTCTTATCTCGATATTTTGAAAAAAAATCTCAGAATAATGGATCTTACCGCTGTTAGTTTGTGCCAGGAAAATGATTTACCAATGATGGTTTTTAATATGGATATTCCGGGTAATCTTTTAAAATTAGTTATGGGGGAAAGTGTTGGGACTTATATCAATAATGAAAGTTCAAAATTATAATAAAATTATGAGGCGTTTATGCACCAGATTTTAAATGACGCAGATAATAGAATGAATAAAACCCTTGAAGCTTTAAGACAAGAGCTTTCTAAAGTTAGAACCGGAAAAGCAACAACGGCTTTATTGGATGGAATAAAAGTTGATTATTACGGAACTCTAACACCAATCAGTCAGGTTGGTAATATAAGCGTTTTGGATTCCCACACTTTATCAATTACACCGTGGGATAAATCGATGGTACAACCCATTGATAAAGCAATATTAGAGGCTAACCTGGGTTTTAATCCAATCAGTGATGGAACGAATTTAAAAATCCCTGTTCCACCCTTAACGGAAGAAAGAAGAAAAGATTTTGTAAAACTTGTAAAGAAATTTGGTGAAGATGCCAAAGTAGCAATCCGAAATGTTAGAAGAGATGCAAATGATCATCTTAAAAAAGAAGAAAAAGATAAAAAAATATCTGAAGATGAGTTGAAACAAAATGAAGCCGAAGTTCAGAAATTAACAGATCATCACATAAAAATGATTGATGATATACTTAAGCATAAAGAAAAAGAGATTATGGAAGTATAGTTATCCGGTATTTATTGTAAGGCTGTCTCAAAAAATTAAAACGTCATCAAGATTGAAGTAAACGGATCTTAGTTTTTAATCAAAAATTAAAGATTATCTTCTGTCAGTTATACCATCTAGTGAACAAGATCCTTGGAGTGACTTAAAGAATATTTTTTGAGACAGCCTTTTTTTATGATTATGTTCGATTATGGTATAATAAATTATTTATTTTTACATGGTGGATTGAAAAGTATAATATTAAATGACTTCCGAAAACAGAAATAATAATTATCCGTTAAAGTTTTTTGTAGAGAGTTCACTCTTAAGAAATATTCTTTTTACAGTAGGAACAATTGTTTTATTTTTTTCAGGAATGATTGTTTATGGGATAATATTAAATTTGCGTGAAATCCCGCTTAAGGAAGCAATGGCTCAAAAAGGTTTTGCAAAATTAGAAGACGTTAACCTGGTTGTAAACCGTAAATCGTATAATCTAAATTTATATGAAGACACAGTTTTAGTAAAATCCTATAGAGCAAGTTTTGGTAGAAATTTATTAGACAAGAAAAAAAGAGCTGATGACGGAGCAACTCCGGTTGGAGAATATAAAATATGTAGCATCGAGAATGATTCGGTATACTATAAATTTTTAAAATTAAATTATCCAAACCTTGAGGATGCTGTTGATGCCTTACGCAAATCTCTTATTACACAAAAAGAATTTAACGAAATCAAATTCCAGTTTTATTATGAGGATTGTATTGATGCTAATACAGCTTTGGGGGGCGATATCGGTATTCATGGGCTTGGTAGATTAAATGCTATTTTTAAAAACCTTCCATTCGTTTATAATTGGACAGACGGCTCCATAGCTTTAAGTAACGAAAATTTGGATGAAATCTTAACCGTAATTCATAGAGGTACAAAAGTTGTCATTAAATAAAATAATCAGAAAGTCATTACAAATATCGTTAATATTTTTGCTGGTAATTTCTTGTTCGGATAAAGAAAATAAAATGCCGGTTTTAGATTTTCAAAATAAAACAAAACTTTTAGAAGCGGTAAAAAAACATTTCGATAAAAATTCAAACATTGCTTTCGGAGGCGTTTTTGACGAAACCGGAAAACAGACTGTAATTGTTGGTCGCGAGATAGAGAATAGTGAGGATTGGGGATTAAAATTTACTCAGCTTGAAATTGTTGATAACGAATTTAAAGTTAAGTATGAAACAGATTTGCTTGACGGATCGTTTAAACAAGGTTTTATTGATAAAATAAAATTTTCATCATTCGATACTGAATTGATATATTATAATTCACGTGATTATTATCTGGGCAGTGGCGGCGGAGAAATTTTTTCTTACATAATAGATTTTGAGGCAAAACAGGTATATTACGCTCATCTTGTTATTGAACCGTCAACTTCAGTTTCATTGTTCATTTCGGAAAATACCGGGAACAAAGAAATAAGAAATTTCTTTGTTCTCACTTTTAAAAAAGATTATCCTAATCTTAAGCTTGTTGATGAGGATATAATCATTGATTGATCATGTCCGAAAATTTTTTAATTAAAAAAAGTCTTACTTTTTGCTTTTACAGATATCAACTAAATTTAGTTAAATGCTTAAGCGATTTTTTACACTCTTAACTTTCAACATTTTTATCTTCAGCGGTATTTCGTTTGCACAGTCTTACTATGACTACGAATTAAGCTCAATTAACTTTACCGGTAATAACAACTTCTCAAAGTCTGAACTGTTGCTAAACATTGATAGCAAAGAAAGCCCGATGTGGTTCTGGGTGTTTCTCAATTCTTTTACCCCTTTTGGTGATACTGAAGTTTATTTTGATTCATCTAAAATATCTATTGATAAACTTGCATTAAAAGATTTTTACCACGCAAATGGATTCTTCAAAGTAATTATAAATCATAGAGTTGAAGTTGATACTGCCGGAAAGAAAATTAACCTTTTTTATGATATTGTAGAAAACGAACCTTTTCATTACGGAAAATTAGAACTCATCGGGCTGAATGATTTATATGGATATGATAAAATGTTTAATGAAGCCATAACAATTGACTCAACAAAAAGATATACTGAATTTGAAGTGCAGCAGAACTTGTATTCAATAAGAAAATACCTGGCAAATAACGGATATGTAGTTGCTTATTATGATAGTACTGTTGTTACAATTGATACAGTTACAACACGGGCAGATGTTCGCATTGCTTTTAATCTTGGGCACAGGTTTACGGTTGATAAAATTATTATAAACAAATCCGGTACTTCAATTGAACAAATAAACAATCAGCTAATTAATGAAATTGTTGGTATAAAACCGGGCAGCCTTTATGATCAGTCCGCTATTGATAGAAGTGAACTTAGATTACTAAAAACGGAATTGTTTACTTCTGTTAATATTAACCCTGTCATCAGTGATACTGTTGATAAAAAAATTCCAATTGAAGTTAATACTACAATTGGAACTCTCAACGGACTTTCGCCGGAAATAAAAGCCGATAATGAGTTTAACTCATTCAACACCGGTTTGGGTATTAGCTATTTAAGAAAGAATTTTTTTGGTAATGCAAGAAAATTAACGCTCTCAACCTCTTTCAGATTTATTGATATCCCTAATTTTGATTTTAGTAATTTATTCAAATCGGGTAATAAACGAGATTCAACATTTCAGGGAGTTCTTGATTTAAACTTAAAGCTTGAACAACCTTATTTCTTTGGCAAACCTATACTTACAACAACAGAGGCTTATTACAGAACCCAAACACTTACTGGTCTTACAGAAAAAACATACGGCGGTGTACAAAAATTTGATTTTGAAATGCCTTATTTTACTTTTATAACTCTTTTGCGTCCCAGCGTATCTCTTGAAGCATCCAACAGGCAAGTTGATTATTATAGCGATACATCCAGCATAAGTATTACAAGTCTTACTCCGGGTATAGGTGTTGAGATTGGATCTTCCAAAACCAATGATATCCAGTTTCCAACAGCAGGCTACTTTTTATTTTTGACACCTGAGCTTTTTCAGTCGAAAACAAAATTTGTAGTTAATAGTAATGGTATAGCTAATCAAACAGGAAGTAGAGAAGCTTCAGCGGAAGGAACAACTTATTTTTATAGAATTCAAACAGGACTTTCTCATTATATCTCAACCAATTCCTTAAAAACATCAGTGTTTGCAACAAAACTAAGAATCGGATATATCCAGACATTTTCAAGCACAAATAATGATTCTATTCCTGCCAAACAACTCATCCCGCCAAATAAAACATTTTATGCAGGTGGAAGTAACTCCGTAAGAGGATGGAAACCAAGAGGATTAGTCCCAAGAGACACCGTGGATTATATTGGCTTAACAACTGAATCTAACGATATAAGAGGCGGAACGTTTTGGCTCGAAGGTTCTTTCGAACTTAGAAAAAAAGTTAATCAGTACTTAGGCTTTGCTGTTTTTGCAGATTACGGAAATACTTGGAATAGCTGGAGAAATGTTTCCTTAAAAGGGATTGCTGTTTCACTTGGAACTGGTATAAGATTATATACTTCAATAGCTCCGTTTAGATTGGATTTTGGAACAAAGTTTTATAATCCGGTTGATGAAAAAACTATTTTTAGAAAGAACTTTTTACAAAATATTGAAATTCACTTTGGAATCGGTGAGGCTTTTTGACAAAATAAGTTGATTTATGCTGAATCCGGAATCTTTGTAAAGAGCTATTTATTCGCTATCTTTTAACCCTTTTTTTAGAGTATTATTATGATTTTAAGTATGACCGGTTACGGTAAAGGTTCTGTTACAAAAACTAAGTGGCAAGCTGATGCCGAAGTGAAAAGTATTAACAGCAGATACCTTGAAATTTATCTGAAATATCCACCGATCCTGGCAAATAAAGAATATGAGTTAAGAGAATTTATTAAAGGTAAAGTTAAAAGAGGCAAGCTTAACGTAAGTATTCAAATCAAAAAAAACGGATTTGAAGATGAAGCTGTCTCTCTTGATGAATCACGTTTGAAAAATTATATAGCTCTTATTAAAAAAGTAAAAAAAGCGGCTAAAATTCAGGATAAGCTAAAACTAGAACATTTGCTGATGAGCAGAGATATTTTTACTTCCTCGGCTGAAGATATTGGCGAAGCAGAGTTTAATACAATTAAAGAAGCTATCGCAATTTCTATTGATTCACTCATCAAAATGAAAAAAAATGAGGGATCAGAATTAGAAAAGGATTTGAAAAAAAGAATTAAATCGATAGAAAAGAAACTTGATCAAATTGAAAAAGAAGCTGAGCCAAGCGTTGGTGAACATTTTCTAAAGTATAAAGAAAAAGTAAAAAATCTTCTTGATGATAATCAGAACATAAATAATGAGCGACTTGAAACTGAATTAGCAATTATGGCTGAACGTGCCGATATTACTGAAGAGTGTGTTAGACTTAGAAGTCATATTAAATTTTTTGCCGAAAGTTTAGATAAGGAAGAAGATCCCGGCAGAAAATTAAATTTTCTTTGTCAGGAAATGAACAGAGAAGCAAATACAATTTCTTCCAAAACTCTTTCAATTTCTATTACTCATTATTCCGTATTTATTAAAGAAGAGATAGAAAGAATTAGAGAACAGATACAAAATATTGAGTGATTTTGAAAAAACAAGGTAAGATAATTGCAGTTTCATCACCAAGCGGGGGCGGTAAAACTTCTATTGTTAAGAGAATTCTTAAAGATTTTCCTGAGATTGTTTTTTCTGTTTCTGCAACTACAAGACCTAAAAGACCGGGTGAAGTTAACGGAGTTGAATATTATTTTATCTCTGAAAAAGAATTTGAAAAAAAAATTGCTGATGGCGAGTTTATTGAATGGGAAAGATTTTATGATTATTACTACGGTACATTAAAGAGCATGGTGATTGATAATATTTCCGAAGGCAGGTCTGTTCTTTTTGAAATTGATGTTAAAGGCGCACTATCATTAAAAAAGATTTATCCCGGTAGCATTTTAATTTTTATCGATCCGCCTTCTTTTGATGAATTAGTGCACAGGCTAAAACGAAGAAAAACTGAAACTGAAGCTGATTTGCAAAAACGTATTGATAGAGCAAAAATGGAATTGAGTTTCAAGAGTAGTTTTGATTATATTTTTACTAACGATGAATTAGAAAAAGTTTATACAAAGGTTAAAAGTTTAATTAAAGAAATATTAAATAAGGAGTAATGTAATGAATATAAGTCCCGTTGATTTAAGAGTAATTGATAAAAGAGCAGAAAATGTTTACGAAGCAATTATTGTTGCTTCTAAAAGAGCAAGACAGATAAATGATGAAAATAAAGTTGAATTCAACGCACTGCTAAATACCATCCCATCTATGGGTACGGATGATGATGCTGAGGATGTAACAAATCCGGCTCAATTAAAAATTGCTTTGGATTTCGAAAAAAAACCAAAGCCGCATTTACAGGCGCTTAATGAACTGCTCGAAGGGGAAGTTAAGTTTAAATATAAAAAATAATCCCTTTTAGATAATGCGGAAGTACGAACACTACTTCCGCATATTATTTTAAACAATTTCTTTCTTTTGCATTACAATCTTTCTTAAAATGAAATCATCATCAAAGAAAAAAATAATTGAAACCTTAAAAGATCAAAAAGATATTTTTGGTGATGATCTATATGAAGAAAATATCATTTCTAAAACTCCCGCAAAAAAATCAATTAAAAAAGAAACATCACACAAAAAAACTGAAATACCCGTAACAGTTGTAAAAGAACCTTCCCGGGAATCATTGTTGTTTACAAATGGAATTGATGATTGGGAAAAAACAAATTCACTAGCTGAATTAAACAAACTAATTTGTAATTGTACTAAATGTGTTTTACATAAAGAACGTAACAAATTTGTTTTTGGATCGGGTAATCCAAATGCTAAAGTTATGGTAATCGGTGAAGGTCCCGGGGCAGAAGAGGATAAACAGGGCTTACCTTTTGTTGGCAGAGCGGGACAGCTTTTAACGGATATTCTTAAAGCAATTAAGTTTAGCCGTGATGAAGTTTACATTGGCAATATTGTAAAATGCAGACCACCGGGAAACCGCACTCCCTTACCCGAGGAAATGGATACCTGTCTGCCGTACTTAAAAAAACAAATTGATTTGATTAAACCCAAAATGATTTTATGTTTAGGATTAACCGCCGCAAAAGGTTTGTTAAAAAAGAAAGACAGTTTAACAAATTTACGTGGACATGTTTTTGAGTACGAAGGAATTAAAGTTATGGTAACATTTCACCCGGCGGCACTTTTACGCAACCCTAATTGGAAAAGAGACTGCTGGGTTGACGTACAAAAGTTTAGAAAACTTTATGATGAGATGAACTAATAATGGCTAAAACAAAATCAAATAACCAAACAAACCAGATAATTCCTGCAGATGTAAAACCGCCGTCAGCGCCGGAGATAGAAGCCGCGGTTCTTGGTGCAATGCTAATCGAAAAGGAAGCTGTTCCTAAAGCGATTGAAATGCTTACAAAAGACAGTTTTTACCTGCGTGCTCATCAACTGATTTTTGAAGCAATGATTTCTCTGTTTGAAGCTAACGAGCCTATTGATACCGTTACGCTTTATGAAGAGCTTAAAAAAAGAAACCAGGTTGAAGAAGTTGGCGGCGCGGTTTATTTAAGTAAACTGTCGCAGAACATTTCATCAGCCGCTAATGTTGAATTCCACGCCAAAATAATTATAGAAAAACAAATCTTACGTGGATTGATATCATCATCACACCAAATTGCACAAGCAGCCTATGAGGGAAACCTTGATGCATTCGAAATTCTTGATGATGCCGAAAGAAAGATTTTTGAAATTACCGAAACTCATCTTCAAAGGTCATTTCAATCAATGGATCGCGCAGTAAGAGATGCACTCGAATATATAGAAGCCATACATTCGCAAAAGGATAGAAAATTTTCTGTTCCAACGGGATTTTATGAGTTAGATGAATTGCTTGGTGGGTTTCAAAAATCAGATTTGGTAATTGTAGCTGCCCGTCCGTCTATGGGGAAAACTGCTTTTGCTTTAACACTTGCTCGCAATGCCGCCATTGATAATGGAATTCCTGTAGGTATTTTCAGTCTTGAAATGTCCACAATGCAATTGATAATCCGTTTGTTATGCGCCGAAGGAAGATTGAATGCACATCTTGTGCGTACGGGAAAATTGCCGAGTGAAGAAGGAGTTAAGCTTAGCAAGAATGCTCACAAGCTTATTAATGCTCCTTTATATGTTGATGATTCGCCGGCACAAACTGTTTTAGAGATCAGGGCAAAAGCAAGAAGATTAAAAGCTGAAAAAAACATTGGAATGATTATTATAGATTATCTTCAGCTTATGCAGGGACCAGCAAAAGCGGAAAGCAGGGAGAGAGAAATTTCTCACATCTCACGTTCTTTAAAATCACTTGCAAAAGAACTGAACATCCCTGTCATTGCGTTAGCACAGCTTAATCGTGCAGTTGAAGCAAGAACGGACAAACGTCCGCAATTATCGGATCTTCGTGAATCGGGATCAATAGAGCAGGATGCAGATGTTGTAATTTTCTTAAATCGTCCTGAAATGTATGGAATAAAATCGTTTGAAGATGATGCGTCTTCATCCACAGAAGGTGTTGCCGAAATCATTATAGGAAAACAGCGTAACGGTCCAACAGGCAATGTTAAACTTGCATTCATTAAAGATTATGCGCGTTTTGAAAACCTTGCGCACGCAAGACAAATTGAAGAATATTCATCAATGCCGGCTGATGAAGATATTATTTAGAATTAGGAATTAAAAGTTAAGAATGAAAAATATTTTATTAATACTATCGGTTTTTATATTATCATCAAATATTTATTCTCAAATTTATTCAGATAAAGATATTGAAATATGCAATTCAAAATTTAATCTTGCTGTTGATAAATCTCTGGCTGATAAACCAATAAATGAAGTAATAGTTGAAATTGGGAAAAGTTTTCTCGGAACAGAATATGTTGCGCATACGCTTGAAAAGGAAGGCGATGAACAATTAGTTATAAATTTAACCGGACTTGATTGCACAACTTTTCTTGAGTCAGCGTTAACTTTTGCAAGATGTATTAAAAAAGGCAAAACAAGCTTTGATGATTATAAGAATGAGTTGACATTTTTACGTTACCGTGATGGCAAGATTAATAATTATACTTCCAGGTTACATTACACTTCTGATTGGATTTTTAACAATCAGCAAAAGGGAATTATAAAGGATATAACAAAAGAAATAGGCGGCAAGAAAGTTAGATTTAATGTCAGTGTTATGTCTGAAAATCCAAGATACTATAAGCAACTTCAGAAACATCCCGAATTTATTTCTATCGTAAAAAAACAGGAAGACGAAATTAATAAGCGTGATTACTACTACATTCCTGAAAATGATATCGAGAAGATAGAGAGTAAATTACAAACAGGCGATTTAATTGCCTTAACCACAAACAATAAAGGTGAAGATATTGGTCATGTTGGTATTGCAATTAAAATGGATGACGGAAGAATTCATTTTATGCACGCACCTTTAGCAGGCAGCAAAGTACAAATTACGGAAATGCCTTTGTGTGATTACACAAAAAAAATTAAAAAGCATACAGGCATTGTTGTTTTGAGAGTTCTTGAACCTTAAAGTATTTTTATCCAATAATTTCTTTAATTGATTCATCAATATTTTTTCTTTTAATTCCCAAAGCGGTCTGCTTTTCCGTATTCATCGAAACATCTTCAACCTTTGGCAAATCAGGAACATCGTCCATAGTAATTTTTTGTAAAAGATTTTTATCAAGTTTGGCAACTTCACACAATCTTTCAGCTAATTCAAAACGGGAAACTCTTTCTAATCCGCCAAAGTTTATAATTTCAGATTTCAAATCCAGATTTATAAGTTGTATAATAATTCTTGCTGCTTCCAGTAGAGAAAGCGGAGTTCTATACTGGTCAATAAAAAGATTTGCTTTTTTATTTCGTTTAAGATTTAAAAACATTCGATGAAAATGATTCTTTGAGTGGTTCATTCCGAACCCAAACAACAGGGCTGTACGGAGGATTATATAATTATCAAAAGTCTCTTGAATTTTAAGTTCACCCATTAATTTTGTTTCTGCATAAAGTGAAACCGGAATCAGCTTAGCATCCTCCTTAAGCATAGAACCCCGGTAGCCCGCATAAACCAAATCCGTGGAAGTATAAATTAATTTTGAATTATATTTTTTACATAATTCAGCAATATTTTTTGTGGCATTAACATTTAGGTCGTAAACATTTTTTGGCAGGATATTGTTTTGTAACATTGGGTGTGAAAAAGCGGCTGTATGGATAACAACATCAGGATTGAATTGATTAAAAATAATATTGAGTGAGTTATAATCCTTTAAATCTATTCTGGCTGAATTATAATCTTTACAATTCCCAATATGTGAGTTGTAAAGAGTTAGAATATTATGTGTCTGTGCAACTTGAAGATTAATATGTTGACCTAAAAGTCCACTACCGCCTGTAATAAGTATTTTCATATATTTAATTTATGATAAAAATTTACACTTAAATAAATTACTAACAACACTATTTTAACTTTGTAAAAAGTTATCTCTTTTGAAAATCATAGTTACTTTGGTAAATTTATCACAAAATAAAGAAAAAATTATGAAATATTTTTTGACAACGATTTTGGTTTGCATAATAAGTATAAGCAGTTTTTCGCAGACTGCGAAGTACTTTGATGCGCCATTTGGCGGCGGCGGCGGATTTTTACCTGCGTGGTATTTACCAAATGTTGATCCGCTAAATCTGAAGTTGAAGGAGGCTGGCATTCCCGAACTTGCAAAAAACGGAATATTTACAACCGGTGGCGCTGGATTTATTTATATCGGATTTATCAAGAATCTTCGTGTTGGTGGAATGGGTTTTGGCGGGTCTACCAGTCAATCGATCGCTAAAAACGGTACCGATTACGAAGCTGCATATTCTATTGGCGGCGGTGGATTAACTGTGGAATATACTTTACCATTTATAAAAAATATTGGGGTCTCAGTTGGAGCAATAATCGGTGGCGGAAGTATTATGATTGAAACTTTTCAAAACAGTTCTGATTTTTCATGGGCAAACTTAAATAATCCGTTAGCTTCAAATTCATATACAAAATTAAGTAATAATTATTGGATGCTTACACCTACATTAAATATGGAAGTTCCCGTCTATAGATTTGTTGCTTTAAGGTTAGGTGTTGGGTATCAGTTAACTTTTGGTGGAGATTGGAAAGCAAATAATGATCAAAATATTAATGACGTTCCAGATGATTTAAATGGTAATACATTTTTTATTCAAGCAGGAATTTTAATAGGATTTTTCTCTTTTTAATTATGAAAAAAATATTAGTAACAGGCGGCGCAGGTTTTATCGGTAGTAATTTTATCAACTACATTTTAAAATCAAGAGATGATTATTTTATCGTTAATCTTGATAAACTTACCTATGCGGGTAACCTTGAAAACCTTAAAGAATGTGAATCAAATAAGAATTATACTTTCATAAAAGGCGATATAACAAACTCTGAATTAGTTAATTATATTTTTGAAAAATATAACATTAAGTATGTAATTAATTTTGCAGCAGAGTCTCATGTTGATAGAAGTATTTCAGGTTCCGAAGTATTTTTCAGAACAAATGTTATCGGTACAAATGTTCTTTTAGAAGCATCAAGACGCTTTGAAGTGGAAAGATTTTTACAAATCTCTACAGATGAAGTTTATGGAAGTCTGGGTGAAACAGGTCTGTTTACGGAGCAAACTCCATTATCACCAAACAGTCCATACTCAGCAAGTAAAGCTGCTGCAGATATGATGGTTCAGGCATATCATCACACATACGGATTACCAACACTTATTACGAGGTGCTCAAATAATTATGGTCCGCTTCAATTCCCGGAAAAATTAATTCCGCTAATAATTATCAATGCACTTCAAAACAAAAAACTTCCTGTTTATGGTGATGGAATGAATGTTCGTGATTGGATTTATGTTGTTGATCATAACAAAGCAGTAGAAGTAGTTTTTGAAAATGGTACTCCGGGCGAAGTTTATAACGTTGGTGCAAGTAATGAAATCCCGAATTTAGTGATCATAAAATTGATATTGAAAAATTTAAAAAAGGGAGAAGAATTAATTGAGTTTGTAAAAGATAGACTGGGGCACGATAGACGTTATGCAATTGATTCAACTAAAATTAAAAATGAATTAGGGTGGAAACCTAATTATGAATTTGATTCGGCAATTCAGAAAACAATAGAATGGTATTTAAATAATAAAAACTGGTGGAAAAAAATCATAATGGGCACTTATCAACAGTATTATTCACAACAATATTTAAACAAGAAAGATTTTAAAGGGAATCGATGAAAAAATTATTCTTTTGTTTTCTCGCTTTTTATATCTCAATTAATGCGCAAGATAAAAACAATCAACAGAATCAATTCAATCTGTCCACAATAAGTGTTACGATTGGTGGCAAATTTATTGTAAACGGAACATTCCCTGCTATGTTTACTGAAAGAGTAGATCAGTTTGTAACAAGAATATATAATGCTGCGAAGGAAAACTCCCTAAGTATTGCAAAGGACTTGCAGACTGTAGAAGCAATTAATAAAAATATTGAGGAAGAATTTGCCATAAGAGGAATATTGCTAAAGAGTGCCAATGGTAGCGAGAAAGTAATAGATTTAGCAAAGTTTAGAGTTAATGGTGATTTTACTAATAACCCATATCTAAAAAATGATGATGTAATTATTTTTCCATCTGTTGATATCGATCGTAACTTTATTAGAGTAATAGGAGCAGTGAATAATCCTTTGAAGTTTATGTATGTTGATGGCGATAAACTATCCGATGCTATTGAACTAGCTCAAGGGATTAATAAAGCATATGAAGGTGTTGAACAAGCTACAATCTACAGGTTAAGCTATGATGGCTCGGAAATCGATTCTATAATTGTACCGATAACTAGTGATGTTGTATTGCAGCGAGGAGACAGAATAATGATTAAGGCTGATGAAACTAAGCGAAAAGACTATCTAGTAAATGTTATTGGAGAAGTAAACAAACCTGGATTTATTCCAATTACTAATAACAAAACTACAATATCAGAAGTTATTCAAAATGCAGGTGGATTTACTAAAGATGCAGATATTTCTAAGTCTGAGCTAATACGTGGTGCTAATGCATTTGAATCAATTATTTTTAGTGAACAATTAGAAAAACTATTAATGTCAAGAATGTCAACTCTTATTGAGGATGATTCGCTCTACTTTGAAATAGATGAGAAATTAAGATTCCTAAGAGGAAATGGTTCAATTGATTTTACTAAAGTACTAGATAAAAATTCATCAGAGGGAAATTTTATAGTACAAAACTATGATGTAATTTATATTCCACGTAAGATAGATCTAGTATATGTTTATGGACAAGTAAATAAGACAGGTTATATAAAATACAGCCCAAATAAGACATACGATTATTATTTGAATCTTGGTGGAGGAATTGGCGAGACAGCTTTAAATGTATATATTATTAGAGGGCAATCTAGGAGCTGGATATCTACAAATGATAACCCGGAAACAATTATTGAACCAGGTGATTATATTTGGGTTTCCAAAAAAACCCCCAGAACATTTTGGTATCATGTAGAGCAGGCAGGAAAAATTGCTGGTATTTTGGGTTCGGTTGCAACAGTAATTCTTTTATTTGTTCAAGTAATAAAATAAAAACTTGACATTTAAAAATTTAACATACATATTAGCAGGCTACTTTTAAATCAATAAGTTAATTCTTGATAATATTTGAATGTTTTTGTAAAAAGAAAATAAGGTATGCTTGACTTTAATTTAATGAGACTTTAAATTTGTAGCCCTTCTTAAATGAAGATTTTGTTCTTTGACAGAGTGAGAAAATAGCCAGTTAATTCCATAGTTTAACTTGCGTCTAACGCCAAGATTACAAAAAATTTAAACTCTACAACGGAGAGTTTGATCCTGGCTCAGGACGAACGCTGGCGGCGTGCTTAACACATGCAAGTCTACGAGAACGAGGTAGCAATATCTTTAGTAAAGTGGCGTACGGGTGCGTAACACGTAAGCAATCTACCTTTGGGTCTGGAATAACTTCGAGAAATCGAGGCTAATACCGGATAATGCAGCGGCATCGCATGGTGATGTTGTTAAAGTTTGTGTAATGCCTAAAGATGAGCTTGCGTCTGATTAGCTAGTTGGTAGAGTAAAAGCCTACCAAGGCAACGATCAGTAGCTGGTCTGAGAGGATGATCAGCCACACTGGAACTGAGACACGGTCCAGACTCCTACGGGAGGCAGCAGTGAGGAATATTGGGCAATGCCCGCAAGGGTGACCCAGCAACGCCGCGTGGAGGATGAATGCCGTAAGGTTGTAAACTCCTGTTAGAGGGGAAGAATAGTACCGGTTGGACCGGTATTTGACTGTACCCTCAGAGAAAGCCCCGGCTAACTACGTGCCAGCAGCCGCGGTAATACGTAGGGGGCAAGCGTTGTCCGGATTTACTGGGTGTAAAGGGCGCGCAGGCGGAATAAAAAGTCAGAGGTGAAATCCTACAGCTTAACTGTAGAACTGCCTTTGATACTTTTATTCTTGAGTTCGGGAGAGAGAGACGGAATTCCAGGTGTAGTGGTGAAATACGTAGATATCTGGAAGAACACCAGTTGCGAAGGCGGTCTCTTGGTCCGATACTGACGCTGAGGCGCGAAAGCGTGGGGAGCAAACAGGATTAGATACCCTGGTAGTCCACGCTGTAAACGATGAATACTAGGTGTTGGGTTTTATTACTCAGTGCCGCAGCTAACGCATTAAGTATTCCACCTGGGGAGTACGATCGCAAGGTTGAAACTCAAAGGAATTGACGGGGGCCCGCACAAGCAGTGGAGCATGTGGTTTAATTCGATGCAACGCGAAGAACCTTACCTAGGCTTGAAAGGCAAGTGACAGGGTATGAAAGTACCCCTCCAGCAATGGCACTTGTACAGGTGCTGCATGGCTGTCGTCAGCTCGTGCCGTGAGGTGTTGGGTTAAGTCCCGCAACGAGCGCAACCCCTACTATTAGTTGCCACCAGGTTATGCTGAGCACTCTAATAGGACTGCCTACGCAAGTAGTGAGGAAGGTGGGGATGACGTCAAGTCCGCATGGCCCTTACGCCTAGGGCCACACACGTGCTACAATGGATGTTACAATGGGTAGCTAAACCGCAAGGTGGAGCCAATCCTCCAAAGGCATCCTCAGTTCGGATTGGAGTCTGCAACTCGACTCCATGAAGTTGGAATTGCTAGTAATCGTGGATCAGCACGCCACGGTGAATACGTTCCCGGGCCTTGTACACACCGCCCGTCAAGCCATGGAAGCCGGGGGTACCCAAAGCCAGTATCCTAACCGCAAGGAGGGAACTGTTTAAGGTAAAACCGGTGACTGGGGCTAAGTCGTAACAAGGTAGCCGTACCGGAAGGTGCGGCTGGATCACCTCCTTTCTAAGAGTAATCTTAAACTTGGTATTACTGGTTTCTCACTCTTTCTTTTTAGTTCTTTAAATTCTGATGCTCAGGCCAAAAATCATTTTAATAACTAAAATGATTTTTTGTTGTCTAAGAAAATCAATGGGCCTGTAGCTCAGATGGTTAGAGCGCACGCCTGATAAGCGTGAGGTCAGTAGTTCAACTCTACTCAGGCCCACTAAGGGTTGTGCATTTGTAAGTATTAACCTAATCCCAATAACCCTAAAAAGTTTTTGGGGCTATAGCTCAATTGGGAGAGCGCCGCCCTTGCAAGGCGGAGGTTATCGGTTCGATCCCGATTAGCTCCACTTAGTTTTGTTCTTTGAAATTTTGAAAGAGTAAAAACAATGATTCTTTGAATCAAAGTTTTACTGAGCCTGAAAAAATAAATGATAGATTTCTTTTTATTTATAATTAAAGAGAGCACAAATCTATCTGTGTTTAAAAATTTTGGATAAGTTACTAAGGGCATATGGTGGATGCCTTGGTACGAGAAGCCGATGAAGGACGCGACTACCTGCGATATGCCACGGATAGGTGGAAATAACCTAAGACCCGTGGATTTCCGAATGGGGCAACCCATCCCAAGTAATGTTGGGACATCTACAACTCAATAAATAGGTTGTAAGAAGGCAACCCAGGGAACTGAAACATCTAAGTACCTGGTGGAAAAGAAAACAATAGTTATTTCCTGAGTAGTGGCGAGCGAAAGGGAAACAGTCTAAACCTTCTAACGTGTTAAAGGTAGCAACCGTTGCGTTAGAGGTGTTGCGGGATCTGATTTGGCTGAATTGCTAATAAGCCGAAGAGTAAAAAATTATATTATTAGCCGAATGTTCTGGAAAGTTCAACCATAGAGGGTGATAGTCCTTTAGGCGAAAATAATATAACTCTTTGAGTCAGTCTCCCAAGTACCACGGAATAAGTGGAAGTCTGTGGGAATCTGCCAGAACCATCTGGTAAGACTAAATACTTTCTCGTAACCGATAGCGCATAGTACCGTGAGGGAAAGGTGAAAAGTACTCCTAGTAGGAGAGTGAAATAGTACCTGAAACCATATGCTTACAAGCAGTCGGAGTTTCGATTTATCGGAATGACGGCGTGCCTTTTGGATAATGAGCCTACGAGTTACTCGTACGTTGCAAGGTTAAGTTTTTAAGAAACGCAGCCGAAGCGAAAGCAAGTCCTAACCGGGCGATTTAAGTAACGTGCGGTAGACGCGAAACCGTGTGATCTACCCTCGTCCAGGATGAAGTGAGGGTAAAACCTCATGGAGGTCCGAACTAGTGTGGGTTGAAAACCGCTTGGATGAGGTGAGGGTAGGGGTGAAAGGCCAACCAAACTCGGAAATAGCTCGTATTCCCCGAAATAGCTTTAGGGCTAGCCTCGAGTAAAAGTGTAACGGAGGTAGAGCACTGATTGGGCTAGGGCCGTCACAACGGTACCAAACCCAGACAAACTCCGAATTCCGTATACATGTTTCTCGGGAGTCAGGCCGCGAGGGATAAGCTTCGTGGCCAAAAGGGAAACAACCCAAACCATCAATTAAGGCCCCCAAATGATAGTTAACAGATAAAGGATGTTGAGTTGCTCAGACAACTAGGATGTTGGCTTAGAAGCAGCCATTCATTTAAAGAGTGCGTAATAGCTCACTAGTCAAGCGACTCGGCGTCGACAATACACGGGACTTAAACTATCTGCCGAAGTTATGGATTACTGATTTATCAGTAGTGGTAGGGGAACATTCTATGTGCACTGAAGGTGTGGTGTGAATCATGCTGGAGCGCATAGAAAAGCAAATGTAGGCATAAGTAACGATAAGATCGATGAAAAATCGATCCACCGAAAATCTAAGGTTTCCTGAGCAATGTTAGTCATCTCAGGGTTAGTCGAACCCTAAGCCGAGGCTGAAAGGCGTAGGTGATGGAAGACAGGTTAATATTCCTGTACCTGGTAAAAATCGTTTGACTACAAGGAGGGACGCAGGAGTGAAGGTCAGCCACCTGGTGGATTAGGTGGTCTAAGTATGTAGGTTGAAAGTGTAGGCAAATCCGCACTTTCTTAAGACCGAGATACGAACGGGAGTCCTTTGGACATAAACTGACCGTAATCATACTGCCGAGAAAATCTTCGTGTAGGAGAGTTTTATCAGTTCGTACCGCAAACCGACACAGGTAGATGGGATGAGTATTCTAAGGTGCTCGAGTGAGCCGTGGTTAAGGAACTCGGCAAATTAACCCCGTAACTTCGGGAAAAGGGGTGCCCCAAGTAGGTGAAATTTTTTCAAATTTAGCTGAAAGGGGCCGCAGTGAAATGGCCCAAGCGACTGTTTAACAAAAACATATGTCTCTGCGAAGTCAATCAAGACGATGTATAGGGACTGACACCTGCCCGGTGCTGGAAGGTTAAGAGGAGTGGTCAGCGCAAGCGAAGCTATGAATCGAAGCCCCAGTAAACGGCGGCCGTAACTATAACGGTCCTAAGGTAGCGAAATTCCTTGTCGGGTAAGTTCCGACCTGCACGAATGGTGTAACGATTTGGGCACTGTCTCAACCACGGGCTCGGTGAAATTGTGGTACCGGTGAAGACGCCGGTTACCCGCATATGGACGGAAAGACCCC
>JBAQCL010000038.1:0-115647 GCA_049294175.1 Ignavibacteriaceae bacterium | reverse complement strand
GTGCTTATGCTATATTGGATGAGTTAATAAAGTCTCAATTCCATTATGGTTCGATTAAAATCAAAAAACTTCAATCTTTAACGATTAAGGACTAAAAGTCTCAATTCCATTATGGTTCGATTAAAATAAAAAATGACGCAAACAGAACTAACATTTGAAAGTCTCAATTCCATTATGGTTCGATTAAAATGCGAATGGGATGATCTCGCTTGGATATTTAAAGGGGTCTCAATTCCATTATGGTTCGATTAAAATTAAACCAGCCACTACAAGGAAGTCAAGAAAGAAAGGTCTCAATTCCATTATGGTTCGATTAAAATATGAAACTTGCAGATATGATAGCTAAGCATTATGTCTCAATTCCATTATGGTTCGATTAAAATAGGTATATGACAATGTAGGTAACTCACTTAATATAGTCTCAATTCCATTATGGTTCGATTAAAATATTTGAAGTGCAATAAATAAACGTTCTTTAACAGTCTCAATTCCATTATGGTTCGATTAAAATAAGGGAGCGAATATTATGAGAATGACAAGGAATAGTCTCAATTCCATTATGGTTCGATTAAAATGTAGAACCTTGGAAGGGAAAACAAGGTCCAATGTAGTCTCAATTCCATTATGGTTCGATTAAAATATAAAATGAAAAACAGAGGCACAAATTACATACACCAGTCTCAATTCCATTATGGTTCGATTAAAATTTTTTAGATAGATTTTGCGGTTGCGAAACCGACAGAGAGTCTCAATTCCATTATGGTTCGATTAAAATCCGTTGATCTTGAAGATTTTGAAATGGCAGAATGCAGTCTCAATTCCATTATGGTTCGATTAAAATCAATGGAAGCGGCTCGTGATGAAAGCGGGAAGAAAAACAAGTCTCAATTCCATTATGGTTCGATTAAAATTGCTTCCGGTATAGTTCACCAAGAACCTGTAAAGGTGTCTCAATTCCATTATGGTTCGATTAAAATACCTCACAATTAATCTCAGTTAAGATGAGAATTTATGTCTCAATTCCATTATGGTTCGATTAAAATTGTAAGCTACTCTGCCGTGAGAAACGGTAAGGAGAGTCTCAATTCCATTATGGTTCGATTAAAATGAGGATTTACTCTACCTACTTGCCGGGATAGAAGGGTCTCAATTCCATTATGGTTCGATTAAAATTGAAAATACCGATTAGTATTAAACTTGACAAGATTGTCTCAATTCCATTATGGTTCGATTAAAATAAAAAAGTTGTGTCATGAAGAAGCATTTAATATAGTCTCAATTCCATTATGGTTCGATTAAAATAGAACTGGTTTATCTTCAATCAATTATACCAGCATTCGTCTCAATTCCATTATGGTTCGATTAAAATGAAAGACGATGAAACAAAATCAGGCTTTAGATAGTCTCAATTCCATTATGGTTCGATTAAAATTATCCACGCAGAAAAAAATCAGTTCCGGTATAAACAAGTCTCAATTCCATTATGGTTCGATTAAAATAATCAATTCCAATGTTCGTATTTTTACGTGTTGATCAGTCTCAATTCCATTATGGTTCGATTAAAATAAAAATTCAGGAAAAAAGGATGCAAGCTCGTATGGTCTCAATTCCATTATGGTTCGATTAAAATTGTGAAAGGAGCCCGAAATGAAAATCGAAGAAAAAGTCTCAATTCCATTATGGTTCGATTAAAATAGAATATTCTGTAAATCAAGAAAGACTTGCAGAAATTAGTCTCAATTCCATTATGGTTCGATTAAAATGATATACATCCCGAAAGAATAATAGACATAACTATTAGTCTCAATTCCATTATGGTTCGATTAAAATCATATCATAAACATCCCGCCAAATAATGCGCATATAGTCTCAATTCCATTATGGTTCGATTAAAATCTTGTAATTTTTTTAGTTTCCTAAGCAAATTTAATAAATCTTTCATTTTTCGCAACATTGTCGATCGAAGTTTTTTAAAAAATCCCGCTTCATCGACAATTATTTTAAAGAAATATTGTAATCTCATTTTTTTCAATTCCTAATACTTCTTTACTTATTACTTCGGGTGTTCTTGCCGCATATACAATAACAGAATCTTCATCTTTATTAATTATTCTTTTCAATTCGGACATTAATCTATCCATCTGGTGTGTCGTTAATTCGCCTTCAAACACAGAGTTTTGCACCCAGTTAAGAAATTTTCGGCAAATTTTAAGCGCTTTTGGCAGCCGTTTTGGTGATGCAAGATCATAAGTTAATATATAGTACATTTTTCTGCTCAAGGTAATTACCATTTGGAAATGTAAGGTTTGTAAGTTTCTTCGCCATTAATGTGTTTAATTAATTTATAACACTCTTCTCTTATAACTCTTCGGTAAGTATATCTTACTTCTTTGCCGTCTAATTGTATTTTTGTAATAAGTTTTTCTTGTATTTCTTCTGCAAATGCTTGTCTGGTCTTTTTCTTTAAATAACATTTCCCGTTTTTAACAACGGCATCCTTTTCTGAAATTACATTTTTGTTTATCAATTTGAAGATGGCTCTATCAGTTATAAGCGGTTTAAATATATCTGCAATATCAAAGGATAAACTGCTTCTTCCTTCACCCGGCTGATGCAGGAATCCTATCTCCGGATACAATTTTGTATGATATATCTCATTTGCACATACGGAATACACAATCATGTTACCATAAGATATCAATGCGTTTATTAAGTTGTTTGGTGGATTTTTTACTCTCTGAGTAAAATCAATTGGATAGCTGAAAATATATCTCCAGGCAGTATAGTAAACTTTTTTTGCTGCGCCCTCTAATCCCATTAGCTCTTCAACAGATTGTGCATCATGTATATAAGATCTTATTTCTACAATTTGTTCTATAAAATCATTAAGGCGCGCGCCACGGTTTAAGTGATATTTTAAGTTTGCCAGTCCATTAGAGATGGAACCGGACACAAATTGCTTTGCAATATCCAGCCTTTTAATCTGATGTTTATAAAAACTAACCTGGTTTATTAGTGTGTTGCCGCTTAAATTTGTTTCTGCGGGATAAAATGTTCCGGCGTAATCCCCGTTATAATTAAAGATATGCATTGGTATTTGGGATTGTGATAAGAAGTACAAAAACCGGGTGTTGAAGTGGACAGAACCAAATGTAAAAACCGATTCAATATTTTCAACTGGTATGTACTTCTTATCACCGGCGGGCATTATAATTTCTTCACCAAGCAAAAGTTCTTCCTGCAGTTTAGTTTCTAATTCATAATCAGCTTCTTCATCGGCGCTTTCATCTCTGCATATTCTTTCAACAAGTATTGTGCTGTCTTTACGTCTTATTAATGAATCAGAAAAAAGATAAATACTTTGTTTCATATTAGTTTCCTCCTGTTCTTACTTTATTTTTAACAAAATATTTTAACCAGATGTATCCGATTATCAATATTGTAATCCCAAGCCATATTCCGTGAACAGTTCCGGTAAATATCAGCAGCCCGGCTGTTAGATAAATAACTGTATAACCAAATGGTTTAGGTAATCGCCTAAAAATTATCTGGTTAATTATCAATACTATTCCTGCAGGCAATAGCAAAGTGCCGACAACTAAAAACATAAATACTCCGGTTATTAATTATTTTACTGGAGTAAACTTATTGTAAATTTTTTAGAGTGTGAAGAAAAACAATGTTGGCAAAACGTTGTGAAGAATATTTGTGTGGTGCATAATTTTAGAAGAGAAATACTAATGCTAATTAATAAGTTATTTTAACTAACGGATTACAAACTTTTCCTTTTCAGCTTTTATATAGTAAATCGAGCTGCCATATACTCTGTTCACATCAATAATAAACTGTTCTGCAATATCTTTGTCGTTAATCAGCCCGTAAATTGCCTTATTTACATTTGAACGCATTGATCTGAAATCCTCTTTAGAAAAACCCTTATTGTACCATTTCTTTTCTTTAACATAATGATTCGGATAATAAACCTGAAAGTATTCTATAAAATCGTGTTTAGTTTGATCATCAATAAAATCAGCAACCTGATAACTTCCAATATTTTTTAATTTTGCTTCAACAAAATGGAAGTAAAAAAGGAATAACAAGGGCTGCAAACTTTTTTTGTTATAATTAAAAGAAATCTCACGCCGTTCAATATCCAGGATCATTTTGGTTTTGCTTCCGTGTATCTTAAGCTGTGTTTGTGCGTAATCTACAATTTCTTTGTAGTTATGTGTTAGAATTTGGTCATCGGTTTTCTCATTTTCAATAAATGAGCGTAGTCTTACAAAAGGTATTTCCGATATTTCCAGAGCTTTGTCCTCATTTTTATTGATCGGATAAAATCCTTTGAATTCGTTTTCTTCGCTTGTAAGCACGTGCAGCAGTTTGTCATTTCCCCTTCCAAATAAAGAAAGCGCAAAAGCAAGATGCACACCCATCGTTTTCCTTCCGCCTGAAATTGAGCAATAGAGTGTGCTTGAAGGATCTGATGATAGTCTGCTGATAAACTTACAAACTTTATTTGGAAACAGAACATTATGTTTATCTGTTCTGATATCAGAAAGCTCTAATGATTCCTCTTTAGCGGTTATGATATGTTTATCATTGTTATCGAAAGCAGGAGGTTTAATTTTATATTTTTTGCAGAGATTAATTAATTCATTCTTAAGCAAAGATTTGGGGGTATTGGCTGCTGTGTCATTGCCAAGTACTACATCTCTACCTCTTTTTGTGGTTATTATATAAATCTCATCAATTTTAATTCTCTTTTGTACAGTAAGACAGTAAAATGTTTCAGTAACAATTTGCGGTGTTAATCCGGTAACGCAGATAAGGATGTTTTGGTTAGCCATATAATTTTAAGTCCTAGCTAATTGAATTTTATTAAACCTAAATCGATGTTAAGTCAGTAATCAAAGTAATTGAGAGTTCTTTTGCTCTTTTAATAATATTTTCCATAGGCTTATTCGTCATTACTGCAATTCCTTTTCCAAAAGTACCGCTCGTTATCTGTCTTAATGTTTCTAATTCATATAGTGCAGAATTCTCAGCTTTTCCGCTTTTACAGGAAACTAAGGTAAGTTTATAGTCTTTTAGAAATATTATATCAATCTCATTTCTAATATCATTTTCAGATATAATGTTTACACCTAACTTAATTTCAGAATCCTTTACTAGTTTATATTTCCAGTAAACATAATATTCTAACCAATCCCCGAACAAAAAATCTTTTGTATCAAACTTAAATTTTAGCAATGGCTTTGTACTGTTGTAGATTAGTATAAATTTAGTAGTTGTTTTTTGATAGCTGAATATTTTTGATTTGGAATTGATAGTTTTATTTGATTCCTCAGAGAGAGCTTTTCTAACTAATAATGTAAAACTTATAAATTCCTTTAAATGATGATTTTTTTCAAACAGCTCAAATAAATTCTCATAATCAAAATCTGTTGTTGAAGATTTTTCATTTTCTATTTTGTAACCATAGACAGCCAGATAATCTTCAATCGTCAATTCAGTTTTCAATTCTTCAGTATATCGTTTGGGTAATAAGTGGATTATTTGCTTTTGTTCAGTGTTACAATAAAATACTCGGTTTCCTTTTTCTCTAAAATATTCATAGGCAGCAAATGCCATAGGCTTTGTTCCGCCTGTAACATTTAGAAATATATCATCAGAAAATTTATCAAAAATATAATCCAGCTTCAGCTTAAGATTAGTGTCATCGTATGCCGCAATATCTTCGAAGAGATAAACCTTAAATCCTTTTTTCATTAAAACGGATTGAAGATGTTTTGCGCAGCTTATTTCTTCTTTGGTTGAAAGCAAATAAATATTTTTGGGTTGATACATCAGCACTGGTAGTAGATTCGGCATAGGCTGCTTTGAGACCAAACAAACTAAGTTCATTGTAATTCCAGGAAGTAAATCCTGTCATTATTTTTTTTGTGTAAGTCTATTAAAAACTCTATAAGTTCAAATGCTTCATTAAATTCATCTGCACCTAAAGGATTATTACCATGCGCTAATATAGAATTGTTTCTTAAATGCAGTATTTTTTTTATCAAATTAAATTTATCATAAAATCTTACTCCAACTTCATTGTCTATTTTTTTCAGAAAATCAAAAGTTGCAAATAATGGAAGTTTAATTTTGCCATCTTTATTATCATAATATTTATTATTTATATCATCACGCAAATTTTCAGGAATACTAAAAAGTTGAACATCAGAGGTTAAACAGTTAAAAGATTTTTCAAATTCAATTTGCCCTAACATTTCTATAGCCCTGTAAAGTCTTGCAATTGCATCATCGTATTTTCCCTCGTCAGCTCTCCTTAGTGCATTAAAAATCATTTCCTGCATTCTGTCTTTACTGTTATTCTCCAATTTTAATTTATACAGATATTGCTTTGCAGCTTCTACTTTTTTCTTTAATCCGTTTTTCGCTAGTTCGCTTTGATCGATGTTATCTAACAGATCAAAGCTCTTTTTAAAATTAAACTTTTCCCAATATGAAAATGCTAGGGCTAACGATTTATAAAGTTTTATCTTTTCGTCAAAATCAGGATGGACTTCAGTGATTTGATTAAGGATATTTAAGGCTAAATCAAATTGGTTCTTGTTAAAAAAAGTTATAAATAAGTTAAGATAATTTTCGGTAATTATTCTGTTTACAGTCAACGAACTTAGTCTTTCTGTTCCACTTTGCACTCTGCCTGAAATATCTCTTTGCCCAAAAACATAGCTGAAATTTCCAAGTCCTTTAGCAATTGCTACTGCAACTAATGCAGCAGACATTACCTTAGTTCCACTGGTATAGTCCACTACAATATTTTCTTTTGAATATCCTTTATTTAGATATGTTTGAATGATATTTGAAAAATTTTTATAAATAACTTCTATGTCATTTATTTCATCGCAATCTTCTTTGATTATGTCAATTTTCTTATCTCTTAGATTATTTGTCAGTTCTTCATAAGTTTTATTGCTTTCCTTGGTGGTCATTAAAACAATTGTGTCCGGATTTTGTTTTTTTATTGAGAATAAAAGGCCGTGGCTAACACCAGGCCCTTTCCCAAGTGTGATAAAAATTAGTCTCTTGCTTTGTTTTTCTTCATCCATACTACCTACACAAGCTTAAAATTCAAACTAAACGCAACACCATTTTGAATTGCTTTAGGGAAGTAATCTGAAATCTCAGATTCGTCTGTACATCTGCCATAATAATCTTGCTTTATATCCGTCACAAAGCAGCTCCCGGCAGTCAGAAACACAATTGGTTTTTTGAATGGATTATTAATGTTCGCGTGCTCCTCACCAAATTTTCCATATTTAACATTAATATCATAAAATGCATTTGCAATTTTGTCATCGTTTGAGGGAAGATAGTTGCTAAAAGAAATAAATCCATTTGAATTAGCTGGTTCTTTGATGTTGTTAATCTCGTTTATCGGGCCTACCTCGAATTCACCGAAACCACTCGATTTTTTCTTTCCGTAACCGATTTCAAAAACCGATTTCAAAATCTCAATTACTTTATAGTTCTCAAATTCTTTGTCGTCAATTTCTTTTACAAAAACGGCAATAGTCGATTGATCTTGAGAATAACTTGGATTAAGATTAAACAACTTTCCTTCAGCACTTCCTGAAGTTTGTCGGTCAATCTGTATATTTACTCTAACTTCTGAAAACATTTTGGGTATATCTGCAGGGCTTTCAAAAGATTTGTTATAATCTTCTACTTTATTATTTAAAAACAGATTCAACTGCTCAAGTGTTATATAGTCTCTGCTTCTAAGTTCTTTATAGAGCAATGAATCTTTAATTCTATCTTTTTTTGTTTTCACTTCATACTTAAATGGTGTTTGCATTTTGGGTTTATTGAAATATGTTACTCCATTTTTTTCCAACATACCATTTGAGATCGTAAAAACAGGCTTACTAACAGAATATTTATGAAGAAAATTCTTTAAAGTTTCTTCTCCATATTTATCTTTAAGCCGCCAGCAGAAATGCCCAAATATTGTATCCGACTGAAGTTCAGATAAAAGTCCAGATTTTTGTTTGAGTGATAACTTATAGATCTTGGACATAATTAAATCGCAATCTTTTCGGTTTTGAGATCAACAAATTTTACTTTTCCATATCCTCTCGTTCCGCTACCTCCTAAATACTCCATTTCAACAATATTCATTGCTTCTTTTAATCTATCAATAAATTTTTTCTCATCATCTCCTTCAAATACTCTAACAGTAACCTCAAAATCAAACTTGGCTCCCGCAGGTATTCTCTCTTGTGTTCTGGGTCCAGCTTTTGCTGCGGACATAGTTTTACGATCCATAGTGACTTCGGTCTTGGCTTCCAATGCAGCAAAGTCTAATGAGTCATCACTCAATTTAGCATCTCTAAATATAAATCTTGTAGGTTCTTCATTTGTCTTAGAGCTTGCACTTCCAAATAATTTTACAACCTGACTTTCATGTCTTGGATCCTGCGATGGACCTACACCTCTTCCTTCAGAATTTACATCATTATATTTTAATTCCAATGCCATTCTGAATCTGCCTTTTAAACTACTACCGGGAATGTATGCAATATTAGTAACTGGATTTTTTATTACTGGTGAATCTACACCTCCTATTTTCAACTCGTCTTTTGAACCCCCAATGTGCATACCCGTAACAACTTCAATTTTTGAAGTACATTTGATGTAATGTGATAATTTGGACATAACCATTCTCCTTTGTGTTTTAATTTTTAATATAATATGCTACTAATGCTTGGAAATGTGGAAGAAAACCTTTGTTAAAGTTCACTGCTGTTTTAACGGCTTCTTTAAGATTTGCAGTAAGGTAATCTTGAAATTCTTGAGTTATATGTTTACGGTTTTTCGTACTTTCCAATAAGGGAATTAGCTCATATAATTCCGGGACAATAGAATCAAAGTCTTTACTTAGCTTGTATTTTCCTTCACTCAGTCTTATTTGATCGAAAAATTTTCTAACCTGAGCAACTTTATTTTGTTCGCTTTGTCCAGCAAAAAATTCAGCTAATTTTTGTGGGTATTCTAATAAATATTCTGGTTTAAGGTATCCCTTATCGTTAAAATATCCTTCTTCCAAATCTTTAATAAAATTATCTACTATGTTCGTTGTCTTTGATTTGAATTTGACATTTTTAGCATTCTTTTTACCGTCATTTCTGACACTTTTATCATATTCTACAATGTGGCCAACTTCGGGTTCTCTGTTATATTCATTAACGTGACACCAGTAATCTTCATCAATAAAGAAAAATCCTTTTTCCAGCACGACTCTTGTAATTTTACCCTCTGCCATTTTTTTACCTTTAATTATTTCTTAATTCTAATATTGTTGAACAGATCAAAGGATAAAGTATTCTGTGATAATCTGATTCATTTTTTTTGTAATTGCTAATATCAAGAACCTTTTCAAAAAATTCTTCAGTTTCAGGTGCGATGTATTTTCCCTTCTGATCTTTTAAAAGTCTGTTTATCATTCTTGTCAAATGTGAATGCCATAAGAGATTTGAAGTTTCATTTTTCTCGTGATAACGTATCATCAACTCCGATAAGGCAAGCATATTAAAAATGATACTATTATTCACAGGGTTGTTTTTTTCTTCTACCCATCTTATTAGTTTCTCTTTTAGTCCAATTATTATATCTATATTTTCAGTTTTAACCACAGTATTAAATAAATGTACGCCGGCTTTATTTTTAGCCGCTGTAAAACTATCCGTAGTATTCAGCATCTCTTCTAAATTTACAAATCTGCCATTATTCTTTAACTTTTGTTTCACTGTTTCCTGATTATATTCCGAGAGATTCGCAACTAATCTGATAGGTGTATTATGTCTAAAATTAGTCAGCGAGTAGGAAATATGTATCTCCTTATTATCACAAACAAAATCTCTAAAATTATCATTAAGTTTTTTAACAAGTTTTAATGAAGAACTTTGGGCGGATATTAACATCAAGTCGTCTCCCCCTGCAAATACTGTATAAACGAATTGATCACTTTTCTTTGAATCATCGGTATGATTATTTTTATTCGAATAATCCCATTCCTTTAAAAATGCATTCAGACAAAAGCTGAAGTAGTACTTCAGATGATTACTGAGTGTAGTTGTTCTTGAAATAGATGTAAAATCCTTTCTCTTAGTATCATCACTAGTTTTACTGTCCCCAACTAGTCCAGCCGACATTATGAGCCCTAAATTATCAATATCCCCCTTTATTAATGTTAGATACTTAGCGCCTTTCGATTTCGCCGAAATATTTTCAAATTCCATTACGTGGTCATTATCTAAAGAACAATAATTTGCAACTTCAATAAAAAGTGTATTTTTTAATAAATCTTTTTTGCTGTGGGTATATTCAAGTAATTCTTTTAAATCAGGATTAAGTATAAACTTTATATTACTTCCTTCATTCTTTGCGTGATATTTATTTAACTTCTCGATTTTACCAATATTTGTAAGATCACTCGCCATTTCGATTACAACTGTACCATAAGGTATTTTTTTACCAATCTCGTATTCAATCCAAACTTGCTTATCTACAAATACTTCTTCTTCAAAATCATCAATCCTTCTTTCTCTTCCTTTTAATATTGGTTTGTCAGTTACAGCACATTTGATTTTATTCGAATCATTTTCGGATGTTTCCATATAAGAAGTTTTAGAAAGAACAAAATTATTTTTATCAAATTTAGTTGATTGAAAGAGCCGATCTTTGAAAAGTTGATGCTTCCCATTTATTAAATTATACGAGGCATAATCTATAATTTGTCCGAATGTGACTTTCCTTTCTTTCAACTCATTTACATCAAAGCTTGTAAAACCAGCAGCAAATTTCATTTCATAATTGAAATTATCTACTAAATAAGTATCTATTTCATTTAGAATTTGTTCATACTTCGTTGCGAATTCTTTTTTATCGGGTGCAATTATATAAAACTTACCCCCTGCAAACATTATTAAATTTGCTTCAGTCAAACCAAATTTTTCCAGGAACATTGTTGCAAATTTTCTTGTAAGGATCTGGACAAATATTGATCTGCCTCTTAATATTTTTGCGGGCTTTTTATTGATAATATTAAAAATATAATTTTGAATCCCTGGTAAATCTCCAATAATTAGATTCAATTTGTTATTAGTTTCATCTTCTAACCAATTCATATAAAGTGCGTGACTTATTCCTGCAACATCTTTAAGGTGATTATATAATGATATGTCTGTTTCATCACTGCCAGTAAAATCTGGAATACACCACATATATTTTTCAAAAACCATCAATATCAAGGATATTAATGTCGCAAAATCATCTTGTGCTTCACCGAAAGAAAGAACACTTTTTATATCATTTGTAAATTTTCCAAAGACATCAGATTGATTTGAAAAAGTGTACTGGTCCAATTTGGCATCGTTCTCTGATAGATACTCCGGTATCAAGATATCGTAAGCAGTTTTATCGAGTAATTGATGTTTATAATACCTTAAGCCTGTTTTTTGATCGCTTAATAAAGATACTTTTGAGAAGACAGAAGATAGAAAATGATGATTCCATTTATTCCCAGATTCTTCGTCTTCGGCTTTTTCAACTCTTTCGCTTGCGGAGGTATGATCACTTTCTCTGCAGGCTCTAATTACCATGTTCTGGTTTTTACTGTGGTGTTCAGAAATTATTTTTTTAAGCAAATCTAAATCCGCTGGATTTCCATTTAGCACTCTGCTAAATTCTTCATTAAGATTTTCGACAAACTTCTGTCCTAATTCTGGATGTGGTATTTTTTGTTTTTCACATCTTTGCTGAAATTTCCCGATATCGTGAAAAAGTGAACCAAGTATTAAAACTTTTTCTTCTTGTGTCATATTACTTCTCAATTTTTGTTTCAAACTTATTTTATTGAACAGATCATTTCAATCTTCAAAACGTTTTCACAATGTTTCTCTAATTAACCTCAACCATACCAAAACCCATACTATTCTTCTCACCAAACCCGCATTCATACCCAAGTCTTATTAAATCCGCATCTCCCCTTAAATAAAATGGCGCGTTCAATCCAATTATATCAATTGGATATTTTCCGTGCTGGTTTATCGTGATTTTTTTTGTAATTCTCTTAACTTTTTTAATATAATCTTCATTCCAGGTAAGTTTAAGTTCTCCCTCATTTTCCTTATTAAATGCAGCTTTATATTTATTGCGCATATTCTGCGTAATTACTCGGTTTATCTCACATCCATCATCTTCTCTTAAAAAATACTTATTTGCTTTGCCGTTGTGCTCACGATAAGTTGAAAGGACCATTGGGGTTAGCATCTTTAATGAAATGTTCTCTGTTATTTTAGGCAGTGGTATAGTTTCCACGAATATTATATTGAATTTTATTGGAAAGTTTAACTCTGTTAAATCAATGACCTGCGATTGGAAAGTACCGATAACAAAATTTTTAATAAACTCATCTACGAGAGGTGAGCTGATAAATAAATAAACTTTGGGATCGTCAAGTTTTATGGCGTGTTCAAGATTGGTATATTTTTCAAATCTTAGAGCAAAAGTAAAAAGCTTATAATTCTTACCATTAAAAACGTAACCCTTGTCGTGTAAGAATCTTGAAAATTCTGCTGAACCAAATTGTAAAAGTTTATATATCGCGGCAGATAAATGATAATGATAATTATAAGAAATGAGATTACCTTGATCGGCTCTAAGAGTTAGTTTTAGTCTCATAACTGAAATAGATTGTTTTAATTTTATTTTGCCTTACCCACCAACACAGCAACTTGAGGGATCATAATGAAAGGATCTCAAAGGTTTATATTCAACATCAAACGTCAGATGTTTATTACAAATACATTTTAAACTTAAAGATTCACGCTCATTTTATCAAATGTTAATGATAAAATAGTATTAAAGAGATAGAACCAAGTTTTAGTTTTATCACGATCTATTAAATATTATCTTTAAAATAATAAAATCATTTAATCTTCGATTTACTATTTTAATAGAAATGAAAATTATAATCCTTGATATTGATGGTGTTCATAACTCTGAATTGTATTTCAGATCTGTTGATAGAAAGAAAAAAGGCTGGTCACGATTTGATCCAAAAGCAGTAAAGATAGTAACTAGACTTGTGGAGGAGTTTGATTCAAAAATCGTAATTTCTTCTTTGTGGCGGATCGCATTTAAGAAAGAATTGGCAAATGAACTTAAAAAAGACGGTCTTATTAAATATTTACACAAAGATTGGTTTTCACCTATAATAAAACCAGGACACATCGGCACTTAACCTTATCAGTTAATCTTGCTCAGTCATTATTTTTGCGGCTGTGTGCGCAGGGTCGCTTCTCTCCTATCTTCCACAGCAGAACAAAAATAACGCCTTCGTTTAAAATGATGATTGGAATCTTGGTACCCAAATAGCACCCAAAATTGTAAAAACTCTGATTAGTTCTGATGAGTTTAGAAGAAGTGATAAAATAAAAAAGGCTGAAATCTTTCGATATTCAGCCTTTTTACGTGGGCCCAGATGGACTTGAACCACCGACCCTCTGATTATGAGTCAGATGCTCTAACCAACTGAGCTATGGGCCCCTAATTTTAGGGTTCAAAAATAGTACATATTCTTGCCTAAATCAAGCTTATTTATACAATTTCAATTGCTTTGTAAAATTATCTGACCGAAGTTGAATCGATTAAATCATCCAATTTGTATTTTCTAATTATTTGCAAAGTACCTGAAGTATCATAGCTTTTCCATTCCCCATCTCGTTTACCTTCATTAAAAATGCCTTCTTCAGCTAACTTTCCATTTTGATAATACCAGAACCAGACGCCGGTTGGTTTATCATTCTCATATTTACCAGTTGATTCCAATGCCCCATCTACATAATAATATTTCCACTCGCCAACATTTTTATTATTAGATGTTTTCCCGATCATTTGAATTTTATTATTAGGGAAATAAATAATAAAATCTCCTTCCTTAATGCCATTTACAACATCATATTCAATTATCTGATCCATCATTCTTGATTTGTTTCTACCGGTAAACGGTACTGTCGAAGTTGAGTCAGAATAATACAAACCATTTCGGAATACTAAAGGTTTTGAAATACCATTTTCACTTTTCTTAATTCCGCAACTGAAAGAAATTAAAGTAATTATTATAACAATTATTATGTTTTTCAATTTGTCCCGATTATGTTAAGTGAGATTTAATTATCATTTTATTAATTCTAAATAAGCTTTTAGAAGTTTGTTTTTTGTTTCCTTAAGATCTTGCGAAATTACTTTTACATCACCAAGGACAGGCATAAAATTCGAGTCGCCATTCCATCTTGGAACAATATGAAAATGGATATGGTCATCGATTCCGGCTCCGGCTACTTTCCCAATATTAGCCCCAATATTAAATCCGTGCGGACTTAATACTTTGGCTAAAGCTCTTTGGGCTAACTGTAACTTTTCGATTGCTTCAGTATATTCATCTTTATTCAAGCTTGTAAAATCATTAGTGTGTCGAAATGGAACGATCATTAAATGACCGTTGTTATATGGATAAAGATTCAACACAGTAAAGGTAAAATTTCCCCTGTCAATAAGCAGATTATCTAAATCTTCAGGATTAAGCTCTGCCATCTGGCAAAAAATACATTTACCGGGTTCTGCATCAGATTTGAATGAATCAATATATTGCGATCTCCATGGAGACCAAAGTTTTTCCATAGTTTTACCTAACATAAAAAAGCGGAACTAAGTTCCGCTTATAATTTTATTTTTCTTCTTCTCTTGATTTATTATAATCATCGATAACTTTTTGTTCAACTTCTTTTGGCACTTCTTCATAGTGAGAGAATTTACGTTTATGTACTCCCCTGCCTTGTGTTAAACTTCTTAATTGTGATGAGTATTTATAAAGTTCCGAAAGAGGTACATTTGCTTTAATAATTTGAAAATGTCCATCGGAATCCATTCCAAGAATTTTACCTCGCCTGCTTGATATATCACCCATTACATCACCCATATATTCATCAGGAACAATTACTTCAACTTCATAAATCGGTTCAAGTAAACATGGTTTACATTCAAGAAAGCCTTTTTTAAAACATTGTGAAGCAGCTATTTTAAAAGACATTTCATCTGAATCAACATCATGAAAAGACCCGAAATGAAGTGTGGTTTTTACATCAACAACTTGATTACCAGATAAAACTCCTCTTGTCATAGTTTCAATTATACCTTTTTCCACCGCAGGAATAAATCTACCAGGAACAACTCCTCCAACTATTGCATTAACAAACTCAAAACCAGTTCCCCTTGGTAATGGCTCCATTTTGAAATGGACATGTCCGTATTGTCCTCTGCCACCTGATTGTTTTTTGTGTTTGTATTCTACATCATCAACTCTGCCCTTAATAGTTTCTCTATAAGGAACCTTTGGTTCAACAAGATCAACTTCGACTTTGTACCTTTCCTTCAATCTCTTAGCGGCTAAGGAAAGCTGCAATTCTCCCTGTCCTGAAATAATTGTTTGAGATATTTCCGGATCAAAGGCGACAAAGAAAGATGGATCTTCTTCATGCAAAGTATGTAAACCGGATGCAATTTTATCTTCGTCTCCCTTAGCCTTAGGAAGGATAGCGCTTCTAATTACTGATTCGGGGAAAGCGATTGGATTAATAATAACCGTAAGATTTTTTGAAGCAAGTGTGTTGTTTGTATGTGTGTCTTTAAGTTTTACAACAGCGCCAAAATCACCAGCTTGAATTTGTTGTACTTCTTTCCGATTTCTTCCATTAAGAACTGAAAGCTGGCTTAATCTTTCCACTTTATTGTTGGATTCATTAAGCAAATCCATTCCAGCTTTTACAGTACCGGAATAAACTTTAAAAAGTGAAAGTTCACCAACGTGCTGCTCTGCAACTGTTTTAAATACAAAAAGAACGGGTTCTCCCTGGGGATCGGGTTTTACAACAACTTTCTCATTCTTTCCCGCTAAAGTAGCTTCTTCTCCACCTCTATCAACAGGTGAAGGGAAATATGTTGAAGCAAAATCTAAAAAGTTATTAATACCAATAGCCCGTACAGCAGAAGTTGCAAATACAGGAGTAAAACTCCTATTAAGTAAGGCAAGCTTTATTCCATTTTCCAGGTCTGAGTCAGATAATGCACCTTCTTCAAAATATTTGTTCATTAGTTCTTCATTCGTCTCTGCTACTTTTTCTATAAGTTGTTTACGATATTCTTCAGCTCGTGCTTTTTGATCAGCCGGAATTTCAACTTCAGTTATTTTTTTTGAACCCGCTTCTCCATAAGTATATGCTTTCATTTTTAATACATCAACAACAGTATCAAAAACAATACCCTCGGTTAAAGGGTATGTAACTACAATTGCGCCGCTTGTTAATCTTTCTTTCGCTTTTTCATAGGTCTCAGAAAAAGCAGCGTGCTCATTATCTACTTTATTTATAATAATTGCTGAGGGAAGAGCAAATTCGTCCACAAACTTACCGCTCATTTCCGAACCAACTTCAACACCTTCTGCAGCTTTAAGAATCATAACCGCTGTATCGGATACTTTCATTGCTGATTTAACATCACCAATAAAATCAGAATAACCAGGCGTATCTAAAATATTTATTTTTTTTCCACTCCATTCAATATGCATTAATGACGTTGAGATGGAAATCTGTTTTTCAATTTCATTTGCGGTATAATCGGAAACTGTGTTTCCTTCCAATATATTTCCTATTCTATTTATTTCTCCCGCAGTAAACAAAATAAGTTCAGCAAGTGATGTTTTACCACTACCGCCATGACCAATTAACGCAATATTTCTTATTAATTCGGGACTGTACTCTTTCAAGGGAATTCCTCCTAAAAATTTAAAGGTGAGAATTAAATCGATTACTTATTCTTGAAGCTTCTCCAAAATGTTTCAACTCCTTTACCTATAGCGTGTAAATTTTGTACTAAGGGTATTACAGCATCTTCTATTCCACTGCGAATTTTATTTTCCATATTTAATACTTTATCAGCACGCTCTCTAAAATCACTAATTATTGATCTTGAAATTTGAAACTGAGATTTTGCATCACCAGTAATTTGATTTAATTTATCAGAAAGTTCAAGAGTTGAGTTAATAAGCGGCTTAATTTCGGAAGTTATTTCTTTAATGTTATCGTTAATTGATCGCACTGATTTAACTATCTCATTTAGATAGTAAATCAGTGCAATACAAAGAGCAGAGGCAGAAGCAACTAAAACGGCTGTTAGAATTTGTATTATATCCATTTTTTAATCATGAATTTTTTGCTTCTTTATAAGCGTCTATTCCGGCTTTTACAGATGTTTTTAATCTATCAGTTTCTGTATCAATTTTTTCTTTACTTGTATGAAAAACATCAGTGGTTTTAGCTTTAGCATCTTTAAATACTTTGTCAGCATCCTTTAGAATATCTTCGGATTTTATCTTTGCATCCTGAATTATTTTTTCAGATTTCTTCTTGCCTTCATTGATTAACTCCCTTGCTTTATCTTTAGCCTCAGTAAGATATTTTTCAGCTTCGTCAAAATAATCTTCAGATTTTTGTTTTATGTCTGCTCTAAATTCTTTACCACTTTTGGGGGCAGTCAACAAAGCTACAATTGCACCAACAGTACCACCTGCTAAAAATCCAATCAAAAAACCTCTGGCAATATTATTATCTCGAGACATACAAAACTCCTTTCATTTGATAATTGGCTTTTAAAATATATCAATAGACCGTTGCAAAATCAAGGAAATAGATAATTGTTGTTATAAAAATAAGAGGATTTTACAGATAATTAACCTGCAAAATCCTTCAAAACAAATATTTACATATTACTAATTATTGCCGATGCAAATCCGGATGTTTTTACTTCTTTAGCGTCTTTCATAAGTCGGGCAAAATCATAAGTTACAACTTTTGATTTAATTGTCTTTTTCATAGAAGTTTCAACCAGTGTGGCAGCTTTTTTCCAACCAAGATATTCAAGCATCATCACACCGGATAAAATAACAGAACCGGGATTAACCTTATCCAGACCTGCATATTTAGGCGCCGTTCCATGTGTAGCTTCAAAAATTGCTACATCATTGCTCATATTTGCGCCGGGGGCTATACCTAATCCACCAACCTGTGCTGCAGCAGCATCTGATAGATAATCTCCATTAAGATTTGGAGTTGCAAGCACACTATATTCAGCCGGTCTTAATAATAATTGTTGAAAAATACTATCAGCAATTCTATCTTTAAGTAGAATTTTACCTTCCGGCATCTTTCCATTAAAATTACTCCATAATTCGTCTTCAGTAACAATTTGATTTCTGAATTCTTTTAATGCAACTTGATAACCCCATTCCTTAAATGCACCTTCGGTAAACTTCATAATGTTACCTTTATGAACAAGCGTAACACTTTCCCGTTTATGATCAATTGCATATTGAATAGCTTTTTTAACTAATCGCTTTGTTCCGAATTCGCTGATAGGTTTTATACCAAGTCCTGAATTTTTTACAATTTTTTTACCGGAAAGTTTTTCGATATATTTTCTTAAAAGTTCACTTTCCTTAAGTCCTGATTTGAATTCAATCCCTGCATAAACATCTTCAGTGTTTTCTCTAAAAATAACTATATCTAAATCCTGAGGTCTTTTCATCGGACTTGGAACTCCGGGATAATATTTAACAGGTCTTACACAAGCATAAAGATCTAAAAGCTGACGCAATGCAACATTCAAACTTCTTATTCCTCCGCCAATCGGAGTTGTTAATGGTCCTTTTATTGCAACTATGTATTCTCTTACTGCTTCAACTGTTTCATCGGGTAACCAGGTATTTTTTCCATAAAGCTTTACAGATTTTTCACCGGCATAAATTTCCATCCATGCAATTTTTTTCTTGCCGGAATATGCTTTTTCAACAGCGGCATCTAAAACTCTTTTTGAAGCGCTCCAGATATCTGGTCCGGTACCGTCACCTTCAATAAACCCAATTATAGGATTATCTGGAATCATAAGATTTCCATCTTTAACGGTTATTTTTTCTCCATTTTGGGGAACCACAATTTTTTTAAATTTTTTCATTTTTACTCCTTTGTTTCTTTATCTAAATCAATTAAAATATTTCCAAATCTTTTTTGATAAAACAACAAGCTAATAGCCCCTATTAAAACAGCAAACCATAACGTTACAGCTCTGACAATAAAAGTTGAAGCAAAAGCATCGTTGTTTGAAAAACCTTTTTGAATTAACATGAATGTTAAAGATCCCTCAGTAATTCCAAGCCCACCAGGCAACATAGAAACAGCGCCAACAATTGTAGAAAAACTATAACTAAAGAATGCCCAAAAGAAATTAATTTCAAAGTTGAAATTAGTCAGAATGAAATAATAACCCAAACATTCAAATCCCCATGAAATAATACTTAGTAAAGTCATCAGCACCAAAGGTGTAAAACTTAATAGTTTAAATGAGGACTCATAAACATTTAATATTTTTGAAATATGTTTTTCAAACATTTTTACGCCAGATAATAATTTCAATAATTTTTCCGACAATTTTTTATTAGTTATAATTATCAGGACTAAAACTATAATTACAGAAATTATTAAAATTATATTTTTACCATATTCAAAATAATAAGCGCCTAACAATGCAAGGATTGTTAAGGATAAAAAATCCGTAGCTCGTTCCGCTAATATAATCGGGGCGGTTTTACTGATAGGGGTATTATTAACCTGTTTTACCAGATAAGATTTAAGCAGTTCACCAAATTTTCCCGGAGTAACACTCATTATCAAACCGGACATAAAAATTGAGAGTGAATCTATATTCGGAATTTTCACTTGAATTAATTTTAAATAATACTGCCATTTGAAAAATCTGGTAAAATAGTTTCCTAAAGAAAGCACTAAAAGAACCGGTAAGAGGAGCCAATTAAAATGTTTAAATGAAACGATAACCTTATCAAAATCCGAATAGATTGTAAATGATAGATAAATTAATCCCGCAATAGCAATAGAAAGGAATATCCTGTTTCTTAGTTTCTTTAGCAATTATAAAATCCCAAGTAAAGAGTGGTAAAGTTTTGCAAGCGGCAGCCCAACAACATTATAATAACACCCGTTAATTTTCTTAATAAATACTGCGCCAAAATCATCCTGAATGCCGTACGCACCTGCTTTATCCATCGGACTTCCTCCGGCTATGTATTCGTGTATTTCCTGATTTGTAAGTTCTCTAAATGTAACTTTAGTTTTTTCAAATTCAGACACTGATTTGTTGTTTGAAGTGTTGTAAATAGAATAACCTGTATAAACAATGTGGGTTCTTCCACTTAAAGTTTTTAAAATTTTGAACGCATCCTTTTTATCAACTGGTTTACCAATAATCTTATTATCTAACACTACTATCGTATCTGCTGTTATTATTATCCCATTTTTAACTTTATTTTTTGCCAGATTTAGTTTTTCTTTTGATAAACGTATAACAGCTTTTGATGGCTTTTCAAGCGGATGAATTGTTTCATCCATGTTAACACTAAAAGATTTAAAATTAAGATTTAACTGTTTTAATAGTTTTCGTCTTCTCGGAGATTTTGAAGCCAAAAAAATTGGAATGGAAGAATTAATCATAATAGTTAATAACTTTTGTTCCCGGGAAATAATGATCTAATATTGATAAGTAGTCAATTCCTTTTTGGGATTGCCCTATTGCGCCCCACTGACAAAGTCCTACACCGTGTCCATATCCTTTACCGCTTATTATTACTTTATTGTCATCAGTTGCAACATCAAATAAGGTGCTTCTTAAAATAGATTTTCCATCAGATGTTTTAATTACATATCTGATATTGTTCCCCAATAATGTGATATTTTTATCTATTTGACTTCCATCAGTTAACGTCACCACAAGTTCCTTTACACGTCCGGATTCAAATCGTGATTTTATCTTTACATCTTTAAGTGTATAATTTTTTGAAGAAATCAGTTTTGCATCAAATAATCTGGATAAAAAGACATCAGATGAATAGTCTTCGGTCCAGCTAAATTTTGGAGCGATGTTGCAATACGGTTCTGCTCCATCTTTAATACTTCTAAGATATGGAAAATCTGTTTTACCAAAAACATTTTTAACATCTTCAGTATATCCTCCGCAAGTGGAGTGAAAAAAAATAACAGCCGGCGAGCCATTATAAGAAAGAATTTGTCCCCTGCTTTCATCTACTATCTTATTTGTTAAAGCCTTTTCAGCATCAACGCCACCATAAACCTGGTCACGCGTATCTGGATAGATATCAAAGAAAGATTTATTCTCAAATATTTTTAATAGCGCATAAGTGCGAACACAAATTGAGAATGCTTTAAGCGCATCATAATTTTCGTTTCCTTTTCCCACAGGCATTTCTTTTGTCATTACACCTTTAACATAGTCTTCCAGTCCGATTTGATTTACAACTTTAACTTGACTTGCGACGGTAAATATTTTAATTCTTCCACGAAATTTTTTATTATCTATTTTAATAATTGAATCTTCATTGCCACTACTTATAAAAAAAGTATCTGCTTCAAATGATCTATCTGAAATGGAGAGTTTAAGTCTATCATCATCTGACTGGAAAAGGATTTTATTGCCTGAGTTTACTTTAGCGAGTTGTTTTTTTTCATTGGAGATAAAGATTTGAGAATCAACATTAATCCGCAAATCATTTGCTTTTTCATTTATTAAAACCCGGATATAATTCGTTTCTGCAAAAAGGTTTGGCTCACGATCATTTGTAAACCGTTTGGTACTTGAACAAGCGATTATAAAAATACCTGAAACGAAAAATGATATATATAATAAAAAATTAAATCTGGATTTTTTTTGAGTTGATATTGAATGGGAAAGAAAATTCACTTGGTATTATCTGAACATAGCCTTAATGCTGCCCCATGTTCTCTTAACCCCTGAAATGCTTAGAGAAACCGATGTTGATTGATCTAAATATGTAACCGTTCCATCCGTATCAACCATTTTTAAACGATAAACAAAAACGAGATCATTTGCTTTATAAGTATTTTCATCAAGATATGTATAATAGGAATTATCACCCTTAGGAGTCACTTCTTGTATTTCAATAAATGAACTTTGAGGCGTTTTTCTTTCTATAACAAATTTTTGCAGGTTGGATTCATCACCTGTTTGCCACTCAAGCCTTACATTATCAGCCTCACTTCTTGCGTGAAAATAACTAACGTAAGCACCTGCGTAAACAGTCGCGATAATTAAAAATGTCAGAATAATAGTTGAAGTTTTCATTTTTCTGATCAAAAATATTCCGATTATTTAAGATTGTCAAGTATTATTTAAAATATTATTTAGCCAGAAGTTATCAATATTCAACAGAATAAATTGTCTTAACAGATCATTTAAGATTAATTGGGATGTTTTTGTGCCAATCTTTAGAATTAAATTTAAAAAATACTACTGTTGTGTAAGAAATAATGTAAACAGGTAATGCAAGCCAGGCGCCAAATAAACCTAATTTTAGTATAATCCCAAATAGATAAGCAAGGGGAACAAAAATGAACAAATTAGTAATAACTTCTGCCCGCATAACAAATACAGTTCTTCCTGCAGCTTGTAATGCATTTGCCAAAACTACACCGGTTGCATAAAATATCTGGGCAAAACCTGCAATTCTTAGCGAAGACTTTGCTGTTTCAATTATTCCCTGGTCATTTGTTATTATAAGCAAAACATATTGCGGAATTGAAATAAAAATTATCCCAAGAAATAGTGTGTAGATTGTTGCAACCTTGGCTGTTTCAAATCCATAAACTTTAGCAAGATTAAGTTTTTCAGCGCCAAGATTATTTCCAACTAACGTCTGTACTGCAGCTCCAAATCCAAATAAAGGTAAAAATGAAATGAATAAAGTTGATATTATTGCTTGTGTTGCAGCTTGCTCTTTTGTCCCAACTATACCAGTTATTGCGACAAAACTTAAAAATCCTATTAAAATAAATACATTTTGAAAAGAAACAGGTAATGATATTTTGAAGATACCTGAAATTACTTCTTTATCAATTTTAAAATGTCTGAAATTTTGAAATTTTTTGCGATAGAAAGGTAATAGCATAACAAAAAGATAAAAGGCAACATCGCTAAAAGTAGCAAGTGTTGATCCTAATCCGGCGCCGGCTAAACCCATACGCGGCATACCGAAAGCCCCATATATAAAAATATAATTAAATATAATGTTCAGCAGATTTGTTAAAATTCCCGAGATCATAAATATTTTGGTTTTACTTATACCGAAAAAAAATCCCCGATAAGAAACCGAAATTAAAAAGAAAGGGATACCAAGAAATCGATAGAACAAGTACTGAGCAGCATAGTTTCCTACTGTAACATCCGAAGCAAAAAAATGTGCAACAGGGCCAGATAAAAGAACACCGATCAGCGCAACAATAAATCCGACTAACAATGAAATAATTAATGAATTGTTAAGTGTGTTTCCACATTCAATATAATTACCTTGACCATAACGGCGAGCTACTATAACGTGTGTTCCTGTAGCCAGACTTGAAAAAAAACTAACCAGCGCCCAGGTAGCAAGAACCCCGATTCCCATTGCTGCCAATGCATACGTTGCTTCATCTAATCTACCGACCATTGCAGAATCAACCAGGGAAACTACCATTTGTGTAGATAATCCGGCAATCGCAGGTAATGCAACTTTAAGGATTTTTTTATAATAGTTTTTTACAGGAAGTATATTCATCGTTTTAAAAATAAAGATAGTTCGGTTAGATAAAAATTTCTTGGTGTGATAAAAAATGCATTAATATAATTTAAGTCTTGTATGAAGAATAATGATGTGTAATAAAAAATTTTAAAATATTATATAAGATAAAAATCTGCTGAAAAACAGATTTAACTTGTGGAGCTAAGCGGGATCGAACCGCTGACCTCTTGAATGCCATTCAAGCGCTCTCCCAGCTGAGCTATAGCCCCTTCAAAAACTTAGTCTCTAAATTCCCCTCGAAAATTTAACCAAAAATAATTATGTTTGTTTCAAGAATCAATTATTGTTTTTGTAAAATGGTGATTGAGTATTGACTTTTTTTCTTGTTTATACAGTAATAGGTTTGTACAAAAAATATGAATCCACAAAAAATTTTAATTGCCTGTATTTTAATCTTCACAATAGTTGCTTGCGATGATACTAACACTGTAGATAGTGTTGATAATACAACTATTCCTAATTCAAATGTCAGCTTTGCTCAGCACATTTATCCGGTGCTTCAAGTTAAATGTGCATATTCCGGATGTCATTCGGGATCAGATCCAGCAGGTGGAATTGATCTTACATCATGGGTAAATGTAACTGCTGATCCTGATGTTGTCTTTCCCGGTGAACCGGGCTTAAGTAAACTTATCTGGACAATAGATGGAACTTCAGGAGTTTCAACTATGCCTCCTGCTTATACCGGATTGGTTTTAACCCAAAATCAAATTCAAGGTTTCAAAACCTGGATAAAAGAAGGCGCACTTAATAATTAAATCCATTTCATTTGTTTGTACCAGGCGCAAGTTCTTTTGATCCCATCAGCAATGTCAATTTTTTGTCTATACCCCAATTCTTTCATTGCCTTAGAAGTGTCACAAGTCCAATATTGTTGCGTTATATCTTTTGCCTTTTCAATATTTAGCGTGGCTGGTTTACTGCTAAACATAGCAAAAAATTGTGCAATAGCAGCAATTGTGTAAACTAAAAAATGAGGCACTTTAACAATAATAGGTTTTTTGTTTAGAACTTTTGAGGTAACTGAGTTTATTTCTTCCCAAGTATAAAATTTTTCTGAACCTATAAAGTAAATTTGTCCAACTCCATTTTCACTGGTTGCTGCAAGATAAAATCCCTCTACTAAATCAATTGCATGGATCAAACTCAACTCTTTTTTATTAAAACCTATAGTTGTTGTTATTCCTTTACTAAAAGTCTGAAAATAAATAAAAACTTCAGTATCTCTTTCCCCGTAAACTGCCGGAGCTCTGCAAATTGTTATGGGCAATTTATCTTTGTAAGATAAAACTAATTTTTCTTCTTCAAACTTACTTATACCATAAGTTGTAATCGGATGGCAATCTGAGTTTTCATTTACTGGTTTTTCTTTAGTTGATGGACCAGTTACAGTTTGGCTGCTTACAACCAAAAATCTTTTAATCGTTGAAACATTTTCCAAAGCTACTTCCAAAAGCGTGCGGGTTGTTTCAACATTTCCTTTGAAATAGCCTTCTTTACTTTTTGATTTGACAACTCCTGCAACATGAAAAATATAACCGGCATTCTTTAAGGCTTTTCTTAACCCGTCTTTATCGAACAGACCCGAGTCATAAATTTCAACATTTTTTCCATCCAACCATTTTAGGTTACTGGATTTTCTTACTATACATCTTACTTTCAATCCTTTAGCTAAAAGATTATCAACAAGATGACTGCCGACGAAACCATTTGCGCCTGTAACTACTGTTATTTCTTGAGTTTGCATAAATTAGTTTATTTGTTTTTAAGGGTAATTAAATATAAATTTTGCACGCAATTTAATAAAAAGTCGAATTAGTTTTCTTATACCTATCACTTCAGGAGGGATTATTGGATATTTTTAAAAAATGTGTTGAGTTTACACGAGCAGATGATATAAAAGCTTTAGGAGTGTATCCTTATTTTAGACCTATTGAAGAAAATGAGGGACCAGTTGTTCAGATTGAAGGTAAACGAATCATTATGGCTGGCTCAAATAATTATTTAGGCTTAACCGGTCATCCACATGTAAAAGAAGCAGCTATTAAAGCAGTTGAAAAATATGGAACCGGATGTTCAGGTTCACGATATTTGACCGGAACTTTGGATCTTCATATTGAATTAGAACTAAGGTTAGCCAAATTTTTTAACAAAGAGTCCGTTCTTCTTTTCAGCACCGGTTATCAAACTGCCCAGGGAGTTATTCCAACATTAGTTCAGAGAAACGACTTTGTAATTTCGGACAAGGATAATCACGCTTGTATTGTCGCTGGAACTTTAATGACTAAAGGTGCGATGGGAGGTTTGGTTAGATATAAGCATAATGATATGGATGATCTCGAAAAAATAATTTCCAAACTTCCGGAAGATACAGGAAAATTAATTGTAACCGATGGCGTATTTAGTACCGGCGGTGAGATTGTTAACTTACCCCGATTGAACGAAATAGCTAAAAAATACGGCGCAAGAGTTATGGTTGATGACGCACACTCCGTAGGTGTTATTGGTAAAGGCGGACGTGGAACTGCAAGCGAATTCGGATTAGAGAGCGAAATAGATTTAACGATGGGAACTTTCAGTAAAACTTTTGCCTCGCTTGGTGGATTTGTTGCAGGCAGCGAAAGAGTAATCAACTTTCTCAAACATTTTTCTTCCGCTTTGATTTTTAGTGCATCCCCAACGCCTGCTTCTGTTGCCTCAGCCCTAGCAGCTCTTGATATTCTTGAAGCTGAACCTGAACGGGTTACTAAATTAATTGACAATGCTGCTTATATGAGAACAAATCTTAAAGCAAAAGGTTTTAATATTATTGAAGGCAGAACCGCCATTGTTCCCGTAATTGTAGGTGATGATGCTTTGGCTTTTAAGATGTGGAAATTTTTATATGATAATGGAGTTTTTGTTAATGTATTTATTTCACCGGGAGTTCCTGCCGGAAGACAAATGATGAGAACAAGTTATATGGCTACTCACGAAAAAGAACATCTTGATGAAATCATTCATGTTTTTGAGATGGCTGGAAAAGAAATCGGACTTATTTAATGTTTTATTAAAAAAATTTAAAAGCATACTTACACCAAGTATGCTTTTTTTATATGAGGTTGTTGATGGAAAATATTACAATAAAAACAGTTCAAACAAAATCTGATTTAAATACCTTCATTAAATGTCAGTGGAATTTTTATAAAAACGACCCATACTGGGTACCACCATTGATTATGGAACGTAAAACTCTACTTAATAAGAGTAAAAATCCTTTTTTTAAAACTGCACAAGCTGAATATTTTCTCGCTTATAAAAATGGAGAAGTAGTCGGAAGAATTGCAGCAATAAAAAATGATATTCACCTTAAACTACATAACGATAATGCAGGCTTCTTTGGATTTTTTGAATGTGTTAATGATCAAAAAGTTGCTAATGTATTATTTGATACTGCAAAAACATGGCTGAAAGAAAAAGGATTATCCGTCATGCGTGGGCCCGCTAATCCATCAAGTAATGATGAGTACGGAATGCTATACCGTGGCTTTGATGATACACCAAGATTATTAATGACTTATAATCCTAAATACTATAATGATCTTTGTGAAAATTACGGAATGAAAAAAGGTAAAGATCTTTTAGCATATAAGCTTGAAAACCACAAGGTGATGGCATCTGAAAAACTAAAAAGAGTTCAGCAACTGGCAAGGGAAAGATACAGACTTAAAATTACTCAGCTTGATATGAAAAATTTTAAGAATGAACTAGAAAAAGTTAAAATTGTTTATAACAAAGCCTGGGCGCCTAATTGGGGTTTTTTACCTATGAGCAATGATCAAATTGATGCTATGGCTAAGGACTTAAAACCATTGGCTGAACCTTCACTTGTATTGTTTGGAGAAATTGATAATCAGTTAGTTGGATTTTCTTTGGTAATGCTTGATTATAATGAAATCTTTAGAGAAATAAACGGCAGATTATTTCCTTTCAACTTCATAAAACTTTATACAAAAAAGAAAAATATTAAGTGGGTTAGAATAATTACATTGGGAATAATTCCTGAACATCAGAAAAAAGGATTAGATGCCGTTTTTTATTGGGAAATTGTTAACAGGGCACACAATCTTGGTATTGATTTAGGCGAAGCCAGCTGGATACTTGAAGATAATGCAATGATGAATCGAGGAGCGGATATGATGGGCGGTGATCCATATAAAACTTATAGAATTTGGGAAGTTCAGGTTTAGCTTAATTTATTCTAAATAATTTTTCTGAGGAATCAATGCGTGTCCTCATCATATCGTTATTGCTGTGCAACTATATTTTTGCACAGTATAATTCAACTATGTACTATCTGATCAGAACGACTTATGAAAGAAGTTTTGATTCAGATATTATTTATAAGTATCTCAACTCAGATTCAGAACAAGAAGCCAAATCAGCACTTCTAAGTATTGCTCAAAGCGATGACACATTATTTATCCCGGAAATATTAAAATTAGACTTAAACAAGTTTGGTAACGAAGTATGTTTTACACTTGGACAAATTGGTCATTGTAGAAAATCACTTGACTATTTATGGAATTATTTAAGATCATCACCCCACTCTGCCCAGTATCCAAAAATATTTTTTGCAATTGGTAAAATTGGTAATAAAAATGACCTCGATTCCTTAATCAGGTTTTACAATTCATTTCATTCAACAATTTTTCCGTATGAAGGAATATCAGAAGCTGTACTGCAATTTCATATCAGAGGTATAAAAAGTGAAGAGGCAAAATCTATTTTAGAAAAAGAAGTAATAAATAATTTTTCGGATAACAATCGGATTACAAAAGCACTTTTTGCTTTGTTTAGATATGGTGGATCAAATAAAATTATACCTGAAATGACTTCGATTTTAACCGAAGATACTTTTTCTGAAAATTTAAAGCAATATTCTTTAATGAACTTCGGAGCTTTAAAGACATTTCACGAAACCAAAAAAAATATTTTAGATACAAAATCAATTAATCTTAAAATCCATTATGCAAAAGATTTGTGTTACTTGAATTTTGAACTTGCAAATAATTTAGATTTATTTTTTGATTACCTAAATGATGCAAACGAAAACGTTTCTTTGCAATCGGCTGTCTCTCTTAAAAATATTAGCTTACCTTTATCTCTTAACAAAGAATACATTTCAGGTATTAAACAGAAAATTGATTCTCTACTTTATGATAATACAATGTCGGAGAGTTTTCGCGGTGAATTGTTCTTATCCCGTTATCAGTTATTCAAGGGTGATGAAGAGCATAATAAACTTCTAAATAAGTTAGACTTGCCAGCAAAGTATAAAATTCAATTTTATGGTAATTGTTCGAATGAAGAAATTGCTTTCAAAAATTTATTAAATTTTTATTTGGAATCGGAAAATTTGACGGATAAGATCGAAGCACTAACTCAATTATTAAATAAAATAAATGGAACTAATTATCATGATGAATTTTATAGTATTCTAATTTCATCTCTCAACTCTGAATTTGCGCCATTAATTTCTATCGCTGCCGATGGAATGGATTCATCTTTTATATCATCGAACAAAGATGAATTGAAAAAGATAATTCTTAATAAAATCAATTTGGAGAAAGATAATCCTGATTTTCTTGAATCAACAATGTCATTGATAAATCTGGCTAGAAAAATAGATAAGGGATTTTATCAATTAATTCTTGACGAATCTGAATCTTCAAAACTTTACTCAATCAGAAAATTTATTTCAAATAAAACCGGACACAAACTAAAAGGCTTTAAAGAACTTGATAATTTTGAGGATATTTGGGATTATGCGTTCAAATATAACAGTGCAATAATCAAAACAAACAAGGGAGAAATCGAAATTCAGTTTTATTCAGGTATCGCTCCAGTTTCTGTTGCAGACTTTTGTATGCTCGCAGATAAAAACTTTTACAATCAAATTACGTTTCATCGTGTAGTTCCCGGATTTGTTATTCAGGCAGGCGATCCAACTGCAACGGGCTGGGGTGGTCCAGGTTATGATATAATCTCAGAGTTTTCTGATACGGATTTTAAAATCGGTTATGTAGGAATGGCAAGTGCAGGTAAAGATACGGAAGGTTCTCAGTTTTTTATTATGCAAGGAAGCTATCCGCATTTAAATAACAGATACACTTTGTTCGCAAAAGTAATTAATGGAATGGATATTGTTTACAACATCACTCAGGATGATAGAATAATTTCTATCAAATTGATCAAGTAATATTATTCCAAAACCTCATCGTACTTACCGGCATGCGGCGGATCAATTTTTTTCAATTTATCAAAAACAAGTTTATCATGTTGATCTTTTAGTAATTGAATTAATTCCCCATTTTTTGCATCAAAGAATAAACGAATTAAAACACTGTTAATATCCATTTTACTTTTCATATCAGTAAGAACATCTACAAGATTAATAATTTTATCCTGTGCAGCTTTTTTGTTTACCTGGTATTCATCAACACCATAGTGATAAACAAAAAAAGCTTCTCTAAATGGTCTATACTTATCATTTAATAAATCTTCACACAATCCCCAGCGGCTATAACTGGAATTCGAACGTTCCCAGCCTTTTTTATTAACACTATTTGCACCAAGATTAACAATATCATACGCCTTTTTGTAATATTGTGTCCCGCCAAGTTCTGCCCATGTTTCCCAATCAAACCCGATTATAATATTAGCATAATAATCAAGAAAACTTGTGATTGGGTCAAAAGTTGATTGGTTGAAATATAAAGCCTGATTTTTCACATAACGGAAACTCCATGTGGGATCGTTTATTGTTAGCATCGGTGATTGACGGGTTGATTTATAAACCGGTCGCGTAGATACAACAACCACCTGCGCAACATAATCATTATCTCCGGATGAGGATGTAAAGAAAATATTTAAAGAACAATCTATTCTTTGTCCATCCCACGCCTCGGATGTAAATTGAGTGGTATTCATATAATTCTCTACCACGCCGGCAAAGTCAGCTAACAGCTCACGATTTACCGAAGGTAATCCTTCATAATTAACCGTTACTTTACAGTTAAGTTCTTGCCCAAAAACTATATTAGAATAAATGATTAAAACAAAAAATAAATATTTCATTTGAATATCCTGATTAAATAATTATTGATTTAATATAAGAATTTAGATATAATCGAACAATTAACAATATAATTTTATGGAACTAAGATACACAATAATAATATTTTGGTTATTAACATTAAGTGCATATTGTCAGTACAACCCCGGGGCAAAACAAATTTCTCTTTCCAACTCCGATGTTGCACTAAGTGACGATGTATTCGGACTGTTTAATAACCCGGCAGGATTATCACAAATGCAATGGAGGGAAGTTGGAGTTTATTACTCCCCCGCCCCATTTGGCTTATCAGAATTAGCAAACGGATATGTTGCCTACCATGAACCCACAGAAATTGGATCTTTTGCAATCGGCGGAATGAGTTATGGATTTGAACTTTACCGTGAGTCTAAAATTGCTTTAGGGTATTCTTATAAATATCTAAATAAATTTTTCATTGGACTGGTAATTAATTATCAAACCGTTTCCATCCAAAATTATGGTAATGATGGCGCCTTTTTTATAAACATAGGCGGGCTGGCTTACATAACCAATTCTTTCCGATATGGTTTTGTAATTCAAAATTTAAACAAAGCTACATTTGGCAAGGATGATAACCAGATTCCTATGATAATTAATACAGGGTTGTCTTACGATGTTGCAGAGGATTTAACAATGAATTTTTCTGTCGAAAAAGATATTGAGTACAAACCATCAATCCAGTTTGGAATTAATTATGACATTATAGATAACTTATCATTACGAACCGGGTTTTCAAATGAACCATCAAGATACAGCGCTGGAATTGGAATCAATTATTCAATTTTCAGTCTTGATTATGCAATGTTTACACATAATGACCTTGGATTAACACACCAGGCAGGCGTAGTCATCAGTTTTGGTAAAGATGGTAATCGTAACAAAATGATAAAAAAATATTTGGGGTTAGATTGAATCAAAAAGTGATTTATGTTTTTTTTCTTTTGCTGCTTCCAATAAATATTTTACTTGCTCAATTAGACAGTTCAGTTATAATTACAGAAGATGCAATCGAAAATATTTTAGAAGAATCTGATGAAGAAAACGACAATATAGAATTGTCCGAGATTTTTGAAGAGTTGATTCGGAATCCAATAGATATAAACTCTGCAGATATTATTGAATTAACAAAAATTCCGAATATGGATTCGCAATCCGCACAATTGATAATTGAGCATCGAAAAAAATTTGGATCATTTTACACAGTTAATGAACTTTATTCTATCAAAGAATTAGAAAAACAATTAATTCAAAACATAATTCCATTTATTACAATTTCACAATCATCAAATGAAACTGAACAATACGAGGATTTGAATCTAAATCAGGAATCTTTTTTAAGTAAATCTCGCTTTACTATGCGTAGCAGATTTACAAATGATCTTCAAAATCGAGATGGATTTGTAACCGACAAATATGAAGGTTCTAAATTAAAAAACTATAACAGATTTTTATATAACTATCAGAACAACTATCAGCTTGGATTTTTAACAGAAAAAGACCCGGGTGAAAAATCTTATACAGACTTTACAACTTTTCATTTACAAATTAGAAATTTAGATTGGCTAAATAATTTTGTTGCCGGTGATTACGTCTTAGAGTTTGGACAAGGTTTGGCATTATGGAGTCCATTTGGATTTTCAAAAGGTTCTGATGCAATTTATCCTGTTAAGAAAAAAGCAAGGTATCTTCGTCCTTATACTAGTTCAACTGAGTATCGTTTTTTAAGAGGAGCAGCAGCAAATTTGCAGCTTAATAATTTTAATTTAACAGCATTTTATTCCTTTAACACTTTTGATGCAACAATCGATTCTGTAAGCGGCAAAATTACTTCAGTGGGACAAACGGGTTTTCATCGTTTTGATAGCGAGCTTAATAAAAAAGGAGCAGCAAAATCAAAACTGATAGGCGCTGTGCTTGATTACCGCTTTCTTGGGAAATATAACATCGGGATTATTTATTATAACACTTCATTCAATAAAAGCTTTGAACCGGGATCAATCTACGATTTATCGGGAGACAATTTTAATTATGTATCTACTTACTTTGATTTAAACTTTACTAAGATAAGTTTATTCGGTGAGTTTAGTTTTGATGGAACTTCTGTCGCTTCAATAAATGGTTTTCAATTTTCAGCAACACAAAATTTCATTTTTACCACCTCTATTAGAAGCTACCCAAGAAATTACCACAACCTGTATGGTTTTGGATTCAGTGAAAGATCAGGAAAGATTAATAATGAGTTTGGTATTTATTCCGGATTAAAATGGAAATTACCCTTTGGTGTTTTAGACTTTTATTATGATAACTTTAAATTTCCATATAGAACTTCTGAAAATTCTTTATCAAGTGAAGGGGATGAATTTTTTTTTAATTTTGTTGCAAAGCCATTTTACAAATTTGAAACAAGATTTAGATACAAGTATGAAAATAAAGAAGTGACGGAATTAATTGATTTGAATGAAAATATTGTTAGAAGACTTAAACAAATTGCCAGAGTTGAAATAGTTTACGATTTATCTAAATCAATACGTTTAAAATCACGATTTGAATACAATCATTTTTTAATTAAAGATGCGGGAATAAAAGAAAATGGATTTTTGATATTTCAAGACGTAAGATATTTTGTTCAAAATAATATTTACCTTTACGGAAGAATGATTTTTTTCCAAACAGATTCCTTCAACTCGGCAATATATGAATATGAAAATGATCTTATGGGAGTGATGCCAAACTTAGCAATGTACGGAAAGGGTGTTAGAATGTATTTGATTGTAAAATATAAGCCGCTTAATTTCTTGTCACTTTCTGCGAAATATTCAGAAACTTACAAACCTCAGGAAACTTCACTAAGTTCAGGCGATAATGAAATACCGGGAAATGTTGATAATAGAATTAGTCTTCAGATTGATTTAAGTTTTTGATTTTTTTCAATGCTTCTAAAAAAAATCTGCACAATTATCTTGTACAGATTTCATTTTTACAAAATAAAAAAGATATTTATTCGTATCTCAAAGCTTCAATCGGATCAAGATTAGCAGCTTTGTAAGCCGGGTAAGTGCCAAATATAACACCGACAGCAACACATAAAGTCAATCCAATAAATACCCAAGCCCATGGTACGGCGGCTTTAGCATTAAGAAAACTTCCGGCAAAATTTCCGATACCTACGCCAATCAATATTCCAATTAAACCGCCAAGTAAACAAAGTATAATTGCCTCAAGTAAAAACTGAGTGAGTATCCATGTCTTTTTTGCACCGAGAGCTTTCCTAATCCCGATTTCTCTTGTGCGCTCGGTAACTGAAACGAGCATAATATTCATTATACCAACTCCCGCAGCAACAAGCGCAATAAATGAGATAGCAAGTGCAATAATTTTGATAGGATCGGTTATTTTATTGGTCTGTTCAATCATTGATTCGTTACTAAAAATGTAAAAATCATTTGGCTCACCTGCGGCAACTTTTCTAATCTTACGCATATGACCTGTTGTTGCTTCAATTATAGATTGATAATCTTTACTACTTTGAGTCATTACTGTAATATTAACTGAACGATTATACTTACCGTACATTGATTGCCATGTAGTAATTGGAACTATTATATAATTATCCCGGCTGGATCCAAACAACGAAGTTTGCTTTTCAACAACTCCAATTACTTTTAACGGTCTTCCGTCAACACGAATTACCTGCCCGATTGGATTTATGTTGGGAAAAAGTTTTTCCACTATTGGTTGAAATATTAAACAAACATTAGTTGAATAATTAATATCATTTGCTCTTAAATCTCTGCCGTCTTCTACATTCCAATCGTTTGTTCTCATAGCATCAACAGTAACTCCTGCTACAGCGATATTAGGATTGGTTTCCTTATTGCCGTATTTGGCAACTTTACCGAATTGCCATTGCTCTGCACCCACGTACTTTGCTTGAGGAAGCATTTCTTTAAGCCGGTACGCCTCTTCAATTGTTAAATCTTTCCTGTTTCTATCTGTGCGCCTTGGACCGCCACCAAAAACAATATCATTTTTCTGAATTTGAAAAGTGTTCTTACTCAAACTTGAAAGACCTTCATCAATGCTGCTCTGAAGCATAGTTAAGACCGTCATAATCACAATGATAGAGAAAATTCCTACTACAACTCCAAGAATAGTTAATGAAGTCCTTAACCTGTTACTTTTCAAAGATTGAAGCGAGATTGCAAGTATTTGATTAATTTTCATTTATTCATACCTCAATGCATCAACAGGATCCATCTTAGCGGCTGTATATGCCGGGGCTAAACCTGAGATGATACCCGTTATTAAAGAAATTAAAATTGCTATAACAACAACGCTATATTGAATTGACGTTGGAAAGAACTGGTTTAACATTAAACTTAACAGTATAGCGGCAATTAAACCGATTAAACCTCCAAGTAAACAAATTACTGATGACTCTAAAAGAAATTGAGCAAGAATAGTCCTGCGCTTTGCACCAATAGCTTTACGTAGTCCAATTTCTTTTGTCCTTTCTTTAACTGAAACAAACATAATGTTCATAATTCCAATCGCGCCGACAAATAAGGATAATCCGGTAATAAAAAGTCCGGCAATTTGAATAATACCTACGACAGAGTTGTATTGTTCCTGTAATGCTTCCTGCTGATTAATTGAAAAATCATTTGGCTCATCATATGAAAGACCACGTATTTTTCTCATTACACCTTCGGCTTCAGCTTTTGTTTCTTCCACTAAATCTGGACCCGGAGCACGAACATTGATTGTAACTGAATTAAAATGTCTCGAAACAAAATTTTTAAAAATCGTTCCAATTGGTATAAATACCTGATTATCAGGGTTAAATGGACCAAGCATTATGCTTCCCTGTTCAGTTAAAACACCAACAACTTTATAGTTAATACCTCCAATTTTTATTGTCTTATCTAAAGCATCGCCCCTGGGAAATAACGTATTGTTTATTTCACTTCCTATAACAGCAACATTTCTTGAAGCATCACTTTCGATTTCAGAATAAAATCGACCTTGAGCAAAAGTGAAGTTTGTTGTTTTAATATAATCTGAAGTCGAACCATTAAGAAAAATATCCTCAACTCTTCGTTGATCATATTTTATTGTTTGAGCACTATTGGTAACAGGTGCTACAGCAATTGGAAGTTTAACTTGCTCTTTAAACTTATGAAAATCATCCATATCAATGTTACGGCGATTGCGCATTTTCCACCATTCATCATTTGAAAACCATGCCCATTTATCAATATAGAGCACATCTGATCCAAGCGCACTGATTCCATTTTGAAATGAGTTATCTATACCTTTGATAGCTGTGGACATTAAAACTACAGCGGTAACACCTATAAAAATACCAAGCATTGTAAGGGCAGCACGGATTTTATTTGCCTTAATTGCCCGCCAGGCAATAGACAAACCTTCCTTCAATTCAAAAAATATGGGGTTCATTTTATACTCATCTAATTAATAATTTTTCAAACAAACGATGCTTTAGTGTTCGGGATGAAACGTTTTTCAACAATTTCATCTCTTTCAATCAATCCATCTCTTAGCCTGATAATTCTCAAAGCATGTTCAGCAATATACTCTTCGTGTGTGACTAAAATTATGGTATTACCTTTTTGGTGTATTTCATGAAATAAAGCCATAATCTCCTCTCCGGTTTTTGAATCTAAGTTACCGGTAGGCTCATCTGCCAAAATTATAGCAGGTTTAGATACCAAAGCCCTTGCAATCGCAACTCTTTGTCTTTGTCCGCCTGAAAGTTCGTTTGGTTTATGATGCATTCTATCCTTCAATCCAACATCAACTAATGCTTGTTCAGCTTTTTGCTTTCTTTCAGCAGTTGGCATACCCGCATAAATTAAAGGAAGTTCAACATTGTGAATTGCATCTGATCGTGCCAGAAGATTAAATGTTTGAAAAACAAACCCGATTTCTTTGTTTCTAATTTTAGCTAAATCATTATCAGTCATTTCACTTACGTTTACATTTTTAAAATCATAGATACCGGAAGTAGGTGTATCCAAACATCCGAGCATATTCATAAGCGTGGATTTACCTGAACCTGAGGGACCCATAATTGCTACATATTCATTTTGATCAATCCTTAATGAAACATCTCTTAAAGCATGTACTTCTTCGGATCCAACCTGATAAACTTTAGCGATATGTTCAATATTAATTATGTTCATTTGCCTTTACCAATCTTATTTTTTTGCTGTGGTTGATCTTTTATCTTCAGTTCTTACCTGTGATCCGTCTTTTAATTCACGTGAGATTGCGATATAACTTCCGGAAACAACATCTTCTCCACCTTCCAATCCTTTTTTAACAGCAATATAATTATCATCACTCAAACCGGTTTCAACTTCAACAATTTTCGCTTTACCATTTTTCACTATAAAAACTACTTCTTTGGGCTTGTTATTATTTTCTTTCTTATCATTTTTAGCTTTTACATATGCTTCATCTCCACCGTCTGAATTTTCTACTTGCGCAACAGGCACATCTGATCGTGTGGTTACACTTTGAATCGGCACACTTAATATATTGTTTACGGTTTCAGTTGCAATATCAGAATTACAGGACATTCCGGGTCTTAAGTTATTATCGGGATCCAGAATTTTAATTTTAACCTGAAAATTAACCACCTCGTTTTGCGTTCCCAAAGCAGATGTATTTGCGCTATTTCCAATTTCGGAAACAAGTCCTTTGAACTCTTTATCTTTAAACGCATCTACTTTTATTGTTGCAGTATCACCGACTGAAACCAAAACCACATCGTTTTCATCAACATCAACAACGGCTTCTATGTTTTTTAAATCCGACACAGTCATTATATCAGTACCCATACTAAAGCCTGCCCCAAAAACTCTTTCACCAAGTTCAACATTTAGTTGCGTGATTACACCATCCATTGGAGAAACAATTGTAGTTTTATATAATGTTTCCAGTGTTTCTCTTAAAGATGCCTTGCTTTGTAATACATTAGCCTCTGCAACTTCATAGGATGCTTTGGCAGACAGGAAATTAGACTGTGCAGTTTCCAATTCAGAATCACTTGACAAACCTTTACTGTGCAATTCTTTTATCCGATCATATTCCAGTTGCACTTTTGAAAGTTCTGCTTCACGCATTTTAAGACTTGCTTCAGAAGATTGCAAGTTTGCTTCTAATCTTTGCTTTTGTGCCTGGTACTGATCGCCTTTTATCTTAATAAGAAGCTGACCTTTTTTAACAAAGTCTCCTTCTTTTATAGGCAACTGAACAATTTCTCCTGTAACTTCCGGAGTAATAACAACTTTGAATTCCGGATTTATTTTACCCGTAGCAGCAACAATTTGCGTAATATTTCTTTTTTCAACCTTCTCAGTTTGAACAGAAGTTATCTCTGCCTTATTACCGCCAGCAAAGGCAATAATTAAAAGTACAACAAGTAATAAACCTATTCCGCCAAAGATGAATAATTTCTTTTTCGATTTTTTCTTTTTACCATTAGCCATTTCTAATATTCTCCTATAATTAAAATTTATTCGTACTGGGAGTAATCCAACACACCAAGATTATATTTCAATTCATCGCTCAATCTTATATAGTTAAACTGAGCGTTAATGTAATTTGTTTTTGCAGTTTGATAAGAAGTATTTGCTATAAGTACATCTAACAATTTACCCGATCCAAGATTATATTTTTCCTGCTCTATTTTTAAATTCTCTTCAGCAGCTTTTACATTTTTCTCAGTAACCAACAATTGTTTTTTTGCTGCTTCAAGATCCAAGAATGATTTTTGTATTGTTTGTTTAATCTGTCTTTCACTATCACGAACTTGTAATTCATAGTTCATAGCATCAACTTCAGCACTTTGTACTGCGTTGTAAGTTGAAAAGCCTGAGAAGATCGGAATGCTAAGAGTTAATCCGGCGGCATAGTTATGAGAATCAAAAATACCGCTAACTGTATTTGAATAAGAATTATAACTTGCATTGCCAGATAATTGAGGAAGATGTCCTGATTTTGCAATTGTTATATTATCCTGATATGAATCCAGATTTAATTTTTGAGCTAGATAATCTTTTCTATTCTGCAAAGCTTCATTCACTAAATCATTCATCCGGGCAAAATCTGTGTTTATATCAGTACCGAGAATATTTAATTCTCTATCAGTCAGATTGCCGGAGTATTTATAATCTTCGAGCACATCCAAACCCAGGTAATACAGTAAATTACTTTTTGCGGTTTCAAGTGTGTTGCTTTGCTGGATTACCTGCAACTCGGCATTACCCAATTGAACTTGCTGTTGATAAACATCAGCTTTTGTTACCGAACCCAATCGATTTCGTTCTTCAATTGTTTCAAGATTTTTTTGTTGCTGTTTTACGTCTTCTTCACCCACTCTAAGTAGTTGATCAGCTTCTACAATTGAGTAGTAAAGATTTATTGTTTGGAATACAACTTCCTGCTTTTTCTGCTCGATAGATAATTTTACCGCTTCAACATTGTTTCTGTTTTTTGATAAGGAAGCAAAATTTGATAATCCATCAAATAGAACAATGCTTGTACTTGCGCCAACTCCGTATGACCTGGTTTCAGTTGTACTTGGTGGAACTACAATATTTATTCCATCTATAACTTTGGTTATTCCAGCTTCTTCAGATCTATACCAATCCGCAGTTCCAAACGCATTCAATTTCGGTAAAAAATTTCCATAAGCTGCTGTCAAACCGGATTTGCTTCTTTGCAATTCATTTTCGTTTGAAATTAAGCTGCTGTTTTTTTGCAGCGCAATTTTTATTGCCTGCTCAAGTGTCAGTTCAGTTTGAGGAAATATATTAATAGAAAGTATTAAGGTGATTATTGAAATTATGAATAACTTCATTCTTTGCTCCAACTGTTGAGTGGTTAATTCAAATATTTGATAACTAAACTAATTATTTTTTTATTATTAAAACCACAACAAAAATAGGTTATTTAACCTTATTTATGATGATTTAATTACAAGCGGTTAAATAATTACACTTACGGTAGCGACTAGGAATCAAAGTCATTTTTTTTCTGGAGTGACTTTAAAGAGAGATGGTTCCAATATATAATTCTATCTAACATTTAATTTAAATTTTTCATGTCATCATTGCATTAAAAACTCATCTTTAATTTCAATCAAATACCGATAAGCTTCTTCATAATTGTTTCCTATTTTCCCATCAAGTATAGCTTCTTCAATTGCACTTTTTATCTCACCAACCTTTTTTGAAGGTTTTAAATTACAAATCTGCATAATCTCTTCTCCTTTTACCGGGGATTGAAATTCTCTTAATTTGTCTCGCTCTTTTACATCTCTAACTTTTTGCATAACCCGTTCATAGTTAGCAAGATATTTTTCAACTTTAACGGGATTTTTACTTGTTATATCCGCACGGCAAAGAATTATAAGATCTTCTAAGTCTTCACCGGCATTAACTATAAATCTTCTTATCGCCGAATCTGTAACCTCTTCTTTTGCAAGTGCAATTGGTCTAAGATGCAAACGGATTAGCTTTTCAATATATTCCAACTGATGTAAAGGCAACTTCATTCTATTAAATATTTTTTTCATCATTCTTGCACCAAGTTCTTCGTGACCATGAAAAGTCCAGCCGATCCCATCCACAAACTTTTTCGTTGGAGGTTTTGCAATATCATGCACAAGCGCAGCAAATCTTAGCCAAACATTTTTTGTTTCTTTACAAATATTATCAACAACCATACAAGTGTGAAGAAAAACATCCTTATGGTGATAATCTTTTCTCTGATCAACACCTGCCATTACGGCAATTTCCGGAAAAACTATTTGCAAAACTTCTGAATCAAAAAGCAGCTTTAATCCAATTGATGGTTGGGGCGAAGAAAGTATTTTTAGGAACTCATCTGTTATTCTTTCCTGCGAAACAATAGCAAGCCTTTCTTTCATTTCCTTTGCCGCAATCATTATACTTTCATCAACATTAAAATTTAACTGCGAGGCAAATCGAAAAGCACGCATAATTCTTAAAGGATCATCATCAAAAGTCTTAAAAGGATCAAGGGGAGTTCTGATGAGCAAATTTTGAATATCATCATATCCATTATAAGTGTCAATTAATTTACCGTAGCTGTTTTTATTTAACGAAATGGCAAGCGTATTTATGGTAAAATCCCTGCGTGAAATATCTTCTTCAAAAGTTCCATCTTCAACTATTGGCTTTCTTGTTTTTCTGTCATAAGATTCTCGTCTAGCGCCAACGAATTCCACATCCATCCCTTCATAATTGAAATGAGCAGTGCCAAAATTATGAAAGATTGAAATTTTATTTGCCCCAAGTTCCCCTGCAACCATTTTTGCAAATTCAGGCCCACTGCCAACAACTAAAATATCAATGTCGCTTCGCAAACGATTAAGAATTAAATCGCGGACATAACCGCCGACAATATAAACTTCTGAAGATGATTTTTGTGAAACTTCAGAAATCACTTTAATTAATTTTTGATCTTTAATTTGATCTAATAAGGATATTTTATTTTCTAAATTCATTTTCCCAAATCAGTCCCCAGATGCATAATTAAAATTCGCCGATACTTTAGCAGCATTATAAAAAAACCAATTTGCTTTTTCATAATTTTGTTGATATGCAAACAGAAACGGATTTTTATATTTATATCTTAAACTTAACGATGCCATTTTTCTGCTGTTTATATTATCTCCGTTCTCTAACATAAACTGAGATAGTTTAAATGCTGCATAACTGCTTTCAACGTTATTGATTAAAAAAGCCTTATTAAAATTTGTTAAAAATTTTCTATAATCGGTTTTTGTTTCTCTTGCTAAATCTGTTAGTAAAACAATCGAACTATAATTGTAGTTTGTTTTATTCAAATCTAATAAAATGTTATACTTAACCGAATCATCCGCTTCAACATATTTTATTATTTCATCATTTTCAATTAAAGCTAAACGAACCTTTGCAAGTGTGAAGATTTGAAAGTTCGGATTTTCATGAATTAATTCTTCATAAATATTTTTAGCTGAATTAATACTTCCTGCCTTCACGTTTAATTCACCAAGCCTGAAAAGCAAGTTAAAATAATATGGGGAACCTGAAAATTTGTTCAGATCATTCCCTATCAATTTGATTGCCTCCTGAGTTTTCCCCTGTAAAAAATAAATTTCCGAAAGCCCAATCAAAGCTGAATAGTTTATTGATTTTTGGTTCACTTCATCAAATACTTTTTGAGCTTTAGTTAAATTTTTAGAATTTAGATATTTCCATGCTTTCTTTAATCTATCCGAAATAAATCTTGGGCAAACTTTTTGGATAATTGATAATCTTCCGAAATAATAATCAGCCATCGCCTTATTGCCAATTTCTTCAGTTCCCTCCAGCTCTACATTGAATTTGTTCTGAATAGTTAACAAATTTATTTTATAAGTATTTTCAAAGTCACCACTCTTATAAAATGATTTCGCCGGCTCAATTCCATAATTTTTAATCAAGTATTGAAAAAGTGCACCACTGTAAGTGTAAGAAAGTGATAAATTTTGTTTAAAGAAATTCAGACCTCCAAATAAATTATTTATATCGATCCTGTGCCCATTTTTAAATGCTAATGAAGTTAAATCAATAAGAGATAAATTATCTACATTATTATCAACTGCTTCAGCAAAACCTTCTATCATTGCAGCATTAAAGTTATTTGCCAGTTTAAATATTCCTGATCCAAACTCTGCAGAAAAAACATGAATCAATTCATGTTTAAGTGTACTTTCCCAAGAATCTTTACTTATATAAACTGAGTATTGCCAAGGTTTTGCAACATCAGCATTACCTGCGCCAAATAATTGTTTTTTTTGTTCACGCGAGTTGAATAAATAAACATCAATTCGTTCTGCAGGTGTAACGTTTAATTTTTTCTTTAGCAACTCAAAATAATACTGCTGGTTTAGGGCAATAAAACCAGCCTCAGATTTAGATAGATTATCATAATGCAAAGTTGTATTAGCTGTTATAATTTTTTTTGATAAATGAGATTCGAGTTTGCAATAGGTTGTAGTATATCCCAAAGTTGGTGAAACAAATTGAAATATTATCGGAACAAGTATCAAAGCCGCTGCAAACTTTCGTTTGTTTTTATAAAACAATTCTTTGTATTTACTGAAAATTATTATTATGAAAATGAAATAAATCGAAATTAATATTTGATGAAATAATAATTTCAAATCAGGACTCATTCCTTCATCATAAATATTACCGGGGAAAAATCCGATTAAAGGAGAGTAAAAAAACACCTGCGGGTTAAAATAAACTTCGAATACAGGAATTGACGCTAACAGAATTATTATCACTATAAAAATTGATTTCGGGAATTTATTAAAGTATAATAATGTAAGAATTCCAATAGAACTACCGATAACTATCGATGGGAAAGCAATCAGTAGATAAAAAATTATTCCATCAGTAAATGAACAAGACATTGTAAAAAATGAATGGATTATAGAAACTAAAAGCGGGAGAATAACTAAAATTATTAATTGGATAAATAATGTTTTGAAATGATCAGGTTTGAGTTTTAAAAAAGTAATTGTATAGAATCCGGAAAGAATTATTAGTAAAAATGAGTTCAATGCTGAGAATTCATATCCAAGTGTGTTTAGTAACGGCAATTGAGTAAATATAAGATTAAGTAACAATACAATAACAATTATTATTGAATAAAAAATATTCAGCGATGTATAATTCTTAAATTTCATTTTTGATTTGATAAATATTAAACAACTTAAAACTTTATTAATGCCGGATGCGATTTTTCTTAAGAACTGACAAGAACTTTACGAGATTAGTTATTTTTAACTTTACTGTTAAAAATTGAACCGTTATTTCCCACAACAATGTATCTTCCGGTGCTTAATTTTTGAATATCATGAAGAATTACAGGTTTACCTATATTGTTTTTCTTCCAGGTTTTCCCGGCATCAATGGTTTTAAATATTTCTCCGCGATTACTCAGTATTATTCCATCTTCATTATTTTCAAAAAATATTTTATACAATCCGGAACTTGAACCAATATCAATTTTTTCCCAGCTATTTCCACCGTTCTCCGTTCTTAAAACCAATCCATCACCGCCGACGATAAAGCCTAAAAACTGATTTATAAATAAAATATTTTTCAAATACGATTTGTAATTTATTTTGATTGGAACCCATGTTAAACCCTGATCATCTGTTTTTATAATTGTTCCATCCCATCCTATTGCAAATCCTGTTTGATCATCAACAAAATCAATACTAAAAAGATTTTCTCTTTTACCTGTAAAAAATCTTTGCCAGGTAAGTCCGCCATCAAGCGATTTTAATATTACGCCGTTACTGCCACATATAAAACCTGTATTATCATTTATAAATTTAATATTAAACAAGGTCTCGTTTGTGTTAGTATTAATTTTATCCCAGGATTTCAAAGTAAATCCCGACTTTAATAATATACCCTTTTCTCCCGAACAAAATATTCTGCCATTTGCAAAACAAATTGAATTAAAATCAGCTTTAGAATTTACATCAACCTGTGCCCAACTTTGCCCACCATTAGTAGTTTTTAAAATCAGTCCGCTACTTCCAGCAATAAATCCATTTAAATTATCGGCAAAATAGATTGAGTTAAGATTTTTTTCTGAACTTACAGTTTCAAGCTGCCAATCAGCTTGCTCTGTATAATTTGGGTTTTTAGAATAATCTTGCGAATAGCTTAATGAATTGGTCTTATCTTCCAGTGCTTTTTGTTCTAAAGTTTTTTTCACAACAGAATAAGCATAGATGCCCAATCCGATAAAAATTATAAAAAGAAAAAAATTACTTAGTTTACTTCCAAAAGATATTTTACGCACTTTATAATTTGTACTATCCGAAATTTCTTCAACAGTAGATGTAACTTCAGAAGTATTATTGTTTAGCTGTGCAATCATTTCTTTAATGGCAGTGTTAAACTCTAAAGCAGAATCAAAATTATGCGAAAAAGATTTTCCCATAGCTTTTAAAACTATTTCATCCACCTGGTATGGAATATTAGGAAGAGTGTCAGAAATATTTGAAGGGATTTTATTTACATGAGCATCTACAATTTCATAAAATGTCTTAGAGTCGTACGGATAAAAACCTGTTAATAATTCATACAACGTTATGCCAAGTGAATACAAATCACTTTTAACAGTAACTTCATTTCCACCAAGCTGCTCAGGACTCATATATAAAAGTGTGCCCGGTCTTGCATTATGTTGTGTAATTGTCTCGATTTCATCAATTGATTTAGAAATACCAAAATCCATAATCTTAACATTGCCATTAAAATCTATAATTATGTTCGATGGTTTTAAATCCCGATGAATAAAACCTTGCTCGTGAGCGTACGAGATTCCTTCCAGCACTTGCGACATAATATCCAAAGCGTGATAAACCTCTAACCTGCCTTCAATTTGAAGTATCTGCTCTAAAGTCTGACCTTCCACAAACTCCATAGCGATACCCATCACATCTTTTTCTTCAACAAAACCATACACTGAAACAATATTTGGATGATTAAGTTTGGCTTGATTTTTTGCTTCCTTTCGGAATCGCTCCATAATTCTGGAAAAGCGAGTAGAGTTTATATTTAATATTTTTAGCGCAACATATCTTTCAAGCTTAACATCAAATGCTTTGTAAACAGCTCCCATTCCTCCTTCACCAAGCAAAGAAAGAATTTTATAATTTTGAATTTTCTTACCGATCATTTAATCTTTTTCGATGTATATAAAAGAATAGTCATCAAATGCACCGCGTAGTTTAACTAATTTTATTAATTGACTTTTTTTCTCATCCATATCAGGAAGATTCAGTATTTCTTCAAGTTCATTATTTGAAACCAGATTAGTAATTCCATCAGAGCATACAAAGAATTTATTTTTTTCATATTCATTCAATTTAATTTTGCTGATATCGGGATCAACAAAAGGATTATCACCCAGAGCCTTCATAATAACATTTTTATTTGGATGATTTGCTGCTTGCTGATGAGTGATAAAACCTTCATCTAAAAGTTTTTGAACAAGTGAATGATCTTTTGTAAGTTGTTTTATTTTCCCTGACCTGATATGATAAATTCGAGAATCACCTATATGTCCCCAAAAAGCTATATTATCTTTAATAAAAATCATTTCAATTGTAGTTGCCATACTTTTCAAAACTTCGCTACTTGCGGAATGATTTATTACAAAATTATTTGATTCTTCTAAAGAATATTTAATTCGCTCTAAATAATCGTCCGAGTTACTTGTTGTAAAAAAATATGTTGCAGATTTGATAGCAATTTTTGAAGCCATATCTCCACCATAATCGCCGCCCACGCCATCACAAAGTACAGCTAATATACCGCCGTCAACTTCAACAACTTCTACTGCATCTTCATTAAATTTCTTTTCAAATCCAACACTCGAAAATTTGATGTATTTAAACCCCATCAGGAGCCTTCCAAATTAATTATTCACTTATATATTAAATCAAAAATAATAAAATCCCGCTTCAAGTTCTTGTAATAAAAACTAAACTGTGCCCAAATTTCACCACTTAAATAGAAATAGGAGTAGTTATTCCGGATTTGTTCAGAACCGAAGAGACAAACCCTGTATAAATTCAGTGTAACAACATTCTGAAGCATTATGAAATCAGAATACTGTTGGTAAATGCAAAGTTGGCTGTAATCAAATCACACATCTAATTTGTTTAACAGAACGCTTAGGATTATATTTGTAACCAATTTTTATTCTGATAAATGCTTAAATTAAAACATTTTAAGAGGTTTTTAAATTATTTTTGATTTAGGATTAAACCCTAAATATTCAATTTGCGAGAATGGCGGAATTTGGTAGACGCGCTAGACTTAGGATCTAGTACCGAGAGGTGTCGGGGTTCGAGTCCCCGTTCTCGCACTTTCATTTTTTTTCCTATCACATTATTTGAGGTTAATTTTTTATATGGAATACAATGTTGTAGAATTAAATTCATCTGAAAAGGAAGTTGAAATAAAACTTCAGTATGAAGAGATTAAAAAAAATATTGACGACGAAGTTAGGAAACAGGCTAAATCTATTCAGATGCCTGGTTTTAGAAAAGGTAAAGTTCCTTTAACAATGATTAAAAAGATGTATGGAGATGCTCTTGAATATGAAGCTTCTGAAAAAGTAGCAAATTCTTTCTTTTGGAAAATTGCCCAGGAAAATGAACTGAAGCCTATCGGTCAACCAAGTATGACGGATTTAAAATTTGAACCGGAAAAAGATCTTACTTTTAAAGTGAAGTATGAAACTATTCCGACTTTAAATGTTACCGGATATAAAGATATATCATTTGACCTTCCCGATTTTATTGTAACTGATGCAGAAATTGATAAAGAAATTGCATATATATTAAATTCCAATAGAGTTTTGGAAGATGCCGAAATAATTGATAGCGATAAATATGTTATTGATGCAGAGATAAATTTAATTGAAAAAGACGGCGAACCTGTTTCCGAAACAAAACCCGAAAAAATGCAAATAGATCTTACCGCTGATGGAATAGCAAAAGAAATTATTGAAAATGCAAATGGTAAAAAAGTTGGCGAATCCTTTAATTTTTCTTACAAAGATGAGCATAAGCACCAGCACGAAGATGGAACAGAGGAAGCTCATAAGCAGGAATTTAAGTATAGTGTAAATGTTTTAGGTATTAAAAAAGTAGTTACACCTGAACTGAGTGAAGAGTTAATCAAAAAAGTAACCAAAGATAAAGTTTCCACTGAAGCAGAACTTCGTGAAGAAATAAAAAAAGATATTCAAAATTATTATGATCAGCAGACTGAAGAACTGACAAGAAGTAAACTTATTTCGGAAATTATAAAAAGTAACGAATTTACTCCGCCTCAAACTTTAGTAAACAACATTTTGGAAGAATATGTAAAAAGTGAAGAAGAGCAGGCTAAAAAATCTAATTATCCTTTTAAAAAAGAAGAAGCAAAAACAAGGTTATTAAAATCTGCAGAAACTGAAGTAAAATGGTATTTAATAAAAAGTGAAATACAAAAATCAGAAAATATTGCAGTTACCGATGATGATTTAAAAGAATTAGCAGAAAAAGACTCAGTTAAAACCGGCATCCCGGTTGAAAAACTTTTAAATTATTACAAAACTTCAAATCAGACTGAAAAAATTATTGATCAAAAACTTTTTGAATTTTTGAAATCAAACAATAAAATTAATAAAATTGACCCTGACAAATTGAAAGCAAAACAAGAGGCTATAAATGAATAAGCATATTGAAATATATAATCAGCTTGTTCCATATGTTATTGAACAAACTGGTCGCGGTGAACGAGGAATGGATATTTATTCCAGATTGTTACGTGAAAGAATCGTTTTTATAGGAACAGCAATAGACGATCATATTGCAAGTTTAACAATTGCACAATTAATATTTTTAGAAGCTGAAGATTCGGAAAAAGATATAAATCTTTACATCAACTCCCCGGGCGGCAGTGTAACATCAGGACTTGCAATTTATGATACAATGAATTTTATAAAACCGGATGTCGCTACAATCTGCGTAGGAATGGCTGCAAGTATGGGAGCTGTACTGCTTGCTGGCGGAGCAATTGGAAAAAGGTCTTCACTTCCACATTCTAAAATTATGATTCACCAACCATGGACACAAGGTATTGGCGGGCAGGTAACCGACGTTGAGATTCATGCAAAAGAATTAATTAAGACAAGAGATTCTTTATATCAGATTTTAGCAAAAAGCACAGATAAAACGATTGAACAAATTGCTAAAGATTGTGACAGAGATTATTTCTTAACAGCAGACGAAGCTAAAGAGTACAAACTTATTGATAGTATTATCGATAAAAGAATTCCCACCAAGTAATTTATAGGGCTGATAATTATCAGCCCGTTTTTTATAATTTAAGTTTTAATTGAGTATCCATTCTTAAAATCATAATGAAACTACACCTCAACAAAATAATTGCATTATTTTTTTTCATCACTATTGCGTTACAGAGTACATTTGCCCAGCAAGGGAAAACAAAATTATTTGAGAATTATCTTAATGAATATCTCACCAATAAAAAAGTACCCTCAATATCTGCCGGAGTTCTTAGAGATGACAAAATTGTATGGCTTGATGCTAAAGGTAAAGCTGATCTGGAAGAGGACGTTCCGGCAATAATCAATTCTGTTTATAGAATTGCTTCCATCACAAAACCGATTACAGCCGTGGCAATTATGCAGCTTTATGAAAAAGGGTTGATTGATTTAGATAAAGATATTCATATTTATCTTCCTGAGTTCCCTGAAAAAAAATGGAAGTTTACAGTAAGACAATTATTAAGTCACACTTCGGGAATCAGAAATTATAAGGAAGGTGAATTTGACAGCAAAAATTTTTATTCATCAATAAATGAATCCATAAAAGTATTTGCATACGACACATTAAATTTTGAACCGGGAACAAAATATGAATACACTTCATTAGCATACTCACTTTTAGCGGCAATTATTGAAAGCGTCACTAAAACTACTTATGAAGATTACATAACAAAAAATATTTTCATTCCCGCAGAGATGTATGACACTTTTATAGATAAACAAAAAAAGATTATCCAGCACCGGGTAAAAGGTTATGAGAAAAATTTTTTGCGTGAATTTGAAAATGCTCCATTAGCCGATTTAAGCATTAAAATAGCCGGTGGCGGTTTATTATCAACAGCACACGATCTTCTTTTCTTTGCAAAAGCATTGCTTGGAGGGAAATTGTTGAAACCCTCAACACTTGAGATGATGTATAACAGAACTAAACTTAAATCAGGAACCTTAATTGATTATGGACTTGGTTTTGCTGTTTCGATGAAAGGTGATTCATTGAAAGCGTTCTATCATATTGGCGGCGGGACCGGATTTTCATCAATGCTTTTTATTGATCCGAAAGAAAAAATAGCTGCAGTTCACCTAATAAATATTGTTGATAGAAATCTTGGTTTACCTGCAGAAGTCCTGGCAAATATAGAATCTGGTTTTGGCTACACTTCCCCTTCAAAAACTATCTCAGATGAATTGATGAATGTTTATAGATCAGAAGGGATTGACAGTACAATAAAAAAATATTTTGAAATTGCGGATTCAAATGCAACAGAATATAATTTAAGTGAAACTGAAGTAATTAATTTTTCGAAAGATTTAATTGGGTTGAAAAAGATTGCCGACACAATCAAATATCTTAAAGCTATCCAAAAGAATTTTCCCAAATCTTTTTCTTTACAAGTGGCTATTGCAGATGCTTATCTAAAAGATCAAAACAAAGGATTGGCGCTTAAGTATTTTCGTTCTGCCTGGCAGTTAAATAAAAACGATTACTACGTTAATAAAATGATTTCCCAATTAAGTAAAAAGTAAGTCTATAATTCCTTTTTTAAGAGTAAGCTTTCAATTAGTATAAAATAAAAAGCCGGAGTAATATCACTCCGGCTTTTTTTATAATTAGAATCTGACTTAATTATTTCTTTTTCTTTGCAAATTCTTCAAGAAGATATTTTGCAACGGCTTCGGCTTCGTTAGGTTTTAATCCCGGGTTTGGCATTGGCGGAAAAGCAGGATCAACTTTAACAGGGTTTCTAATAAAAGCAACTAGCTTGGCTTCATTACCAACATATTTAGGCAACACATCAAAATGTGCAGGTCCAACAAGTTTTTGTTCAAACTTATGACAGCTTGCACAACGAACAGAATATATTTCTTGACCATTTACTTCCGCAACTTTCCCCTCCCCTTTTAATTCCGCTAAGAGTTTATCATATTCAGTACTAAGCACTAAGGAGTGATATTGAGTTCCGTTACTCATCGCTTTTTGATCTTTTATAATTAAAGCAACAGTTGCTAAAATTAAAATAAAGAAAATCAAAGAACTAAATTTATATCCATTCTTTATTTCGAGCATATAATAGAAATGGTATGATATAAACATTAGAACTATTGCAATAACAGAATAAACAAAAATTGAACCAGATAAAACTTTATTAGATAATGACAATATATTAACAACAATCAGTAAAGGCAGCGGAATACCAAATCTCAATCCAAGTTTTGAAGCATTATTTTTAATAAAAGCTTTGTAAGCAGGATCATTATTTTTTTTGTCTTCATTCCAGTATAAATGAATAAATAAAATTGCCGCCGATGTTAACGTAAATGCAAAGCAGATGAAAATTAATAAGTTGAGTAAAACTTTTGGCGATGCAAGTGCAGTTATGATATTAGAGAAATTCCAGTTTAAGAATGACTCGGATGATGTAATACCGGCAACATAAAACCATATCCCGATAAAAAGAAATATAAGTCCCAGTTTACCGTATCTTAAACTCAAATTAGAAGATGCGGTTTTAATTTTGAAAAATTCTTGTTCTGCATCTTTATCATTTAAATTTTTTGTATCTACAGAATTAAACACATAATTAACTGCAATTGAATATCTGTAAGTATAAATCATCACCAGACCTACAGACACAAAAAGAAAAGCAAGAGCTAAATATCCTACAGTATTAATTTGTGCAGTATGGAAAAGTTGAGCAAAGATAAGAATGGAAGTTAAAAGCGGAATAATTCCAAGAATAACACCAACACCATTATTTACCGTAACTGATTCAATTATATCTTTCGAATATCTTTTGTAATCTGAATTATTAGTTTTTCTAAACTTCTTTCCATAGTGAACCGATAGAAACGTTCCACCGAAAACTATGCTTATAAACGGAACAAAAAGAGACAGCACAAGCACAATTATATAGTGAAGCAACTGAATATGTTCAGCAGATTGCGGTAAAATTAGTTTATCTAAAAACTCCATAAAATTTCACTTTGCTATGATTATGAAACAAAAAGTTTATCAAGTGATACAATAAGAACTACAAAAAGTGCGAAGAAATTAATATCTCTAAAAGCAAATCTAAAAGATGAATTCTCCTGAGTTTGCCTTATAAGTTTGAAAGCATTAAAAGTCAGCCAAATTGTTGCGGCTAATAAAATATATATTACAACTGTGTTTTGTGCTACCTGAAAAAAAGGCAGGAGCAATCCTGTTATCCCCGTAGCGGTTATCCACATAAAAGTAATTCTGGCTAATTGTTCTTTATTAAAAATCTGAGTTAATGTGGGAAAGCCCGCTTTTTGATAGTCTTTATCCAATATCATCAACAATAACCAGAAATGTGGAATTTGCCAGATGAAAAAGAAAAATGAAATTAAAATTATTTGTGGATCAAAAATGTAACCGCCGCCTGCAACCCAACCAACCATCGGTGGAATTGCTCCGACCAATGACCCGGGAACTATTGCAAATGATGTAACTTTTTTAAGCGGTGTGTAAACAACGTTATACCAAATAAGATTTAAAAGACCTAAAAATAATGCAAGCAAATTACTTCCAACCAAAAGTAATACTGATCCGGTAATAACCAGAACTATTGCAATTTGCAAAGCTGCATTTGCCGAAATTTTTCCCGAAGGTATTGGACGATTTTTAGTTCTATCCATCTGTGCATCAGTGCTTCTTTCCTGATAATGATTAAGAGCAGCAGAACCACAGGCTAATAACAAAATGCCCAGTACGGGAAGAAGCATTCCGGTATTCATTGAATTTGTTGCAGAGATATATCCAAACATTGTTGTAACAGTTACAAAAATCGTAATGCGAAACTTTGTAATCTCAAGTAATATTTTAATTCTTTCTTTCAACTATTATTTACCTTCAGCAGTTTTAGTAGAGTCATTATTATTAATCGGTACATCTGCCGGTTTATTAAGCCAGGCATAAAAATCTTTTTGAGGCAATACTTTAACTTTATTGTACATATATGAGTGGTTTAAACCGCAATATTCAGCGCAGGCAATATCATATTCACCAACTTCCTCAGCATTAAACCATACTGATCTTTGTTGATTAGGATAAACATCTTTTTTAATTCTAAACTTAGGAACGTAAAATGCATGATTAACATCTAAAGAGTGAAGGTTTAGTTTTACCGGTTGATTTACAGGTACGTAAAGTGAATCTGCTGTCTTTCCGTTTGCATATTTGAAAGACCACTTCCACATTTGTGCGGTAACATCTATCTGTAAGGAATTCTCAGGTGCATTAGCCATATCAGAATATCCAACCCAACCGAACCAGAACATTATTAACACAAGAATAGTTGGAATGACCGTCCAAACAATTTCTAAACCAACATTTCCGTGAACGTTTGTTGCTTTGGGATTTCTTTTCCGATTATACTTTATCACAAAATAGATCATCAACCCGGTTATAAGCATAAGGAAAAATATTGAAACAATTAACGTAAATAGAAAAGTTGAATCAACTCCTTGTGAAAAGTTTGAAGCACCGTTAAACATATTTAGTTCCTCACAATAAACGAATAATCAGAAAATAATAGTATAAATGATATAAGCAAAAAGAAAATTGCTACTCCGACAAAAATCTTGAAAGTATTGCTTTCAGTTCTCAGATGCATAAAGATAGTAAGCACTAAATAAGTTTTTATCGATGCTATCACAAGAGCAGTGGCAATCGTTAAACCGCCAAGATTAATTCCGGCAACAGCAACAGTAATTCCTGTTAAAGCCATTAATGCTAACCAGACCAGAATATAAATTCCGTAACCGTGGCTATGCTCAATATGTTGTTCTTGATCCTGATCCATTTAAATCCTTTAAGTTATCAGATAGAATAATGGGAATAAGAAAATCCAAATAATGTCAACTAAGTGCCAATACAATCCTGCTGATTCAAGCTTAACGTAACTTCCACTGTTGATAATTCCTTTTGATGTAAATCTCATCATCACTGAAATCAACACTACCCCGATAATTACGTGCAAACCATGCAAACCGGTCATAACATAATACAACCCAAAGAAAATAATTTCGCCGGATGGCTTAGCTAATAAAATATCGGAACCCGGATAAATGCCATGATGGAATTTTATACTCCATTCAAAATATTTATTAACCATAAATCCAAGCGCAAGCACAATAGTTAAAATCTGAAACAGAATAGATAAATTCTTTTGGCTCCTCTGAATTGCAGTTATTGATAATGCCATTGTTAAAGAACTTGTTAACAAAATTGCTGTATTAAAAGTTCCAACTATTGTATTTAATTCTTTTGCAGCAAGATGAAATGCTTCAGGGTATTTATATCTGTAAACAGAGTAAAGTATAAACATACCTCCGAACAATATAAGTTCGGTAAACAGAAACAGCCACATGCCCATTCTGGCGCCAATATCATCACGATGAACGTGAGTTACCGTTTGTTCTTTAACACTCACTTAGCCTCCTGATTAATTACAGCTGTTTCTTCATTTTGCTTGTATTCATAAGGCGCAGCATGTACTGTTGGAATTTCAATAAAGTTTTCATGAATTGGTGGAGTTTCAATTGTCCATTCCAAAGTTTCTCCGCCCCAGGGGTTTTTTTCAGTGAATTTTTTATCACTCAACAATGCTTTGATAAGATTACCAAACATCAAAAGAATACCTGAAACAAGTATCCATGAACCAATTGTAGATATTAGATGATAGATATGAAATTCAGGAAGATAATCATAATATCTTCTCGGCATCCCAAGCCATCCCATAATAAACATCGGGAAGTAAAGCGTATGGAATCCAGCAAATAAAATCCAGAAAGCAAATTTACTTACTTTCTGATTGTACATCTTTCCAAACATTTTTGGAAACCAATAATGTAGCCCCGCAAAAAGTCCAAAACCTGTTCCGCCAAACATTACATAATGGAAGTGTGCAGCAATAAAAGATGTATCCGTAATCATAATATCTATTGATAAAACACCTTGTATAATTCCGGTTAATCCGCCGATTGTAAATTGAAAGATAAAGGCGAGAACAAATAATAAAGGTGTTGAAAGTTCTATTGATCCTTTATAAAGGGTTGCCGTCCAGTTAAATACTTTTACAGCACTGGGAATTGCAACAACCATTGTAAGTAATGAAAAAATAAATTGTCCCGTATTACTCATTCCGGCTGTAAACATGTGATGCGCCCATACAAGAGAACCAAATAATGCTATTGCAATGCTGGACATTGCAATAAATTTGTATCCAAAAATTGTTCTTCTTGCAAAAACAGGAATAATCTCCGAGACAATACCCATTGCAGGTAAAATCATGATATAAACAGCAGGATGAGAATATATCCAGAATAAATGTTGGTATAAAACCGGGTCGCCTCCAAGCGCTGGATCAAAAAGTCCTACACCAAATATTCTTTCAATAGCAACAAGTAAAAGTGTTATACCAATAATCGGTGTGGCTAAAACTTGGACCCACGCTGTGGCATAGAATGACCAAATCGAAAGCGGCATTTTAAACCAGGTCATTCCCGGTGCTCTTAAGCGGTGCACAGTGGTAATAAAGTTTACTCCGGTTAGAATAGATGAAAACCCGAGTACAAATGCAGCAAAAAGTGCAAATACCACATTAGTTCCGGTTCTGACACTGTAAGGGATGTAAAATGTCCAACCGGTATCTGCAGGACCACCAGGCATTAAAATAGAAATTACAGCAAGCAACCCACCGGAGATATACAAATACCACGACAATAAATTCAATCTTGGAAAAGAAACATCTTTAGCACCGATCAAAATCGGCAAAAAGAAATTGCCGAAAATTGCAGGAATGCCTGGGACAACAAACAAGAATATCATTATTACACCGTGCAAAGTGAAAAATGAATTATATGTTTGCGCATCCATTATTGTTCTGCCCGGTGCTATTAATTCAAGCCTCATCAAGAAACCAAACGTAACACCAACCATAAAGAACGAGAGGATAGATATTAAATAAAGAATCCCTATTCTCTTATGATCGGTTGAAAGTATCCAGCCAAGTAAACCTTTATGTTTACCTTGATATTCAAGATAACTTGGATGCTTTCCGTTTGTAGGTACCGTTATCATTTCACTCATTTATAAAATTACCTCGCTTTAATAGAATTTTTTTTTGGTTTGAACTTTAAGTAAGCAACAAAAATTCCAGTCATAATTAAAATAATTGCACCAAAAATTCTTGTTAAACTTAAAACGTATGTCTTCCCTTCAGGATCATATCTGAAACAAAATTGCAAAACTTTTGCTATAGTAGGCGATATCTTCCCTTCTGAAGTTTCATTTACCGCCATCTTAAAATCGAGTGGCAGAATTCCAAATCCGCTTCTTTCAGAAAAACTAGGGAAAAGATATCTGCAAATTTTCCCATCCTTATCTACAAAAATGAAAGCACCGGAATGCAGAAAATCTAGTCCTTGTCTTTTATAATGAAACCCTGCTGCATCGGCAACTTTTTTAATTGTTGCACTATCTCCTGTTAAAAATCTCCAGCTTTCAGGTGGAATATCTTTATCAAGCGCTTTCAAAAATGTTTGTTTACGATTGATAGCATCTTTTGGAGTTTCAAGCTCGTTCATACTAATAACAACTATATTATAATCCACTCCAAGAACGAGATCAGATTTATTTATAACATCTGCCAGTTCCATTAAAAGCGGGCTGCATATTCCTGGACAATTATAATACACAAATGATAAAACGGTAGGTTTTTTAAAGAGATCTTTTAAAACAACAGTATTATCATTTTCATCTTTAAATGATTCCTGTAAAGGAATTTTTTTGCCAAGTTGTTCATCAATTCCTACTTCAATTTCTTTTTGACTTGCAAAAACAAATGAAGTGAGAAATAGAATCGTTAATAAAATGTTTTTCATAAAATCAAATAATTAAATAAGTTTTAACATAAAATTATGCAAGGACGACCATTCATCGTTCGTTAAATAAAATACGGAACCATTAAATCCGTTTTGGTTTACATTATTTACAACAAGGCTTATAAAACTGGATAAGCTGCTTTTCCAATTTGAATTTTTAACAAGGAATGACAAAGACGTTTTTGGATTTTTAGTCACTCTTTTAAATACTGTATATCCGGTATTATCAGAAAAAGATTTCAATGATTTTGCAATGGATTCAATTTTGTCATTCGCCTTTTCATTTTCCGATAATATTATTGCCGATGCCTTAGCAACAGGAATTTGAGCCGGAATCTGCTGCCCGGCTGATAAATTATATGTGGCATCCAAAGCTTGCAAATCTCCATCCGTATCAGCATCAGGACCCGGAATAAAATTAGTTCTGATGTAGTGAGCTAAAGCAAATTTCTCTTTTGGTAAAAGATAATCATAAGATGCCATCGCACTCGGTAGCAAGCCTTCCTGAAGTGTTGTATAAATCTGTGAAAGTTTTGTTCCGTTCTTCCAGTTATCTTTTGAAGTAAAATTACGCGGCGCCGGATTCAATCCCATTGCTGCCGGTCCTCCGCCTGTACCGTTTTCACCATGGCACGAAGTACAATTTGCTTTAAATAATTTTTCACCTTCGGATAAAAGTTCCGGAGTAGAATTTTTTAATTCAAGTACATTTACCGGCGGAACATCAATCGCATTTTTTACAATAAGATCAGTAACAACTGTTGAATCTTTAATTACAGGCGGAACATTTTCCCTTGCAATGTTATCCAGATTTTTAATGTAATAGATTCCAAGTCCCAATCCTGCTACAAGTACATAGGGATAAAGTAACCCAAAAATCGCTCCGGGATTTTTAAAATGCTGCTCAGTTTTATTTTTTATACCACTAATAATATCTTTCATATCAAACCTTAAATCTCAAAAAATATTAGAGATGAAAATCAATTCCTCTTTTTAATTTGGGATCACCAATTGGAATTAGGTTATCTTTTTTAGCTCTATAACTAAAGACAAGCATAACCAAACCGATACCTGCTATCGGAAAAACAAGATCAATCCAGCTAAATACATAACCGTTTTTCATAGATCCCATATTGGGCATTATTAACCAGAACAAATCAAACAAATGGGCAAATAACAACCATATTGCAATAAACTTTAAAACCTTTGGATTTTTTTTAGATGGTTGAGAAAGCAAAGTAAAATATGGAACTGCAAAGTGAATAATGATTAATGCTATTGAGAACACCCACCAGCTTCCGTTCCAGCGAGTTAAAAACCAGAAAGTTTCCTCAGGTAGATCAGCATACCATATTAGTAAAAATTGAGAGAATGCGATATATGCCCAAAAATTTATAAATGCAAACAACAATGCACCAAGACTGAATATATGATCATCAGTCATCCATGGATTGAAATATCCTTTTTCTTTTAATAACACAACTGCTATTGTAACAGCAGCAAGTGCCGCTACAACTGTTCCAGCAAAATAGTAAACACCAAATATCGTCGAGAACCAATGCGGTTCAAGGCTCATCATAAAATCAATTGCGGTAAAAGTAAGACTTAGTGCAAAAACCAAAATGAACACAGCAGAAATTTTAATATTCTTTTTTGTAAGCATTTGATCTTTTGTAGAATCCTGCTTTCTCGAATTTTTCGTAATCAACCAATAAAACAACACCCAGAGACCAATAAAAACAAATGTTCTGATCACAAAAAATGTAACATTCAAATACGGCGCTTTCCCTTGTAATATTTTATCATCGGCAACTGCTTCTTTGTGTGCCCAATGAAAAAGATCGTGATTAAACACGAGTAGCGGAATTACTAAGATTAAAAGAACCGGTAAAAGTCCGGCAAAAAATTCCGGAATTCTTCTAATCGGTGTGCTCCAATCAGCACCGGCAATATATTCTAAAGCAATAAGGAATAATGAACCAAGTCCAATACTAACAAGCATCATATATACAACAAGATAATTAAATATTGCCCTTTCCTGATCAACAAAAAACGCTAATAAAGATAATGTTCCTCCAACAGCAAAAATTATTATTCCTATCTTAAATAAACCGGCGGGTAAATCTTTTTTCTTATAATTAAATTCAGTTTGTAACATTGCTACCGGTCTCCTTATTGATCTCAAGTAAATCTGAATCTGTGGCATTTTTTGCGCGCTGCAAAACTCTTATGTAGTTTACAATTGCCCATCTTTCTTCACGGGTAACTTGTGAAGCATAAGAAGGCATAACATTCTGTCCGTTTGTAATTATGTGATAAATCATTCCATCACTAAATTCTATTGCTCTTTTAGAATGCAGGGTTGGTGGATTAGGAAATTGACCTCTTAATCTGCTATCACCATCGGCAAAATAACCATGGCAGGGACTACAGTAACTGTTAAACTTAGCTTTACCTAAAGCCAGGTTTTCTTTTGATGGTAAATACGGATTAGACAGAACTTCAGTCGGATTTGTTTGACCTTTCAATGGATAAGGAATAAATCCTCTTGCAACTGTACCTTCAACGGGAGTTCTCATTCCATATCCGTCGGCAAAAAGTGTACTCTTCTTTTGTGGATTTAATCTATCCTGATCCATCATCCAGTTATATGGAGTTATGTATAGCAACTTGTTAAGTGTTACATAAGTAGCACCTGAAACAACAAGTGCAGTTACAATTAAAAACAGAATGAACTTCGGTTGAAAGATTGGATATGCTTCCTCTTCAGGATAAAATATTTCTTCAATCTTTAATGCATTAAGATTCTGCAATAATTCCTTAACTGATTTTTCATCAAATTTTTCATCGGTTGCTTCAATGATAACACCAAACTTATCATATGAAACACTTTTCATGTATTCCGTATCATGCAATGGATGTTTATTATCAGGCAATCTGAAAAACAGAGCTATCATTGCAATAACTGTTGAAACAGTTGCGAGTAAAACGGTAAATTCAAACGTGATAGGAATAAATGCCGGAAATGCAAAGAACGGTTTTCCGCCGATCACCATTCTATAATCAACAGACATTGTCCAATACATAAAAAGTAACGCAAGAGCGGCTCCCGTTAAGCCCATAACCAATGTTACAAAACCCAATTTGGAAGGTTTTATCTTCATTGCGTTATCCATACCGTGAACCGGATAAGGTGTGTTTACATCAAATCGTGTGAAACCAGATTCAGTAACTTTTTTAGCCGCATTAATGATTTCATCAGGAGTTTTAAATGTAGCCGCTATGCCATATAATTTCTTTCCATTATGCATGATGTTCACCTCCGTGATGAGTCGGCTGAGCGCCATCAGCAACAGCTTTTATTTCCGAAATTGAAACTACCGGCAACGATTTTGTAAAAAGAATTACCAAAGTAAAGAATAACCCGAAGCTTCCCAGCAATATTCCAATATCAAAAATAGTCGGTCTGTAATATGCCCAGCTTGACGGTAGAAAATCTCGATTTAAAGAAGTTACCGTAATAACAAATCTTTCAAACCACATCCCTACATTAACTAAAATTACAATCACCATCATAATCGGAGTTGATCTTCTAATCTTCTTAAACCAAAAAAACTGTGGGATGATTACGTTGCAGCTTACCATTATCCAATAAGCCCATGCATAAGGACCAAACGCCCTGTTTATAAATACAAATTGCTCTGTAGGAACACCGCTGTACCATGCCATAAAAAATTCCATCGCATATGCATAACCAACCATCATTCCTGTTGCAAGAATAATTTTATTCATTTTTTCAAGGTGATCAATTGTAATTAAGTGTTCCAGATTAAATATTTTTCTTACAAAAACTAATACAGTTACAACCATTGCAAATCCCGAAAAGATAGCACCGGCAACGAAGTAAGGTGGAAAAATAGTTGCATGCCAGCCAGGAAGAATTGAAACAGCAAAATCAAAACTTACGATTGTATGAACAGAAAGTACTAAGGGAGTTGCAAATCCTGCTAACAGCATATACGCTTTTTCGTAATGTGTCCAATGTCTGTTTGAATGTCTCCATCCAAGTGAGAAGATTGAGTAAACAGTTTTTTTAAGTTTTGAAGGTGTTCTATCTCTTAGAGTGGCAAAGTCAGGAATCAAACCAACATACCAAAAAACTAAAGAGACAGTAAAATATGTTGAAACTGCAAACACATCCCATACAAGTGGTGATGTAAAGTTAACCCAAAGACTATGTTGATTTGGATAAGGGATTAAGTATCCTGCTAACCATGGGCGACCTGTATGAATAACGGGAAATATCCCCGCACACATAACTGCAAAGATTGTCATTGCTTCGGCAAATCGGGCAATACCTGTCCGCCATTTTTGCCTGAGTAAAAATAAAATTGCGGAGATCAAAGTTCCTGCATGCCCAATACCAACCCAGAAAACAAAATTAACGATCGCGAAAGCCCAACCAACAGGCTGATTATTTCCCCAAAGTCCTATACCGTAATAAATACTAAATGCTAAAAAAACTGCTCCCGCAATTAAGAAAGAAACTGAAATAGATAGTGCGATAAAATACTTTTTATCCGGCTTGGTATCCATTGGTTTTGCAACCAATTCCTCAATCTGAGCCAGAGTCAGTCTTCCCGCGACTACAGGAGCTTCCTGGGAGTAATCAATATTCACTATGCTTCCTCCGAATGGATATTTCTAAGTTTGGCAATGTATGTAACATTTGGTTTAACATTTAGTTCTTCCAGTACATAATAACCAAGCTCATGATTTCTATAAGTATAAAATTCCGATTCTTTATCATTTATATCACCAAAATGAATTGCATCAGTTCCGCAAGCATCCTGACAGGCTGTTGTGACATCACTACCTTTTAAAACTGCTTTATTATGTGTCGCGTCTGCCCGTGCTTCTGAAATTCTTTGTACACAGAAAGTACATTTTTCCATAACTCCACGCGATCTAACTGTAACTTCCGGATTATGCATTAATGCAAGTATGGGATTTTCCTGATAACTATCCTTAAAGTGATCTCTAAAGTTGAAGAAATTAAACCTCCTAACTTTATACGGACAGTTATTTGAGCAGTAACGTGTACCAACGCATCTGTTGTAAACCATCTGGTTTAATCCATCAGGACTGTGTGATGTTGCTGCAACCGGGCAAACATTTTCACAAGGAGCCTGATCGCAATGCTGGCAAAGCATTGGCTGTACGCTTACGCTGGGATCATTAGCAGTACCGGAATAATATCTATCTATTCTCAACCACTGCATTTCCCTGCTTTTTAAAACCTGATCTTTTCCCACAACCGGAATATTATTTTCAACATTGCAAGCAACTACACAATCACCACAACCAATACATTTATTTAAATCTATTGCCATTCCCCATTTTAAACCGTTATACGGATGCTGATCATAAACACTTGGTAATTCTTCTCCCTGGTTTTCTTTAATAAATTTTGGATTCTTTAGAAAACCTGCAACAGTACCTTCCTGAATTATATGACGAGTTTTATGCAAATCTTTTACTTTGGGATCATCAAATGCATGATGTTCTTGCGAAGAAGCTAAATCATACGTGTCTCCGGTTTTATTAATTGAAACATTAGAATAAATCCAGGGAGACTGATCATTGTTTTTAGACAACAAAACATTTGCATTAAAACCGGCATCACTTGCCACCGTACCTGAATTTGTTCTTCCATACCCAAGTTCAACCACAATAACATCATCAGCGGTTCCTGCCTGCATAAAAACAGGTAAACTTAGTTTTCTGTTTCCGACTTTAACTTCTATGATATCATTATTTTTTACATCCAATGTTTTGCAGGTCTTTTCCGATACTGCCGCGTAATTATCCCAGGTTATTTTGGAGATAGGATGAGGAAGTTCCTGCAGCCAACCGTTGTGTGCTAATCTACCGTCACCGATCTGATAACTTTCTTTTAAGACAAGCGTGTATCCTTTGGGAGATTGAATTTCATTGTTTAAAAGTGAAACGGAGTTTGATTGCATTGATACATTATTTAATGCCGCACTATTATTTTGCACAACTCCATCGTGTAATGCGCCAAACCAAAAACGTTTAAAATCTAATGGCGACTGTAAAGTTGGATAAATTGAAGTTTCCCAATTCTTCATTAAATATTCGTGGTATAAATTTTCTGAAAAAGTTTCAGGTTTACTACTAATCCAGGTTAGAAGTATTGCTTCCTTTTGTCTTGTATTCTTTAACGGCGCTATTACAGGTTGTTGTAATGAAATTACATTCGTCCTTGTTTTAGCGTCTCCCCAACTTTCAAAGTTGTGGTTGGTAGGCAAAACAAACTTGCTTAATTGTGCAGTTTCGCTCTCGCGTTCGGTAAGTGTAATAACAGTACCGACTTTTGAAAGGGATTTTGAATACTCTAAATCAGGGGCAAAGTGATAAACAGGATTACAATCAAAATGAATTACTGCAGCCACATCGCCATTTTTCATTTTAGCAGTTAATTGTTCAAAATCTTTTAAAGATGAATATTCCAACAAATTATTTTTAGATGAATCTGTTCTAAAAAGTTGTGAATTGTTCAGAGCTGCATTAAGAATATTAACGGCAATTTGAACATTTTCAGGTAATGAATTGCCGGCATCAATTATCGTTTTACTCTTATTTGATATTAGATCACTAACAAGATAGTTGATTACTTCTTTATCAAGATTATATTTAGCTATGAATGATGAAATAGAAAATGATGAAGTATTTGCGGCAATATTTATTGCACCTCTTACCTTCAATTCATTTATCAGACTCATAACAAATTCATACTGAGCTTCAGGTCTTAAACGTAACCTGTAATCAGAATTTAAACCGGTAAGACTAAGATTACTTTCAATTACATACAGCCTGTTAAAGTTTTTATTGTTAACACTTCTACCTTCGGCAAACATTCTTGCAGTTTCAACTCTGTTATTTTCAACACCTAAAAAATCCGATTCAAGTGAAAGTATTACCTTGGCTTCATTCCATTTTAATAATGGGTAATTCCCTGTTCCGTAACACTTTTGCCAGGCGGAGTTTTTTATCGAGTCATTAAATAGTTCGTATGAATAGATTTTTGTCGTTGGATATTTTTGCTTAAAATCTTCAAGTACTTTTAAAGTAGTTGGAGATGTTATTGTATGTGTAATAATTGAAATCTCTTTGTTTGCTACAGAATTTAGGTTGGTAATAATTTCACTATCAACATCTTTCCAGTTTATTTCATCAAAACCGAAACCACCGTTTTTTAATGGTGTTTTTAATCTTTCCGGATCATAAAGATTTAAAATATTCGCCTGCCCTTTTGAACAAATTTTTCCTTTGTTAACGGGATGATCAGGATTACCATCAATTTTAATAGGTCTTCCTTCTCTAGTTTTAATTAATATTCCACAAGATATCGGACAGACCGTACAAGTTGAAGCATAAAAGTTTGGTTTGCCAATCGTAATTTCTTCAGGCTTAACATTGTAAGGAACAATTTCACCTTTGTCACGATAATCAGTACAGGCAGTTCCGGCTAAAGCTGCAGAAGCACCAAGCAAAGCAAGAAATTTTCTTCTTGAAATTGATGACAAATGTAAGGGATCAAAATCGTCTGTTGTTCCTTCTTTAAATTCTTGGTTTCTCGCTTCTAAAACATCGGGATCATTATACAAATCTTCAAAACTTCTCCAATAGTTTACATCAGGTTTAGCTGATGGGGATGAGTTTGTATTATCAGCTTTTTTATCAAGCATTCTTATCACCTGTTTTTTTTCTACTAACAGCAAGAGGATTAATCTTAACTTTAACTTTCTTATTCTCTTTTTCAAATTTCTTTGAAATAATATTCATAGGAAAAGTGTTGAATAAAGCTAATCCAATAGCACTTAATGAAATGGAAGTAAAGAATTTTTTTCTATTCATATAAAATCTTTTAAATGATTTTTAATTTTTTATCTGTGGCAAGCGGAACAATATTCAGGTCCCGGCTTAATTTTATCTTTTAACTCAGGAAATTTATCATGCGCATTACGATGGCAATTCAAACAACTACCCATCGTAAAAGAACTCATCTGTCCAACCCTTTCCATTGTATTAATTTCCCCATGGCAAGCAGTACAATCAATTCCTTTATTAATATGTACTGAATGATTGAAATAAGCATAGTCAGGTACTTTGTGAATTCTTTTCCACAGAAGCGGAGTGCCGTCTCTGTAATACTGTGTCAGTTTAATAATTTCTGGTCTGTCTTTACGCGCAACTGAATGGCAATTCATGCAAATGGCTACGGCTGGAACCGATGCGAAGCGGGTTTTTTCTACTCCGATGTGACAATACTGGCAATCGATTTTCATATCACCGGCATGCAGCTTATGAGAAAAATTTATTGGTTGAACAGGTGAATAACCAACTCCGTCGCGTTCAGCTCTTGATGCATAATATGTAACAGCAAATGAAGCGATAACTACAAAAATTGTAACAGGCAATCTGTTTCTAAAAATATAGTCCAGAAAAGATTTTTTCATCAATATCCCTTCAATAGTTTTAGGGCAAACAATAATATCCCTTTTTGCGGAAGATATACCCTTAAAGATTCTTATTTGTGTTTATGTCGGATTACAGGGAAAAAGTAGGCATCCCTGGTTGTTAAATATTAACAGTTACGAATTGTTAATATTTATGATTTCTAAATTATAAAATTATGTTTTTAAAACAAACGAAACCGGCATAATCTTCAAATTGAAATTTAATATATACATATTGAAATAATTGCCAATGGTAATTGTTCCTTTTAAAGAATACGCTTTAATATTTGAAAGGTTACAAAAGCAGTTAGAACAATTATCACTAAAAAGAAGAATAGAATTTTTAAGCTTGAAAAGCTAAATGATATTGCCGTTAGATATCCACGCCATCCACAATTTTTACACCGATAAGTTTTATAAAAAGTCCAATGATTGAAGAATTTTTCTTTTGTATTGCGGGAGTGTGATCTTCTAAGTGTATCTGCTAATCCACACGACGGACATTGTTTTACTAAATGATTTTTTATGATCCTATCATTATTTTTTTTCATTATTATAACGATGCAAGCTACATCCTGTTCTTTAACATACTACTGTAAACTTTATTATCATTAATAAGTTTAATGGCAACGTTAAATTGATTATCATATTTAAGCAATTCTTTTATCCCAAACTCTATTCCCGAATATCTAAGTGCTAATTCAGCTTTCAATTCTGCAGTAATATTTTGTTTACTACTTTCAAATTCTGAATCAAACAGACTTTCAATTTGTTCTTTTAACTGTTTTATTGTTTCATTAACCTTTTGAGTACTATGGTTTTCATCAAGAGATTTCACAACTTCGTCTAATTTTTTTTCAGCCAAAGATTGATATTTATAATCAGGTGAATCTATAAATTTTTTAAACTCACTAAGTAATTTTTCATCTTTTATTTTATCGAATGGAATACTTTTATTTTCATAATAATACTTATCCGCAAAATTAAAAACTAATCCCTTTGCTAAAAGATCCTCAACCAAGTCACTTTTATTTTCATCTTGAATAGTAGTGTCCGGAGTTATTCCACCGGCACTGTAAACAATCCTTTTGTTATCCGTACTGTAAGAATCAGATTTTAATGAATCAGGATAAGGTATTACATTATTGTTTTTTGAATAATCAATCCTCTGAATACATCTGCCACTTGGAGTATAATATCTTGCAGTCGTAACTTTTAACGAAGTATTAAAACTCAAAGGTGTAATCGTTTGAACTAAACCTTTTCCAAAAGATTGTGTGCCTAAAATTATTCCCCTGTCATGATCCTGAATAGCACCGGCAACTATTTCCGAAGCTGATGCACTTCCCCCGTTTATCAAAACAACTAATTTTTCATTTCCGGCTAAAGGTTCTTCACGGGCGTAATATTTCTTTTCACTTTTAAGATCTCTTCCTCTTGTTGAAACTATCAACAAATCCTTTTTTAAAAATTTATCACAAACATCAACGGCAACATCTAATAAACCACCGGGATTACTTCTTAAATCCAATATGATTGATGTTATTTCTCTTTTTTCTTTAAGCTTTTTTAAAGCATTCCTTATTTCATCACTTGCAGATCGGCTAAAGTTCGAAAGTTTTAAATAAACATTCCCTGAATTTTCAGGATAAAAATCTGCAAATACCAAAGTCCTTACAATTACTTCTTCTCTCAAAAGATTAAACGTAAGTGTGTCCGGTTCTCCTGTTCTCAATACTTTTAGTTGAACATCTGTACCGGGATCACCCTTTACTAAAGGGGAAATTTCATCCATTTTTTCAGGATCAATATCAGTGTCATTAATTTTAACAATCACATCACCGACTTTAACTCCCTGCTTTTGAGCGGAATAGCCCTCCAGCACTTCAAGCACCGTCACTTTTTCATTACGTACACCGATTGAAACACCAACTCCGCCATATTTACCATTTGTTAAAATATCAATATCATCCTGATTTTTTTCGTCTATAAAAATAGTATAAGGGTCAAGTTTATTTAGCATTCCTTTAATTCCGGCTCGCATAAATTCTTTTGGATCAACTTCATCGACATAATTAAAAGAAATTTCTTTATATACTTTTCCAAATAGCTCAAGATTTTTACTTATCTCATAGTAGATATCGCTTTTACTTGCAACAAAACCAAATGCAAACAATAAAACAATTGATAAAGATGTGAATAAAATTATTTTACGTCTTTTCATATAAGTTTAACACCTTCCATGGAATTTATTTCATAGATAATCTTTTGATGAATCTGCTCAATTTCTTCGGTGCCATCGATAACTCTAAAACGGTTTTCTTTAGAAGCCAGTTCAAGATATCCAATTCGTACCTTTTCATAAAAATTATTATTAGATAATTCTATCCTGTCCAGATCGGAATGCAGCTTGTTCCTTTTTCTTTCAAGTGCTACTGAAGTTGGAATATCAATAATAAATGTTAAATCAGGAATAGTTTTACCTATAGCTAAATTATGAATATTTAGAATAGCATCAAGTGGTAAACCTCTTCCATAACCTTGATATGCAGTAGATGAATCATGAAATCTATCAGAAATAACATAATAACCGTTTTCTAAATATGGGCGAATAACTTCCCGAACTAACTGTGCGCGGCTTGCAGAAAACAAAAATATTTCTGACTCCATTACCATCGCATTATTTTTTTTATCGAGAAGAATGTTTCTTATTTTTTCTGATATCTCAGTTCCGCCAGGTTCACGAATTAAATGAACTTTTTTATTTTTTTTAATAAGATAATTTTTCAACAATTCAACCTGAGTTGATTTGCCGCAAAAATCTATTCCTTCAAATGAAATAAACATAAAATAAAATTTAACTTTCTATTTATTCAAATTTTTTAATAATGTATCTAAGCTCTTCAGGTTTGGTATAAAGAAGTTCAGTATTGGATGGAATAATAATTCTTGGTTTGATGCTTTCAAGAGTATCAAGTACGATGTCCTTATAATCAAGCGTGGCAATAATTTGGTCAGGAGTAATTTTACCTATAATATTGATGCCGCCTCTTAAACTACAATTAATTGTATTGGGAATAAGTACAATGTCCCTATCACCCGGTATATTTTTTACAGAAACCTTTATACCTTCAAATAAATTATCTACGATTCTTTGTACATCAAAAGTTAACTCAACATTTTTCTGCTGATATTCAAATCCGGATAAGCTTTCCAACTCTGTTATTATTTTAGTTTTGTGATCAAGAGATGCACTTAAAACTTCTTGTGTTTTGATTGAAGATGTTTTCTCAATAATACTCTTTGGACCAGCAACTAAAACTGAGTCTGGAAATATTTTTATAGGAGTGGCAAGTCCAAATCCAGGTTGAAAAGTCAAATCCACATTTGCTTCAACTTTTAATTTTTTAATCTCCAATTTTTCGATATTAAAAAAAATGTTTCTTGGTGATATATCAATTATTGTTACACCCGAACTCAGCCAAGCATTTTCTGAAATTTGATCGTAAGCATCTACTGCAATCGAGCCGCTATCACCGCTTGCGGATACTATAAATTCCGAAGATGAATTTAAATTAAGATTTAAGAGGTGCCATCCCCTTGCTTTTAATTTCACAGCCAACGCCGGCGGATTTACTACCCCGCATACATAACCTTTAGGGCTATTGATAACTTTAAGGTTAAGATTGTAGGAAGAATAAAATTGATCTGAAAGGGTTATATAACCCCAAATAAATATTGAGAAAATTAAGGATAAAATTATTATGACGATTTTATGTTTCAACGGTAACCTGAAATATTTAATTTATTATACAATTAATATTAACCCATAGTTTTAAACAAGTCCACTAACTCGTCTCTATTAGCGCGAGATATTTGTCTGCCTTTAATCGGAAAATCTTCAAATCCCCTGGCATAATGTCTTAACTTATGTACATTCATTCCTTCTATTGCTTCAAAATCAATTCTGGAATTACTATAATTCTTTTCCGCTTTTTTATTTTTCTTTTTATTGGTAACCGGATTTTTATTTTCAGAATCATTTACAGATAGCCCTAATGCTTCTTTCCGTAGTCTCTCAATAGTGCTCAATGTTTTTTCTGAAAATGATTTCTGATCATTATAATTTTCATTCTCGTGTTTGTTCTCATCCTTAATAATAATCGGCGGTTTATCATTCAAAACTTTCTTACGTTTTAGTTTTTCCTTTTTTATAGCTCTTACCTTTTGCTCATTAACGATCGGATGTTCTGTTACGGGCTTCTCTTCAACTTTGATAATTTCATGATCTATTTCTTTTAACTTGGCATTGCCGGATTCTTTTTTTGATCCCGAAACTTTTCCTTTTTCCAAATAGAATAATTCATAAATAATATTTAATAGTTCATCGTCAGGATTTTCAACAACCGAGTAAGCATAAATCTCTCCTACTCTTCTTCCGGCATCTATTGCTGATTCAACTGCAGCTTTCACATATTCAGATTCACCAAATACTGAAAGTGAAACCAAACCGTTTTCAAGCTTTCTAACTCCCAATATTTTAATCGGGGAATTTTTAAGAATAACATCAGCCGCTTCAATTAAAGCAACTAAACCTTTTGATTCAATTAAACCGATTGAATTATTCATACCTCATTTCTTTCTAAATTAAATTTTAGAAGCAAGTCTTTATGTGGCAAAGGTATTATATGCATGCTTCTGAACTCATTTGAATCACTTAAGCTTTCTGCTCCGAGATTAAGTGCATTTTTTATTGCTCCCAAATTACCTTCAATAAAAATAGAAACTATTCCATCACCTAAAACCTGTTTGCCAATAAGTTTTATATTTCCGGTTTTTTTAATTCCACTTATCACTTTTAATGAACTTGAGACACTACTGGTTTCGATTATTCCCAGTGATTCAAACGGCATAACCGTGCTCCCTATGAAATTTTTAATACTAAAAAATAGACTGTATAAGCGGCAAAGTCAATCAGTTAATTTTACTCGAGGAATCAAGATATTCTTGTAAAATGATAGCGGCAGAACTCATATCAATTAAAGATTTATTCCGTCGTTTCTTTTTACTTGTAACAGATTGCAATATTTTTTTTTCAGCTATTGCAGAAGTATAAGTTTCATCCCAAAGTATTACTTCAATTTTAAATTTAAGTTCTAATTCATTCTTAAATTTCTTTACTTCTTCTACAATTGAAGTTGGTGAAGTTTTATATTCATTTGGTATTCCTAAAATTATTTTTAGAATTGCCTTATCCTTAATAATCTTTTCAATTTCAAAAAACTTTTTAGAATCATTTGGAAGAGTAATAAAAGAATATGCAAATGTTTTTAACGGATCTGAAAGTGAAATGCCGATCCTTTTTCTACCGTAATCAATCGCCATTATTCTTGTTTCTTCAAAATCTGCCATTAACTGCCTTCAAATCTTTCAACTGAAAAAATACCCGGCACTTTTTTTAATCGTTCAATTATTCTATTTAAATGCTCGATATTACTTACATAAATGGCAACACTTCCCTCAAAGGTTGATTCACTTGTATTGATGTTTAATGATTTAATATTTGTATTGTGATATGTAACAATTGAATGTGAAATATCATTTACAATTCCGGGTCTGTCTTTTCCTCTGATAGTAACACCTGCAACAAATAAAGATCCTTCGCCTTCTGGCCATTGAACACTTACTAATTTACTTGCATCATTAGACGTTAGGTTAATCAGGTTAAGGCAAGTTTTACGATGGATTTTAATTCCTTCCCCAACTGTTATGTATCCTATTACGGGATCGCCGGGGATTGGATTGCAGCATTTGGCATAAGTGTAAAGAATTCCAGATTTTTTACCGTCAACTAATATTCCTCCAATATCTGACCGGGCAATATTAGCAAATTTTTTGAATTCAACATCTTTCTCAAATCCCTTTTCATCTTTTTGAGTAGTTGCAGTAAGTACCTCATCTATATTAAGATGATTTTGAGCTATAGCTTTAAAAAATTGTCTTGAGTTATCAAATTTATTTGCATGAGCAATTTGTAAAACATCATCAGATGTAAAAGATAATTTTAATTTTTTCAGTTTCTTTTCCCAAATTTCAATCCCGCTATCAACAATAGTTTGCTCTTCTTTATTTAACCATTTCCTTATTTCATTTTTTGCTTTTTGAGTTTTAACAAATTTTACCCAGTTTTTGTTTGGGTGTTGATTTTTTGAACTTATAATTTCTACCTGATCACCGCTATGCAGCTCAGTATCTAAAGGAACTATTTTGCCATCAATTTTGGCTCCGATACAATGAAAGCCGACTTTGCTGTGAATCTCAAAAGCAAAATCCACAGGTGTTGAACCAACAGGTAATCTTTTCAAATCTCCTTTGGGAGTAAAAACATAAATTTCATCCTGATAAAGATTAAGTCTGAAATTTTCTAATAATTCTTTTTTCTGATCATCTTTAGAAGCATTCTCAAATATATCCCGAATCCAGTTTACCCAGGTTTCAAGTTCTTTATCTGTGGCTGTTTTATTTTCTTTATACCGCCAATGAGCAGCAACACCTTTTTCAGAAACTTCGTGCATTTGCCTTGTACGTATTTGTATTTCCACCAATCTTCCTTCCGGTCCTACAACAGTAGTATGAATTGATTGATAGTTATTTGTTTTAGGAATAGAAATATAATCCTTAAATCGATCAGGTACAGGTAAATAAATTTGATTTACAATTCCAAGTGTTGTATAACAATCGTTCCTGTTTTCAGTATCAAGGATAATTCTTATAGCAAAAAGATCATAAATTTCTTCAAAAGGTTTATTCCTTCTAACCATCTTTCTGTAAATACTATAAAGATGTTTTGGTCTTCCGCTTAACTCATATTTTAAATTTGCTTCATCAATTTTTTTAATAAGCGGCTCGGAAAACTTTTTAATGTAAGATTCCCTGTCTTTTCTTTTTGCTTTTAATTTTCGTGCAAGTTCTTCGTAAGCCTCGCGGTTTAAGTATTTGAAGGCAAGATCTTCAAGTTCCCATTTTACTTTACCCAAACCAAAACGATGTGCAAACGGAGCATAAATTTCTAAAGTTTCCTGTGCAATTCTTCTTTGCTTATCCGGACTAACAAACTCTAAAGTCCTCATATTATGTAAACGGTCAGCAAACTTTACTAAAATTACTCTTACATCTTTAACCATCGAAAGTAAAAGTTTACGATAGTTTTCCGCTTTTGTTATTTCGTACCCGCGGAATATTCCGCTTATCTTTGTAACGCCATCAACAATTTCAGCAATTTCTTTTCCAAATTCTCTGCTGATAAAATCATAATTATAATCAGTATCCTCAATTACATCATGTAAAAGAGTGCTGACAATTGTTATATCATCAAGCGGAAATTCTTCAGCAACAATCATTGCAACTTCGTACGGATGGGTAAAGTACGGTTCCCCGGATGCACGAAGATCATTCTTATGCGCTTCCAAACTTAGTTCAAATGCTTTTGTTATTAATGCTTCATTTACTTTGGGCAGATTTGCTTTACAAACCTTCAAAAGGTTTTCAAGCATTTTTTGATATTTAGGATTACTTACAGCCATATCTTTTAGAATTGGGAGACGTTTTATAAATCGGAATCAATTTAATTTTTTTTAATGACTTGTTAAAGGGAGAGATAGGTCTATAGAAAGATTTATTTTAGTACCAAACTGCTTTTTAGCTCACGTACTCTTTCAAGTCTTTTACTTAGTTTATTAAGTTCATAAGAATTATAATCCTTTATTCCAAGTATCTGGGCACAAAGGTTTAGCGCCTCTTTTTGTTTTCCAATTTTGGCATATTGCTGCGCCATCAAATGTTTAAGTGTAACTTCATTTATTCGATTCGATTTTAATTCTTCTGGATAAGAATTTAAAACTTCATTATAAAGATATATCGATTTTTCAGGGTTAACATTTTCATAAGCTCTTGCTAATCCCAATTTAAATATTCTGGATTGAGGATTAGAATTTAAAGCGGCTTCAGCAATCTTAATTGCATCAGAATATTCTTCCTGCTCAATGTAAATCCAGATTAAAGAATGAACTGCGAGGTGGGAATTATATCCCGATTGTTTAATTGCTTTCTTAAGGTATTCTATTCCGAGTTCTTTTTCATCCGGAATGAACGGCAACCAATTTATAAACTCAGTTTTTTTACTTCTCCAAAATTTATAACTGCCAATTGCGATTAGCGATTCATAAAAATTTTTATCAAGTTCCAAACAATGCTCAAAGGATGAAACTGAACTTAATCCTGTGGAAAAAGCAGAAAGCCAATTTTCTTTCAGTGCATCATAGTAAGCGATATAACCTTCAGTTAAAGCAAAAAAATAGTTATACCAGATATTTTCAACATCGGTTTTCAATAATCTTTCGGAAACCTTTTTAGCATCATCAAGATATTTTGTAATTAAATCATCATTAAAAGGTTCCTGGTAATCAAATGACTCAGCTATTTTGTTTGCCGCAAGATAAATTTTACCAAGCGGTAAATCTTTTCTTGATTGATCCAATTGATTAAATATTTTTTCTGCATCATCGTACTTTTGATCAACTATTAATTTTATTCCGGTTTTTAAAATTTTGTGAACCGCCTTATCAGGATAAACCTGAGAATAAGTTTGTACGGAAGTGAAGAGAAATAAAAGAGCTAATAATTTGTTGATATTAAAGTGTACCAAAGGTTCTATCACCTGCATCTCCCAACCCGGGAAGAATATATCCTTTGTCATTTAATTCACGATCCAGCGCAGCAGCAAATATTTTTATATCAGGATGTTCTGTTTCAATTTTTTTTATACCTTCAGGCGCAGCAACAAGACAAGCAAAAACTAATTTTTTTGCACCACGCTTCTTAAGATATTTTAACGCTTCGGATGCGCTTCCACCTGTTGCCAGCATCGGATCAAGCATTATTACTTCAGATGAATCAAGGTTTTTGGGTACTTTATAATAATATTCGATCGGTTTTAATGTTTCTTCATCGCGCTGCAATCCGATATGCCCAACTTTTGCTTCAGGAATTATCTGGAGAAACCCATTAACCATTCCTAATCCGGCTCTTAAGACAGGAACTAATATAACATCGTGTGTAAGTTTTGCGCCGGTAGTTTTTTCAAGCGGGGTTTCAATTTCTGTCTCAGACAATTTAAAGTTTTTTGATGTTTCAACAGCAAGAACATTTGAAACTCTTTGTAATGCGGCACGAAAAGTTTCTGAAGATGTTTTAACATCACGCAAAATTGTAACATCTCTTTTAATTAGTGGGTGTTCAATTAGAAAGAAATTTTTATTCATATAAATTTTATTTTTTATTTTTGTCTAAAACTAACCGTAATTGGTACACCTTCAAATCCATACGTTCTTCTAATCAATTTTTCTAAGAACCTACGATAATGATCGGGAATATATTTTGGGAAATTGGAAAAAAATAAAAATATCGGATAATGTTCGCCTACCTGAGAAATAAATTTAATTTTGATTTCTTTACCGGTTGGTGATGCGGGTGGAGGATTTCTTTCTATCTCCGGTAAAAGCGTATCATTTAATTCTGAGGTATTAATTTTTTTAACTCGTTCACTCTGAACTTTTTTACAAAGATCAATTAACTTAAAAACACGTTGCTTGGTTAATGCAGAAATAAAAATAACAGGAGCATAATCAACATTACCTAATTTTTCTTTGATCTCAACTTCCAATTCGTGAGCTGTATTCGTTTCTTTTTCAACAAGATCCCATTTATTAACCGCAATAATTAAACCTCTCCTCCAGCGTACCGCCTCATCAATAATTTTTTGGTCCTGTTTTTCAAAACTTATTTGACCATCAATCATTACAACAGTAACGTCACTTTCACTGATAGCTTTAAAAGTCCTTATGTTAGAAAAGAATTCAATACTTTCTTCAATTTTCTTTTTCTTTCTAAGACCGGCGGTATCAATAAGAACTATTTCTTCACCATAATATTTTAAAACTGAATCCAGAGAATCACGGGTGGTTCCAGGTATATCCGTAACGATGCTTCTTTCAGTTCCCAACAATGCATTTGTTAAAGATGATTTTCCAACATTTGGTCTTCCAACGATTGCAATCTTCAATCGTTTATCTTCTTCAATTAAATCGTCTGTTGGAAAATCTTTTGTAATTTCATCAAGCAAGTCACCGGTGTGTCTGCCGCTGATTGCAGAAATATCATAAATCGCGTTAACACCCATTGAATAGAATTCTGATGCAGAAATGACATGAACTTCAGCATCAACTTTATTAACAACTAAATAATATTTTTTATTGGATTGTCTAAGCATATCAATTATTACATGATCGGTTGGATTTACACCCGCTTTAACATCCACCAAAAAAATTATAGAATCAGCTTCGCTGATTGCAACTTCAACTTGTTCTCGAATCGCTGATTCAAATAAATCCGCTGAATCCGGCACATAACCGCCCGTATCAATTAATCGGAATCTTTTTCCGCTCCATTCACACTCGCCATAATTTCTATCGCGCGTAACTCCGCTCTTGTCATCAACTATGGCTTCTCTTTTCCCAAGTAACCTATTAAAAAGTGTAGATTTACCTACATTGGGTCTGCCGACTATTGCAACTAATGGTAATTTCATGTCTGAAAAATACGGAATTATGATGTGGGAACGAAAAATAAACTTAGATATAACGCCTGATTAAAAGGTATTTGGGACTAAATAACTATAAAAAGAAATTAAACTAAAAATTATAAGTTAAGTGCATTACAGGATAAAAAACCGCATAATCTTTTGTAAGCTGAATATTTTCTAACCTGAAGTTAATAGCTATATCCTTATTGTATCTGACTGATGACCAAACCGCATCCAATGCACTTAAGAAATGGTTTACATAAATTCCAATTACGGCAGTTGAAGCAACAGCGTAAAAATCGTTTGCATCTGCTCTCATTCCGGAATAATAAAGCAAATTTGGAGAAACTAAATCTTTATTGCCGTCCCCTGTAAAATCATTCCAACCGGAAGAATATTGATGATACTTACCTATTAATTCATAATATTGTTGTTCACCGTGTGCAGGTAATTTATGAGAACCTGATTCTATTGCATTTAATTCAGCCCAACTAACTCTTTCCCATGGCGGCAAGCTTTCATCAGGATTAATTGCAATTTTTTTATCTTCACTTGTAACTTCATACTTATTTAGCCATTCAGCATACCTAACAACGCTCCAATTGTGATCCGGGTTTGTATAAGCATCGGCATAATCCTGAAACTCATTAGTTTTCCTATCGCCTTTATTATCATAAATAATCGCAGTAGTAACAACAGCAGCTTCTATAGCCAAAAATATTCCGGCTTTTAGATATTCTTCAGAATAAAACTCACCGGCACCCGGAACTAAAGCTGATAAAACTCCAGCCAGCAGAGGAGACTTTTTATTACCATTTACCATAACCATTTGTGGTTGCAAAGGTTCCTGATAATTTTCTACAATGCTCCTTGCATCCGCTAATAAGTTACCTGAAAAAACTTTTTTATCGCCTGTTTCTTGAGCAAAAACACCGGAGACGGAGAAACTGATAACGAAAACCAAAACAAATTTCTTCATAAAATTACCTTTTATCTCTGCCTAAACTGTTTGTTAAAATTTAATATATCAAACCCGAACAAAACTCCTCCGTAAAAATTCCATTCTTTCCCATATTTCACTGTCTGGTTATTTGCAACTCTTGTAACCTCATCAAATCCATAAGAAGCATTAAAGAAAATACTTGTTGGAAATAAATAATAAGAGTTAAGCTGGAACCTTATTTCGGCTCCAGCGCCTTTTTTAAATTTTCCGGCGGTTGATAAGCTACCGTTCCAGGCATTACCAATATCACCGTTAAAAGAAAGAAATATTTTATCGAAGTAAAGATGACCAATCTTTGTATCAATATCTCTAAATAAAGGGAAACGATAAGTTAAGTTGAACCAGGCAATTTCATTTCCGCTGATAGCATAAAATGGATATGGTTTCATTCCAATTAATCCGCCGAGATAGAAATCAAAAAAATCGGGTTGTTGCGGACCAAGGATTGAGCCTACTCTTAAAGTAGTATTTATAGTGTGAGAATTAAATATCGGCAAATATAACCCTGTTTTTAATTCTACTCTATGAAAATTAAAATTTGAAAACTGCGGTTTTAATATGCCATCTTCAACTGTGTACTCACCGTTTTCATTATATTTATTAAATTCATAATTGTATGCAAGATCAATAGAAAAACCAACTGGATTTATATCATCATCCTTTGTTGGTAAAATTGATTTCCATGTGTACCTTGCTTCAAGATTTCTTCCAATAAAATAATTATCATGGGTTGTTGGGTAAAGAGTATTTGCTTCATCGGGAAGTATAAAGCTACCAAGAATTGCTGTATAAGTGCTGTATGCAAATTTTAATTGTAAATTCTGATCGCGTGAGAATAATCTGTGCCTGACAATAAAATCAAATTCAAATAAATCATAAGTAACATCTGTAGGAATAATATAATCATAATTGACAGTTCCATTTACAGTATCGGCACCAAAAGAAACATCTACATCGGCTTTGCGGCTTATGCTGTATAGTTCTAAGGAAAGTTCGGGTCTTAAACCAATTGAGGATAGCAACGGAAGTTTATTTTTATAATCAAAAACTAAAAACAGGTCCCTTTCTAATCTTGTATTGATAGAGCCGCCGGCATATATTGAATAACGATTAAGCATATCGCTGGAAGAAACAATTAACCCCGGTTTAAATTTTTCTAAAAAACTATTACCGGTATTGTAATTATCAAATCTTAAAAATGGGTAAAGTGTTAGGCGAGAAAATACACCTGTGTATTTTTCTTTTTTTAATTCGCCAAGATTCTTGTCATCATAATTTTGCAGAGATGTAATATTAAAGTCATTTATATTTCCAAGCGGTTTGTCAATCCCTAACGGAGGGTTGTCAACTCTTATATAATTATTTCCTTCAATTACTTTTGTCTGTTCATCAGAAGTGATTTTAAATATTTTATAACCGGAAGAAGTATATCCTGCATAAACAATATCTCCATTGGCGGAAACGTTGGACATAAAAGCGCCGCCAAGCACATTTGTTAACTGTTTTTTACTTTTTGAATTCAAGTTCAAAGAATAGAGATTAAATATGCCCGTTTCATCGGAAGAATAAATTAAATTACCACTTTTATCAAAAGTAGGATTTCTTTCATCATTATTAGTAGCAATTATAAATTCGACATTTCCACCGGAAACCTTAATTTTAGCAATATCACGTGTATTAGCATAAGAATAGTCAAAAACAATGTACGAATCATCCGGTGAAAACTTTGGATTGTAAACTTGTTCCCCTTTTTCAAAAAAGGTTATCTGCTTAAAATTTTTGCCGGCTACATCAACTAAACCAAGATTAGTTGTTCCATCTTTCTGGAATAGAAAAACAATGTTTTTTCCATCATTAGAAACTGATGGTTGGTTAGCCCGAAGGTCTTCGGTTAACCTGGTTTCATCATCAGTGGTCAAATCATAAATAAATAAGTCGTGCACATTGTACCAATCAGGATTATCTTCAGTAATCTTGGCATAAATTATTTTATTACCATCCGGAGTTAATGAAAATGTTGATCGCACACCGTTGACAATATTTTTTTCAGTTTTTGATTCTAAATCATATTCATAAATTCCAGCAGGAGCAAAATAATCCGACGATTTATTAGAAATGTAATAAACTTTTTTCCCGTCGCTTGAAAAAACCGGGTAAAAATTTCCAAAACCATCTTTTGCAATCTGTTCACCTGCTACCAGGTTTGATTTTATTTTTGCAGTACGATTATTATAATCATCTTTTAGGAATTGACTCCATTCATTATAAATTTCATTTCCATCTTTTTTCAAAACATCTTTAAAAGCAGCATCAATTGTAAAATTTCCAAAACTGCCTAAAGCTTTAGTAACATCACGCAGTTTATCTTCTCCATATTTTTGTGCTATGTATTTTGTTAAAGCAAATCCCGAATTGTAAACAGATTCATTCCCAAGACTTGTTTTTCCAAACACTCCCATTTCATTCCAGGTAAGCATATTGTCATCAAGCGCATAAGAACGTAAAATCATATCACGATGTGAATCCCAGTTATCATAATTAAATTCTTTTCTCATGTACTGTGCAGTTCCTTCAGCAAACCAGGCAGGAACATTTATCATAGCCAGTGGATATGAAAGTACTGCATTAGGAAATCCATAAAGAATATCCGGTCTTCTTTTATCTTCGTATGTAAGCATTTGAAGAAAAATAGCCGGAACACTTCGCGAGGCTTTCATAGCAGATTGGATTTGAACCATATGCGTAAATTCGTGCGAGATAACATTTCTTAACCAATTGTGCGTACCACGCAAATCAAAATCTAATGCGCTTGTCCAGATTTCAATTTTGTTATCAAAAAAATATGTAGCGCCGTTTGAGTAATCATCAATATCTTTAATTACAAAATTAACTTTATCCGGTTCATATCCGTAAAGTGAACAAATCGGATTCCACACCTCATCTATTATTTTTGCAACAACCTGTGCTGTTCTTTCAGCTCCATCATGAAAATGTACATCGGCATGTTTACCTTTAATTGTGTACCAATCAAGTTCAGGATGAAAATCTGTAAACTGTGAAAAACTTTGAGAAGTAAATAACAGTGGCAGTAAAAGTAATTTAAAAAATTTCATAGAGTTTCAGGTTAATAATTTGAGTTGTAAAAGGAGATTATTTTACCACAGCAATTTTAATTACAACAGATTCGGATTTACTGCTTAATCCTACAGCTTCTATCCTTGCAAGGTAAACTCCACTTTGAATATCTCCTACATTCCAGATTGTTTCATTATCCAATCCGCCATTAGCATCATCATTTAATTCTGTAACAAAACTTCCGGCAAGATCAAAAATTTTAATACTGACTTTGGAATCTTCATCAACATAGTAACGAATTGCAGTCTGACCACTATAAACCGGGTTTGGATAATTATAAGCCCGGGTTGTAGGTAAGAACTGATTTATATAATCTGTATTTTTTGCTTTATCTACAAAAGATGTATTCTGATTATTTCCATCTATATCTGACCAGTTGATTTGAGAAATTATTGAAGAAATTGTCCAGGCTTTAAATTTGTTTAACTGATCAATGCCTGCTATTCCAACTGATTCGTTTGTTTTAAATAAAATAGGACCTGCTTTTAATTCAGCCCCGAAAGAAATTGGAAACCCATCAATTATTTTTCCCGTACCGCCATCATAAGCATAAACATTACCGTTTTTAGCAACAGCAATAACTTCAGATCTCGAATCTCCCTCGATATCTGCAACAAGCGGAACATTAACAAATGAATCATCTTCAGTTATAGATTTGGGAAAATTATCGGCTAAACTTCCAGCAAGGTTATAGGCTGATAACTTATTTTCATCGGCAACTAATAAATAATTGTTTCCGTCATTTTTTATATCGCCAAAAGAATAATCAGATAGAGAAGCAAAAGAACCTGCTTTTATTTTGTTAATAATTTCATCGTTTGAAATAACCACATACTCGTTTTCACTTGTTGATACGATTGAGATAAAATCTTCCTGATCATTAAGAGTTGATCTTAAAGCAGTTAATCCAACTCCATCAAACTTTAATAAGCTATTGTGATAGTAATAACCTGAAGGTTCAGTTTTTGACATACCAATAGCGGTAATATTAGATTCATTACAAGAAATACTAGTAAGACTAATGTCAGGATTTATATTTAACTCATTTTTAAGAATCGGACTTTCTTGAATAACTGAGAGTAAATCATAAATTAGAATTTTACCATCACGTGTACCAAGAAGAAGTTCTAAATCACCGGAAACATTTTTTCTAATTACAGGTTTTGTAGTGATCACATAGCCCACAGTAACATTTGATGAATTAAATGAACCATCATTTATATTGAGACAGTTTATTTTAGTGTTGTCAACTGTTAAATCAACTTTAACTCCTATTACATATGTTTCATTATTATATGTCACAGAAGCAGGTTTAAAATCTGAGTAATCATTAACACTTGATACAACTCCATATCCGTCAGCAATTACCAGATTGCCTGATGAAATAATGCCAAACATATTTGTGTCACCATCAGCGATATCAGTTAAAGATGATATTGAACTGTTAGGTGTAATATCAAAATTAAATAACGGCTTTATTACAGAATCTCCATACTCAATATTAAACGACATTTTGTTTGAAATTGAAGAAAAATTATTAATACTAATCAAACTATTTGCACCGGAATTAGTTTTAGTATCGGGTCTGGAATTTTTATCAAACCTGTTCTTAAAAAGTCTGGCTTTATTACCTGAATACCAAAAATCCTGTTCGGTTCCTTCGCCAATTACTACGTCACCCAAAATTGTTGTATAAGTTTCTCCAATATCCTGCACGCCATCAGCTTCTTCAACATCAACGCCACGTTTGGTTTTATCTGTATTGATTTTGTTGTCAGTTAATTTTTCATCGATGACATTTTGATCGATATGCCAGATAACAATTCCATTACCGGGTAAAGCCCAATCATATTCATCAACATCAAGAATTACGCCTGCAAGAGAATCAACATCATAACTATAAAACCCCGTAGTATCGTTTGGAAAAGTTTCACTGAAAATATACCCATTCGACTTTACAGTTAATTTTGCTCCATCATTAAAAACATCTCTTTGCCTGTTTTCGATCAAATAATATTCAGTTGAACTCAAAGGAACTTTTAAAATTACAGTATCCGTTAAAGAAGCAGCTAATTTTGTAACGATATTTACATCATAATTTCCCGGTTCAATTGTAACCGGTTCTGCCCAGCCTAAATAAATTTTTTCCCAAGCAGACGGTTCGGGAGGAAACACTCCGTTAAAAGCAAAGATTGATTGTCCATCCATTAGACCAAATCTGCCAATTGCACTTAGTCCTGTTTCCGTATCAAAAAGATCAGGCAAACCGAGATAACTTGCAACGCTTGCAACTAATAATCCATTTATAGTTATCTCATATAAAACATTTCCACTAATACTTTCCAGCTCCCTACTTTCGGTTTCGGGAATAATCATACTATTTGTAATTTTATATGAATTATTAGAGACAGGGAATCCTTCAAACGTTGATCCATAAATATTTTTAAGTGTATTATCATTTAAATAAACAGAGGGTAAATCTTTCTCATTGCCTAAACTTCCGGGTAAAGAAATATCTCTTCCTACACCTGAATGAAAAATTAAAAACACATCATAATCAGAAAAATTAAATCCTGGGTTCATCTCATCAGCCTTAGTCCAAACTTCCTGAGCAAATTCTGCCAGCGGTGTAAAATCATTTGAGTTACTTGCCGGAGTATAATTTCTCATAGTTTTAGAAACCGAAAAAGTATCCGGAAGAACAGTAAATGAAATGTTTACTTTATTGTTTGAAACTTTCTGATAATAATTTTTTACAAATGTAAGATGGGATTCAAAATAATCTTTATTATGCGGCAAAGGGTCAAGAATGTTGTTACCATAATTGCCTGAATATATGGACCCTAATTTACCATTACCAAAAGTAGTTCCATCTTTATCTTCTTGAAAATTAACAATCACAGCTAAAATCTTAAGAGTGTCATTTGCCATGATGTTGATTTTTTGGTTTGGAAATGGATTAATCTTTCCGATAAAGCTTTGGGCAGATAAACTGCCCAGAGCAATAAAGAAAACAGTGAAGGTAAGAAAAGTTTTATTCATACTTAATTAAATTCCCCTTGGTAATCCTCTAGTTGATTCCGGAACGGCTCCCCAGCCTATCAGTACAGTAAATCTTAGTGTATCAGATAAGGGGTGATTTTCTCCATTCTTAAATACAGAAGTTGTTATATAACTAAAATCGAAACCGTAAATATCATATCTAATTCCGGCACCAAATGTTATAAATTTTCTGTTTCCGTAAGATGGGTCTTCATAAAAGTAACCTGTTCTTAATGCAAACAGAAAATCACCAGGAGTACCATACCAGTATTCAAGTCCCATAGAAGTTACAATATCTCTAAGTTCTTCTTTGAAAGGCTTATTACCCCAGGCAGTAAAAATTGCTTTATACCATTCATCTGAGTGAGTAACAGATGTAGTGTCCTGCCCATCAGCAGAAATAATTTCCTCTGTTGTTCTGTTAACCAGGAGTTTACTAAAATCAAGAGTGTAAATTAAACTATTAAATTCATCATCAATTATTTTATAAGCAAAACCGAAACGGAAGTTTGTAGGAATTGGATCTGCCTGAGCCTTATCTATGTAATAAATTTTAGGTCCAAGATTACTAAGATTAGCACCAATACTAAATTTACCTCCAATATCTTCATCTATAAAAGGCAATACAAATTTTGCAGGTCTCCACATAGTTGCCACATCAAAACTTACAGAAGTTGCAACACCACTGCCACCTTCTTCACCAACACTTTGATCTGATAACCGGCTATGAATTAATCTAAAATTAAGACCTATTCCCCAATCGGAAGAAAGTTTTGTTGCGTAACCAAGAGTAAGAGCTGCATCAAAAGACCTAAAAGTTCCCAGCGCAGTTGGATCATTTTCACCGGTTCTTACAAATTCGCCAAAATTCATGTAAGTTATACTAGCAGTAACACTTCCGTTTAAATCTTCAACATATTTTCTAAAGGTCAGATAATCATAAAATAAATCCAAATTAAATTGCGGCAACCAGTTACTATGGGTGATGCTGACTTCAGTACCGGTTTGGAAAGCTATACCTGCAGGATTCCAAAAAATTGCGGCTGAATTATCAGCCAAACCAGAACCAGATTCACCTATACCACCGGCACGAGAATCAGGGGCAAGTAAAAGAAACTGAACAGCGGACTCACCTTGCGCATATGAAACAGCAACAAAAGGACCAAACAACACGCTGATCAACATAAGCCTAAGAATTATTTTCATTTTATTTCCTCCGAAATGAATAAATATTTTTTAAAATTTTTCTAAATCGATTTTAAGAATTAAATATAAAAAGACTTCATATATTAAAATCTAAAATTTTACCATTAACTTATTTTATTACAGCAAGTTTACCCAAAACACTTTTTTGAAATTCACCATCAGAAGATTTAACAACAATTTTGTATAAATAAGTACCGTTTGCTAATTCATCTCCGTCTGCATCACGTCCGTCCCAATCGATGACCACAAATTTTTCGTTTAAATTTATTTTTTCTATTTCTTTAATTAACCTGCCTGCAATAGTGTAAACTTTTATTTTAACATCAATTGGTTTAGCAAGATTATGCTGAAAAGTAAATTGAGTTTTTCCACTAAAAGGATTTGGATAGTTGTACACATCTCTGATTGCAAGATCATTATCTTCAACTACACTAAAAAAAGTATTTTCTTCGGATGAATTGTTAAATACATCCCAGGCTTTAACCAGAAGCTCATATTCACCAGTACCTAAATTACTGAACTTATAATTAATCGTACCTGTTTTTCCACCCGTATCAAGATCCCCGGTAAAGTGGTTTGTAAAATCAATAGGATCAGTAATCTTTTGATTTAAGATTCCTTCAAGTTTATGTCCTACTCCGGTTCCTGTTGTATTTAGTCCGGTTTCATCAGAGAGTTTTACAATAAGATTTGAACTGGGATTAACAAGAAACGCATTGCTATAAGAAACATCATCAAAAAATACTTCTATCGCAGGACCCTTACCATCGTTAACTATTGAACTGTCGGTTCCACCAACAATAACATTTTCTGTATATCCAAGTCCATCAACAGAGTTGTTTGAGAAATAAAAAACTATTTTACCATTTTTATTTTCATAAGAAATATCTTTAGGAACAACAAATTCGGTAGAAAACTTGCCGTTGTTTATCGAAATTCTTCCATTAAAAATTATCCCACCCTGAATAGTCATAGGATAATTCCCAATTTGTTCAAGAAAGACTGTCCTTTTAGAATCAAAAAAGGTTAATGTCCCCTCACCATTAAAATCTTCCCATGTAGTATTATCTGGTTTTAGCACTCGTCCATCGATTCTTGTTTTACTTAATGCATTAACCTGGATGTTTGCTGAAAGTGCCGATCCATTTATTGAATCAAAGTTAGCGGAGTATTGCGGCACTAATAATCGTAATGTTGGGTCCCCAAAAATATTGTATTTTTGATCATTAACTTCATACCGAAGTAGCTTTGTACTAAATGAGGCTTTACCAATAGGAATACTTAGATTTAAAGTATCCAAAGAAGATTTAAATAGTTTTTGAACAAAAGTATAGTTTAGTAAGTGATTAACCCCCGAATAAACTAATCTTGCTGCGGTAAATGAAGCTATAGCTCCGGCATTTGGAAGAAACATCATAGCTTCCGCAGCGCTTTGAGAATTAGGAATATCAAAATACCCAAAATCACATGTTGCCGCACATAAGAAAAAGTATTTATCATTCTTTAATTGCGGTATTGCTACACTTTTCTCAAAAATTACTTCATGTGCCCAAAGCTCGGGACTCCCGTGCCCAATATAATTCACAAAAAGTGTCCCGTTATTCATTGCATCAATTATAGCTTGGTTTACTAGTGGTTTGCGTCTTCCCATTCCTGTTAATACACTTGGATAGGCAGCACTGTATATTTTATTGATGTCAAAAGATTTAGGAAAATACTGACTATTATTAGCGAGAATTTCGGATGGTGCTGTATGCTCTGAACCTTCATAAGTTCCATCGGATTGTAAACCATCATCAGAAATAAGCGTTATTAAATTACGCCAGTTACCTTTTTGTTGATTTAATTCATAATCTTTAATTTTATTTACAATATCATTTGCTTCTTCAGCAGACCGGCAGGTAATTCTGCCAAGTGCTAAATCAACTAAAGCATCAGTACCCGAAACGCGTACAAAAAAATCATCTGTTGTATATGAGTTTATTAAGTTTAAAGATTCACTTGTTTGCCATGTTGGTACAAAGTTATCACCATAAGCTTCAATATTTTTATAATCATATGTACCCTTACCAAATAATAGAACATAGTCCGGTTTTATCTGCCAATTATCAAATGCGTATTTTATATAATCACGCACTGCCGTAGGGTCTAACACACCTGATGAAAATTCATTATAAATTTCATCAACATCTGCAACGTATGTTGAGATTGTTACAGGAGCTTGATTTTCTTTATATGTCTTAAGATTGTTAGCAGCATCTTTAAAATCTTTATGTGTTATGATCAGAAACTTTGCACCTGTTTGTTCACCATGAAGATTGGAATTTTGGATCTCAGTCGGATTTGCGGGAGTTTTAAAAGCATCGCTTCCAACTGCATAATATTTTGAGCGTTGTGTAGCGCTTTCATCAAATTGAAATTTGCATTCACTTCCACTTAATATAGAGTAATTAGTAACAACCTGTACGTTATTATAATTTGTTATATCATACACTCTAATATTTGAATTAGAAAATCCGTTTAAGGCATATTCATTTACACCGCTTACAGCGTTTGAAAAGAACAACAAAATATCATTAAATGCTGTCAGTTCTTTTTCATACTGAATAGTAAAGTAATCGAGGTAACCGACAGAAGTAACAGAGGAAGTAGTAATTTTAAAATTTAACACGCTTCTGTTATCAGTAAGATTACCTGTAAAACTCAGCGTCTTTGGATACAAATAGCCCACAGTATAACGAGCAGAACCATATCCATTAAGGTATTGAGAAAATAACTGGTTGCCATTATCAGATACAGAAAGTGTTAATCCATCTTCCGAACCGACTGCAAAAACAAAATTGTACTTAATTGGAATAGTATTAATTCTTCCGTCAAGTTTATTTATATAAGTTCGTGAACTGACCGATTGAGTATAATCATCACCAAAAAACTGGCGACCGGTTTGTCCGATATTTATTTTATCCACTTCCCATGATGCAAAAGCGTTTGTGGATGTTTGGGTATATGCAGGATTTGTATTTAATCCCGCTTTATTACTCATTCTTTTTCCATTAACACCACCGGAAGTAATCCAAAAATAATTAATGTTTGAGTAAGGGTGGAAAAATCTTTTTATTGTCGATCCATCACTATCATAATCCCAAAAACTATTACCTCTGCCATAAAAAATTATATAATCTCCTTCATCAAATGATCCATCATCTTCTCCAACAACAATAATTGCATTTTCTTCAAGATCATTAGGGCGAGAAGTATTTATGTTTTCAGGTAAAGCTTTTCCGCCATTGTTATAAATTTTAATCGTTCTTGGATCAACAGTGCTTGCATCAATTCCGTAGGAAGATAAATCAGACCTTGTAATCTTATACATCCCTTCTTCGGGTGCTTCAAATCTAAACCATTTGCCGGAGGCAAGAACGCTATTTGTTACTGTTACTTTTTTAAGTTTAGAATTATTCTTATTCCAATATTTTGCAACATTATAATTAACCAAAACCCCATCAATTAAATCATCTGCAGGTTTACTGCTTGTTAAACCGGCGTTACTAAAATTTACTCTAAAAACTATTTTTGTATAAATCTTAATCTTATTTACTGATGCATCAAATTTTACTGGTGAAACTTTTACAATTTGCGTATTAACATCTCTTACTAAACCAAACTCACCAAAAGTAACTAATTCATTATCTGATTTGAAAGAAGAATAGTCTGAGTTTTTCTTATAATCATAAGAAAAGAATTTAGAATCCGGTAAAACATAAGGAACAGGAATTATCTGTCCGGCAATTTCTTTATAAGCATATGATAAAACTTCAATTGTATTTCCAAACTCGGAGGGAACACCTATATTCAACTTTCTTTTGGGAACTGCCGGAGAACCCCAATCATTTGAGTTTTCTATATCACCATCCAATAGCTCCACTTTCCTGAATTCTCCATTATCATTTTTATATATGGAAGTATCTGTATAGGAAGGTGAATATTCTATAGTGACTGAATTATAATCAGAGGATATTACTTTTATATCTTGCTGGGCAAACAGATATGACGCAGAGATTAAAAGAAAAAATATAGAGAAATTGCTTTTCATTTCAGTTAAACTAATAAACAGATGATTAATTATTATACTTTTTTAGCACTGTAGCAATAATCTCTAAACATTCTCCTTGTTTTAGTTCAAAATTAGGCACACGGATAGCAAATAGTCAAGTCTTTATATCAGTTGTACTTTTCTAAATTTTTTCAACAAATCCTGCATATAATATAAAACTGGAATTGTTGATTTTGCAAATTTTAATTTTTTGTCTTTACCTATTAAAACTAATTTTCTTTTGTTTTTACCAATAAGATTGAGCGTTTCAAATTGGCGACTTACACATTTATCCGGACCACTCAATACCAGGAAATCAATTTTATTTTGTGAACAAAAATCTCTGTGCTATTTAACCTGACCAATGTTTACTCCAATAATTTTTACATCATACCTTTTCACTTCTTCTTGATTCGCTGAATAGTTTAGTAATTGTTCCGTGAAAACCGGTGTTTTGTCTTTTGGATAAAACATAAGCAATACATTTTGATTGAAATTTTCAGACAAGTCAAACCTATTATTTAGTTAGCCCGTTAATTGAAAATTTTCAACGACATCTCCAATTTTCATAATCCTAATGCTTCGCTATTTTTTCTCATAGCGTTAATACAAAATTGAATATGATCTTCTATAGGAATACCCAGACCTGCAGCACCATTAATTATATCATCCCGGCTTACAGCACGAGCAAATGCTTTATCTTTAATTTTCTTTTTCACAGAACTTACTTCAACTTCATGAACAGATTTTGAGGGACGAACATAAGTAACCGCGGTAATAAATCCTGCTAATTCATCACAGGCAAATAAAACTTTTTTTAATAAAGTATCTCGCGGTTCGCCGCTATAATCTGCATGAGAAAGTATTGATTTTATAAAGACTTCATCAAATCCTTTTTCTTTTAAAATCTCTGCTCCTTTAAAAGGATGCTCTTCAGCAGTTGGGAATTGCTCATAATCAAAATCGTGTAACAAAGCAACGTTGCCCCAGTATTCAACATCTTCATTAAATTTTTCAGCATAAGCTCTAACGCAAGTTTCAACAGCATAAGCATGTTTTAATAAACTATCACCCTTTGTATATTCTTTAAGAAGTGATAAACAATATTCTCTGTTTCTTGTATTATCCATCAGGCTACTTTCTTTTTATTAGATTTTGGATTGTAACTTGGGCAAAGGTCAGCCAAAACACATTCTATACATTTAGGTCTGTTTGCGATACAAATTTTTCTTCCATGAGTTGCCAGCCAATGAGAAGCATTTACCCAGTAAGATTCCGGCAATAATTCTTTCAACCGGATTTCTATCTTATCAGGATTTTGAGAATCAATAAATCCTAAAAGATTTGATAGCCTTTTTACATGTGTATCAACAGCAATTGCGGGAATTCCAAAGGCATTACCCGCGACAACGGAAGCTGTTTTCCTTCCAACGCCTTGCAGTTTTACTAGTTCATTAAAATCAGCAGGAACTTTACCTTTGTGATTATTAATTAATTCTTCACAGCAAGATTTTATACTTTTTGCTTTCTGCCTGTAAAAACCTGTTGAGAAAATATCTTTTTCAAGTTCTTCAATATTAGCTTTAACAAAATCTCCCGGAGTACGATATTTTTTAAAAAGCACTTTTGTTACGATGTTAACTCTTTGATCAGTGCATTGTGCTGAAAGAATTGTTGAAATTAAAAGTTGAAAGGGATTTGAATATTCAAGTGCAGGTTTAACTTTTGGGTATTGTTTTTTAAGAATATCAAAAACTTTTTTAGCAAACACTTTGTCAGTCTTTATCGACATCTTTGTTATATCTTGGATGTTTTATTTTTAATCTATCAACCGGTTTATTATTCAATATATGTGACTGAATTATCTCATCAATATCAGCCTTGGTTACACCGCCGTACCAAATCTGTTCAGGATAAACAACCACCGAAACGCCAAACTCACAGGCGTCCAGACAACCGGAAGCATTTACTCTAATATCGGCATTTAATCCAAGCTCTTTAAGTCTTGATTTAAAATACTCCCTAATCTCAACACTTCCTTTATCAGCGCAGCACCCTCGCGGATGTCCTTCCGGTCTTTTGTTTTCACATATAAAAATATGTTTATTAAATCTTTTCATAATTATTAAAATAAGAAAAGCGAACTGAAAGTCCGCTTAAAAATGATATATAATTGATTCTGATCAAAACAAAAAAAATAAAATCGTAGCGCGTACGGGATTCCTCCATAGGAGTCCCTTTGGGAGAACCGTGATCATTTACTCTTAGATTATTCCTTTAGATTTTAGCCAATTATATCCATCAATAGACTTAAAAAAATTTTCTCTTAATATCGCTTCTTTTCTTGTGCTAAAACTTTCAAAGTAATGTATTTCAAAAGGAATATGGCCTTTAGTATATCGGCTCCGCCCCCTATTATGCTCTCTCAATCTTTGTTCTAAATCTTTTGACGAACCGTAATAATAACTTTTGTCTTTAATACTTTTTAAAATATAAGCGAAATATAAAGTTCAATCTGAATATTATTTAAAAACTATAAGACTTTAAGAATTATTGTAGCGCGTACGGGATTCGAACCCGTGATCCCCGCCTTGAGAGGGCGGTGTCCTAAGCCACTAGACGAACGCGCCAATGTATAACTTACAATTGAAACTGTACAATGAACAATATCAGTACTTTATAATTGTACATTAAATTGTTGTCCCGCAGGGACTCGAACCCCGAAACCATGCTCCAGAGGCATGTGTGTTACCATTACACCACGGGACAATTTGATTTTTAGAACAATTTTCGGGTCGAAATATATCGAAGCATACCTATAAAAGCAATTTGAGAAAATATCAAATATAAATGCATTTTCTTAATATGATTCGCCTTGAGATTGGTTTATATCTTATGTTATTTTGAAGCAGTAATTGAAAGTTATTTGAATGAAAAAAATATTTTTACTTTTTATCCTGATTACTTCAGTATCATACACGCAGAGTTTTGAGTATCTTGAATCAATCGGACATTTTAACATGACCTCTTCTTTTTACGTAACACCGAATGGATTGTTTTATATAACCGATACAGCCAATGATGAAATATACTTATTAGATACTTTAGGAAATTTAACAAAAACTTTTGGCGGATATGGCTGGAGCGAAAACTCATTTGATGATCCGATGGATGTATTTGCCGACCCGCTTGCCGTTTATGTTGCAGACAAAAATAATCATCGCATAAAAAGATTTGATAAAAATCTAAACTACATTTCATCGCTTTACAAACGAGAAAGCGACGATCCGCAGGTAAATTTTGGTTATCCCTTAAGTTGTGCAACTTCAAATCAAGGTGAGCTTTATCTTATCGATTCTGAAAATAAACGGGCATTAAAATTTGATTTCAACGGAAACTTTCAACAAAACTTTGGCGGTTTTGACGCAGGTGAATTTATGCTTAATAACCCGCTTCAACTCGCTATCGCGTCAAACAATAATATTTTTATTATTGATGAAGATAATATTCTGGTTTTTGATCAGTACGGAAATGGAATACATAAAATTAATTGCGGTGAAAAACTTAACAGCATTAGAATAATATTTAATAATTTGACTGTTACTTCGGATGATAAAGTTTTTTACAGCAGTCTAAATTCAGATGAGAAAAGAATATCAATTCTAACTCTAAACGGTGTGGATGAAATACCTGATATCGTTTCTTCGATATTATTTAATAATAAGCTGTACTTACTTACTAATGATTCGATTATGATATTTAATAAAACCACTACCGATTAAATTTGGAAAGTGTAAACGATAGCTTTACAGTTAGGTTTCTATTAAGATTATTATTTTTTCTGATCGCGCTTTTTTGGTCAGCAGGAATTGCTTCCCCATGTCTTGATTTTAATATGTTTCATTTAGCATATCCGTATCTTAAACTTGGTTACTCAACAGTTTGTCATCAGAATGTTAATAAATCTTTCGTTTGCGGAAACAGCACTTTTTTGGTTTGCGCAAGATGTTCAGGAATATATTTTTCTGTGCTGTTAACTTCATTTGTAATTCTGTTTATAAAAGCGAAGATCAGAATAAAAATCGGTTATCTTATCCTATTTTCAATTCCTATGCTGGCAGATGTTATTTTTTATTCACTGGGATTTTATAATTACAGTAAAATTGTTGCATCTTTAACCGGTCTTCTTTTCGGTTCTGTAGTATTTCTATATATTTTGAGTGCGATTGAAAATTCTTTTACACAAACAAAATCAAATAAATGAATTTCAAAAAATATTTGCCAACTTTAGTATTTGGATTTGCGGCAGCAGTTTTGGCAACAGTGCCCGGAATAAAAAATTTTAGCTGTTGTTTATTAGTCCCCGGAGCTGCGGTGTTTGCAATATTACTTGATAAAAGAATCACTCACTCAATCGAAAAAGTAAGCATCGGTAAAGGAATAGGTCTTGGATTTTTAACTGGTATTGTTGCAACCATCTTCATAACGTTGTTTGAGATGCTTTTAACCTACTTTACTAAAACAAATGATTTTATTCAAAGTTTACCGCAATCGGAATTGTTGATGAGAGAGTGGAATCTGGGTCCATTAATTGATGATTCATTAAAACTAATGAAAAACATTGCTAAGGAAATAGAGAAAACAGGATTTTCATTTTTATATCTCGTACTTATTTTATTCAGCAATTTTATAATTAATTCATTATTTGGAATGATCGGTGGATTGCTTGGAATGAATCTTGCAAATCGTAATGTAACAAACAAAGGGAATTAACTTTGATTACGGCTTTAATATTTTTTGCCCACTTAATTTTTGCTCTTATCATTTTTACAAAAAAATGGCAGGATGAAAGTGTTTCTGCAGGACTATTAAATGTAACATTAATTGCTATTCTTTTTGCAGTGGGCTGGACAATTGCAGGAGTAATCGCAAAATTAATTATGGAACCCAAAGGCTTGGGCATTCAATTCAACCGGGACACTTTCTCACTAACTATTTTATCGTTTGCAGAATATTTCTTTTATAAATTTTATTATAAAGATGAGCCTATTGCAACCGATACGGAAAAACAATAACCGCTGACTGATCCGCTTGCTGCTGAGTAGAAGTAAGTGGTTCAAATCGCCATTGCCACAAAGAATTTATTGCAGCATTCTCCAATCTCGTATCAGCTTTTGATAACAAAAATATTGACCCAACTGTTCCATCAGGTTTAATTGTAAACTTAAGTTTGATATCAATTTCTTTATTCACACCTTCCGGATATTCAGGTAAACTGTAACTGTAAATTTTTCTCGTTCCGCTGCCGCCCCACTGAATATCAAAACCAAAACTTCCCTCCCCTTTTGCAAGATTTCCCTGCCCTGTGTTTGATGTACTTGAGTTTTCCTGTTTTGTATTTTCTTTCTTTGTCTCGGTTTTTATCTCTTTATCTTTTTGTGCCGGAACAATTACATTTTCCTTTTCAGTGTTTTTCGATTTCGGAAGTTCAACCTCTTTTACTTCTTTACTTTTATTCTCGGTTACTGTTTCTTGTTCAGGTTTAGCCAATTCTTCGGTCTTATCAATTTGATCACCAATTGCTCCAGAAGAACCCTGCTCTCCGGAAATGCCGAATGATAATTCGACATAATCTTTTGGTGTGTATTCAATTGTAAAATTTATTATTAAAAATAAAATCAACAGGATTACATGAAATAAAATAGAAGATGAATAAGAAAATCGTGTGATATTTTGATTTGACAGATACATATTAAGGCTGCTCTTTTTCAGTTTCTATCGTAAACTTTTCTATGTTAGAAATTTTTGCCGCATCAATTACTTTAATAACCAAATCTATCGCTACGGTTTTATCTGCCCTGATAATTAGATTATCCTGACTTGTTTGGGATTTCATCTCACCAAGCTTTGCCGGCAGTTGATCAATACTTATCTCGTCCTCGCCTGCATAAATTCCTCCGCCCGATGTTAACGTAACAACCATCATGGAAATATCAGATTTCTCATTCATTTTGGAGCCGGGCAATTTAACCTTTACTCCTGTTTGAATAACAAACTGCGAAGTAAGTAAAAAGAAAATGAGCAGAAGCATTACAATATCTGTTAAGGAAGAATACGCAAAAATGCTCATTGGCTGATTTGAAGTTTTAAATTTCATTTTTTTACCTACAATTCCATTTCAATTTCATCGTCAGTATCCGCTTCATCTTTTCCACTTTCCTGAATTACATCAATAACATCATTTGCAACTGTTTCCATTTCGCCAACTAATTTTTTTACCGAGCTTAAAAAATAATTGTACAATGCCAAAGCAGGAATACCGATTATCAAACCAAATGCTGTAGTAATTAATGCTTCCCAAATTCCACCTGCAAGATCACTTGGATTTGCGGCACCAGCAAGATCCTGTATTGTCATAAAAGCCTGAATCATTCCTGTTACTGTTCCCAAAAATCCCAGTAAAGGAGCAATACCGGCAACACTTGCAAGCACGGGCAAACCTTTTTCAAGTTTACTTATTTCCTGACTTCCGGCATTTTCAATTGCATCTTTAACTCTATCATGACCGTATCTGTATTTCTTCAATCCTTTGCGAACAATATTTGCAACCGGGGATTTTTCCTGCATGCAATAGCTAATAGCTCCTGAAATATCTTTTTTCTTAATAAAGCCTCTTATCCTAACCATAAAAGCCGGAACATTAATTTTTGCTCTTCGCAAAACAATAAAACGGTCTATAACAACCGCTAAGCCAATAATTGAGCTTAACAGAATAAACCACATTATAAAACCACCTTTTAAGAAAATATCTAATAAGTTCATATTTATCCTTTTATAATTGAATTATCGAAAATTTTTAGAGACAAAGCTTTTAGCTTCATCTATCGATGAAAAATTACCAACTTTTACTCTGTACCATAAACCACGATCAGGAATATTTACAGGTTCCACAAAAGCATTAAATCCTTTGTTTTTATATTTTCCTGCTTCATTCTCTGCAATTGAATTTGATCTGAATGATGCAACCTGCACTACATAAGTTTCTCCATATTTATAGATATTACTGCCAACTGTAACCGGAATTCCATCCGGAAGCATTTTTTTTTCTGTTAGCTTTGTATTGCTCTTTGTTTCTTCAGGCGGCTGATTTTGTAAAATATTATTTTCTAATTTGGATTCAGACTTTTCCTGTTTTCCCGCGTTTTTTTCTTCAACATTATTACCGGTTCCGATCGTACTTTCAGGCATATAAGGATATGTTACGGGTATCTTATAATCTCTTTCAATAATATTTGCATTTTCAGACTTAAGTGACTGTTGATTCACTTTTATTTCATTAAAACTTTTTTTGTTGATCTGAAAGTACCAATAAAATGCCGCAGCAACTAAAATTAATAGTAACGGAAAGACAATTAATATCCACTTTTTACTTTTATGTTGAGTGTGCAAATTTATATTTTCATCCGATACTGAATAATCATCCTCAATTTGATCATCATTATTTTTGTCAATTGCAATATCGATTTTATTTCTTTTTGTAGAATATTCGCCAAGATTAGAGGTAGTGGATTTTACTTCCGTAAATTCATCATCTTCTGCCGATCTCATTTCAGGCGGATTATAAGTTTCAAACAATTTTGAAGCGGATTTCCAAAATTCCTCGTCTGAAACTTCTTCCTCTAAACCTTTCGTGTCAGGAATATCAGAAATTACTTCTTCAAAATCATTTAATTCATCTAATAATTTTTCTGCTTCAGATAAACCAAGATTGTTTAATGATTTATCAAAGTTGTTATTTTCAATTAAATCGATAGTTGAAGCTTCTAAGTTTGAATCTTCTTTTTCTTTATCGTTTCCCAAATCATTCTCTAAAAGTTTATCAAGAACATTTTCTTCATCAGCAATACTTTTTATTTCTTTTTCAGGATCTGATTTATTACTGATCTCTAAAGAAAAGTTATTAATTCTTTCATCAGCAAGTTCAAGAATCGATTGAGCAGATATTTTTTTTGAAAGGTCTTCGCCAAAATCCCACGCTATATTTTTTACAATATTTTCTTCATTTGCTTCATTTGCTTCTGCAACCTGCTCAGTAGTTTCTTGATCAGGCAGCAACATATCTAAAGCATCTTCGTTTTTTTCTAAATGCACCTGGTTAGAATTATACGAACTGGCATCAATAATTAAAGTCGGAAATTGTTCCTGAAACGAAATAATTTTTGAATGCGTGATAAGTTCATCAACTTTTGATTCGAGAAATCTTCTATATTCAAAACCTGAAGTTGGGATGTACGGGTTATCGGTTGATACTCCCCTTAGCGGAATTAATGGTTTGCCGATGCTTAAACTAAAATATGAATCTACCGGATGACGATCATCTTCATCAATAAACGGGATATTGAAAACGAATCCTTTTGTTTCGGAATTACTTAATTTTTCTTCTTCGGAATAAAGAATAATATCTATCACCTCTTCCGGGTTTTCATCATCGCCAAACTGCAAAGCAGGTTTTTTGATTTTACCTTTTATAAGATGGAAATATCCGAATTGAATAATATTAATCGATTGACCAGGTTTAAGGACAGCAGATAATCTTTTTAAAAGTAATTCAAAAAAAACTTTCGCATCTGTTTCAATAATGCCAGCAATATTTGAAAACTTAATTATTAATTCTGCTTTTGTCATTTCAATTACATTTATTTAGAATAAAACAAACTGCCATAGCGATAATATTTACTTTTAATTAAAAACTATAAACGATAATTTATTCCCAGAATAACATCGAGTGGAATTTCTTTGTAAGCATTCCAATAATAATTCTTATGATTTAAAATGTTATTAACATCAATCGTAAAATCAAGATTGTTACTGTAAGTATAGATGACCGATAAACCTAAATCTACATAATCACCAATAGATATTTTATTTTCTAAGTCGGAATATCTTTTAGAAAGATAAACAAGTTTAGCTGAGCCTTTTATTTCCGGAGTAAATTTATAGCTATAGGCTGCATCCAATTCAAATTTAGGTATATATGGAATATAGTTGTCGTTATCATCTGTAACATCCGAAAATTTTATGGAACTGTAAAATTCACCTGCCGGTCCCAAATAAAATAAAAAGTTGACAAAAGGACTTATACTTTTGACATTTGCATAACTTAATTCAAATTTACCTGACTCGGATGAGCTAATGAAATATGGGTAATCATCAGAGGCGAAATAATTAAATCCTCCGTCAATCTGAAAATATTTATCGTACTCATATTTAATAGAAGCGGTAAATGAGTTTTTCTTTTCCCAATAAATGCTGCCGATACTATCAACTTTAAAATAATTGTTCTTTAATAAAATGCTACCGGGACTTTGAAATTCTGCTATCGGTGCGTACTCACCAAAAAGCGTAATATTTTTATCAAGCTTTATAGCTGCTGAAGCATAGAGTGCATTATAAGTGTTTCCAGCGCCTCTGGAAAAAGTCCAGCCGAATGATCCTTTTACTAATTCGGTAAACTGAAACCCTGCAGTGGGTCTGATTAAAAAGAAGTCCTGCCCGGAATCATTTCCTAAAAGATTTTTGATGTAATGGTTTCTATAATCAACAGCAACACCAAGATTGAATGAAGAAAACTTAATTAAACTTTCACCTTTTAACCTCAAATTATTCTCGCTAAACTCCTCCTGTGATATATTAGCAACGTTGTCGGTGATAGTTAATCCTAATAAAAAATTCCTGTTAAAATCATTTTTTATTGCCGCTTCAATTTTACCGGAATTAATACTTCTTTTTTGCTTAGGACTATCGGAAGCAAAAAATTTAAAACTTGTGGTGCCGTAATTTCCGTTTAGATTAAATTGTGTTCCGGGAAAAAACTGGCTTTCAATATCTGACCAATAAAGTAAATTAAATGCTGCTCTTGTTTTGTACTTGTCACTATTATCAACATAAGCTCTTGTAAAAGCACCATCAAACATTCCCTCAACAATTCCGTTTGTAAAAGGTTGGGCATAATTTACACCTAATGTTGGAATTGTATAAAGCCCGATTCCAGCATGTATATTTCCTTTGAAATAATTTACTTGATCCAAAAAACTCATATCGCTCTTAATTGGATTTGAGAAATCACCAATCTTCAATTCTTCGGGCGAATAAGACGGTTTTAAAAATTCTTCGGAAATTGTTGAAACAAAATCCGGTTTAATTTTATCAACCTTATTTATACTTACTTTACTTGTGCCTGTAATTACAAAATCAGGCAACTCAACGTTTGGATTTTTTTGTCTATCTTCCTGTGCAAAAGTGATAAATGAAAAAAATAGAACTAATAAAATCAATTTAAACTTCATTGTATTTTCCTCAATTTCTGAAGTGCCTCATCACCATAAGAAGTACCGCTATGTTTGGCTAAAACAGCCCGATACATTTCAGCCGCATTTCTTTTATCGTTAAGTTTAACATAGCAATCACCGAGCAGCAAATAAGATTTAGTTACCCATTCATCATACCGGGGAAAAACTGTCCGCACTCTAACCAATTCAGTAATGGCGTCATTGTATTTAGCCTGATCAAAAAGTGATTGCCCGTAATAGTATTGAGCTTTTGCCCCAACATCATCAGTCCTTTTTTCTGCAAGGGTTGACAAATAACCATCTGCATTTGTATATCTTCCGGCAGCCATTTCAATTAATGCTAATTCAAATTTTGATTTATCAGCAAAAATACTTTCAGGATAATACATGTTTACTTCATCAAAAACAGAGTATGCTTCCTGATATTTATTCATTTCCAGAAACGTCTGACCTTTATTAAACAATAACTCAGGAACTTTGGGTGATTTTTTCAATTCATTTACACCGCTATCGTAAATCTTTATCGCATCATCAAACTTTTTATTGGTTCTTAAAACATTGCCTATCTCAAGAACTGACGAACCGGAAAGGTCCGAGTCTTTATAATTCCTAAAAACTTTATCAAAATTAAATATTGCCTCTTCACTTTGCCCCAAGCTTTGGGCGCTCTTTCCAATCCAATAATATGCATCCGGAATTAGTTTACTTTTAGTATATGTTGAAGTAAAATCCTTGTAAGCCTGTTTAGCCTTCTCGTATTCACCAAGGCTATAATAAATTTCACCTTTTTTAAACAGAAGCTGATCGGAATAATTTAGGTTTGGGTTTTTTGAAGTGAATTCTCCAAGAAACGAAACGGCTTTTTCCGGGTTACCTTTTGCAACATAGCTTGATTGAATTCCGTTTACAGCATCAAAGACATAATTTGATGATGGAAATTGTGAGATTACTTTTTCATAATTGACTATTGCAGAATCATACTTGCTCATATTAAAATATGCATCACCAACAGAATAATCTACAATTGGTTCCAATGTTGTTTTAGGATATTTAGCTAAAACAACCCTGTATTGCGAAATTGCTTCAGGGAAATCACCTCTTTGAAAATATATCCATCCAATTGTATAAAGAGAAACATCAGCATATTCCGAACTTGGGAATTTTTCCTGAATTGTAGTAAACTCAATAATTGCGTCATTCACTTTGCCGGATTTATACAATGCTTGTGCATATTGATAACGAGCATATGGATCGGTACTTAATTTAGCATCTGAACTAAATAATTCATGGTAAACTCTGCTTGCAGCTGCAAAATTTTTACTGCCGAAGTAGCTATCAGCAAGTCTTAATTTTGCATCGTTAATTCTTTTATTTTTAGGGTATTTCTTCACATAATCAGCAAATAAATAACTTGCATTTTCATAATCACCAAGATTAAAATAGCTGTAAGCTTTTCCATACAAACTTTGGGATGTTAAATCTTTGTCATCTCCAATTGACTGAGTATATCTGCTTAAAGCATTTTTAAAATCGCCTGCTGCAAAATAATTTTCTGCGAGAAAGAAATTCAATTTTTGCGGTTCAAAGGAAGGATCTTTTTCATCAACTTGTTTTAAATATTGTATAGCCGTTTTATTATCGTTTAAGTTATAAAGCGCAATACCTAAACCGATCAATGCTCTGCTCCTCACGCTGTTATCTATACTGTCAAATCCCGTAACCATTTCAAAATAATTCTTTGCTGTTTTATAACTTTTTTTACTTAACTCAATTTCACCGAGAAGAGTGAAAGCTTTTGCTCTAACATTGTTATCCTCTGAAGAATTGGCAGATAATAAATACCTCGATGCAAGGTCTGTATTATTTTCATTATAATAAACAACACCAATTTGATATTGAGCTTCTTTTGCCAGCGGATCATTCGGATATTTTTCAAGAAATTGTTTATAGATTAAGTTAGCTTGATCATTTACACCGAGGTATCTTTTACATTCAGCTTTCCAAAAAAAGGATTTAATGGATAAACTGTCTTCTCCAGCGGATAAATCATCAAACTGAACAAAAGCATCGTTATATTTCTTTTGCTGAAAATAAGTCCAGGCTAACCCATATTTTGAATCTCTTACATAAGCAGACGAAGGAAATTTATTTAAAACTTCGAGATAAGTCTCTTCAGCATCCGGATATTCCTGTACGCGATAATATGAAGTTGCCAATAAATACAAGCTTTCAGAATATACATCATTGGGTAAATTTGTAAGCTTAGGATTTTTTAATTCAAGGATTGAAGATTGATAGTCTTTTAATTTAAAGTAACAAATACCAATTCTTATTTGAGCAGAATTAGTAAGTTTGGAATTTTTATGATTTGTGAGCAGCATATCATAATATTTTACTGCGTTTTCATAGTCACCCGTTTTTTCATAAACATTCGCAAGTGTATATACTGAATAGTCTGAAAAACTTTTATTCCGCTTATCGGTAACTGCTTCTTGCAAGAATTGAATTGCTTCATCAAGTTTATTTTCTTCGGAATACGACTCACCAATCCAATAAAGTGAACTTCCAACAAATTCACTTTCAGGGTAATCCTTAAGCAGTAACTTGAATCTTAAACGACATTTTTCGTATTTGCCTTCTGAAAAATAAATCAGACCGAGATTGTATAAGGACTTATCACGATAATTAGACCAGAAATAATTTGTAACAAGGTACTCAAATGTAATTGCTGATTCATCTTTTCTGCCAAGTTTTAAAAGTGATTCGGCTGAGTAATATTTTGCAGTTGCATAAATTTCATCAATTATTTTGTAATCGCTGAAAAATTCCTCAAACAATCTATTTGATTGAGCATATTGTTGTTGATGGAATGCAACCATTGCTGCATCATATTTTTCTGATACAGTTTGAGAGTGAATTATAATTGGACTAAATATGAATAAAATAAAAATTGCCAGATGTTTGAGCATATCAATCCTTTATAAAAGATTCGGATGGATAAAAATAATAGCCATAAATAGAAATATTCTCCTTTTGCCAACAGAATTAAAGAAATATGGATTTAGTTTTTAATTCGTTTTGGTAAATATTAATCCGAATTTTCATAAAATCAAGCCAGTAAACAAAATAAAGGAATCTTTTAAAGAAAAGTATTAAAATAATATTTCAAATTTAGCTGTTTTGGTCGATATAATAATTACAAAATGGTCATAAAAAAAGCCCTCGTTTCCGAGGGCTCGGTTCTAAAAATTTATTTCAATCTATTTTGTTGAACCTAATTCATATTCTGCAGTTTTCTTGTAACTAGGGTCAGTAGATGCTTGTTTGAACATATCTTTTGCCTTTGCTGTATCACCTTTTCCACGATAAGAGATACCCATATAAAAATAAGGTCCGCCTTTAGAAATTTTAGATCTGTACTTTAAAGCGTTTTCGGCAGCAGCAATTGATTCATTCCATTTTCCTAATTCTGAATAAACTTTAGCCAAAGAAAGATATGCTGCGTCGTAATTATCATTTTCGACAGCTTTTTTTAAGTATTCAATTCCTTTTTCGGCACTTCCGCTTGTAAGAGCTTCATTGCCTAATTTTGCGTAAGCAAGCGAAACATTTTTCTTTACTTTGCTTTTTACATTGCTGTTAGCGTTGGAATTCAGAATTTTTTCAAAATTCTCTATAGAAGCAGTATAGTTTCCCATCGAGAAATAAACACCACCAAGAGCATTTAACCCGCCTTCAAAATCTTTATTTAATTTTAAAGATTCTTCAAATGCAGTTTTAGCCTCATCAAGTTTACCTGCTTTTTTAAGAGCAACTCCTTTTTGATAAAAAATTCTATAGTCTTTTTCTATCTGAAGAGCCCCATTATATTTTTCTACCGCACCGTTTGCATCTCCACTTTTAAGTAATGCATTACCTTCATTGTAAAGTTTTCCGGCTTCAGGTTTCATATCCTGTGCAATCCCGATAATAGAAAAGCATAATAAGAAGAAAATTGTATAGAAAAATTTGTTACTTGTCATTTTATTTTTTCCTGAGATTTGTTAAACAAAAATGCTCACTAACGTGCGGAAGACGGGACTTGAACCCGTACGCCAATTAAGGCACTACCCCCTCAAGATAGCGTGTATACCAATTTCACCACTTCCGCAAATTTCGAGGTGTCAAAATATGATACAAGCTTTAGAAAATCAATACTTTTAATGGGTCTGAACTATTTTTAATAGACTAATCTGTTTGGCGATGTCTTTTATCCAGAATAATCCTTCTTATTTCTTCACGAAATTTTTGTTCAAAGACTATATATCTGGCAATTTTTTCAGTCGTTAAAATATCTTTTAATGAATATATAAACTGTCTTTTAACAGTTTCACTTTTTTCTTTAATATTCATCAATTCATTTATTAATTGTTTTTGTGTTGTTTCGGCATCTTTATCATTAGATCCAAGATTCGTTTCGAGTTTCTTTAAAATATCATCAGCCTTATCTTCCAACGATTCCACTTCCCTTTGCATTTCATTTCGTCTTGCAAAAAATTTAACTGAAGTATCTTCATCTAAATTTAGTTCTTCAATAAGTTTTATCTTTTCAAGTTGATGAAGTTTGCTTCTTTGCTTCATCATCTTTTTATTATCCTGCTGAGGAAAAGAAACGATGTTGATACTTAAAAGCAATGCCATTAAAAAATATAATGATTTCATATTTTACCTTTGTATAATTTCTTTATCGGTTAATTCAGCAAAAATCAGGTCTATATCTTTATCAGTTAAATACTGGTCAAGTTCGTTAAGATTAAATTCTTCAGAAGTCTTTTTGATGCTATGATTTAATGATTCAATAACATTTTCATACAATTTATAATTATACACTGAATCAATTTTTTCGATAGTATTTTCATCAAAATCATTTCCCAATCCGATATTCATTTCAGCAGCTAAATAGCTTACTTCATCATTTGTTAAATCTGAATATACTTTTTGTAAATCTTGTTTTTCAGTAAGCACTTTTGTAACAATTGAATAACCAAATACTGCAAAAAATAATGCTACAAACACATATCCAAATTTTACAAAAACCGATGGATGGTTTCTTTTTTCTAATTTTCTCCTGAACTCCGGAATTATATTCCGGGTGTATTGAACATCCAATTGTATATTTTTTGTTTCCTTAACTAACTCAATTACTTTTTGATAGCTTTCAAAATCGTCTTTCATTTGTCCGGATGATTTTAATTCATCTTCAAAACTATGTTTTTCATTTTCACTCATTTCATTAAATAAATATTTTGAAAATTTTTCGTCGTTATTCATAGTTTTTTATTAACTCCTTTACTTTATTAAAAGCATGGAAATAATTTGCTTTTAATGTGCCAATACTTTTACCCGTAACTTGTGAAATTTCCTCGTAAGACATTTCATCATAGTTTCTCATTATAAAAACTTCTCTCTGTTTTACCGGTAATTTTTGAAGTGACTTTTCTATCAATTCTAATTTTTGTCTTTGTTCTAAATTTGTTAAAATATTTTTACTATCGTCTGCATAGTTTTTAATTTCATTAAGAGTTAAAAAACTCCTGATCTTGTTTTTATTTATAAAGTTGATACTTCTGGTATTGGTAATTGTATAAATCCAAGTATAAACAGAAGATTTAAATTCAAACGTCTTAAGTTTTTGATAAAGAACAATTAAAACTTCCTGCAATACTTCATCAGCATCTAAATGATTTCCTGTCATTCTTCGGGCATGCCAATAAATCTTTTCCTGATATTTTATCACTAACCTGTTAAATGCAGATTCATCCCCTTGAATAAAACCCCTTATGAGTTCAAAATCATTATCATTGGTCAAATCTTGCATACAGCTTTAGTTAGTTACTTTATTAGACAAGCATCAACATTTTAAGGTTTAATTTAACTTGCTTTAAACCTAAAATAAGTTTTGTTTGTCAAATGAACAAAAATAATCCATAAATAACCAGAAGGTAAAAAGATGAAAAATCTAAAATATGTAGCATTATCATTGCTTGTAGTATTGCTCTTTAATTCAGTTTCTTATTCCCAAATGAAGGATAGAGGAAATCGTGATAATATGCGGGAAATGATTAAAAATAAACTGCAATTAACTCCTGAGCAAGAAAAAAAGATTACTGAATTAAAGTTACAACATCAGGAAAACCTGATTGATTTAACTTCTGCATTAAAGAAAAAAGAGTTGCAAAAAGAAAAAATACTTTCTGGTGATGTTATCCAAAGAAATGATATGATAAATGTAACTAAAGAGATTGAAGAAATCAGAGGTAAGATCGCACTTGAAAGAATTAATCATCAGATGGATGTTTACGATCAATTAGATGCTAAACAAAAAGAAATTTGGAAAGATATGCAGTTGAAAAAAGATAAAATGAAAATGAGAATAAAAGACGGTATTAAAGATAGAATGAATGATTGTATGAAAGATAAGATGCAAGAACCTGGTAACTAATAAAGATAAATTTCAGTTTTCAGTTTAACTATAAAGCCGGGTAATGCCGGCTTTTTTTACAGATCACCCTGGATTGGTCGAATAAGAATTTCTTCCGTAACTAAATTTTCTTTTTGTAAAAAAGCCCAGACCAAAGTACGGGCAATTTCTTCACTTGGAATCATCCTATCCGAATGCTGATTCCTGATTTCTTTAGACCAGATCTGAGTTTCTGTAGCACCGGGAATAACATTAATAACTCGAATATTATATTGTCTCACTTCTTCACGCAATGCGTTAGTGTAGCCTAATAATCCCCATTTTGAAGCAGAATAAGCAGTACTTTGTGTAAAGACCTTTTTTGTAACGACCGAAATAATATTTATGATTGTTCCGCCGCCGTTTGCAATCATAACAGGAAGAACAGATTTAATTGTGTAAATAGAACCAAGAAGATTAATGTTAATTATTTCATTAATCTCATTGATTGAGTTTTCTTCTGCAAGTTTGAAAGACGTTATTCCGGCATTGTTTACAAGACAATCTATTTTATGATTTGCCGTAATTTTTTTTACAACCTGATCAACATTTTGATATGAGGCAATGTTGCAAGGAAAAATTTCACAGGAAAGATTTTGCTCTTCTAATTCTGAATTTAATCTTTCTAATTCATTCACTCTTCTTGAAGAAACAAAAACCTTAGAACCGGTTTTTGCAAATTCAATTGCTGTTGATCTGCCTATCCCTGAACTCGCTCCGGTAATCCAAACACCTGATTTATTTTTTATCATAAGCTCTGCAAAGAGATTAAGTTAAGAAATTCAGTCCTGGTTTTTGCATCATCTTTAAATACACCATGCATTGCACTTGATGTTGCTGAAGAATTTTGTTTTTCAACACCTCGCATCATCATACACATGTGATTAGCTTCCGAAACAACTGCAACTCCGATAGGCTGCAAATACTTATCAATTGTATCTGCAATTTGCTGGGTCATTCTTTCCTGAACCTGAAGTCTTCGGGCAAACACTTCTACTATTCTGGGAATTTTACTCAAGCCAACAATTTTACCATTTGGAATGTAAGCAACGTGAATCTTTCCGTAAAACGGTAGCAGATGATGTTCGCATAAACTGTAAAAATCAATATTCTTAACCAACACCATTTCATCATATTTTTCGGTGAAGATTGCACCGTTCAAAACATCTTCTATATCCTGATCATATCCCTTTGTTAAAAACTCATACGCTTCAGCTACTCTTTTAGGAGTGCTTTTCAATCCTTCACGGTTCGGATCTTCACCAATTTCAGTAATTAAATCTTTTACAAGATTCATTGTTTTATTTTTATTCAATTTATTCTCCGCAATATTCGAAGTAATTGTTTTCTGTTTCAAATAGTTTTACCGAATTTAATTTGCCGTTAGGAATTTTATCTACAAGCTGCTTCCATATTTGTATAACAATATTCTCTGATGTCGGAATCAAACCTTTCATAAAATCTGTATCGATATTTAAATTTTTGTGATCAACTTTACTGATTACATACTTATGTATAATTTCTTTAAGTTGCTTTATATCGATAACAAATCCTGTTGCCGGATTAATTTCTCCGGCAACAACAACTTCCAAAGTATAATTGTGTCCATGCCAATTTGGATTGCTGCACTTCCCGAACAACTCAAAATTTTCTGTATCACTCAATCCAGCCTGGTAAAGTCTGTGAGCAGCAGAAAACGTTTCTCTTCTTGTAATGTAAACCATATTTAATCCTTTAGCGCTTCCATCACTTCCAAATTATGTCCGTCAACTTTTACCTTATTAAATATTTTTTTAATCTTTCCATTTTCATCAATAATATATGTGGTTCTTTCAACACCCATATATTTTCTGCCGTACATACTTTTTTCTTTCCATACGTTGTACTTTTCAAGCACTATCTTATCTTCATCGGAAAGAAGAATAAACGGAAGATCATATTTTTCAATAAATTTTTTGTGTGAACCGACAGAATCAGGACTAACACCAAGAATTACTGCATCTGATTTTTTAAATTTTGGAAAATCATCTCTAAAACTGCAAGCCTCTTTTGTACAGCCGGAAGTATTGTCTTTTGGATAAAAGTACAATACTACCTTTTTGCCTGCAAAATCTTTTAAAGAAACTTTTTTCCCATCCTGATCAAGTAAAGTAAAATCAGGAGCTTTTTTTCCTACTTCCGGCATTTTAACTACTCCAATAATTTTTAGCTTAATACTTTTTTAATTGCTTCATAATTTGGTTCATCACCAGGGCTGGCAAGTACTTCAACATATTTTAAAATACCATTTTCATCAACAACAAAAGCAGCACGTTTTGCAACTCCTAAGTAATCAAATGTACCCGGAACAAAAACGTCTAATACAACATCATAAGCCGCAATAATTTTTTTATTAAAATCACTTAGCAACGGGAAATTGTAATTATTTTTTTCATGAAACATTTTTAGTGCAAAATGAGTATCAACACTTATTCCCAATACCTGAGCGTTAACATCTTCAAAAACTTTAAGTTCATCTCTAAAAGTACACATCTCTTTTGTGCAAACACCTGTATTTGCAGCCGGGAAAAATAAAACAACAACTTTTTTCCCTTTAAAATCGTGCAATGATACCGGTTCACCATCTTGATTAAATAATGTAAAATCTGGTGCTTTATCTCCAACTTTTAAAGCCATTTTATACTCCTTTGTATTTTTAGTTTATAATTTTCGGAAAGTGTTTTAATTTATCTTTTTAAAATTACCCAAAAGCCTTTGCAGATACAACAAACAGAGTTGAGTGGTGATATAGATAACAAAATTTAATTTAATCTAACAAATTATATGGTAAAAATTTTTTGATAAGCGCCTCACTAAATTCAGAAGTATAGAAGTATAATATTTTTATCTAATTAAACAATAGGTTATTTTTATTTATAAAATACTTATACATAAAACTAAAAAAATAATTTTTGAAATTGATGGAAGAACTAGACAAAACAGTTTATGATTTTAGCAAATCCTGTGTTATTCCGTACCGCTTAAATGAAGGCGAACTGGATGTTTTAATTATTACTTCGATAAGAAAGAAAAAATGGATTTTTCCCAAAGGTTTTATTGAATTTAATTTTTCGCCGTTTGAATCCGCAAAAAAAGAAGCTTACGAAGAAGCCGGTGTTATTGGGGAAAACGAAACCGTAGAGCTTGGCTCTTTTGAATCAAAGAAGAAAAACGGTACATCACTGATTCGTGTTTTTTCTATGGAAGTTACAAAAGAACTAAAGGATTATCCCGAAAAAAACTTGCGGAAGCGGAAGTGGGTTAATCTAAATGAAGCATTTGAAAAAATTACTTTACCTGAACTCAAACAATTTTTAATCAAACTTAAAGATCAAATCAAACCCGTCAGCTAAAATCCTGTTTAAGAATTTTATTACAAACAGCACGGCAAGTCTCAAAATCAAATCCGCGTGAAATTAAGAAAGCGGAAATTTTTTGCTGATATTTTTTTTCTTCAACATTTCGTTTTTGTAACTGTGTTAATTTTTTTTCAGCTAACTCAAAAGCCAAATCAAATTCGGATTTATCATTATCAACCTTTGATAAAATTTCATCTGTTACAGAACCATTTACACCCTTACTGAAAAGAGCCGCTTTTATTTTATTTTTACCCCAGCGTTTTTTACTTAGTTTTTCATCAATAAAATGTGAAGCAAAAATCTGATCGTCGATAAATCCTTTTTCTTTCAAATCGGATAAAACAATTTTGATTAATCTTTCATCATAAGATTTACTTTTTAATTTTATTAACAACTCCCTTTCGGAATGAAACCTTCTTGAAAGATAAGATAAAGCTCTTTGTTTGATATGATAAATAATATTCTGTTCAACAAAAAAAGAAAAGCGGTCTTCGGAAACTTCATCACCTTTCCTCAAACCGCTTTGATAAAATACATCTTCGGATATAATCAGTTTATTATCATTATCAAAATAAACTATAACATTTTTTTCATCTTTACTTATTACCCTGCTGATTTTCATTTAACGATTTCAACCCGATTATTTTTTCTTCCCTTTGGATTTCTCTTCAGGTTTTTCTTCTGATGCAGTTTCACTCTTAAATCCCGGTAACCCAAGTTTGGTTTTTATATCTTTCTCAAGACTTTTATACATATCCGGAAATTCAATTAATTTTTGTCTAAACTGTTCCCTGCCCTGAATTCTATCTTCACCGTAAGTAAACCACGCGCCGCCTTTTTTAATTATTCCAAGTTCGGTTGCAAGATCGATCAGATCTCCGGATTTACTAATCCCTTCATTATATAAAATATCAAACTCGGTTTGTTTAAATGGCGGAGCAACTTTGCTTTTAACAATTTTAACTTTTGTTCTGTTACCGATCACTTCTTCGCCATCTTTAATTGCAGCAATTCTTCTTATATCAATTCTAACGGAAGCGTAAAATTTAAGTGCGTTTCCTCCGGTTGTTGTTTCGGGATTTCCAAACATCACTCCAATTTTACTTCTTAATTGATTGATAAAAATTACCGAAGTTTTTGATTTTGAAATTGCACCTGTAAGTTTTCTTAATGCCTGAGACATCAATCTTGCCTGAACAGCCATAGTTGCATCGCCCATTTCACCTTCAATTTCAGAACGCGGTACAAGCGCTGCAACTGAATCTATAACTATAACATCAAGAGCATTGCTTCTAACAAGCGTATCCGTAATTTCCAAAGCCTGCTCACCAAAATCCGGTTGTGAGATAAGAAGATTAGCAGTATCAACACCAAGACGTTTTGCATAATTAACATCGAGCGCATGTTCAGCATCTATAAATGCGGCAAGCCCGCCCATTTTTTGAGCTTCGGCAATTATGTGAAGGCAAAGTGTTGTTTTTCCACTCGATTCAGGTCCGTAAATTTCAGTTACTCTGCCGCGTGGTATGCCACCGATTCCAAGTGCAATATCTAAAGATAAAGCGCCTGTCGGTATAGCTTCGATATCATTCACAATACCGTCGCCAAGTTTCATAATTGCACCTTTGCCGTAAGTTTTTTCGATACCGGCAATAGTATCATCAATTATTTTTAGTTTTTGTTCTCTATCGGTAGCCATCTTTACTCCAGTTGTTTAAGTTTATAATTTTTAATTTCAAAATATTTAGATCCGTACGGATGTAATTCGCTTTTATAAAGTGAGAATGAGTTTGCTGTAAAATCTATCGGCTCAAATGTAAAATTTTTGAAACTGTTAACAAAGTTAATTCCGGGATCATTTTTAATTCTAAGTAAAGTTAGATGCGGATTAAATTTTCTATTCTCTTTTGGGATAGAATATTTTTCAAATAATGATTCTGTTTTATCAACAATTTCAGAAATTGTTTTTTCAACCTCCAATCCCGCCCACAAAATTGATGGATTTTTATCTCTGAAAAAGAATCCAAACTTTTTTATCGAACAAATAAGTGCAGAATAAGTTTTTATAAAATTTAATTCATTAATAATCGAATCTAATTGTGCTTCCGGAAAATCGCCAATGAATTTAATTGTTAAGTGTAATTTTTCTTTTGCTTCCCATTTGTAATTTGAACCCGCAACTGAATCTCTAAGATCAATTAATTGCGTCTTTATATTTTCAGGAATATTAAGTGCTACGAACAATCTAATCATCAAGTGGAATCCCGAGTAAATTTCTTCTCAACATTTCCAATGCAGCCTGTGTTGAGCGATGTTTATTTAAAATTCTATCATCACCAAACTGAAATCTTTTTGCCGTACAAACTTTTGCATCACAATAACCAATGTAAACAGTGCCAACCGGTTTATTTGTAGAGGCACCGGTTGGTCCCATAATTCCCGTAAGAGAAATTCCAATATCTGCCCCGCTAATAGATTTTATACCTGCTGCCATTTGCATAGCAACTTCCTGTGAAACGGCTCCCTTTTCCATAATTGTATCTTCATCAACTTTTAATAGTTCTACTTTTGCAGCGTTGCTGTATGTTACAACTCCACGTTCAAAATAACTACTGCTACCATTGATGTTTGTAATCCTGTCACTTAATCCGCCTCCGGTGCAAGATTCCGCAACGGCAATTTTCAAATCGCGTTCTTTTAATAATCTACCAATTACTTCTTCAAGATTTTCATCACCGCGCCCAAAAATATTTCTTCCAATTTTATTTCTAATTTTTTGTTCGATTTCCAATAATAAATTTTTTGCTTCCTCTTCAATTTTTGATTTGACTGTAACACGTAACCTTACTCCAAATTCACTTGGCAAAAATGCGAGTTCTGCACCCTGTAATAATTCATTAAGATCACCTAATTTTTCTGCCAGAAATGATTCCGGAATTCCTGTAGTTTGTAAAGTTAGCTTTTTAATAAACTCGTCAGGCTCACCAATTTTTTCAATCAGTTTTGGTAAGATAAAATTATCCATCATACCTTTCATTTCATAGGGCACACCCGGCATCACAATAAATATTTTATTATCCTGTTCAATCCAGTAACCGGGCGCAGTACCATTTTCGTTTCTTATAGCTTCTGCTACTTTAGGAACTAAAGCCTGATCTTCGTGAGTTTTAGTTAATTCCATGGTGCGATGTTTCAGCATACTTTTTATATCTTCTAAAACATCATTGTTAAAAACCAATTCTGTTTTAAAATAACTTACAATTGCCGAACGCGTTACGTCATCATGAGTTGGACCTAATCCGCCGGTAATAAAAATCACATCACCTTTAGTTGAAGCATAATCCAATTCATCAATTATAACTTTTAGGTTATCTCCTATTACGCTCGTTTTAACAATTGAGATATTAATTTCAGAAATTAATTTTCCTATGTAAGCAGCATTTGTGTTTATTGTTTGACCAATAAGCAATTCATCCCCGATAGAAATTAAATAAGCTTTCATTTTTTAATAAACTCCAAATAGATAAACAATAATATGAACAATAATTAATGAATAAATTCCTGAAATTACATCATCCATCATTATTCCCCAGCCGCCTTTCAAACTTTCTGATGTACCAGCAGGAAACGGTTTAATAATATCCAAAAGCCTCCAGATTAAAAAAGAAGTTATGGCAATAGGAAAAGTTTTTGGTAAAGCGATCAATGCAATCCAGGTTCCGACAACCTCATCTACTGTACATTCTGAAGGATCTTTGCCATAAATTTTTTCAAACTTGTTAGATACAAAAACACCATACGCAAATAAAAATACAATAGCAGGAAGAATCACAAACAGGTTTTCAAATCCCGGAATAAAATAAATTATTAAACCAACAAAACTTCCGAATGTGCCTGAAGCAAAAGGAATATATCCGGTATAAAAAGCAGAGCCAACAATTTTTTCAAACGTATTTATTTGTTTCATTAAAAAGCTTGCTTATTAATTGTTTGTTTTTTAACAGATATGTAATTCCGGAATGAACGGTAATAATTGTGATTGTTAGCATTACAAAATAAATAAGTTCCTTGTTAAGTAAATATTCAAAAACTTTTTCCCGACCTATATAAATTTCCTGTGTATTAAAACCTACATAAACTATTAAGAGATAATACAGAAAAACCATTTGTAATAGGGTTTTCCATTTTGCATAGTAACTTGTTACAAAATTATAACCACGGCTTTCAGCAAAAATCCGCAAAAGCGTAATTAACAAGTCTCTAGTTATTATTAGTAAAACCATCCATAACGGCAGCAAATCAACAAACACAAATCCTACAAAAGCTGTTGAAGTTAAAATTTTATCCGCTAACGGGTCCCAAAATTTTCCCCAATCTGTTATGTAGTTAAATTTTCTTGCTAGCCAGCCATCGTACCAGTCAGTTAGAGCAGCAATAAAAAAAACGCCCAATGAAATTTGAATTAAAAGCGGATCGCCGGACAAAAATAGATACAGAAATATCGGTGTTAGAATTATCCTCAGTACTGTTAATTGATTTGGGAGTACCATATTTCTTATTTATTAATTTTATTTAGAAAGATTTCTTAGAAAAGGATACTCATATATTCCGGTACTGTGCCCGTCATTCCATATAATTTGGATGGCATATTTACCCACCTGGTTAATAGATTTTACAGTTACCTGATTTTCTGCAAATATCGGGATGTACATTTTGTTCTGCTTATCTCTTTCAGCAAGACAGGTTGCACAGGGACATAATTTTCGCAACATTTTAAGATCTAATAAATCCTGCCTCTTATCATCCCACAAAATTGAAAGATTTTTCTTTTCAGCAAGTTTGATTTGAACCGGATACATTATTTTATGCTTTCACCGGTAAGCATTTCCAAAGCTTCAAGATATTTTTCACTTGTCTTTTCAATTATTTCTTCAGGTAATGGCGGAGGTGGTGGTTGCTTATTAAATTTTATAGAAACTAAATAATCTCTTACAAATTGTTTGTCAAAACTTTCCTGCGATTTCCCTTTTTCATATTTATCAAGCGGCCAGAATCTTGATGAATCAGGTGTAAGCAGCTCATCAACAAGAATAATTTCATTACCAATTTTTCCAAATTCCATTTTAGTATCGGCAATTATAATCCCTTTGGCTAAAGCAAATTCAACTGCATTTTTATAAACTTCAATTGTTTTTTGTTTTATAAAATTTATGTCTTCTTCACCTGCAATTTCTTTTGCAATTGCTTCGGAAATATTTTCATCGTGTAATCCAATTTCGGCTTTTGTTGCAGGAGTAAAAATTGGTTCCGGGAATTTTTCCGATTCCACCATTCCTGCCGGAAGTTTTATTCCACAAACTTCACCTGTTTTTTTATAATCACTCCAGCCGGAACCGGTTATATAACCCCGGACAACACTTTCAATCGGAAAAACATCAGCCTTTTTAACAAGCATGCTTCTACCCTCAAGATCATCCGCATATTCTAAACATTCTTTGGGAAATTTATTTACGTCTGTTGTAATCAAATGGTTCTTCACGATGTCTTTGGAATAATTAAACCAAAACTCTGATATTTTTGTTAAAACTTTACCTTTAAAGGGAATTCCTTGTGCCATTATTACATCATAAGCTGAAAGTCTATCTGTAGAGATGATGAGATAATATTCATCCAAATCGTAAATATCTCTCACTTTGCCTCTTTTTAAAAACTTTAGATTAGGGAAATTTGTCTGAAGGATTACTTTTTCTTTCATACTAAACCTGTTTTGTTAGAGTTCAAATATATACAGGCTTTTAACAGAATTCAATAAAAAGATGGCTTAATGAGTGGAATGTGATATTGAAAACAGAAAGGTTTTAGAGAAAAAGTTTTTTCACTTCATCTTTAGATTGTCTGGATTTTCGGTAAAATACTACAACCAAACTAATAAAAAATATTATAAATGCTATTATTACAAGTTCCATTAAACATCTCAATTTTTTGCTTATTTGGCAAAAGATGTACCAATAAAATCTGGCTTTTTAATGATTTTTAAGAAATGATGAAGTCCGAAATGGAAAAATGTCTCGACATGAACATAAAGTTAAGACCGGATGCAATAAAAACCCCGCTTCGGTTAGCGGGATATTATAAAAAATAATTTCTATACAATTCAAATATTTTATTAATTAAAGTTGCTTATATAACGGTATAAAAGCCAAAAGTGTGAAAAACTCCCTAACATAACAAACAAATGGAAGATTTCATGAAAGCCGAACAAACCAGGATATGGATCAGGTTTTTTTAAAGCGTAAATAACTGCGCCAATTGTATAAAACAATCCTCCAACAAAAAGCCATAACAATGCTTTAAATTGCAAAACATTAATTATCGGGTAAATTACTAAAACAGCCAGCCATCCCATAAGAACATAAATGACTGTTGATAACCATCTGGGCGCATTCATCCAGAAGATTTTAATCATTATTCCTGCAAAAGCAACAAGCCATATTATTGCCATAAACATTTTTCCAACATTACCACGCAATGCTAAAATACAAACCGGTGTATATGTTGCAGCTATGTAAACAAAAATCATTATATGATCAGCTTTGCGTAATGTCTTAGTTCCGGACTCAGATATTTTTAACCAATGATAGAGAGTGCTTGTAGTATATAAAAGTATCATAGCCTTTAATGTGTGACCATCATACGGATTACCGTGATGTGACCTAATTGCAACTATCCAACTACTTTTACTCGTTGTTACCATACTGACTTTACTTCCAAATTCATATCGCTTGTGTGCTTTGCCTTTTGAGATACACTCTACTTCCGGTGCGTGTATGCTGTATATTTTGTTCTTGCTGTCTTTTGTTTGGTTTAGTAATCTTTCTGCCAGCGCCAATT
>JBAQCL010000037.1:0-1787 GCA_049294175.1 Ignavibacteriaceae bacterium | reverse complement strand
AATATTAAAATTATCACTTGCAATGAAACAGCGTAGCTGGTTTGAAGGAATCTGGTCAAGTACAAATCTTTTTAGTTGGCCCTTTGTTGTCTCCAATGAAAATCTCTAATGACAAATCTGGGATAATTTTATTAATGTCGGTCTTATATTTGATGCAGTTACTCAAGGATATGCTGCAAGAAATGATACAATAACATATACTGATTGGGCAGTATTCTTTGTTGATATTTCTAAACAACGCCCGAATCAAGTATATATTTCTGATTTTCATAAAGTAATTAGAAGTTTTGATGGCGGATATACTTATCTACCCGATTCAACAATTGACTTTGAATTTTTATCAGTTGCAGATTTTAATGACAGAGTATTTTTCGGAACAGATAATAATCGCCTTATTAAATCTGAAGATCAAGGGAAGTCCTATTCTGTTGTTAATACATCAGAAGTTGAATCATCATTAAAGTTCTATTATGATTTTAATAAATATCATATCTACTGGTTAAACAGATCGAATAATAAATTCACTCTAAACGTATCAAACAATAAAGGTAATGCAAATTCATGGACTAAAACTTATGAGAGTGACCGGCAATTTTTTATTACGATTGATTCAACACAATCTGGTGTAATTTATTTAGCAGATGGAAAAGAAATTTATAGATCCACAAACAATGGCTACAATTTTTATTTATATAAAACTTTACCAAGAAAAATTGTTGGTCTTTATAAAAAAACAAACTCAGAAATTCTTTATGCAGCGAGTAAATATCAGTTATATGAGATAAAACCTGATACAACTGCTATTATAAAATCGGTTCCAATTCCGGCTTCTGTATTGGCATATTATCCATTGGCAATTGGTAGTAAATGGGTTTATTCAACCAATACTGCTAATTTTGATTTATTCCCAACTTACTACAACGGAACAAGTAAAAGAGAAGTTTTAAAGGATACGCTTTTATCAAATGGTAAACAATATTTTAAAATATATGATAACACCACTCTTAACAGTACAAAAATATTTTATGAAAGAATAGATACATCTACTGGTTTAGTTTATCGTTTTGATGAGGAATCTAGTGGTGATTCTCATGAATACTTGATAGATGACCTTTTATCAGAAGCAGGTGATACAATTTCGAGCTATCGTGATCGGATACCATATTCAGATTCAAATTTTGGTAATGTCTGTGTTGAAGTAGGGAGCACTAATCTCTTTGGACAAATTAGGGCTAAAAAATCATTTGTAAAGTTTGATCTCTCAGGTTATAGTTATAGTCTTGTTAATGGAATTGGTGTTGATAGTATTTACAATAGTTGGGATTTTGGATATAGTCTATCAAAAATTAAAGGATGTATTCTTAATGGAGTAGTTTATGGTGATACGACAATAACTGATGTGGAAAAAAATACGGATTTAATTCCAGGTGAATACAAACTTGAACAAAATTACCCAAATCCATTTAATCCAAGTACAACAATAACTTACCAATTACCAAATTCTAGCAAGGTTACTTTAAAAGTGTTTGATGTATTAGGTGAGGAGTTAATCACTTTGGTTGATGAATATAAAGATTCAGGCAAATATGAGGTCCAATTTAATGCTTCAGATTTGCCAAGCGGAGTTTATTTTTATAGAATTAGAAGTGGTAATCTTATTGAAACGAAAAAAATGATCTTATTGAAATAAATTTGTGAAAATGAAAAATTTTTATCTACATCTGTTAATTTTTCAGTTGATAGTAATTTTTGTTCAAAAAGATTATTGCCAGAATAATTTAAAAGTC
>JBAQCL010000036.1:0-70997 GCA_049294175.1 Ignavibacteriaceae bacterium | reverse complement strand
GTATGAACCAATAATAAAAGATTATTCCAATTATATAAAGAGAAATATTAATATTGATGATTAATGATTTTTCTAAATGTAATTCTTATTATTAATAAAGTTTCAATTAGAACAATATAAAAAAGGCGATTCACTCGAATCGCCTTTTAGATATTAGGACTGATTATTAAAAATTACTTTAATAAAATCATCTTTTTTGTCTGAACAAATGATCCGGCTTGAAGTTTATAAAAATAAACTCCGCTTGTTAAATCTGATGCATTAAATTCTAAATTGTGAATGCCGGCTTCAAATTCTTTGTTTACTATTTCTTTTACTTCTTCGCCAAGTGCATTATAAACATTGATAATTACGTTACTTTTTTCCGGAACAGAAAAATTGATTTTAGTACTTGGATTAAACGGATTAGGATAATTTTGATAGAGTACAAATTTACTTGGATTTATATTATTGTCGTTTGCAACATCGCTTATAAGCTCAGGGGTAACAATTGCTGAAAACCAACTTTCATTTCCGCTAGTCTGTTTTTCATTAGTGACGGTTAAAGGATCATCATTAATAGCAGCAGCATTATCATCATAGGCTGAAACTAAAATAAAATACTTTCCAGATGATAAACTCTGCAAATTATAGTTTGTAACATTGCCAACATCGGCAGAATTCATTGATGGAAATTCTGATACAAGTCCCCAATAAATTTTATATCCAGCAATATCAGATTCCGGGTTAGGATTCCAGCTTAAGGATATTTCGTTATCACCGGTAACAACACTTAATCCTGTCGGTGGTGAAACCGGTGCATCAGTATTTGGAGAAGTTAAGAATGATGAATAATCTGTTATTCCTAATGAAGAATTATCAAACCAATCATAAATCATAGATGAAATATTACTCTCATTTGTGCTACCCCACCAATTATACTTAGCATTCACAATTGTATATGTTTGAGAATTGTTATTATAAAAAACATCTTTAACATCATTATTAAAAATATTGTTATAATTAATTAACGGAGTATGATTAACTTTTATTGCACAGGATATTTCAAAACTGTCGGTTTTATTTTCTGTGAATGTGTTGTACATTAAATTTTTATCTGAGTCACTAAATAAACCCGCTGATGAAGACGGTGCAATGTTTCTGGTAAATACGTTATGGGTTATCGCTATTGTTGTTCCGATTGCATATCCGGGCAGAACACAAATTCCTCCGCCCTCTGCTTCACTTAAGTTCTCGGCAAAAATATTATTAAAAACATTTACACTTCCATCATCTGTCGGTTCAATATATAATCCGCCTCCCATCCCGAATCCTTGAGCCTTATTGCTGACAATAACATTATTTGAAATAGTTGCATTACTCCATAGCAGCCAGATGCCGCCACCTGCGCCATAATTTGCAAGGTTATTTGATATAATGTTTCCTGTAATTAATCCTGTTCCGTAAAAGTAAATACCTGCCCCGTTTTGTGCGGAATAATTACTATCAACTATATTATTATTAATTATTATACTCTGGGAGATATTAGAGTAAACACCACCGGCTGATTGACCGGTATTTCCTTTTATAATATTATTTTCTAACAGCACATCAGCTCCTTGAGACCAATCATCCAAGTAAAGACCACCAGCATTATAATTTGTTGTACCATTATTAAAGATTAAATTATTTGTAATTCTTAGGTTGCCGGAAAGCATCCATCCGGTAATTCCTGTCATTGTATTATTTCTAATTTTTGAGTGGTTAATAAATGGATGGGCATTTTCCAACCGTATTGTGCCATTGTTATCAACTTGTGCGCCGCCGCCAAATTCAACAATAACATATTCCAGAATCGAACCGCTGGCATAATCCTCATTTACATCAAAAACCGCATCGGAACTTGCATCACTAAAATAAACATAGCCCCAATCACCTGCTGCCGGTATTGAAGCATTTGAAGTAAAAATTATGTTGTTGTCTGAAACTCCTCTGGCAATAATTGTCCCATCAATTTGTAGTGATGTTCCGGTATTAAATTTTACAACTACACCTGGTTCAATTGTTAAAACAGCAGAGTTGTTTACTAAAACATTACCGGTGATTATATAAGGACTGCCTGTTAATAACCATGTGGTGTTGGAAGATATTAATCCGCTTACATTTGTTTGAGCAGTTATTGTAATAGATAAAAATAATAAAAGGGACAGAGTAATAGAGAATAGATTTGTGCAGTAATGTTTTTTCATTGCTATACCTTAGTTTAATTTTAGGATAAAATCAGTTGGAAAGATTGCATGCATTTCTGCGATTGTGCAAGAGAGCGATGGGGAAGAATTCTGTAACATCTAATTATTCAATAAAATTATAGTGCAATTTATTAAAAATACGAACTTATTTGCAAAATGAATGCCGTTTAATTATGTATCAAATAAGCTTTAGTGGAACCTAAATAAGATTCTTTCAAGTAAATTATACATTGGAAGTAGATGCAAAACGGTAAATAATATTTTATGTAGTTTAATATTTGCCATGTAGTAACTAATAAAATCATTTTAATTTTTTATTAAAATATTAATTCCAAGATTACTACATAAAAAAAAAAGAGAATCTACTTAGCATAAAAACAAACATCATATAGTCTTACCATTAAACTGTATTTTACTCACTCTTTATATATATAATCGATTTTGAATAACGTATTTATCATATAAACAAAAAAAATGATTAACGGAAATACGTTTATGATGAACGGTATCAATGAATTATTGGATACTTTATATATTTAACCAATAAATATTTTATAAAAATTAAGGATAGTGAAATGAAAAACTTTGGAATTAAAATATTGTTAAGTGCACTATTATTATCAGGTTTTCACAATCAGATAGTTGCTCAAGGTACTCCTTCTGACGGGAATAATATATTAAGCGGGTACAATCAGTATCTTAAAGCTGTAAACCTTGATGAAGGCAAAATATTAAATAAAGATTTACTTAATAAATTTTTACAAATTGCAACAAAAGATAACTGGTACAGCGAAATTAAATTCTGGATTTCAGCGCAATGGGGAATGAAAGAAAGCAAAGGTGTAATTGCAAAACAGTACGAGCTTAGAGGAAATGATTTGGAAACTTCCGTTATGAGCTTACGACCCAAGAAAATTACGGATGGGGATTTGTTTGGCGTTGAGTATGATGGTACGGGTAATTATAATGAAAATAAAGACTTTAAAGCTCAGCAGCCTTTAAGCGTACTAATTGTTTTTAAGGCTGATAAAAATGCTAATGAGAATGTATTGTTTGATACAAAAGCAGATAAAACTAATCAAATAAGTATTGCAACTAATAAAGACGGTGAATCTGAATTAGTGATAAGAAGTTCCGGGGAATTGAGATTAAAAGGTATTAAAGACGGAATAAATGTTGTATATATTGAATACAATATCAAAAATTCAAATGTGTTTATTAATGGCGATTTAGCGTATAGCGGCGTTATTGGAAAAAGCGAATTTGATGGAATTGTAATCGGTAAAGGTAAAAACAGAGATAAAGTTGATTATCTAAAAGGAACAATGTATGAATGCGGAATCATTAACGACATAATTACCGCTGAAGCAAGAACAAGCTTAATTAACTTTATGAAAGAAGTTTATCACGTAAACTAAAGTTTTTATATTAAACAGCCCCGCCTCATTAACTTACAATGATTAATATGAGGCGGGTTTTTAAATATTTGTAAGAGTCTGTAAATTTAATTGTGTTAGTTTAGTTTTTACCGCCCGTATGCTTCGGTTGAATCTTTTTGCAGTTGACTCGATGCCCTCTTTGGTATGATTCTTTTTTAGATAAGCAGTCTCTTCCGGCTGCCAGAGACGAAAATTTTGTTTGGCAGATTGATTCTTCACTTTCCCGCCATAGTTTTTATATTTAACATTATTCTATCAAAAGTACTATTAGCATTACTCATTAATTCATCATTTGTAATTCTGCAAAAAGTAATTCCAAACCTTTCAAGATATTCCTGCCTATACTTATCATATTCTTTTTGATCCGGGTTATTGTGAACACTTCCATCCAACTCAACTGCAAGTTTTATTTCTGGACAGTAGAAATCTATTACGTAGTGATCGACTGAGTACTGTCTTCTAAATTTATATCCAAGTGTTTTTCTATCACGCAGATAAATCCAAAGAATTTTTTCACAGAAAGTCTGGTCTTTTCTTAATTGTCTTCTCTTTTCTTTTTCTGATGTTTTATTAAAGTTTTGTGTCATAGCCTTAATCCGACCTCACCCTTTATCCCTCTCCTTCGCAAGGAGAGGGAATTAAAAAGCCCTTCTCCTTTAAAAGGAGAAGGGTTTGGGATGAGGTTGTATTTTATTATTTTCCTTCCACAATCTTTATTTCTTTCTCCGTTAAACCATAAAGCTCATACACAAGCTGATCTATTTGTCTATCGAGTGTTTCGCATTTTCTTTCAAGGTAGTTTTTATCGCTTTCTGTTTTTGCTTGCTGGAGTTGTTTTTTGGCTACTAGGATTTGATCTACAAAGGAAATAATTTTTTCATTTGAAGCGCTATTTGAATTATCAGGCAGAATAATTGGCAATTGATCTAATTGCCACATCAGTATTTGAGGGAACCCTTGAACATTGGTTATAAGTTTTTGTTGTAGATAAAAAGTAAGCAATTTAGAATTTAGGATGCCAAGTAAATATTTGAGACTTATTTTTTCTGATGTAAGGATATATAAAGTACTTTCAATTAATTCTTTGTCATTTGAAAAAACAGCACATAAGATGCGTCCTGTCCTTCTAATCAATAAGCGAGGTGTTTTGATCTGCTTTTCATAATCTCGTGTACCTCCAATGATTGTTAATTCACTATAGTTTGTAAAAAACTCATTTCGTAAAGCATATCTGCTCATAGAACTACCAAGTAGAAAAGGTAAATCAGCCTTCAAAGGTTTTGTCCTTAAATGTTCTTGCCTATTCTTTACAACCATTCCTTTTGACATTTGAACTAATTCTTTCATCACAATAGCGTGTCTTGAGATTTTGGATAGCAAACTAGAATGAATGTGCGTTGACGATGTATCCCAAACATCATCATTCTTGTCTATTCCAATTTCCTTAACGTTAATAAGCGAACCGTTAGATTTTAATTTTGAAATTTTTGTCTTAGTAGTTTTTACTTTCTTTTCATCTAACACAAAAACAACAGATCCTATGGTAGCATCCTTAAAAACAAAATTATCGAATAGAATTAAATTCGATATACTCTTATTGTCGAACATAATAGAACGAATAATATGATTGCTTGAAGTCGTTAATAAAGCTTCTGGGACTATATATGAAATCGATTTGGGATTTAATGAAAGTGCTTTTTCAATAAAAAGTTGAAATAGATTTTTGGAACTTCCGCCTTTTAATGATTCATATTTAGAGTTGTAATAGTCAAAAATATTTTTTGATAAGTTATTTAGTGTCAATTTTAAATACGGCGGATTCCCAACAATCGCATCAAATCCGCCGGAATTCATTACCTCAGGAAAAGTAGTTTCAAAATCCATAGGCTTAAGCTTAAGCTCATCGACCTCACCCCTGCCCCTCTCCTTATCAAGGAGAGGGAATTGAAGAGTGGAGTTTAAAATATCTGTACCAATAAGTGAGTTGCCATTAACAATATTCCTGCTTAAATCCGGCAAAAGTTTTTCCTTAAACATAACCCACGTATCGTTTGCAGTTGCGGTTGTTTCATCTTCAAGCAGTTTTAAGTACAAAGAAAGTTGTGTTACTTCAACAGCCTGACTGTCTAAATCAACCCCGTAAATATTGTTTGTTAAAATCTTTTGCTTTTGTTTTAAGGAAAGCCTGTATGCGCCTTCATAAAAAATACAACCGTCTTTTTTTGCCTGTTCGGGATTTTCAGAATACCAGCGTTTATGGTAATCAAGCAGCCGTTCATAAACAGTAATTAAAAAAGACCCGCTTCCGCAGGCAATATCGGCAAAACGTAACTTTGCAATATCTTTTGGTTTTTTGTCCTCAATCATTTTCCCGATTGTATTATCAACAATGTAATTAACAATGTATTGTGGAGTATAGTAAACACCTCCAGCTTTTCGTACCTCTGGTTTTTCCTCAATTGTTACGCGCTTATCGGTTGCATTAACAACCTTGCCCAAAAATCTTTCGTAAATAGAACCAAGAATATGAATTGGTATTGCATCAAAATTATAAACTGTGTTTTCGTGCGATAGTTCTTCGCAGATTTTGGAAAATGTTTTATCATCGGGTTCAATAATATTTTTGCTGTCAATCAAACTCTTTTTAAAAACCACTCCATTATATTTTGCATCAAGAGTAATAGAATCGCGAATAAACTTTTCCCAGGCAGTTAACATTGATTTGGCATCTCTACTAATTTCAGTATAGTCAACCTCACCCTTTGCCCCTCTCCTTACCAAGGAGAGGGAATTCAAAAGCCCTTCTCCTTTAGAAGGAGAAGGGTTGGGATGAGGTGTAGCAAAAGTACTTACATAATGATGCGGCTCAATCATTTTATCTTCTAAGAACTTTATAAATACAAGCCTGTCAATTGTGCGTTGTGTTGCTTCTGTAAGTTCAGCACTTGTTAAGTGTGAATTGTTTTTCTTAAATGATTTTGCAAGTGAAGTTCTTATTTTATCAAGCTCAACAAGAAACGATTCATCAATGGATTGGAATCCGCCTGCAAACAAACCTTTTTTAACTGCCCTGCCTTTTGGTTTAGGAAGTGATTCTCCGTAACGTTCAATAGAATTATCAGCAACAGCTTCACGCGCAAAGAGATAATAAATTTCTTTGAACTTATCTTCATTTGCATAATCGCTGTAATGAAAACTTTTTATTTTGAAGTTAAGTATGTCATTTATGTTGGGACGGAAACGGCAGTCAAGAATTATAAACTCTTCAAAATCTGTAAGCACAGCAACGGGAGTGTTGGCGTTCCATCCGTAACGTACAGTTTGAAAAAAGTAATCTTTGTTTATTAAATCGTGGAAAGGTTTTTTAGCTTCAACAAAAAACTTAACATCTCTAAAGTTAGGTTCTAAATAAAAAGTATAATCGGCTCTTTTTTGGGCTTTGGCAACGTGTACAGGTTTTTCAACTCTTACTTCCTGCGTGTAGGGATTTTTCTGAATATCGTGTCTAACATCCCAGCCAAGCGCAATAAAAAACTTATTTATAAAATCATTTCGTACATCAGCTTCAGAATAGTCAGCTCTTAAATATGCTTTTTCATTTTCTTTAAAATCATTAACAAGTTCTTTAACAGAAAGGAAGGCTTTATTAAAACCCATTTTATCAATTACTCCTTTAGAAATAATGGCAAATTTAGTTAAATAGAATCAGATGTTAAACTATGCGGGCAGATAATTTGCAGGAAACGGACTTCTGTCGGTCCGGTTATAAAGTAATAAGGTTTCTATTTTTTTTGATTGATAGGTAACCCTGCAATTTGTACCCCGTTAAGGTCTTGATTATTTGTTCCCTTGATAGATTTTTTGATTTGGTATAAGTTCACAGCGCAATTAAAATCTAACAATTTAAAAGCCGGTTGAGATGGCTGACCCCATTCCTTCTTCATACTCCCTTTGAAGAAATAATCAACCGGCACCATAAAACTCAGACATTTTAAAATTATTTCTTGGCAAAATCACCATTTATAGAGTATATATATTAGAAAAAATAAAATATTTAAATACTATGCGGCGATATTATGTTTTTGACCGGTATTAATTAATAATAATAATAACTTCTTATACATAGTTGCTTCTTCAATTTGCGCAAAAGATAACAGTTTATTTAAACCTCACATTCAGTCACCTTTAAAACACAATAATAATTATGACTCAAATTCGTTCCACATACGTCTCACATACGTTTCAGATACGTTTTTCTTATACTCAGACAGGCTTTATTCCGGTTTGTGATAGCGGAATAATATCTTAATCGTTTCTCTTTTAAAAAGTGGAACAGGGAATGAGTTAAATCATTTTTTGTAGGTGAATAATTTAATAGCGGCAAATTTTTAATAAATAAACTAAAGGATAATCAATGGCAGTAATAATTAGACGAATCTTTGGAAATCCGAGCGGAAAGTTTGGACAAAGCATATTCCGCAGCCGGTACGGTAAAATTGTTGCATATTCAAAACCTGCAAACCAGCGGGTCAGTAAATCCGTGGCTGCTAAAGAAGCCCGTAAACAGTTTGCTTTAACAGTAGCATTTGCCAAAATTATTAACGGGAGTCAGTTCTTTCTGAAGTATGGCGTAATGCAAAAATGCCGGGAACAAGCGCATATCATAAAATAATCAAGCACAATAACAGTCTTACCTCGGGTAAAGGTCTTACAATAAAAAATATAATTACTCCCCCTTGTAATTATTCAGCAATCGATGAAATTCACAAAACAAAATACGGGGTTATAGTAAGTTTTTCTAAAATGTTTAAAGAGACAATAATTGATTCTGAAAGTAACGCTAAACTTTGCATAATTATCTATCTTCACAACGCATTTTTGTGGATATTACCAGAATTTCGGTTATCAGGCGAAGTTATTTCATTATCTTCTCATATCCCTTTAAATGAAATTGAGGTAAAACTTCCCGATGTTCCTTTTAATATGTATAATAATGCAACAATCTATGCCTCGGTTTACCACGGAACAAATACACAGCACAGGGTACGATGTTCAAATACTTATGCTAAGGAAATATAAAAACTTAATCTTTAATCTTATTTATCTCATCTAAATCTGATAAATGATTTTACTTATCTTTGGAAGATTGGGGCTTTTAGTATTAAATTTACGCCGGTTTTTTTAATGAACAAGAATAGGACTAAAGAATGCTAGCAAAACAGAAAAAGCTTTCGAGAAAAGAAATTAAAGAAGATAAGCTTGTTGAGATCTACTATAAATCCCAGTCATTTTATGAAGAAAACAAAAGCAAAGTTTTTCTTTACGGCGGAGTTTTAGTGGCGGTAATTGTTGCGGTTTATTTTTATATGAACTACCGCAGCGGTCAAAATGAAGAAGCCGGTATGCACCTGGCAAAGGTAATGGATATTTATGATACAGGCTCTTTTATTGAAGCTATCGAGGGTAAACAAGGCTCTAACTTAATCGGTCTGAAAAAGATTGTTCAGGATTACGGCAGTACCGAAAATGGTGAAACTGCAAAGATTTTTCTTGCTAACAGTTATGCCAATCTTGGCAGGTTGGATGAAGCTTTAAAATATTATGAAGATTATAACGGCAATATTGATATTTACCAGTCCGCCGCTCTTGCCGGTCAGGCAGGAATTCTTTCTTTCAGAAATCAATTTGCGGAAGCAGCAGATTTATATTTAAAGGCATCCAGAGTTTCTAAAACTGATATACTCAACCCTGATTATATGTACGAAGCTGCAATAAATTTTATTCAGGCAGGCGATAAAGAAGAAGCAAAAAGCCTACTTGAAACAATAAAAAACGATTATAAAACTTCCACTGTAAGCTCCAAAGTTGATAAATACCTTTCTCAGCTAAATTAAGCAATTTTGACCCATTTTTTTAAAAAACCGTGAAGAAATTCACGGTTTTTGTTAATTTTAATCAAATTCCGTTTCTTGACTTTAAGCCCTTCTATCTCTATTTTTTCGCGTCAATTTTTATAACAAACAAACAGAACTATGGCAGATACCTCAGATTTTAGAAATGGGCTAATTATAAAATTCAAAAACGATCCTTACGTTATTACGGAATTTCAGCATGTAAAGCCCGGCAAGGGTGGTGCATTTGTTCGCAGTACACTTAAGAATCTAAAAACAGGCAAAGTTCTTGATAATACTTTTCGCTCGGGTGAATCGGTAGAAATTATTCGTGTAGAACGAAAAAAGTTCCAGTATTTATTCCGCGAAGGGGAATTTTTGGTTTTGATGGATAATGAAACTTATGAACAGCTTAACGTTCCTGTTGTATTATTTGGGGATTCGGTAGCGTATTTAAAAGAAAGTGAAGAAGTAGAAATACTTTTTAACGGGGATGATATAATAACAGTTGAACCTCCGATTTTTGCTTATCTAAAAGTAGTTGAAACAGAACCCGGATTTAGGGGAAACACCGCAACCAACGCATTTAAACCTGCAAAATTAGAAACCGGTGCAACCGTAAATGTACCGCTTTTTATTGATGTTGATGATCTGCTTAAAGTGGATACCCGGACAGGTGAATATGTGGAAAGAGTAAAATCCTAATTAAAGGAAATAAAATGGATTTAAACCAAATTAAAAAACTCATTAAACTTTTAGAATCCAGCGATGTAACGGATCTTGAAGTTGAAGAGAATGGTGTTCGGATAAAACTTGCTAAAAAAGTTAGAATTACTCAAACAGTAACAGTTCCGAATGCAGTTAATCAAGCACCTGTTAGTCAGCCCGTATCGGAAGCAGTTTCTAAAAGTGAGGATAAAAAATCCTTTGAAGAAAATACAGGATTACACGAAATTAAATCCCCGATTGTTGGTACATTTTATCGCGCACCGGCTCCGGATGCGGATTCTTATGTGCAGGTTGGTGATTTAGTTTCCACAGGCAGTGTTTTATGTATTGTTGAAGCTATGAAACTTATGAATGAGATAGAATCGGATGTTAGCGGTAAAATTGTAAAAATATTAGTTGAAAACGGAAAACCTGTAGAATATAATCAGCCGCTGTTTTTAGTTCAGGTAAGTTAATCTAAATTAAATTTGAGATAGTGTGTTTAATAAAATATTAATCGCCAACCGCGGTGAAATTGCATTAAGAATAATAAGAACCTGCAAAGAGCTTGGTATCAAAACAGTTGCAGTTTATTCCGAGGCGGACCGCGATGCGCTTCATGTTACTTTTGCCGATGAAGCAGTTTGTATTGGTCCTTCGGCAGGCAAAGAAAGCTATCTAAAAATTCCTTCAATCATTTCAGCGGCTCAAATAACCGGTGCAGATGCTATCCATCCCGGGTATGGTTTTCTTGCAGAGAATGCCAATTTCTCGGAAATATGTTCTGAGTCCGATATTAAATTTATTGGACCTTCTCCCAAAATGATAAATGCAATGGGTGATAAATCTTTTGCCAAAGAAACTATGCGCAAAAATGGCGTTCCTGTTATTCCCGGTACCGATGGACTGATAAAAGATATTAAAGAAGCAATTGCGATTGCACACAAAATCGGGTTCCCGGTAATAATCAAAGCCTCGGCAGGCGGCGGCGGTAAGGGAATGAGAATAGTTTGGGAAGAAAGTGAATTTGAAAAAGCCTACCAGACTGCCCAGCGTGAAGCTGAATCTTCTTTTGGCAACGCAGATGTTTATCTTGAAAAATTTCTTGAAAACCCGCGCCATATTGAAATTCAGGTTATGGGCGATTCGCATGGTAATGTTCACCATTACGGTGAAAGAGATTGTTCTGTTCAGAGAAGACATCAGAAATTAATTGAAGAAGCTCCATCTCCGGCTTTGGATTCCGATTTAAGAAACAGAATGGGTGAAGCTGCTGTGCTTGGCGCAAGTTCCGTTAACTATGAAGGCGCAGGAACCATAGAGTTTTTACTGGACAAACATAAAAATTTCTATTTTATGGAAATGAATACCAGGATCCAGGTAGAACATCCTGTAACTGAAATGGTTTATGATGTTGATCTTGTTAGGCAACAGATTCTTGTTGCTGCTGGTCAGAAAATTGAAAATCATCCGCGTAAACCACAGGGGCACGCAATAGAATTTAGAATAAATGCTGAAGATTATGAAAATAATTTCAGACCGAGTCCGGGTAAAATTACGTCACTTCATTTTCCCGGCGGATTTGGTGTGAGGATTGATTCGCATATTTACCAATCATATACAATTCCTCCTTATTACGATTCGTTAATAGCTAAATTAATAGTTTGGGGTAAAGATAGGGAACAGGCAATTGCACGCGGTAAACGGGCATTAGAAGAATTTACGGTAGAAGGAATTAAAACAACTATTCCTTTCCATTTGAAAGTTCTTGAAGATGAAAGATTTATCAGCGGTAATTTTGATACAGGCTTTTTAGAAAAATTTTGATTAGAATTTACTTAACTTATTGAAAATTTTATGAGGATAAAATGAATATACCACAAAATCTAAAATACACTAAAGAACACGAATGGGTTCTGACAGAAGGAAATGTCGGTACTATTGGTGTTACGGATTACGCACAGGGAGAATTAGGCGATGTAGTTTTCATTGATATTGATCCCGGGTTATCTGAAGTAAAAAAAGGCGAATCAATTGGAACAATTGAAGCCGTTAAAACCGTAAGCGATATTTTTGCACCGTTTTCCGGCAAAGTTTTGGAAATAAACGAGCAGCTTAAAGACAGTCCTGAAAGTGTTAATTCTGATCCATACGAAAGCGGCTGGATGTTAAAGGTTGAAATTAAAAATGCATCGGAACTTGATGATTTACTTGATGCCGCTGCTTATCAGGCACTAATAGGACAGTAAAAAATTTTTAGGGGAAATTAAAACAAAATTCGGTTTTGCCGGATTTTGTTTTTTATTTTTAAAGAAACGAAATATTTAATGCAACACAAAGAAAAAATATTGATTATTGATTTTGGTTCTCAATACACTCAGCTTATAACAAGACGGGTTAGGGAAGCAAATGTTTATTCGGAAATTCATTCTCATAAAATAACTTTTGAAGAAGTAAAAAAAATAAATCCAACAGGCATTATACTTTCCGGCGGACCGATGAGCGTATATGATGCATCCTCTCCGGATCTTGATGTTAATATATTGAAGATTAATGTTCCGATACTTGGTATTTGTTACGGGCTTCAGCTGATGTGTAAAAAATTTGGTGGTAAAGTTGAACCTGCAACAGACAGGGAGTATGGAAGAGCAACCTTAAATCTTGTAGTTGATTCAAAATTGTTAAAAGATGTTAAAAATAATTCCAGGGTCTGGATGAGCCATGGCGATTATTTAACTGAATTGCCCGAGGGATTTGTTATTGCGGCAAAGTCTGACCATTCGCCTATCTGCGCAATATCCGATGAAGCAAGAAATATATACGGAGTTCAGTTTCATCCGGAAGTTGCACATACGGAAGAAGGTAAAAAGATAATCCATAATTTTCTTTTTAGTATCTGTAATTGTAAAGGTGATTGGACCTCTGAAAATTTTGTTGAGAATAGTGTTGAAGAAATACGCAAACGTGTTGGATCGGCAAAGGTTATTTGCGCTTTAAGCGGCGGTGTAGATTCTACGGTAGCGGCGGTGCTTGTTAAGCAAGCGATTGGTGAAAACTTAACCTGCATTCATATTGATACAGGTTTAATGCGTAAGAATGAAAGTTATGAGATCGGCAAAATATTTAAAGAAAAACTAAATCTTAATCATATACATATTGATGCATCGGAAAAGTTCGTAAGCAGATTAAAGGATGTTTCAGATCCCGAAAAGAAAAGAAAAATAATCGGCAACACTTTTATTGAGGTATTTGAGGAAGAAGCAAAAAAGATAAAAGGCGCCGAGTATCTTGTGCAGGGAACTTTATATCCCGATGTAATTGAATCGGTTTCTGTTAAAGGGGCTTCAGTAACTATTAAAACTCATCATAATGTTGGCGGTTTACCTGAAAAAATGGATCTTAAATTGATTGAACCTTTCAGGGAATTGTTTAAAGATGAAGTGAGAAATGTCGGGCGCAAATTAAATATTCCTGAAGAGTTTATTCAAAGACATCCGTTTCCGGGACCTGGTTTGGCAGTAAGAATTCTCAGTTCGGTGGATAAAGAAAAACTTGACATTTTAAGAGAAGCTGACGATATTTTTATAAGCTCAATAAAAGAAGCCGGAATTTATGATAAAATATGGCAGGCATTCGCTGTGCTGCTTCCGGTACAGTCGGTTGGAGTGATGGGAGATGCAAGGACTTATGAGTTTGTACTTTCTTTACGAGCTGTTACTTCTGTTGACGGAATGACGGCAGATTGGTATTCTTTTGAACATAATTTTCTTTCGGAAGTTTCAAATAAAATAATTAATAAAGTTCGCGGTATAAACCGCGTGGTTTATGATATTAGTTCCAAACCTCCTGCAACTATTGAGTGGGAATAATTGAACGAAGAAAAACTTAAATATAAATCAAAGTTAGTATCTCAATTTCTGTCTGAAGGCAAAAAACTTCATGCTTTACAAATTTTAAATAGCATTATTTCCGAAGTAGAAGACAAGGAAATTTATTTTGAAATAGCTGAATTGTACGAGAGTATGGGGTTTGTTAAAAGCGGTAAAAATATACTTTTAGATTTAATAGACTTGAACCCAAAAGATGATGAAACGGTTTTGTTTTTAGGGCAGTATCTTTTAAGAAATTCCGAATGGTTTGAAGCTATTGAAGTATTAAATAGCATTTCAGACTCCATCCCAACTTCGCTTTTTCTTATCGGATATTCATATATGATGTTGAAAGAGTTTGATCTGTCACGTGAATACTTTCAAAAATTTCTTCAGACATCCAAAGAAAGTGAATTTAAACATGAAACAAATATCTATCTTGCAAAGATTGAATATGAACTGGAACACTTTGATTCAGCGTTACAATATGCTAAGGATGCTCAATATCTTTATTCGGATTTCTGGGAGCTAAATTTAATTTTAGCAAAAGTTTATTACAGTTTAGATATGCTAACTCACGCCATCGCTCCAATTCAAAAGGCATTGCAGCTTAATTCCAAAGAGGCTGTTGTCAAGGAGTTTGCAGGAAAGATTTATTTTAAACTGGAGGATTATAAAAAAGCCGAAATTTATTTTACAGAATTTATTGAAATGAGTACCGAAGTTTCTGCTGAAATTTACACTCTTTTAGCAAGATCGTTTCTAAAACAAAGAAAAACTGATGAAGCAAAATTGTTTTTTGAACTTGCATTGCATGTTGATCCGGAATATTTTCCCGCAGTTGCCGGCAAAAAGGATTTATTATGAATTTAACCTTTCTAAAATATTTTGAAATAAAAAAAATAATCCTACTGATTTTTATTGTGTTAAGTTTTGCAAATGCACAAAATTTTAGCGCCGATGTAAATAAAGATTTTAATAAAGCTGTATCTCTATTTAATGCAAAAGACTATAAAACTGCTTTAAGTGTTTTTCAAAGGGTAACTAATTATGCACAGCCTAACTCTAAATTAACCGCGGCGGAATTTTTTATAGCAAAGATTTATTTACAAAAAAAAGAATATGCCGAGTTAGAAAAAGCTGTTGATAATTTTCTTGCAAAATATTCAGGTAGTAAATATGCAGATGAAGTAAAAAACCTTTTAATCCAGAGCTATGTTAATCGCGAAGATTATTTAAATGCTTTCAAATCTTCAATTGAATTTATTGATAAATCAAACTCAATAGTTTATTGGAATGAAACAAAAATTGTTGCTGAAAAAATAGCTCTTAATTATCTCGGCAGTTCTGATGTTATGGGTTTTAATAATAGCTATAACGGAAAAAATGTAAAGCCATTTCTTCTTCTATTGTCCGGTAAGCTCTTAAAAAAGGAGGGCAATGATAAAAATGCTGAAAAAATGTTTGATGAAGTTATTTCAGGTTATAAAAATTCGGAGGAATATGTTGAAGCTATTAATCAAAAGAAAAATCTGAATAGTCTAATTAGCGACATCAACAATCCCGTTGTTGGTGTTATTCTGTCTCTTACCGATCAAAACGGAAGATCAATTCAATCCGCTGCCGAAATCCTGGAAGGAATTAAATATGCGTTTCATGAATATAACTCATCCCGCGAAGAAAAATTTGGATTATTAATAACCGATATTCAAGGAGATAAAAAAATAACAACTGAACAATCAAGAGCTTTGATTGAAAATGATAATGTAAGATGTATTCTGGGCCCTGTTTTTAGCGATGATGTAAGAAATGTACTTAACGAAATGAGCCGTTCTAACCTTTGTGTAATTTCTCCCACAGCCACAGATGATGATCTTATTAATCTGAGTGAAAATTTCTATCAGGCAAATCCTTCTTTTACAGCACGCGGTAAAATCTTTGCACAATATTTATACTATGTTGAGAATGTAAAGAGTGTTGCTGTCTTAAACTCAATCGATGGATACTCTCCGCTTCTGGCTTCAGGTTTTTCTCATGAATTTGAGCAATTAGGTGGGAAGGTTGTTGTTAAAGAAACTTATAAAAGTAACAGCTATTCTTTAGCTGATCAAATGTCAAAAATATCAACTTTAGCCGGATCAATTGACGGAATTTATACACCTCTTTCAGATAAAAATGATGCTGCGGTTATTCTTTCTTCACTTGTTCAAAACGGATTGAACCTAAAAATTTATGGCAGTCAGGATTGGTTTATTGCAAAGGGATTTGAAACATCGCCGGAATTAAGTAACAAATTGGTCTTTGAATCGGATTATTTTATTGATTACAATGATACTGATTTTAAGGAATTCAGCGATAAGTTTAATAAGCAAACCGGTAAAGAAGTTAGCCGAAACATTCTTTATGGATATGATCTGGCAAAATATGTAATTACTGTTATGCGCAACATTGACCCGACGAGAAAAAATATAAAGTATAAAATGGAATCAGGTATAAATGTAACCGGCTACCACAATAATATTTCTTTTGATTCAGAGAGAATTAATAAGTGCATAAATATTGTAAGATTTAAAGATGGAATTTTTGAATTAGTAGAAAAATTTAGATCGGGTAAATAAAATTAGTGGGGTTTTTATGTCCAGAGTAAAAGATCTTCCAATCGATGATAGACCCCGGGAAAAACTTCTTCTTCGTGGTCCTCAAAATTTAACCGATGCCGAATTGCTTGCTATTTTATTAAGAACAGGCACAAAAGGTAAATCTGTAATAATGATGTCTCAGGAAATTATTAACCAGGAAACAAACCTTGCGCAACTTGCAGCAAAATCCTCCGCAGATTTAATTAAAACCTCCGGTGTAGGGAAAGACAAAGCGGCTACTTTACTGGCAGCTTTTGAGATTAGCCGAAGAATATTGTCGCAGGCAAAATGGTATTCACAGAAAAAAATAACATCGCCTTCAGATGTTGCGGAAATTTTTATTCCTTTATTAAGAGACGAAGTAAAGGAACAATTTATTGTTGTTTGTTTAAGTTCAGCAAATAAAATTATAAGGTATGAAAAAATCTCTATTGGTAATTTAAATTCAAGTGTTGTTCATTCAAGAGAGATATTTAAAACGGCAATTGAAAATAATTCTGCAAGTATTATTTTAATTCATAATCACCCAAGTGAAAATCCTGAACCAAGCAATGAAGATATTTCTATTACTAAAAGATTGGTTGATGCAGGCAAAATAATGGACATTCCTATCTTTGATCATATAATAATTGCAGGAAATTCTTACACCAGCTTTGTTGAGCGAAGACTTATTTAACACAAATTTTAAATAAATGTGATAAAATTAGTTTCTTTTTAAAAATTTTTCATATAAATTACATTTCAGATTATAGTTCTAATTAGACCAGTTTAAGACTTTTTAAATAATTCATAATCTAAATTATTCGGAGGTATCGAATGAACATTACCAGATCCTTAAAAACTGCGGCAATAGTGAGCAGTTTTGCCTTGACTACTTTATTTATAAGTGGTTGTGGTGGTGTGAGTGACGCTCAGTTAAAAGAATTGAGTGATCTTAAGAGTTCAGTGCAATCTCTTGAAAATGAAGCAAATTCATTGAAAGAAGAAAGAGCCAATCTTGAACAACAAGTTGAAGCGACTAACAAAAAACTTGCTGAATGCGAAAAGCAGAAAGAAGAAACAAAGGCTAATTTAGAAAAATTGCCTCAATAATTAACGATTTTTAAAATGTACACGGAGGAATTAATAATGAATCTCAAATTAAAATTATTAGGAATACTCTCCCTTGTTCTTCTTTTAACTGTGGTTAATTTTGCACAGGAAGAAATTACTGAAGAACAGTGGCAGTCTGAAATGACTACTTTAAAGAGTAAACAAGCAGCTCTTACAAGTGAAGTTGCTGCACTTAAAGCAGACATTGACAATTTGAAGGCTATGAACCTTCAAGATCCTGAACAGTGCATCGACGAATTATATCAAATGGTTGGTGCTAATAGAAATGACGTTAATAATTTTAGAAAAGCTGTTAACGAATTAGACGGTAAAATTAATAGAAAAGAAGGACCAAAAGCTGACAGACAAACTGATCTTAATGCTTTGAAGACTAATAAAATTTCTGCTTTACCGGAATTCTTCAATAAAGTTCATAGCTCAATGCAAAGTAATCTTGATTCTTGGGTTGAAGCTCCAAAAGAAATCAGCTATGAAGTTGTAAAAGGTGATTGCCTTTGGAACATAGCTAAGAAAAATGAACATTATGGTAATGGTTTTGCTTGGCCTGTTATTTACCAAGCAAACAGAGATGAAATTAAGAATCCTGATTTGATTTATCCAAAACAAGTTTTCAAGATTCCAAATCTTACCGAAGATGAAAAAGCAAAATATGAAAAACTAAGAACTAACTATAAACCAGCTCCAGTTCAATAATTGTTTTTCAATTTTATTAAAATTTTTATTAAGCCCTTATCCTTTGTTGATGAGGGCTTTTTATATTTAAATAATTATGACAGTAGCAGAAAAAAAAATAACCCTGAATAATATAGATATGCTCTCGCTTTTGGGAGTTAATGATAATAACCTTCACATAATTGAAGACCGTTTCAATTCAACAATAAGTGTGCGCGGAGATATTGTTAATATCAAAGGTGTACTTGAAGAAGTTGAACTTGTTGAAAAAGTTATTAAAGAGATGGTCTATGTACTTAACACGAGCGGCAGGTTAAATAGAAATGATGTCGAGACAATTCTTAATCTGACAGTTGAAGGTAAAGAAGTAATCAATGAAGAAGAATTTGATTCGATTGTTCTTTACACTAAAAATGATGTTGTAAAAGCTAAAACAGCCGGACAGAAAAAATATTTTCAGGTTGCCAATAAAAATGATATTTGTTTTGCTATTGGTCCGGCAGGAACAGGAAAAACATATCTTGCCGTTGCACTTGCAGTATCGGCATTAAAAAGAGGAATAGTAAAGAAAATTGTTCTCGCTCGTCCCGCCGTTGAAGCCGGTGAAAGCCTGGGATTTTTGCCGGGAGATTTTCAGGAGAAGATAGACCCTTATCTCAGACCACTTTATGATGCGCTTGATGATATGATTCCGTCCGAAAAGTTAAAAGGTTATATTGAAAAAAGTATTATTGAAATTGTTCCGCTGGCTTATATGCGCGGAAGAACATTGAATAATGCTTTCGTTATTCTTGATGAAGCTCAAAATGCAACAGATGTGCAAATGAAAATGTTTCTTACAAGATTGGGCGCTAATTCCAAAGCCATTATAACAGGTGATATAACACAAATAGATCTTCCGGTTAAATCAAAAAGCGGATTGATACAGGCTAAAGAAATTTTAAGCGAAATATCCGGTGTCGGTTTTGTCTATTTTGATAGGGAAGACGTTGTAAGACATAAATTAGTTAAAGATATAATTGATGCTTACGATAAATTTAATGGTAACGGAAAAACTAATTAAACTCGCTTAGTTTTTTGCTTTCATTCCAGTATTTATCCATTTCTTCCAGGTTTGATTCATTAACCGATTTGCCTGTTTCCTTAACTTTCGTCTGAACATAATTAAATCTTTTAATAAACTTTTCATTAGTTCTGCGTAAAGCATCTTCGGGATTGATTCCTAAAAATCTTGCATAATTTACCAATGCAAAAAATACATCACCAACTTCTTTTTCTAATTCTGATTGCAACTCTTCATGGTTTTTTATTTTCGAGGATTGCAGTTTTAGATTTTCAATCTCATGCATTTCTTCAATTTCTTCAATCACTTTTTTCCAAACGTCTTCTTTTTTCTCCCAATCAAATCCAACTTTAGCAGCTTTATCCTGTAGCCTGTGGGCGCGCTGTAATGCGGGTAAATTAAACGGAACACCATCCAGCACAGATTCTCTGCCTTCGCTAAGTTTAATTTCTTCCCAGTTTTTTTTCACTTCATTGGAATTCGTGACCTTAACTTCTCCAAACACATGCGGATGTCTTCTTATTAATTTTTCCTGAATAGAATCGATAACGTCATCTATATTAAAATGATTATTTTCTTCTGCAATCTTTGAATGAAAAACAACGTGTAAAAGTAAATCACCTAATTCTTTTTTCAATTCATCGTAGTTTTTATTATCAATGGCTTCTACAACTTCGTACGCTTCTTCGATTGTATTTGCTTTTATCGAATCGTTGGTTTGTTCTCTATCCCACGGACATTCTTTTCTTAATCGTTTAACAATCGCTACAAAATCACTAAATTTAGTGTCAGTCATTGGAGTTCCTTTTAATTGTATGATTTATTAATCAAATTTACGGAAATTTTTTTAGTCATTGGAGAAATTATGATAGAAGAAAAAATAAAAGAGCTTGGTTTTGATTTACCTCAAGTTGCCAAACCGTTAGCTGCATATATTCCTGCAAAGCAAATAGGAAACCTTGTTATGACATCGGGACAGGTTCCGGTAGTTAGTAGTGAAATAAAATACAAAGGAAAAGTTGGCAAAGATTTATCTGAAGAAGATGGACAAAAAGCCGCACAGATTTGCGCATTAAATTGTCTTGCCGCTATCAAAGGCGCTATTGGCAGTCTTGATAAAATAGTTGAAGTGATTAAACTTACAGTTTTTGTTGCAAGCGCAGAAGGCTTTACTGCTCAACCGAAAGTTGCCAATGGCGCATCCGAATTAATTGGACAAATATTCGGCGAAGCCGGAAAACACGCTCGCAGTGCAGTCGGAGTAACCGCTTTGCCGCTTGATGCAGCAGTCGAGATAGAGATGATAGTCAGCGTTAAATAGAAATCAGGAAATCGTTTTTTTTATTTTGCTGATAAAATCCAGAGTTTCTTTATAAGTGCCGTTTGAATTTTTTAATAAATTAATAACGGCACTTCCGATTATTACGCCGTCACTAACATTTGAAAAATTTTGTGCAGTTTCTTCATTTGAAATTCCAAATCCAACAAGCACTTTTTTATTTCCCAAAATATTTTTAGTTGCACTTACATAATCAAGTGAACTTTGTTCAAAACTATTTTTCTTGCCTGTTATTCCTTTTACACTAACGCAATAAACAAATCCCGAACTTTTTTTACCAATTCCAATTACTCTTTCTTTTGTAGATGTCGGGCTGACAAGCATAATCGTGTCAATATCATCAAATTTATTTTCAAAAAAATTATCGTACTCTTCAACAGGCACATCGGGAACAATTATTCCATCTACGCCAATCTGCTTTATTGCTTTTGATAATTCTGTTATTCCAAAATTTAGAAACGGATTTGCATATCCCATTAAAATAATTGGCTTATTAGTTTTAGATTTTATGTTACTAGCGATCTTTAAAGTTTTTTCCAAACTAATTCCATTATCCAGTGCCTTTTGTGATGAGTATTGTATTACCGAACCATCAGCCATTGGGTCGCTGAACGGAACTCCAAGTTCAATCATATCTGCACCGGCACCGAGAACCGATAAGGCTAATTCTTCAAATCCTTCTTTATTGGGAAATCCACAGGTTAAAAAGACAGAAAGAACTTTACTGCCGGCATCGTTTACTTTTTGGATACAGTTTTCAATTTTACTTTGTTTCATTTTACATCAAAATAATTAATGATTGTATTAAGATCTTTATCGCCTCTGCCGCTGATATTTACAATTACAATTTCATCTTTAGAGGTTGTGGGTAAAAAATAATTAAGATAAGCAATAGCGTGTGCGCTTTCTAAAGCAGGAATAATACCTTCTAATTCCGAAAGTAACTTAACTGCATCCAATGCTTCTTTATCTGTAATTGAATTGTATTCAACAAAATTAGAATCTTTTAAATAGCTGTGTTCCGGTCCTACTCCGGGATAATCTAAACCGGCGGAAACAGAGTACACTTCGTTAACCTGTCCATCCTGATCCTGTAATAAATATGTTTTCATTCCCTGGAAAATACCTTCACGACCAAGCGTAAGAGTTGCGCAATGCTTATCAGTATTTAATCCATATCCTGCAGCTTCTATTCCTATTTTTTTTACTTTATCATTAATAAAAGGATAAAAGAAACCGATTGCATTACTACCTCCGCCAACACAGGCAAGAAGATAATCGGGCAATCTTTTTTCTTCCAGCAGAATTTGTTCTCTTGTCTCTTTTCCGATTATCGATTGAAAATCTCTAACTATCATCGGGTAAGGATGCGGACCAACAACAGAACCGATTATATAATGAGTGTCTTCAACATTTGTAACCCAATCTCTTATTGCTTCATTTGTTGCATCCTTTAAAGTTTTACTGCCTGATGAAACCGGAATTACTTCGGCGCCCAATAATTTCATTCTAAAAACATTTGGTTCCTGTCTTTCAATATCAAGTTCTCCCATGTAAACAATGCACTTAAGTCCAAACTTTGCGCAAGCAGTAGCAGTTGCAACTCCATGTTGCCCGGCGCCTGTTTCTGCAATAATTTTTTTCTTGCCAATTTTTTTCGCAAGCAAAATCTGACCAAGTACATTATTTATTTTATGTGCGCCTGTATGACAAAGGTCTTCACGCTTCAGGTAAACTTTTGCTTTACCAAAATGTTTTGTCAATCGTTCTGCAAATGTTAAAGGAGTCGGTCTGCCTGTATAATCTTTATTAAGCTTCGTTAATTGATTAATAAAATCAGCATCATCTTTAACAGAGTTATATGCTTGTTCAAGTTCTTGCAACGGAGTGATTAATGTTTCAGGTACAAACTTTCCGCCGTACTTGCCAAATTTGCCATCGGCATCCGGCAAAGAATATTTTTTTTGTGTTATCATAAATCTAATTTCTTATCCACTATTGGTGCTAATTGTTTTACTTTTTCTAAAAGAGATTTAAAGTTTTTAAAAGTTAAAGATTGATATCCATCCGACAGAGCAGCTTCCGGATGGTTGTGAACTTCTATCATAATTCCATCTGCACCACAGGCAACGGCAGCCTGAGCCATTGGTTTTACTTTATCCCAAATTCCTATTCCGTGTGACGGGTCAACAAAGATGGGAAGATGTGAAAGTTTTTTAATTACCGGAACAGCATTCAAATCCAAAGTATTGCGGGTGTGTGTTTCAAAAGTTCTTATTCCGCGTTCGCAAAGTATTACATTATAATTCCCTTGCGAAAGTATGTATTCAGCGCTCATTAATAAATCTTCAACTGTGGCAGCCAGTCCGCGTTTTAAGAAGATGGGTTTATCAACCTTTCCAACTTCTTCCAGCAAAGAAAAATTTTGCATGTTACGCGCACCTATTTGCAAAATATCAGTCATTTCTGAAATCATTGGTAAAGTTTGAGCGTCCTTAACTTCGGTTACTATTTTCATTCCTAATTTATCCCGCACTTCTGCAAGATATTCAAGTCCTTTTTCTTTTAATCCCTGAAATGAGTAGGGACTTGAGCGTGGCTTATAAGCTCCTGCACGAAGAAATTTTATTCCCATTTCTTTAAGTTCACCTGCAATATCAAAAATCTGATCACGACTTTCTACAGAACACGGACCCGCAATTATTGTAAGATTATTTCCACCAATTTCATAATCTCCAATTTTTATAATCGTGTCTTCGGATTTCATTTCGCGGCTGACCAATTTGTATGGTTTGGAAACCCGGACAACATCTTCCACAGAATCCATATTTATAAAATCATCAATTTGTAAGCTTGAAGACGGACCCGTAACACCTATCGCTAATTTTAAAGTGCCGGGAATCTCATGTGGTGTGCAGCCACTAACCGTGATTTTATCTTTTACCTTTTTTATGTTTTCAGAAGGTGAATTTAACTTCATCATTATTAGCATTAGTAATTTATTCCTTATAGATTGTCAAAAAATTCTTTTATTTTTTTTTCACTTTTTTTACCCGGATATTCTTCAAGGGAAGATGAAACATCAATTGCATAAGGATTAATTTCCTGTTTCAGTTTTTGAACGTTGGATGAAGATATTCCGCCTGATAAAATAATTTTGCTCTTTAATCTATCCGGAATCAATTTCCAATCAAATGTTTTTCCGGTTCCGCCATAATCCGACTCAGAAAAAGTATCAAGTAAGTAGTAGCAATTTTGGTAATTATTTAAAACTTCAAAATCAAACCTACCGTCTATCCTGAATGATTTGATGACGGGTAAATTCATTTCTTCGACTAATTGTGGAGATTCATCGCCATGCAACTGTACAAGGTTTAATCCAGCCATTTTAGATATTTGATTAATTATTTCCGGCGTTTCATTTACAAACACGCCAACCTTAATCGTAAAAGCTGATAATTGTTTAACAATCTCTTTTGCAGATTCAGGTGTAACATATCTTTTACTTTTTGAATAAAAAATAAATCCAATTGCGTCAGATCCTAAGCTTTCACAAAGCAGTGCATCTTCTAAATTTGTTATTCCACAAATTTTAATTTTCAATGCTGCACCATGTCTTTAATTGATTCAATTGATCTTTTATGTTTTTACTTCGCATCAAATATTCACCGATTAAAATTCCATTTACATTATTTGTTTTTAACAATTCAATATCTCGTTGATTTGAAATTCCACTTTCTGAAACTACAAGTGTTTCAGTTGGAAGAAGTTTTTTGAGATTAAGTGTTGTATTAAGATCAACAACAAAATTTTTGAGATCACGATTATTTATTCCGATTATTTTATTTGTTCCAAAATCAATTTTACCAATTTGGTCATCTGAATGAATTTCTAACAGAACTTCCAAACCAATTTCTAAAGCAGTTTGAGTAAGATATTTAATTTGTGTCTGCGTTAATGCTTCTGCAATCAATAATATTACATCAGCGCCAAAAGCTTTGGCTTCAAATACCTGATATTCATCTATAATAAAATCTTTACGAAGTAAAGGAACGTTTGAGATTTTAGAAATATCGAACATATAATCAATTTTACCCTGAAAGAACTGTTCATCAGTTAAAATAGAAATTGCATCCACATCATTATTTAAGTATGAGTCGGCAATTGAAAGATGATTAAAATCTTTTTTCAAAACTCCTTTTGAAGGGCTGGCTTTTTTAATCTCGGCAATGATAGAAAGATGACTTTGCACATTTAGTTTTTCTTTCAGGCTTAAACCCGACTTTTCAAAAAATTCCATTGACTCGAAAGAGGAGAGCAAATACTTCTTTTTAAGCGACTGCACTTCTTCTTTTTTAACTTCTAATATTTTATCAAGAATGTTCATGTTATTTTTTTGAAACCTCAATTAAATCTTTAAGCTTCTGCATAGCCATTCCGGTTTTTATTGATGCTTCGGCGGCATCAACACAATGCGCTAAGGAATCCGAAAATCCGGCACACTTTAATGCGACAGCAGCATTTGCCGTAACTGTGTGAAATGCTCCATTTACAGAATTGTTATTTAAAACATCTAAAATAATTTTTGCACTTTCTTTTGAATTACTGCTGTAAAGATTTCCTTTCTCAATTTTCATGTAATTAAAATCATGGTGACTTAATGTATAATCACTTCTGCCGCTGGAAATTTCATATTCAAAAACTTTTGTTTCGTCATCAAGCAAAATTTCATCGAACCTGTTTGCATTACAGATAATTTTTATTCTCTCGTATTCAAGTTTTTCCGCCGCATCACAAAGCAACTTAGCAGCCTGATTGTTAAATGTTCCAATCATCTGACGTTTAACACTTGCTGGATTTGTGAGCGGACCAAGCACATTAAAAACAGTTCTTATACCCAACTCTTTTCTTGTTTCAGCCGCGTGCTTCATAGCCGGATGATAAAGCGGTGCAAATAAAAATGCTATACCTATCTGATCTAATGCTTTTTCTGATTGAGCCGGATTCATTTCAATGTTAACGCCTAATTCTCTAAGTACATCAGCGCTGCCTGAGTTACTTGAGACTGACCTGTTTCCGTGTTTAGCGACTTTAATTCCAGTGCCGGCAACTGCAAATGAAACTGCTGTTGAGATATTGAAAGTTCCTGCGCTGTCGCCGCCGGTACCGCAAACATCAATTGCATCTTCAGAATTTATTTTTATTGATTTATCCCGCATTGCTTTTGCAAATCCTGCAATTTCATCACTGGTTTCTCCCTTGGATTTTAGTGCAATTAGAAAACCGGAAAGTAAAAGATTGTTTACTTCTCCCGACATAATTTTGTTCATTGCATCATAAGATTCGTCTAAAGAAAGATTTTCTTTCTCAATTACTTTTTCTAAATAATTTTTAATCATGATTCCAACCAGTTTTTAATTAGATTTTTTCCTTCGTTTGTTAAGATTGATTCGGGATGAAATTGTATTCCTTCAACGGGATATTTTTTATGTCTGACTCCCATTATTGTTCCATCTTCAGATGTTGCAGTGATTTCAAGTTCATTCGGCAAAGTGTCTTTATCAATAATCAACGAGTGATACCTTGTTGCTTCAAAATTTTGAGGAAGATTTTTGAAAGCATATTTACTTGTATGATTTATTTTTGAAGTCTTGCCATGCATTGGTGTTTGGGCTTTAATAACCTTACCGCCATAACAAATTCCAATTGCCTGATGTCCAAGGCATACACCAAGAACGGGAATTTTATCTCCAAGTTCTTTTATTATTTCAAGAGATATTTTTGAATCTTCCGGCTTTCCCGGTCCGGGAGAAATTAAAATTTTATCAGGACTCATTTCTTTTATTTCTTCTAAACTTATTTCATCATTTCTTTTAACAATAAGCTGATAATTATAAACGCCAATCATCTGAACGAGATTGTAAGTAAAAGAATCGTAGTTATCTATTACTAAGATTTTCATTTATTCCCTCTGCATATTTTAATGCGTTTACCATTACTGCTGATTTATTAAATATTTCTTTTTCTTCAAGTTCAGGTTTGCTGTCAGCAACCAAACCGGCACCGGATTGCCAATAAATAATATCGCCCGATGAAAATAACGTTCTTATAGCGATGCACATATCAAGATCACCGGAAAAATCCAAATAACCAACGGCTCCTGCATAAACATTACGTTCTTCGTTTTCCATATCAGTAATAAGTTGCATTGCCCTTATTTTAGGCGCTCCAGTTACTGTTCCTGCAGGAAAGCAAGACATCAGAGCATCGATCGAATCCTTACTATCTGCTAATTCACCTTCAACCTTAGAAACTATGTGCATAACGTGCGAGTATTTTTGTATTCTCATTAACTCGGATACTCTTACAGTTCCATATTTGCAAACTCGTCCAAGGTCATTTCTGCCAAGATCAACAAGCATTGTATGTTCAGCTAATTCTTTTGGATCGTTAAGTAGATTATTTTCGAGTTCGCTATCTTCTTGCTCGTTTTTACCTCTTCGTCTTGTGCCAGCAATAGGTAAAGTCTGAACTTTTTTATTTTTGACTCTTACTAAATCTTCAGGAGATGTTCCAATTACGGTGGAATTATCTTCAAATTCCATATAGTACATATAAGGTGAAGGATTTATCATTCTTAACGATCTGTAAACATTTATTAAATCGCCCTCAAATTTTGCAGAAAATCTTTTTGATAAAACTATCTGGAAAATTTCTCCGTTAACTATATTTTCTTCTGCTTCATTAACTAGGGAAGAAAAAGAATCTTTATCAAAATCATTTTTAGTCCATTCTGATATTTTAAATTCGTCAATATTCATTTCAGGTTTTCTAAGAAGCGCTTTCAATTTATTAAGGGTTCCTTTTGCTGAATCATAATCCTGTTGTAAATCAGAAGAATTATTAAGTAAGATATTTGTAATCAATATTATTTGGTGTTTGTAGTGATCAAATGCCAGAATTGTTTTGTAAACACCAAAAGAAGAATCGTATTGATTAATTGAAGGATAATCAAATTCTAATACATTTTCGATTAAGGAAATATTTTCATAGCCAAGAAATCCAACAATTCCTCCGGTAAAAGAAGGCAGCTCCGGAAGTTTTGCTTGTTTTATTCCTTTAATCTCGTTGCGTAACTGGTTAAAGATTGAATCGTCTTTAATGATTTCGGAATTTCCATCACTAATAAAAAGTTTTTTCTTTTTGTTCTTAATTGTTTTTTCAGGATCAACACCAATAAAGGAATATCTGGCGAGATAAAGTGAACCTTCCACCGATTCTAACAAAAAACTTTGCTTGCCGCTCTGTCTTATTTTCAAATAAGCCATTACAGGCGTTAGCAAATCAGCTGTAATAATTTCATAAACGGGAATAAGATTATAATCTTTTGATAGAGTACTAAATTGTTCAAACGTCATGTTCTTCCTAAATGCTTAATCAAAAAAAAACCCTTCTCAGTTCAAGAAGGGTTTTATAAAAAAATATTTTTCTTCAGTTCACTGAGTCATATCAAATAATACTATTCCACCACCAAAAATTTTGGTTGTTGTTAAAGTCTTGATATGTTCCGGTAAACTTTTTCATAATCTTGGTACAAATATAAAGATGATATTTATATTGTCAAGCGATTATTTGCATTGATTTGATTTTTTGCAACATAAAATGCTAAGTAACGTCTAAAAAGTATGATTCAATTCATTGACATTAATAACTTTAAAGTATAAAATACACTGTAGTTTTTTGAGGAATTTATGAAAACGTACATTTTAATCGCATTATTTTTAGTTTCGGTAAGTGTAAATGCTCAATTTAAAGATCAGGGTTTGACACAAGAATCCCCGAGTGATGGCATTATTAATAAATCCTCAGGTTCATTTTTAGGTTTTATTAATCCTGAAAACTTTAGCATGCATCATTCATTTGGATTGTCTTATTCAACATTTGCGGGACAGGGAGTAAGTCTGGCTACTTACACTAACAGTATGATGTACAAATTTTCAGATAATATGAATGTTCAGTTAGATGCGAGTTTTATTACAAGTCCATACAGCAGTTTAGGCAAAGATTTTCAAAATTCTTTACAAGGGATTTACATTAGTAAAGCGGCATTTAACTATAAACCTTGGGATGATGTTTCTATATCGGTTCAATATCGCAGCTATCCAAATTATTTATATAGCCCATACAATCGCTATGGAAATTTTGGCAACTCATTTTATGGAGGATTTACCGGTTATGAAAATGATCCCTTTTTGTTCTAATTATTTAAGAGTGGTTTAGTGCAGGGAAGTAATTTTTCAGAAAACAGTAATTCATCAGATTCAATCATATCAAAAAACAAAAATCTTTTCTTTATTATTGTATCCGTTATTTTATTTGTATTTGCCGTCTTTCTTTCTTATTCATTGTTTGATGAACTTGGCGTTTTTCAAGCAAATCATCAGAAAGATTTTAAACCAAAAAATGTTCAGCAACTTATACAGGTAGAAGTTTTAAATGGTTGTGGGGTTGGCGGTATCGGGGATAAGTTTACCGATGTAATAAGATCTAAGGGATTTGATGTTGTTAAAACAGGAAATTTCATGTCGTTTGATATTGATCAAACCTTTATAATTGATAGGGTTGGAAAGGTGAAAACAGCATTTAGAGTTGCTGATTCACTTGGGATTGACAAAAAGAATATCATAAATCAAACAAACAAACAGTATTTTCTTGATTTAACTATTGTAGTTGGAAAAGATTTCAATAAGTATATTCAGAAAAACGGGAGTTAAGATTGGATTCAAAAATATTTGCTAAAAAGATCGCTGATTTAATTTTTAATAAAAAAGGCTATGATGTTAATATTTTAGACCTTCGTAACCTTGCTACATTTGCTGATTATTTTGTTATTTGTTCAGCAGAATCGGATACACAGGTTAAAGCCATCGCTGATGAAATTGATAAGAGTTTGAGAGATGAAGGAATTAAGTGCTGGCATAAAGAAGGTTATATGGCTTTAAATTGGGTACTTTTAGATTATGTTGATGTTGTTGTGCATGTCTTTAAGAAAGAGTCAAGAGAGTTTTATAATATTGAAAAACTTTGGGGTGATGCGCCTATAATAGAAGTTGAAGATCCTCTTTTGAAAAAGAAAGTGGCAAAATCAAAACCCAAAACAGTTAGAAAAAAAATTACAAAGTAAATTCCTAATAAATCAGAAATCATATCTTGAAAGAATACCTTTATACCGCATTTAAGCAAGCTGAAAAAAAAATTCCTGAATTAGCCGAAATTTCAATTTCATTTGACATTCCTAAATCATCAGAGCATGGTGATCTTTCTTCAAATGCTGCAATGCTACTTTCAAAAAAGTTTAGAAAAAATCCACGTGTTATTGCTCAAGAAATAATAGATGCTTTGTTGTTAGATAATTCTGTTATTGAAAAAACTGAAATAGCCGGACCCGGATTTATTAATTTTTTCTTTACTTCACAATCAACCGCAGAAATTGTAAAGGATATAATTAAACAAAGCGGTAATTACGGTAAGTCAGATAAATATTCCGGTAAAAAAGCAAATGTAGAATTTGTTTCCGCAAACCCAACAGGGCCTTTAACGGTTGGACACGGTAGAGGTGCTATTATTGGGGATACGGTAGCAAATTTGCTTGAGTGGATTGGGTATGAAGTTGATCGCGAATATTATTTTAACAATGCCGGAAGGCAAATGCGGGTTCTTGGTGATTCGGTTAGATTACGTTACTTAGAATTACTTGGTGAAAAAATAGAATTTCCAGATGATTATTATCAGGGAGAGTACATAAAGGATATTGCTAAATCATTAATTGATAGATTCGGTGATAAACTAAAAGATAAAGATGCCGAAGGAGTATTTAAAGAAACTGCTGAACGTGAAATATTCAAAGACATTAAGAAAACTTTGGATAAACTTGGAGTTCATCATAAAATATTTTTTAATGAAAACTCTCTTTATGAAGAAGGGAAAATTACAAAGCTGCTAATATCCTTCAAAGAAAATAATCTTTCTTATGAAAAGGATGGCGCAGTATGGCTAAAACTTTCCGAACTTGGTCAAAGTGAGGATAAAGTAATTGTTAAAAACACAGGTGAACCGACTTACCGCTTACCCGATATTGCCTATCATCTAGAAAAAATAAAGCGAGGCTACAATTTGTTAGTCGATTTATTTGGTTCAGATCACAATGCTACATATCCGGATGTGATGGCAGGTATAAATGCGCTTGGTTATGATCCGGGAAGAGTGAAAGTACTTATTCATCAATTTGTTACCATAATGGAGGGCGGGGAAGTAGTTAAAATGTCAACCCGTAAAGCCAATTTTATAACGCTCGATGAATTGACAGAGGAAGTTGGTAAAGATGTTGTCAGATATTTTTTCAATATGCGTAACATTTCTTCACATATGATTTTTGATCTTGCCATTGCAAAAAAACAATCGGATGAAAATCCTGTTTTTTATCTTCAATATGCTCATGCAAGAATTTCTTCAATAATGCGTGAAGTTAAAAGAGAAGAGTTAGAACCATCAATTGAAAATTTAAATTTGCTTGTAAACGAACATGAACAAAATTTGCTTAAAGTTTTGCACAACTTTAAGGAAAAACTTTTATTCAGTGCTGAAAATTTTGAAGCTCATTTGCTGTGCAATTATCTTGAAGAACTTGCTGCTGCTTACCATCGTTTCCATCGGTTTTGCAGAATTCTGGGAACAGAAAGAAATCTTGCAGAAGCCAGGTTAGCACTTGCTGTGGCAACAAAAATTGTTTTGAAAAACGGACTTACTGTGCTTGGTGTTTCTGCGCCGGAAAGAATGTGATTTAATCTGCAATTGCAATGGAAGCGGCATAAATATTTTTTGCACCTGCTTCCTTCAAAACTGAGCCGCACTCGGAAATTGTTGCACCTGTTGTAATTACATCATCAATCAATAAAATATTTTTATCTTTTACAGATTTCTTTCTTCTGATCTTAAAAGCTTCTGAAATATTTTCTTTTCTTTCGCTTATATTCATTGTTGTTTGTGATTGAGTATATTTAATTCGTTTTACAATATTATCAGTTACTTTTTTTTGCAGTACATTGTTAATCCCCTTTGAAATGTAAAACGATTGATTAAAACCTCTTTCGGCTTTTTTTAATTGATGCAATGGAATTGGTATGATGATATCAATATTCCAATCAGGTCGGGACGTAGCCAATTCATTTCCAAGTAATCTTCCAAGTGAAATTCCAACTCTAAATTTATTGTTGTATTTCAATGCGTGAATTGCGTGTTGTAACTCTTTATCTTTTTCAAAAACATATAACGAAAAAAAATCTGAAATTATTTTTTTGTCTGCAAACTTTCTTTCAAATTCGCGGGTTATCCTTTCGCTTGATGCTTTTTCAATCTTATTTAAGCATTTGCTGCAAATAGATTGTTCATCTAAATTCAATTTATTTGAGCAGGAGACACAAAATCTTGGCAGGAAGTAATCTAGATAAACAGTAAAGTATTTATTTATTCCCCCGAAAGTTATCATAACATACCGGATCTTTTTCTTAAGAACCATTCGGTTGCAAAAAGTAGAATTATAATTATTAAAAACCATTCATCAGACCAAAGCCGTATTTCTGAAGTTATAAGTTTCTCTTTGGATGCTTTCAAATTAATTTTGTTTAACTCATTTAAAAGTTCATCAATCTGATTGGGGTTGAAATATTTCCCTTTAGTTTGGTTTGACAGTAAACTCAAAAATTCATAGTTCATTCTGGCATCAATTAATTCAATATCTACATCACCGACATTAAAAGTTCCTTTATCACTGCCTAACAATTTATTGTCAAGTATTGCCGTTCCGTTAAAAAAGAAATCTCCATTCTTATTCGGGAAATAATTTCCTTCATACAATCCGTTGCCGAGTGAATTTAAAATCAACTCGGATTTTAACTCATTGTTGTTAATATTTACTTTTACTTCAGCGCCGTTAACAGGATTAAAAGATTCATCGTAAACCTGGGCGGAAAATTCAACAGTTTCTCCGCTTGAGTATAGTTTTTTTGAAGTAACAATCTTTACTCTTTTTTTGTCTTCAGGTGCATTTAACCATCGCGTTGAGTTGATTATAAAATTATCAAACAAAGATAAATTCTTATTTGCTGTTTGAAGTTTCCATCGCCAAATATCTTTAGCCAATATTCCAATCGATCGTTTTGATCCGAAGTTTCTTGAAACAATCAGCGGATTATTCCGAGGAGTGTTACCAATACCAATACGCACTTTTGATATAATTTTGCTTTCAGGCTTTACAGTAGCTAAAATAAATGGTTGCTCAACCGGTGGTAAATTATTCCATTCCGATACGGGATTGCTTTGAACTATTGGATTATTAATTTCTGATGCCTGAATTTCCGGCTGAACTTGCAAGTAATTATTTTCAATCCGTTGAATGCTGAATGGGAGAATATTTTTTAAACGACTTAACTTAGTTGTTGAAACTTCACTTGTAAGAATAAAAAACAGAGGCGTGTTCTTGTTCTCTAATTTATTTACAACTTGATTAAAAAAATCTTCAGAAACTGAGTTATCGGGATAACCAATCATATAAATAACATCTGCGCTATCAAGTTTTGTATTTGCGTTTTGTTCTAAAAAATTACCGACAGAGATTTGTGTTAAAGTATTGACTCTGAGGTTATTGTCATTTAATAAAACGTTTTTTATAAATGTAAGATCGGGTGATGGACTTCCGGATATGAGCAATACATTTATCTTATTACTAAGAACATTTATATAAAAGACTTTTTGATTATTCAGGAAAGTTGCTTCACCATCTAAAGTATTAATTTTTATACTTAGTTTTTTTTCGCCGCTTTGCTTAGGCATGTAATCGAACGAAACTGAATTTACACCGCTATTATCCAGAATTATATTTTTTTGTTCAAGTAACTGATTACCATCAAATAAATTGGCTATTATTGATCTACCCGAAAATCCTCTGTTTAAAATTGTTGCCAGAATTGTTGTTTGTGTTTCCGAATAAATAAAATCATTGTGAATAATATTTTTGATTTCAATATCATTCTTTTTTGTGCTGTCTCCAATTCCGACCGTAAAAACCGGTATCCCTGATTTTTCTGCTGTGTAAATCGGAGTTGCACCTTCAGTAATTACGCCATCAGATATTATTGTAACCGATGTAATATTTTTATCGTTCTGGTTTAAGTTTTTAAATATATTGGAAAAGTTTGTTGAACCTTCTAAAAAATTTAATCCGCTTAAGCTATCTTCATCTATTAATCTTACAGATGAGCCGAAAGAATAAAATTCTTTATTCCCATTTAAATCAGAACTTTTAATTATATCACGTAGTTCTTTTATTGTTGATATGCGATTTGTTCCGTCCTCAGTTTTAATCGAGCGGCTGTTATCAAAGTAAAATAAACTTTCGGGTTGTAGAATTACCTTCTTGGTTAAGGAAAGCACGGGTTCAAAAAAAATAAAAATCAATAATATTAATGCAAGACTTCTTAAGAATAGTAAAAAATATCTTTTAAAATTTGAGACAGGTGGTAATGTGTAGCGATAAACGTAATATGAATACGCGGCAAAAAGTATTACCCCGATTATGAGATAGATATAATTGAATGATAAACCCAACCCTATTTTTTCAAAACCAAACATTAAAAAAATAATTTTCCGCTTAAAACAGTTACAGCATTTCCTGATATAAATAACTCCCCGGTCAATGAATTGTACTGCACGCCAACACGACCATTGCGGTTTAGCAAGTTGCCTTGCTCAAAAAAAACAATTTTATCATCGATATAATTATTTATCAAACCTAATTTTAGCAACACTAACAATAACGGACCACAAGCTGAACCTGTAACGGGGTCTTCATCAATTCCATGGAAAGGTGCAAAAAACCTTAAGTGAGCGGAAGATGAGCTATCAACCGTTTCGGTAGTAAATACAGCTAAGTCAAAGAATTCTTTTTTAGTATCCGACAGATTTTTTAACCGCTTAAAATCTGGTTTAATATTCCACAATGTTTTTAAAGAGTTTACCTTTATGAAAAGATATCCATTACTAAGCAAAATAAAAGACAAATCAGAAACGTCTGTTCTCTCTATTTCGAGTGCATCTAAAATTTCTTCTTTACATCCATTAAAATTATTTAGTTGTGGAATTGGAATCTGCATTAAATACTTTCCGTTTTTAACTGAACATCTAATTATTCCGGAAAGGGTTTCAAAATTGATTTGCTGGTTTTCTTTAATAATTTCTTTTTCAAAAAGGTAATGCAAAGAAGCAATAGTAGCGTGACCACATAGTTTATCTTCTTTTGTCGGGGTGAACCACTGAAGTTTATAATCCGCAATTTTAGAGGGACTGATAAAAGCAGTTTCAGAAAGATTCATTTCGCGTGCAATTAATTGTTTTTCAATTTCAGTTAAGAACTTATTATAAGTTACCCCGGCAGGATTTCCGCGAAAAATTTCTGTAGTAAAAGCATCTATCTGGTATATTTCAATTTCACTTGCCATTTAAAAGATTTTCTATCTTCCAGTTTTTCATATCTTTATAGGTTTCGTAATCTGTTAAATCAAAGTGAATAGGAGAAACCGATACATAATTTTTTTTAATTGCCGCCTGGTCATACTCAAGATCATGATCAAGTTCAAAAAGATTACCTGTAAGCCAATAATAATTTCTACCGTAAGGATCAATTCTTTTGTCGTAAATATCATCCCACTTTGATTTACCCTGTTTTGTAAGCAATATGCCGGCAATTTTATCTTCCGGTAAGTTCGGAACATTTACGTTTAGTATTGTTCCTTTGGTCAATCCTTTTTCCGATATCTCTAATGACAATTTTTTAGCGACCTTAGCTGCGAATGTAAAATCTATAATTGTATGACTTGTAACTGAAATAGCAATTGAAGGAACATCCATAATAGCTGCTTCCCGCGCTGCTGATACAGTGCCGGAATAAATAATGTTAATTGCAGTGTTTGATCCGTGATTAATTCCCGATACGACAAGATCGGGAGGTTCGGGCATCAAATTTCTGATCCCAATTTTTACACAGTCGGCAGGAGTTCCATCTACGGCATATCCAAAAAACTTTCCATTTTTTTGATATTCAAGAACACGGAGAGGGGTTTGCATTGTAATTGCATGACCAACTGCACTTTGTTCTTTGTGCGGAGCCACAACTGTTACTTCAGCAATTTCTTTTAAAGCTTGAGCTAAAGAATAAATTCCTGCTGAATCAATTCCATCATCATTTGAAACCAATATCTTCAATTTGTTTTTCCTAATTAATATTTTTTGTGAAGCAATATAGCATTAAGGTATTACAGTCTCAATTTGTGATTTTAAGAAAATTATCTATTACAAAGTAAAACTTTACTTAAATTTGGCTTCAAAAAAAGCCAATGTTTATAATTAAGCCTTATATATTTCAGAGGTTTCCGGAAATAATTTTTGGATTTAGTACAAAAATTGGTGGGAATCCATCTTCAGTTTTTGGTTTCAATCTATCTTTTTCCGTTGGTGATGAAAGGGAGATTGTTGAATCTAACAGGAAAACTTTTTTTAATGCAATTGGGTTAGAAGTTGAAACCGTTGGATATCAAAGGCAAATCCATTCTGACACTATAAAAATTATAAATTGTAGTGGAGATAATGGGCAGAGTGATGCGTTAATCACAAGCAAAAATAATCTGGGGCTTGCAATCAGCGCAGCAGATTGTACTCCGATTTTTATTTATGATAGAAAAAATAAAGTCATCGCTGGTGTCCATTCCGGCTGGCGCGGCACAAAACAAAAAATTCTTTACAAAACATTATTAGAGCTTGCGGGTAATTTTAATTCAAAAGCTGAAAATTTATTCGTGTATATCGGACCTTCAATATCAGCGGTTAATTATGAAGTAGGGCAGGATGTAGCTGAAAAGTTTGATAAGAAATATGTGATGGCAAATGACAAGAAATTATTTTTAGATGTTAGCGGTAATAATTATGATATGCTTTTAGGGTTTGGCATTCCGCAAAACCAAATTCAAAAATCTACACTTTGCACTTATGAATATGCTTCACTCTTACATTCTTACAGACGGGATCGAGAACAATCCGGTCGTTCAATGGGAGTAATTGCTTTAAAAGCGTAAAAGAAATAGTATTCTCATATCAAGTATTATGCTCTAATTCCTTAATTTTGTAATAATAAAAATCAGGTACAGGATAATGGAAAATATTATACGAATAAAGAAAGCGACATTTTACGGCTATCATGGAGTTATGAGTGAAGAGCAAAGTGTAGGTGGAAATTTTGAAGCTGATGTTGATATCTATACTGATTTTTCAGAGGCTGCTAAAAAAGATTCATTGCATCAGACAATTGATTATCATAAAGTTTATAAATTTATGTATCACCTGGCATTGGAACAGAAATATTATTTGATTGAATCCTTAGCCAGTAACATCGCTGACGAATTATTGAAAAAGTTTTCGACAATAAATAAAATTGCCGTAAGAGTTAGAAAAAATAATCCGCCGCTTGGCGGTGTTGTAGATTGTGTTGAAGTTGAAGTAATAAAGGATAGAAAAGAACTATAAACATTTGAACGCTGAAAAAGTAAATACTGTTTTTATTGGTCTCGGATCAAATGTTGGGGATAGAATTAGTTATATAAAATCAGCTTTGGATGAAATAAGCAAAATTATTGATTGTAAAATAGAAGTGATTTCATCTCTTTATGAGTCTAAACCGTTTGGGAATATTAGTCAAAATAATTTTTTTAACGCAGTAACTAAGATTACTACAAACCTGAATCATCTTACTTTACTTACACAATTAAAAAAGATTGAAAGTAAATTAGGCAGAATTAAACGGGAAAGGTGGGGACCGAGAGAAATTGACATAGATATTTTATTTTTTAATGATTTAATTTTTTCAAATGAAATTATTACTTTACCACACAAAGGCGTAATTTATAGGGATTTTGTAGTGATTCCACTTTGTGAGATAGAGCCGGATTTATTTCATCCTGTTTTTAATAAAAAGATTTGCGAGTTTGTCGCTGATCTTAAAACTAAAAATATAATTAGAAAATTCGGATTTCCCTTAAACGAAAAGAAAACATCTTAAATATGAATGACGAGATAAGATACATTGCGGTTGAAGGTGTAATTGGTTCCGGTAAAACTGCTCTTGCCAAAAAGTTAAAAGCAAAACTTGAAGCAAAATTAGTTCTGGAACAGATTGAAAATAATCCTTTCCTGGAAAATTTTTACAATGATAGAAAAAGATATGCCTTCCAAACGCAAATGTTTTTTCTAATCAACAGGTTTAAACAACAGGAAGAATTAATTCAGGATGATCTTTTTACAAATTATATTGTATGCGATTACATTTTTGACAAAGACAAAATATTTGCTTACCTCAACCTTTCAGCAGAAGAATTAAAACTTTACGAAAATGTTTTTCCGCTGCTTGCAAGAAATTTGAGAAAACCCGATCTTGTTGTTTATCTTCAATCAAGTATTGATAGGCTGATGTTTAATATTAAAAAAAGGGGCAGACCGGCAGAAAGAAATTTGGTTAAAAGTTATATAGAAGAGTTAAGTGATGCTTACAATCACTTCTTTTTTCGCTATAATTCTACACCGTTACTCATTGTCAATTCAACGGAAATAGATTTTGTAAATAATGAAAATGACTTTGATGAATTATTTAAACAAATATTTCGTGAAGACCGCGGTGTAATTGAATATTTTAAACCCGAATCAAAAAGCATAGGCTAGCACATTGTTGAGATTTATCCTTTATTTTATTTTTTTCTTCATAGTTTTTCGATTACTAAGCAGCTTTTTTAACTTATGGTTTAAGGGTGCAAATAAGAACCAGATGAAAAGTGAGCCGAGACGAAAAAAAACAAAGTATGAAAATATTGAAGAAGCTAAATACACTGAAATAAAACCGGAAGAAGAAAAAGAAAAATTGAACGATAATGACAATTAAGAACTTCTTCTCACATTATTTTTCACTTCTTACAAAAAAAATCCTTTCTATTGAAGAAAACACAAGCAAAGAGCTTGGCGAAGTCCAAAAAATTCTGGTCATCAGGCAGCATAACCAATTTGGTGATTTACTTGCAGGAATTTCGTTACTCCGTGCACTTAAAGAAAAATATCCACACTCAAAACTAACTTTACTTACAAGCAGTGAAAATTATTACGGGGCATCCAAAAATAAATATGTTGATGAGCTTTATGTTTTTGATAAATTCAAAATGTATAATATTATAAAATTATATTCTTTTGTTAAATTTTTAAGACGTGGATTTGATATCGCTATTGTTCCGGTAACAGTTTCTATTTCTTTTACCAGTAATCTTATTGCAAGAATTTCTAAAAGCAAAATTAGAATTGGTCCCAAATCACTTGATGGAAAACCAAATGAAAGTGCTTTTTTCTTTGATAGAAGAGTTGATATTGACTGGAGAAAGTTTCCGGATTCCAATGTTGCAGAGCATATATTAGAAATAGTAAGACCATTCGGGATTGATACAAAAGATTTTAGCTCTGTAGTTTCATTTGATAATTCGGATATAAAATCTGCAAAAGAATTTTTACACTATATTAATTATGAAAATAATTCAAAACTTATCGGGTTACATGTTGGAGCCGGTAAGCCACCAAACAGATGGTCATTACAAAAATATTCTGATCTGATTTCTAAATTGGACGCCACTTATAATTGTACTTTTTATTTAACGGGTTCGGATTCTGATAAAGAAGAACTGGAATTTGTAATTACTCACTCAAACAAAAAGATTTATAAGTTTCTTAACCATTCAATTACAGAAGTTGCAGCGTTAATCTCTTTATCCGATCTTTTTATATCTAATGATACCGGAATAATGCATGTTGCTGGAACAACCGATACTCCGCTTATTTCATTATTCGGACCCACAAATCCATTTAACTGGGCTCCTTGCGGAAAGAATAAAATTTTTATTCGTAAATCCGACCTGATTGACGATATTCAAGTAGAAGATGTATTTAATATTTGTAGCACGTTGTTAAAAAATGACTAAGAAAAATATTAAAAATAGAATAGCCGCCATAGATATGGGCACCAATTCATTCCATCTTGTAATTGTGGAGATAAAAAATGACGGCTCATTAATTTTTCTTGATCGTGAAAGAGAAGTTTTGCGTCTCGGCTCTCAGCAAGGAAAAGATTTAAGTCAAATATCAGACGAAGAGAAAGATAAAGCAGTAAAAATATTAACCGGCTTTGCGGATCTTGCTAAATTTTATCAGGCTAAGATTAGGGCAATCGCAACAAGCGCTGTTCGGGAGGCAAAAAATCAAAAAGAATTTATTGATACAATATTTAATAAAACCGGTGTTACTGTTGAAGTGGTTGACGGAAGAAAGGAAGCTAATTTAATTTTTCTTGGAATAAAACAAGCTCTTGCGCTAGATGATAAAAAAGTTTTGTGTGTTGATATTGGCGGTGGCAGTACCGAATTTATTTATGCCGATAACGGCAAAATAAATTTTGCAGAAAGCGTTAAAATTGGCGCTGTAAGATTATCCAAATTATTTTTTCCTGATTTTATAATTACTGATGAAGCAGTTAAAAAATGCAGTGATTTTGTTGAGAATCAAATAATAGCTAATCAAAACATTAAAACGGATATTGATATAAATTTTGGCGTAGGTGTTTCCGGAACAGTTGATACTATTTATAATTTATCTCAGGCAGAAAAAAGCGGGGGAATTAAGGATGCTTTAAACGGTTATAGTTTTTCTAAAGAAGAATTTGAAACGTTTTATCAAAAAATAATTGTATTAAAGACACCGGCGGAAAGAGTTTTAATTCCGGGAATGGAAGCCAAACGGGCTGATATTATTCCTGCCGGAATGATTATTTTGAAGAAAATATTTGATTTGTTCAAAATTAAAAAAATAGTTGTTTCAGAATATGCACTTCGCGAGGGTATTGTGATTGACACTTTAGAAAAATTGAATGATTAAAATTTGTTTTATGGGTTAATATTATCACATTTCTGTCTTCTTTTTTAATACTTGCATCATATCTATATTTGCACTGAATTTAAGCGGAAAAAATGAATAACATAAGAAATTTTTGCATAATTGCGCATATTGATCACGGAAAATCTACAATAGCAGATTGTTTACTGGAAACTACCGGAGTAGTTTCAAAACGTGAGGCTAAAGATCAAATACTTGATGACCTTGAATTGGAACGCGAAAGAGGAATTACAATAAAATCTCATGCTATCCAGATGCACTATCGTGCAAAAGATAAACAGGATTATATATTAAATTTAATAGATACTCCCGGACACGTTGATTTTACTTATGAAGTATCGCGCTCACTTGCAGCCTGTGAAGGAGCAGTTTTAGTTGTAGATGCGGCACAAGGTGTTGAGGCTCAAACGATTAGTAATCTTTACCTTGCTATCGACGCCGGGTTGGAAATTTTGCCTGTCATTAATAAAATCGATTTGCCAAGTGCGGAAATTGAAAAAGTATCACAACAGATAATTGACTTACTTGGCTGTAAAAAAGAAGACATAATTTTAGTTAGTGCTAAAGCCAAAATTGGAATTAATGAGTTACTGGAAGATATTGTGATAAAAATTCCTTCCCCTTCCGGAGACCCAAATGCGCCATTGCAAGCATTAATTTTTGATTCCGTATTCGATTCATATCGAGGTGCAATTGCTTACATCAGAGTTTTTCAAGGAACAATTAAAACAAATGATAAGCTGAAATTCTTTAAAGTTCATAAAGAATCTGAAGCGGAAGAAGTTGGAATATTAGGGTTAAGAAGAATTAAGAATGATGAACTTTCAGCAGGCGATGTTGGTTATTTGATTACAGGTATTAAAGATGTTCATGAAACTAAAGTTGGCGATACTGTTACACACGTTAAAAATGGTGCAACTGCACCGTTGCCGGGATATAAAGATGTAAAGCCAATGGTTTACAGCGGTTTATATCCAACTGATGCTGATGATTTTGAAGATTTGAGAGATGCATTAGATAAATTCAGGTTAAATGATTCAGCTTTAGTATTCCAGCCTGAGACATCTGCAGCCTTGGGTTTTGGTTTTAGATGCGGTTTTTTGGGGCTGCTTCATATGGAGATTGTTCAGGAAAGATTATTAAGAGAATACGGACAATCGATTATCACAACGCTCCCGAACGTTGAATATTATGTTTATAATAAAAAAGGGGAGAAGATTGTCGTTGATAACCCTGCGGAAATGCCACCCATAGGCAATATAGATTATATAGAAGAACCATATATGAAGGCGCAAATTGTTACTCCAAGTGAGTATGTCGGCAACATTATGAAAATTGCTATGGATAAGCGCGGCACATATATCAATACAACTTATATTGATCCAACGCGTGCAGATATTCAGTTTGAGTTTCCGCTTGCGGAAATAATTTTTGATTTTTACGATAAGTTAAAATCATCTACGCGCGGATATGCTTCTTTTGATTATGAATATATCGGTTATCGTAAATCTGACCTTGTAAAGCTTGATATTTTGCTAAACAGCGAACCTGTTGATGCTTTATCGATGATAGTTCACAGAAGCAAATCTTTTGATTGGGGCAGAAAAGTTAGTTCAAAATTAAAAGATTTAATTCCAAGACAAATGTTTGAAATAAGTATCCAGGCAGCAATCGGTACAAAAGTTATTTCAAAATCTGTTATAAAAGCATTAAGAAAAAATGTGTTGGCAAAATGTTATGGCGGAGATATTTCCAGGAAAAGAAAACTTTTGGAAAAACAAAAAGAAGGCAAGAAGAGAATGAAACAAGTGGGGAATGTAGAAATTCCGCAGGAAGCATTTTTAGCTGTATTACAAATTGATGAATAGGAATTTTAATGATCAGACGAATTATTAAATATCTTATCTTATTACTGGTTTTGGTGCTGATAATAAAATTCTTTGCTGTTGATGCTTATAAAATTCCAACAGGTTCAATGAAAGATACTTTACTTGAGGGAGATTTTATATTAGTTAATAAAACAGCTTATGATATTTCAACGCCACACCAGATCCCAATTCTGGGTGGAAAATTAACAAGGATGAAAATATTTTCATTAAGTAAACCAAAGAGCAATGATGTAGTGGCGTTTGATATTCCTTCGGAGTTCTATAATCCATCTTCAGAAAATTATTCGGTTCTAATTAAAAGAATTATTGGACTGCCGGGAGATACGCTGGAAATTAAAAACAGAGAAGTATTTATTAATAAGAATAAACTTCGTAACCCGGATTATCTTCATATCAATTTTTCTGAAAATCAGAGTACAAATGTTGATGAGAAGCTTTTCCCATACAATAAAAATTGGACTATAGATGATTACGGACCAGTAGTTATTCCTAAAAAAGGAATGACGGTTGAACTAAATCCAAAAAATATTTCTTTATGGCAAAATGCTATAAACATTGATTTTGGTGAAAAGGTAATGAGTGTCGAAGGAACCGTGATCAATTTAAAAGGTAAACCTATTAGAGAATACACTTTTGAAAAAGATTACTACTTTGTTTTAGGTGATAACAGGGAAAATAGCTTAGATAGCCGATATTTCGGTTATGTACCGGAAGAATGGATTATCGGGAAAGCATTTATGATTTATTGGTCAAAAATTCCTGTTCAGTCTAATGGTATTTCCGATTATTTCAATTCCATAAGGTTTAGCAGATTGATGCAATCAATAAATTAATCGTACAAAGATTTCTACTTTTATTTACATTTCTTTTTTATAGGTTTGGCAAAATTTAGAGGCGAATGATTAAATATTTAATACTTGTAACCATCTTTTTGTCTTCATCCCTTATTGCGCAGGAAAAATATTTTATTTATTTCAATGACAAAGGGATTGATAATAACACTTCACTTAATAAATCAAGTGCATTATATAATGATGCATTAAGTAAGTTATCGCCACGGGCAATTGAAAGAAGAAGAAAAATATTGGGAGATGATATTATTAATTATGATGATATTCCTGTTTCTCAAAATTATAAGAATCAATTACGTGAACTGGGAATAAATGTTATACATGAGTTAAGCTGGTTTAATTCTGTTTCAGCTTATTTAACCGAAGAACAATTTAATAGAGTAATAACTTTGCCCTTTGTTAAATCTGTAGAACCTGTTAGAAAAATTTCATTTGAAGAACCTGAATTAACTAATTCCGTTTTCTCTAAAACCGTTGTAAGCGATTCAATGATTACTTACGGCAATTCATTAACACAACTTGAATTATCTGATGTACCTTTTGTTCATTCAAAGGGAATTTATGGTAATGATGTCCTAATTGGAATCCTTGATTCCGGCTTTGATTGGAAAAAACATGAATCCTTAATGTACAGAAATGTAATTGCTGAATATGATTTTGTTTTTGATGATTCAGTGACAGCTAACCAAACAGGAGATGTAATTGGTCAGGATAGCCACGGTACTTTTGTATTTTCGCTTATAGCAGGATATATCAATGGTGTTATGATTGGTCCGGCATTTAACTCATCATTTATCCTAGCTAAGACAGAAGACATAAAAGATGAAACGAATATTGAAGAAGATAACTATGCCGCTGCCCTAATCTGGATGGAATCATTAGGAGTTGATATTACAACCAGTTCTTTAGGTTATAATATATTTGATTCAGGATATTCATATACTTATAGTGATATGAACGGTAAAACTGCTGTTGTAACAAAAGCTGCAGAGCTGGCTTTTAATAGGGGCGTTTCTACCTTTACTTCTGCCGGCAATGAAGCACAAACAAATTGGAAATATATTATTGCACCTGCTGATGGATTTAATACTATAGCTGTTGGTGCAGTTGATAGATATGGTTCTAAGGCTAACTTCAGCAGTATTGGTCCAACTTCCGATGGAAGGATAAAGCCTGATATTGTTGCTTTGGGTGTAGGTAATTACGGTGCAATTTCTGGAACAGTAGATCAATATAACTTTGGTAATGGAACTTCATTTGCTGCACCTATTGCCAGCGGTATTGCTGCTTTACTTTTATCTGCTCATCCGCATTTAAAGAATAGTCAGATAAGAAGTATTATACTTAGCACGGCATCAAATACGGACAACCCAGACAATCAAATTGGTTATGGAATTATTTCAGCAAAGCGTGCAATTGAATATCCAAATTTAGAATTTGCAGACAACAATTATATTTTACATAAAATAATTTTTGATGATAATATTAATCCTGAATCAGTAAAAATATCTTACAGCTATGGTAACACTGCAATTTCTGAAACACAAATGGACAAAGCAAACGGATATACGTTTACTTACTTATTCCCACAGATTATTGATGGTGAAAAAATTAAATTTCATATAGCATATACAGATAGTGCTGGTTTTACTTATCGTGTTCCTGAAACCGGAAATTATGAATTTAACTACGGTACTGATGTTATTTCTTTAAATCTTACAAAAGCAACTAATTTTAATTATGATGTTTTAAGTGATTTTTATCCCAACCCATTTATGCCTCAAAATCACAAAAGCACAAAAATTGCATTTGAATCATCAGGCAAAGAATATTTTAAAATAGCTATTATTGATGCATCCGGTCAAAAAGTAATTGATAAAAATATTCTTACTACCGCCGGTGAAAATACTTTTGAATGGGACGGATATTCGTCTCAAGGTTATCTTTGTGCAAGCGGAGTTTATTATGCACTTATTCAGTTTGCCGGAAAAGAATACGGTAAAAAACTGGTTCTTCTTAAATAATAACTAATATCAAATAATTATTTTAAAGTACAAAACATGACCCAAATATTTTATCCCGTACAAAAAAGATATTTAGAATCATTCAAAAGAACAGAGAATAAATTACTTAAGGAAATAGAAGAATATGCTTCCGAAAATAATGTTCCCATTTTAGATTGGCATGCAGCAGAGTTTATGGAAAAATTAATTAAGATTCATAAACCTGATAAAGTTTTGGAAATTGGAACGGCGATTGGTTATACAACAATACGAATTGCAGAATGCCTTGGCAAAAGTGCTACTATTCAAACAATTGAAAAAAGTAAGGATAATATTCTAATTGCTGAAGAAAATTTTGAAAAATCTGGTTTAAATAAAAAGATAAAATTAATTGAGGGAAATGCACTTAATATTTTGCCGCAGATAGGTAAGAAGTTTGATTTTATTTTTCTTGATGCTGACAAAGAGGATTATAAAAGATTATTTGATTACTCAATGTTGCTGTTAAAAAAAGGCGGACTAATTGTTATTGATAACCTACTTTGGCACGGACATGTTGCCTCTACAAAGGTTCCTGCTAAATATAGCCGATCGACAAAACACATTAGAGATTTTAATAAATTATTTATACTTCAGCAAAACCTTGATTCAATGATTATTCCGATTGGTGATGGATTGGGATTAGGTGTAAAAAAATAATTTATGGATAGCTTGTCTGAAAATTTATTAGATGAAGTAGAAACTCATTTTAATATTATACTTAATACTAAGCGTGATTTACTACTGATATTGAAAGCTGTAATTTCAACAGGTAATACATCGGAGTTTGAAAGTTTATGCTTTACCGGCAAGTATTTAAATGGCTTATTTAGAGTTTTAAAGAGTAGTACTCACTTACCCGAAGTTGCCAATACAGATAATGTTCAAAAAGATATTATTGATAATACGGAAAAAATTCTATTACAAATAAAAAATATTTCTATTTTATTAAGTAAAGATGAAAGGACACAATTACAGGAAAAATATCTTAATCTTTCCCAAAACTCTTTAAACAATCTTCAAGTTCTTGCAAAAGATCTGGATCAAATAAAAAAGTATTTAAATTTTTACAAAAGAAACAATCAACCTAAGTTTTAGCAATCCATTTTTCCAGAGCAGATAATAAATGCGTCATTGCTGTAATCAATGGCTTATGTTGCACTTCGTCAATATCCTGTAAAATTTCTTTATGAATATCTATATAAGATATGTTTAATTGCTGAACGAGAAGCTGACCTCTTTTTGAAAGAGAAACTTTCATATTTCTTCTATCATTTGGATCAATCTCTCGTATAATGTATTCTTTTCCGACCAAACCATCAATAATTCTTGTTAATCTGCTAGGACTTAAATTCATTCTTTCAGCAATAGCTTTATTATTAATGCTCTCATCTGAACCGAATAATCGTAAGCACCTAAACTCTGCTTGTGTAAGGCTATGTACCTCTGCAAGGCGTATTTCTTTTTCCTGGCAATTTGCCAGAAGACTAAAAGTCAGGTTAGCTAACCTTTCGGCATTTTGTTCTAGTTCCATAATAATCCCCGTCGATAAATAAAGAAATTATTTGTTCTTGACAAAAATCGACATTAAAAATAATTAAATCAAGATGAGAGTTAACCTTTTTTATGTTTATTTGTATTTATATTCATTTTTAAGTTTTATCACAATTTGTCCATTGGTGAGATTTGTTAGTTCAAAAGTAATTTTATTTACAAGTGATGGTTTAATTAAACAATCAAATACTGCATTATCATTAAAATCTGATTTAACAATTATTGCTGAATAATTATTCATTAAACGATGAATATGATTTATATGTGCAAACTCAGTAGTAATTGTAACTGATTGAAACAAGCAAAGTTCTATTTTTTGAGAAGTCTCTAATACATTTATCGCAGCATTATAATAAGCTTTTCCAAGATGACCTGCTCCCAATTTAGTCCCGCCAAAATAGCGGATAACAACTAACAAAATGTCAGTCAAATCAAAATGGTCGATGGCATTTAATATCCGTATTCCTGCTGTACCGTTTGGCTCACCATCGTCAGAGTATTTTGTGATATTATCATTTGTGCGGTAAGCAAAACAATGATGAGTAGCATCAAAGAATATTTTACGAATATTTTGTAATTCATTTAATGCGGATTGTTCACTTTTAATCGGGTAAACTTTTGCAATAAATTCGGAACCCTTTTCCTTTAAAATAAATTCCTTGAATTCAGTTATTGTTTTTATTTGTTCTTTTAACATTATGCGAGTGATCTGTAACCAATAAATTTATTTGTTTATAAACATCACTATCCCTAAAATAAGTGTTTGAAATTTTTAATTCTATAAGAAAGCGCTTTGGAAAAAGATACAATTATTATAAAAGGTGCAAGAGAGCACAATCTTAAAAATATAGATGTTGAAATTCCCCGTGATACTTTTACAGTTATAACAGGACTTTCAGGATCTGGTAAATCATCTTTGGCATTCGATACAATTTATGCTGAAGGTCAGCGAAGATATATTGAATCACTTTCTGCCTATGCCCGCCAGTTTTTAGATATGCTGGAAAAACCTGAAGTTGATTTGATTGAGGGATTAAGCCCGGCAATTTCTATTGAACAAAAGTCCACATCAGGAAATCCGCGTTCAACTGTTGGAACTGTAACCGAAATATATGATTACCTGAGATTACTTTATGCCCGGATCGGAATTCCACATTGTTATAATTGCGGCAAACCGGTTACTAAACAAACATCAGCCCAGATAATAGACACAATAATTCAAAATCAATCAGGTAAAAAAGTTTCAATACTTGCGCCTGTAATTCGTGGAAGGAAAGGACACTACAAAGAATTATTTGAAGAAATTATTTCAGACGGATTTTTAAAAGTAAGAGCTGATGGAGAATATTTTGAAATTAAAAAAGGATTCCAGGTTGATAGATATAAAATCCACAATATTGAAATTGCGGTTGATAAAGTTAACGTTAGTGAAAAATCACGCGGAAGGTTAACTGAATCTGTTGAAGTTGCAATTAATTACGGAAATGGAATTGTAATCATTGATGAAGATGGCAATGATAACATTTATAGCCGTCATCTTGCTTGTTTGGATTGTGGAATCTCTTACCGTGAACTGGCACCAAATTCATTTTCCTTTAACTCGCCTTACGGATCTTGCAGTGATTGTGAGGGACTTGGAGAAATTAAACAGCTTAATGTTGATCTGATAATTCCGGATTGGAGTAAATCAATTAATGAAGAAGGAATTGCAGCATTAGGTAAGCCAAGGCAGATATGGTTTTTTAATCAATTAGAAGCAGTTGCACAGAAACTTGGGTTTGATTTTGATACTCCATTAAAGGATTTAACTGAGGAACAAAAAGATTTGTTATTAAATGGAAGTTCTGAAAAAATTTCTTTCACATACAATTATGGAAAAGGTAAACCCGTTACTTATCTACATAGGTTTTCCGGTGTGATCAACTATCTGAAAAATTTTTACGATACTACAACTTCAAATCACATTCGTGAATGGGTTGAAGCTTACATGACAACTTCTCCTTGCCCAGCCTGTAATGGAGGCAGGTTAAAAAAAGAATCTTTGGCTGTTAAGTTTCAGGGGAAAAATATAAGCGAGGTAACAAGACTTTCAATTTCCCGCTCGGCAGATTTTTTTTCAAAACTTAAATTACTCGGAAGGGATGCTATCATTGCTAAGCCTATTTTAAAGGAAATAAATGAAAGATTAAATTTTCTTTTAAATGTTGGTTTGGACTATTTGACATTGGATAGATCAGCCAGAACTTTATCCGGTGGAGAGACACAAAGAATAAGGCTTGCAACACAAATTGGTTCCCAGCTTGCCGGCGTACTCTATGTATTAGATGAACCTTCAATAGGATTGCATCAAAGCGATAATATAAAATTAATAAACTCGCTTAAAAATCTTCGTGATCTTGGAAACACAGTAATTGTTGTTGAACACGATAGGGAAACAATTGAAAATTCAGATTACATGATTGATCTTGGACCTGCGGCAGGAGTTCATGGCGGTGAAGTTTGTCTTGCAGGTGATACCGCTAAACTTATAAAATCTAAGGATGGAAGAGATTCATTAACATTATCCTATTTAACTGATAGAAAAAAAATTGAAATTCCGGATAGAAGAAGAGAAGGAAACGGAAAATCACTTTTATTAAAAGGTGCATTCGGCAATAATCTGAAAAAGGTAGATTTTAAAATTCCGTTGGGAACATTTACTCTTATAACCGGGGTAAGCGGTTCAGGTAAATCCACTTTGGTAAATGAAACTCTTGTAAAAATTTTAATGAAGAAGATTTATTCATCCAAACTTGTTCCTCTTCCGTATGAATCCATTGAAGGTCTGGAAAATATTGATAAAGTAATCGAGATTGATCAATCTCCGATTGGAAGAACACCAAGATCAAACCCGGCAACTTATACTGGCTTATTTACTTATATCAGAGATTTATTTGCCCAGTTACCGGAATCGAAGATGCGAGGTTATGCGACAGGTAGATTTAGTTTTAATGTTGAAGGCGGCAGATGTGAGGAGTGTGACGGTGATGGACTGAAGAAAATTGAGATGAATTTTCTTCCCGATGTTTATGTTTTATGCGATGTTTGCCAGGGAAAAAGATATAATCGCGAAACATTGCAGGTGCTTTATAAAACAAAATCAATTTCCGATGTTCTTGAAATGCGTATTGATGAAGCGTTAGAATTTTTTGAAGATCTTCCAAGAATTAATAGAAAAATAAAAGCAATTCATGATGTTGGGCTTGGATACATTAAACTTGGACAGCAAGCAACAACACTTTCCGGTGGAGAAGCACAGCGTGTTAAGTTAGCAACAGAATTAAGCAAAATAAGTACAGGCAAAACAATTTATATACTTGATGAACCTACAACGGGACTTCATTTTGAAGATGTGAGAATTCTGTTAAATGTTTTGAACAAACTTGTTGATAAAGGTAATACTGTAGTTGTAGTTGAGCACAATCTTGACGTAATAAAAACAGCTGATTGGATAATTGATCTTGGACCCGGCGGCGGCGAGTATGGGGGAGAAATTATTGCTGAAGGAACTCCTGAACAAATTATTAAAAACAAAAAAAGTTTAACGGGAAAGTTCCTTCAGAAAGAATTGAAAAAATAAATTAATCTATAGTTGTTGGATCCCACGCAACACGATAGTCTTCATCAAGGTTATCTAGAATTTCCATATCGGCGTTGTCTAATTCAAAATCAAAAACGTTTGCGTTTTCAATGATTCTTTCTTTATGCACAGATTTTGGTATAACAATTAAATCGTGTTCAATTGCCCAGCAAATTAAAATTTGAGCCGTGGTTTTTGAATGTTTTTTTGCAGGCACTGCCAGCTTCGGATCGGCTAATTTTTCTTTACGTGTTAATGGTGAATATGCTTCCAAAAGTATATTGTGTTTTGTACAAAAATCTAAAAGCTTTTTGTTATACACATAAGGACTAAACTCAACCTGGTTAATAACCGGGATTACATTCGCATATAAAAAAAGTTCTTCCAAATGCTTAATCATATAATTGCTTACGCCAATTGAGCGGCACCTGCCCGATTCATATATTCTTTCTAAAGCTTTCCAGCTATCTTTTCTTTTACCGGGAACAGGCCAATGAATTAAATATAAATCGATGTAATCAGTATTTAACGTTTTCAAACTTTTATCGAATGCTTTTAGTGCCGAATCATACCCGTGATCATCATTCCATAATTTGGTTGTAATAAAAATTTCATCTCTTTTAATTCCGGATTTTCTTACTGCTTCACCAACTTCTTTTTCATTTCCATACATTCGCGCTGTGTCAATATGCCTATAACCAGCTTCCAAAGCCCATGTAACTGCATTAATACATTCGCTGCCGGATTTTGTAAGATAAACACCCAAGCCGAATTGAGGAATCTCAACTCCATTATTCATTTTTATTTTATAGTTAATATTTCGATTCATATTGCCTCTAAAAAATATTTAATAATTTTAATGACATAATAAAAATTGCAATAATCAGAACAAATTTAATAAGCTTTTCACCTTTTTTTACAGAAAGTTTTGCGCCCCACCACGCCCCAAATACATTACCTGCTGCCAAAGTAAAACCATAATACCAGTTTATTTTATCGGTTAACATAAATACAATTAAAGCCGGAATTGTAAAAACAAAAACGACAAAAACTTTGTGCATATTTACTCTTATCAAATCTAATTTCATCAGATATTGAAATGCTGCCATTAGTAAAAATCCCACACCAACCTGGATAAAGGCGCCATAAAATCCAACTGCAAGCATTGCAAGTATAATTTTCCAGTCTATAATAAAATCACTTTTAGTATCTCTTATTTTCTTTTTTGGGATTAGCATTGTTATTATTATAAAAATCATAACAACTGCAAGTATTTTTTGAAACAAAGCATCATCAATCTTAACAGCTAAAACCGCTCCTGCGATAGCGCCGGGTAATGTTAAAGCGGATAAAATTAAACTGTTCTTTAAATCATAATATTTTTCCTGTTTGAAAGAATATACCGCAGATACATTTTGAAAAAGTATTGCAACGCGATTTGTTCCGTTTGCCACGGTTGGATCTAATCCTAAAAAAATCAAAGCCGGTAAAGTAAGTGATGAACCGCCGCCGGCATTAACATTTATAAAAGCAGCAATTGCTCCAATGCCAAATAGAATAACAATTCCCAGTAGATCAGGCAATATTTATCCTTTCTAAAATTAATATTGTGAAGTAAAAATAAAGTATTTTAATTTTGATATGAATAAAAACTATATTAAAAAGTTAATAATTTTATTTTGAGGAATACCAAATGAATCTTGCAAACAAAATTATTTCTCTGCTAATAATATTTCTTTTTATCTCGGTTGGTTGTGCTCAAACTAATCAGGATAAAGTAAAAGAAATATATGAAAAACATGAATATCAGATTTCAATGAGAGATGGAGTAAAACTCTTTACTTCTGTTTATACACCAAAAGATGGATCAGTAAAACATCCGATTTTAATTATAAGAACTCCTTACAATGTTGCTCCGTACGGTGAAGATAAATATTCAAGAATATTAGAGTTCCTTCCTGATTTTGTGGCTGAAGAATTTATTTTTGTTTTTCAGGATGTTCGTGGCAGATATATGTCTGAAGGTAAATTTGACAATATGCGGGCTTATATTCCAAATAAAACCGGCAATGATGAAGTTGACGAAAGTAGTGATACATACGATACAATTGATTGGCTGATAAACAATATTGATGACAATAATGGAAAGGTCGGAATCTGGGGAACGTCTTATCCCGGTTTCTATACAATTATGGGAACCATTGACGCACACCCAAATCTTGTTTGCGCCTCGCCGCAAGCGCCTATTTCAGATTGGTTTATTGGTGATGATATGCATCATAACGGAGCTTTTTCATTGTTGATGTCATTTAACTTTTTCAAAAATTTTGGAATTCCAAGACCAGAACCGCTTACAAAATATCCTGTTCTGATAGATTATGATGCTCCTGATGCGTATAATTTTTTTCTTGACTATACTCCAATAAAAAAACTAAATGAAGAAATTTTAAGACACCAAATTCCTTTCTGGGATTCGATGTCTGTACATGGTAACTATGATTACTATTGGAAATCCAGAAGCAACTTGCAGTATATGAAAAATATCAAACCTGCATTACTAATTGTTGGTGGCTGGTATGATGCTGAAGATATGTATGGTCCTTTACATATTTATAAAGCAATAGAAAAAAATGATCCTGTAAACAACTCACGAATAATAATGGGTCCCTGGACGCATGGTTCCTGGAATTGGGTAAAAGGAGATTCACTCGGGGATTTCTCATTTGGACAGAAGACAGGTGAATATTATAGAAAAGAAATATTGTTGCCATTCTTTAAATATTATCTAAAAGGTGAAGGCGGATTAAAGTTAAATGATGCTTATGCTTTTGATACGGGAAAAAATGAGTGGGGCAATTTTGAGTCTTGGCCCCCAAAAGATGTGAGTGATACAAAGTTTTATTTTCAACCTGATGAAAAACTAAATACATCGTTGCCTGAAAGTACTAACTCATTTTCCGACTACATTAATGATCCGTTTAATCCTGTTCCATATACTGCAAAATTTGAGGACGCAAAGGATTTTTACAACCCGGTACATTTAATTGAGGATCAAAGATATACATCATCCAGACCAGATGTTTTAACCTTTGAAACTGATATACTTCCGGAAAATGTTACTGTTGCAGGACCAATAACAGCGGATTTATTCGTTTCTACTACCGGAACGGATGGTGATTTTGTAGTGAAACTAATTGATGTTTATCCTGACGATGCAAAAGATCCTGACCCAAATTCTGCAAAGATTAAAATGGGAGGGTATCAAAGATTAGTTAGAACTGAAATAATGCGAGGAAAATTCAGAAACAGTTATGAGAAACCCGAACCGTTTACTCCTAATAAAATTTCTGAAGTTAAAATTAATTTGAATGATGCTTATCATACATTTAAACCGGGTCATAAAATTATGATTCAGGTGCAATCATCTTATTTTCCGTTTTTTGATATTACTCCAAATACATTTTGTGATATTTACCATGCTGATAAGGATCAGTTCAAAAAAGCAGAAATAAAAGTTTATTATTCAAAAGATTATCCGTCATCTGTTACTTTAACAACACTTAAAAATTGATAGGATGTAATATGAAAAAAATATTTAAAGCTATTTGTTTATTTGTAACTTTTATTCCGTTACAAATACCGGCACAAACATTTTATGGCAATGATCCGCTTGCTCATACTTTTTCTATAGTAGCGCGTGATCCCGAAACTGGGGAGATGGGAGTTGCCGTTCAGTCCCATTGGTTTTCAGTTGGTTCACTTGTTGCATGGGGAGAAGCCGGAGTTGGCGTTGTTGCTACACAATCATTTGTCAATGCTTCTTTCGGGCAACGCGGATTAGATATGCTAAAAACGGGAATGACTGCTCAGGAAGTTGTTGATAGTTTAATCTCTTCTGATCCGGGCGGCGATTTCAGGCAACTTGCAATCGTTGATTCTAAAGGCAACTCTGCTTCTTTTACCGGAGCTAAATGTATTGCTGAAGCGGGAAACATTGTTGGCGATAATTATTCTGTTCAGGCTAATATGATGTTACATAACACTGTTTGGGGAGAAATGTCTAAAACATTTGAGAATACAAAAGGTCGTTTAGCAGAAAGATTGGTAGCAACTCTTGAAGCCGCGCAAAATGCAGGTGGTGATATTCGGGGAAAACAATCTGCTTGTTTACTTGTTGTTAAGGGAACTGCCACTGGCAATATCTGGGAAGATAGATTAATTGATTTGAGAGTTGAAGATAATCAGGATCCAATTGCAGAAATTAGAAGACTGCTGAATGTTTATCGTGCTTATGAACATATGAATAACGGTGATCTTGCTGTTGAAAAAAATGATATGAATCTTGCAATGGATGAATATAATGCTGCTATGAAAATGTTTCCCGATAATCTTGAAATGAAATATTGGACTGCAATTACTTTAGCAAATACCGGTGAAGTTGAAAAAGCATTCCCTATGTTAAAAGAGATATTTGTGCAGAATAAAAACTGGAAAGAGTTAACGAGAAGATTGCCCTCGGTTGGTCTGTTGACTGTTGATGAAATGACACTTAAGAAAATACTGGAACAATAGTTTTTGAATTGGGAGGGTTAACTTTGTTGACCCTTCTATAATTTGAATTATGTGTATATGTATCATCTTTTAATTGTAACTTTTATGAATGTCTTTATTAAGATGATTTATAACTTTATTTTTACATATCAATTGAACTTCTAAAGTATGATCATTTGCAAAACTTAAAAGATTTTTTAAAAAAACTTATTATCCCCTTAACATTTCCTTTAATGTTATGGGCAATTTATTTAGTTACTTATCTGTTTGATTTTTATCCATACAAGCTTGGTATTCTTCCAAGAAATTTAAGGGGACTTATTGGCATATTCACGTCGCCACTAATCCACGGTAGTTTTTCACATCTGATTTCCAACACCGTACCTTTAATTCTTATGGGCATTGGAATATTTTATTTTTATCCTAAAGTAGCGTATAAAGTTTTTACAACTGTTTACATCGGAACCGGAATTTTAGTCTGGCTGTTTGCGCGGGAAGTTTATCACATAGGTGCAAGCGGAATCATATATGGATTTGTTTCCTTTTTATTTTTCAGCGGTGTATTCAGAAAAGATAACCGATCAATAGCTTTAGCATTGGTTGTTATATTTTTGTACGGCGGACTGATCTGGGGAATGTTGCCTGTTCAGAAAGGTGTTTCATGGGAATCACATTTATTTGGAGCCATAGTTGGCGTAATCTCAGCATTTATTTTTAGAAAAGTTGACCCGCCAAAAAAATATGATTGGGAAGATGAAGAATCAGATATACCGGCTAACAAATTGGAAGTATCATACGATGCCGATAAAAATGATTTTGAAATTTAAAGGAATATTTAATGAAAAAAACTACAACAGAAACACGTGCTTATCGTACAGAAATGAACGATAAAATCCTTAATTCGGGGTTTAGAGATTTTAATAAATTTTTTGCTCTTGATAATAAAGCATATATCAATGGTGCGCTAAATGCAAAAACTAAAGAGTTAATGGGATTGGCATCATCAATGGTTTTGCGTTGCAATGATTGCATATTTTATCATATAGACCGTTCAATCCAGGAAGGTGCAACACGTGAAGAGTTGTTGGAAACATTTAACGTTGCATTAATTGTTGGAGGCTCAATTGTTATTCCACATTTAAGATATGCTTTTGAAATTATGGATAATATTTTTGATGAAAATGGGAAAACCGAATAATGATTATTATACCTAAAAACATTGTTACTGTCGATTCGAAAGAAAGAATCTTAAAAAATCATTTTGTGGAAATTGAAGATGGCAAAATTGTTCGGGTTGCAAAAAATGACAAGAAGATTTTTAAAAAATATAAAGGAAATATTTATCGATTTGAAAATCTTACTTTAATTCCCGGATTTGTTCAAACTCATATTCATCTTTGCCAAACTTTGTTTAGAGGATTGGCTGATGATCTTGAATTACTTGATTGGCTTCAATTAAGAATTTTCCCATTTGAAAATGCTCACAATAAAAATTCACTTTTTACTTCCGTAAGATTGGGAATAAATGAACTTTTGTTAAGCGGCACAACAACTTTACTTGATATGGGAACATTGCGGCATCAGGAAATTATTTTTGAAGAACTTCAAAATTCAGGAATGCGTGCAATAGCGGGCAAATGTTTGATTGATGAAAATGATTTGTTTCCTGATTTCAAGTCGGATACAAAAACTGAACTGAATGAAATTTATCAGCTCGCAAAAACATATCACAATACATCTAATGGAAAAATAAAATATGGATTTGCACCTCGATTTGTTCTGTCATGCTCTGAAGAATTACTTAAAGAATCATTTGAGATGAAAAAAGATTTTATAGGAAGTTTATATCATTCTCATTCTTCAGAAAATAAAAATGAAGTTGCTGAAGTCAGGAGAAGACATAACAAAGAAAATATAGAATATTTTGATTCAATCGGCGTTGTTGATGATCATTCGGTGCTTGCGCATTGTATTCACGTTAATGACAAAGAAACGGATTTGCTTAAGAAAAAAGATGTACGGGTTTCGCATTGTCCGTCATCAAATTTAAAACTTGGATCAGGTATTGCAGATATTCCTAAATATTTAGATAAAGGAATTTCAGTCTCGCTCGGTGCTGATGGCGCGCCATGTAATAACAATTTAAGTGTTTTTAATGAAATGAAATTGGCTGCATTAATCCAGAAGCCAATTTACAGCCCTTTGGCTATGAATGCCAAAACAGTATTTAAACTTGCTACAATTGAAGGTGCAAAAGCTTTGCATTTGCAAAATGAAATTGGAAGTATTGAAGTTGGTAAAAAAGCGGATTTAACTTTACTGGACTTAACTTCTAATAATCATTCGCTGTCTGGAAATGATGAATCAATTTATTCTGATATTGTTTACTCATCTTCAGGTGATTGTGTTAGTTCAGTTATGATAGAAGGTGAGTGGAAAGTGCTTAATAAAAAATCTCTTTTATATGATCAGGATGAGCTAAATCAAACTGCAAAAAGCGAATTAAAAAAATTGTTAATAAGAGTCGATAAGTAATGAAACAAATTCTGCTTGCCACTACCAATAAAGGCAAATTAAAAGATGTGAAAGAAATTCTCAAAGACATGGATTTAGAAATTTTATCATTCCTGGATTTTGAAAATTACCCTGATGTTGAAGAGACCGGAAATTCTTTTTTAGAAAATGCTGAATTGAAAGTAAGAGCGGCATTTGAAAAATATGGAATTCCGAGCATCGGAGATGATTCCGGATTAGAATCTTTTCAGCTAAATGGAGAACCTGGAATTTATTCTGCAAGATACGCCGGAGAAAATGCTGACGATAAAAAAAATAATTTTGAACTTATTTCTAAATTATCAAATTATCCTGAACCTCATCCGGGAAGATTTGTGTGTGCTGCAGTTTATTATGATGGGGAAAAAATCGAATCAGCAATTGGTGAAATAAGAGGAAGTATTATAAAATCACCAAGAGGCAAAAACGGATTTGGATATGATCCTTTATTTGTTCCGAATGGATTTGATAAAACAATGGCAGAACTTTCTCACGGAGAGAAAAATAAAATAAGCCATAGATTAAATGCATTTAAAGGATTAAAAAAGTTTTTAATCTAACCGCTGTCTATTTTGTAGCGATTAAAACTTGAACTGTTTGAAAGGTAAAATTGTATTTTTTGATTTCTTTGAATCCTGAATTAGTCAAAAGTTCTTTAAGATTAATTTTATTATCAAATTCTTCAACAGAATCCGGCAGGTAAGTGTAAGCAGCTTTATCGCCTGATATTATTCCGCCTAAAACTGGTAAAATATTTTTGAAATAAAACCGATAAATATTTTTAATTATTCTATCCGATGGCATTCTGAATTCAATAATTGTTGCTTTCCCTTTAGGTTTTAAAATTCTATAAAAAGAATCAAACCCCTGTTGAATATCATAAAAATTTCTTACACCAAATGCCACAGTTACATTTGTAAATGAAGCATCTTGAAACGGAATATTTTCCGCAACCATTTGGACCAAGCGTTTATCAATCCACTCAGATTTTTTTACAAACAGTTTAAGCATGTTGTAAGAAAAATCTGCCCCAAATATTTTTTGAACTCCAAGTTTTTTTGCCTGGATTGCAACATCGCCTGTTCCGCAAGCAACATCAAGTAAAATTGAATCGGGAGTGAGCTTTGTAAGTTTTAAAGCTTTTTTTCTCCAATAAAAATCTAAACCAAAGCTTAAGAAATGATTTAAAAAATCATATCTGCCTGCTATGTTATCAAAAATTCTTTTTACCTGTGTTTTTTTTTCGCTCATTGATTAGAACTTCCCATATTCAAATTCTTCTTTTCCTACTTTTCTTCTCCACCTATTAAAAATAATTTTACCACTCCACATTGAGAAAATCATAAATGCTAATCCTCCAATTAAATCAATTACATAATGGTACCATAAATAAACTGTAGAGAAGATTAATAATGATCCTATCGGAATAAAAAAGTATTTGCTTCTGCTTTTTAATTTTACGGAAAGATACATCACTATTACTGTTATCATTGTATGCCCGCTGGGAAAAACATCTCGCTGCACAATAGCTGCGGGATTTAATGTTCCCGATGGAATTCCTTCACCTGTGTTGGTCATTTCTCTTAAAGCATTTGTAAAAAATAATCCGGGCAAAGTTTCATTTATTGTGTTGAAATCATGCAATGTAAATCGCGGACCAATTCCGGGTAAAGTAAAATATCCAAGGTATGAAAGAAAAAATCCATATATAATTGAAAACAGTGCAAAATCTAAAGCAACATATCTGTCCTTCTTCAGTAATGATAACCCAAGTATTATTGGAAGTAGATAAAACATTCCGTACACTATTTGTAAAATTTCTGTTAGAACAGGATTAGAGATATGATATAAAAAATGAGTCGGATCAGTTCCAAACATCCAGCGGTCAACAGCGATAAACCAATTATCATAATCAAAAACCCTGATTGGTTTAACCATAAAAAATAATTGTCGGAATGTAGCGAGAATAATAGGAGCGATGTACCAGTAATGTGCAACTCGCCATACACTTGATTCGCTGATAGATTCCATATAGGTAATAGCTAATGCAAAAGATATGACAAACAGATTGATGAATATCCACTGCATTGAATTTTCAATTTTACTGTGAAAAATTATATGCAGCAAAATCAAAAAAAACGAAAAGCCAATTACGACTAAATCATAAGCTTTTAATTTTTTTATAAATGATTTTAAATTTTTCATTAATCGGATTATTGTGAATCAATTAGATTTAACTGTCTGCTGGCAAATTCAGTCAGTTCAATGAAGTTCTTTATATCAAGCTGCTCTGCTCTTAATGAGAGATCAACACTGCATTTGCTAAAATCTACATTTGTAAATATACTATTGCTTAAGGAATTTCTTAACGTTTTTCTTCGATTTCCGAAAGAAGCTTTTACTATTGATTTGAATAATGAATTAATTCCCTTGTTAACTCTTGATGGATCAAAGTATATATGTATAATTGCCGAATGAACTTTCGGTTTTGGATAAAAGACATTTGGAGATACTTTGAACGACAATTTTGCTTCACCGAAATAATTGATTAAAACTGATAAAATTCCATAATCCTTTGACCCCATTTTAGCCGTCATTCTTTTGGCTACTTCATACTGAACCATAAATACAGCATCTTGAATAAGAGTATTACTATCAAATAGTTTAAAAAGAATTGGTGATGTAATATTATAAGGGATATTTCCGATAACTCTGATTTTATTATTGGTACCAGTTATAAATTTATTAAGTTCTATTTCTAAAAAATCCGATTGCATTAAAATTAGGGCAGGGAATTGATTTGTTAAATCATCAATTACACGTCTATCAATTTCGACAGCAATTAAATTAGGTTTTCTTTCGAGTAATTTTTCTGTCAAAGCTCCTTGTCCGGGACCAATTTCAATTATCAGTTCATCTTCTTTCGGATTTATTTCATCTACAATTTTTTTAAGGATATTTTGATCCTGAAGAAAATTTTGTCCGAATCTTTTTAAAGGCTTAATTTTATCCATACTCTCAGGAATTTTAACAAACAAAATAAAGAAAAATTGTTATAATTTTTTTTATAAGTTTGTTTAAGAAAAAATAATCTCATAGTTTTCACAGGTAAACTTTCCATTTCAAAATCCAGAGGAAATATAAGTGCAGAACAAATATATCATAAGCGTGGATATGGGCGGTACAAAAATCCTTGGTTCAATCATCAATTCTAAAAACGGCATTATAGCGCGTTTGAAAAAACCAACAAACATTACCACAGGTACAAAAACTTATGTTAAAGATATAGCAGAAATTGTTTTAAAATTAGCTCAAAATTCCAAACTAAAAAAAGAAAACATTGCTGCTGTATGCTTAGGGGTTCCGGGTTCGGTTAATCCGCATACAGGTATAATTGGTTTAGCACCAAATCTTGGATTGAAAAATTTTAATATGAAATCGAAATTAGAAAAATTAATTCCGTATCCTGTTTTAATTGAAAATGATGTTAACCTTGGTGCACTCGGTATAAAAAATTATGGCATCGGAAAATCTTCTAACAATATGCTTGCTGTTTTTATTGGAACTGGAATCGGCGGCGGAATTATTATCGATGGGAAAATTTATAGGGGCAAAAATTTTGTAGCCGGTGAAATTGGGCATATGCTTGTCCAAAAAGACGGACCTAAGTGCGGATGCGGTAGAAATGGATGCTTTGAAGCGATTGCAAGCCGAACTGCTATGGTAAATAATATTATCACTGATATTAAAAAAGGTAAAAAGAAAAGTGTTCTTTCCGGTTTGGTAAAATCCAACCTGAGAATTAAAAGCGGGGCATTACGTGAAGCAATAGATGCAGGTGATAAAGTTGTAATCAAACGAATTACGGAAACTTGTGTCACTATTGGTGATGTTCTTGCAAGCGTTACCAATCTTATGAACTTTGATATGATTGTTCTTGGCGGCGGAGTTATAGAAGCTTTGGAAAGTTTTATACTTCCTATAATCAAAAAAGAATTTCAAAATCATGTTTTGGATGATTCTGCAAAAGGAATAAAAATAGTTGCTTCAAAATTAGGTGATGATGTAGCTATTTATGGTGGGATAGCACTTGCGGAAGAATTTTTGGGCGTGAGGGTTTAATTGAACTGAGATTCTATTTGCTGAAGTTTTTCATTTAACTCTTCCCACTTTTTAAGTGCGTACTCAAGATCAGATTTGGTTTTATTAAATCTGTTAGTTATGTCTTTTGCAGTATCCCCATCTGTGTAAATATTCGGATCAGCTAATTTATTCTCTAATTCTTTAACTGCATTTTCAAGTTTATTAACTTTTTCTTCCCAGATCAAAATTTCTTTAACTATTTCTTTCGTGGCTTTGTGTTTCTGCTGTCTAAGTTCTGCTTCAAAACGTTTTTGATCTTTTTTGTTTGAAAATTCTTTTTTGTCCTTTTTCTCATCGGAACTGTCAAAAATATTTTCGAAATTTTCACTGCGTTTAGATAAGAAATAATCAATATCACCCGGATAATATTTAATAATACCTTTTCGTATATCCACAACTTTGTTAACAATTGGTCTTAAAAAATCTATATCGTGAGAAACGAGAATTAATGTTCCTTTAAAATCAATTAATACTTTTTGTAAAATTAATTTTGAGCTATAATCAAGATGATTTGTTGGCTCATCCAGAATAATTAAGTTAGCTTTAGTGAGAAGTATTTTACAAAGGGCAACTCTGCTTTTTTCTCCGCCGGAAAGAACTCCGACTTTTTTAAACACGTCGTCACCGGAAAAAAGAAAAGAGCCCAGAAGAGATCTCAATTGCCCAATCGTTTTATTTTCAGCAATACCGTCAACGGTTTCAATAATATCCAATTCCGAATCAAGATTATCGGCAACATCTTGAGCATAATAAGAAACTATTGCATTATGTCCCAAAATTCTTTCGCCGGAATCGAATCCTATAACACCTGCAATTATTTTTGCAAGAGTAGTCTTACCTGCTCCATTTGGTCCAACAAAAGCAATTTTTTCTCCTTTTTCAATTTCAAAGTCGATTCTTTCAAAAACTTTTTTATCTCCGTAAGATTTTGATATAGATGTAAGCTTTATTGGAGTTCGTCCGCTTTGAGGCGGTTCTGAAAATTTTATATTAATTTCACTTTTATCATCTGGAAGTTCAATTAGATCAACCTTTTCTAATTGTTTTATTCTGCTTTGAACTTGTTTTGCTTTTGTAGATTTGTAACGAAATCTCTCTATAAATTTTTGAGTCTCTTTTAACTTTTTTTGCTGTAATTCGTATTGATGGACAAGTAATTCATCTCTTTCATTTTTATATTTTATGTAGGAGTCATAATCACCTTTAAAAGTATAAAACCTGCCAAGAAAAATTTCTAATGTTCTGTTGGTAATCTGGTTAATAAAATTTTTATCATGCGAAACAACAAGCAATGCGCCTTTATAAGCTTTTAGGTAATTAATTAACCATTCAAGTGAATCAATATCAAGATGATTTGTCGGTTCATCCAACAGTAAAAGATCATTTTGTGATATAAGAATTTTGGCAAGTGCAATTCTCATCTGCCAGCCACCGGAAAACTGATCCGTTAGCCGTAAAAAATCATCTTCGGAAAATCCAAGTCCGAGTAATATTTTTTCAACTTTTGATTCGGCACTATAAGAATCCAAGCTTTCTAACATATGGTGAACTTCACCCAGTTGATGCGCCAGATCCATTTTTTCTTCATCGCCGATATTTGGATCATTAAGTGAATTAGTGATTACTGTTTCTTTGTTTTGTAATTCAATGATATCGGTTAAAGCAGAACTTGCTTCTTCTAAAAGTGTTTTGCCAAAATGTGTTACATTATCCTGTGGAAGATATCCGATAGATATTCGTTTTTGCCTTACTACATCTCCTGATTCTGCTTCTAATTTGCCGCAAATAATTTTTAGAAGGGAAGATTTGCCTGTGCCATTTGCCCCGACTAAAGAAATTTTGTCACCCGAAGAAATACGGTAATTAATATCTTTAAAAAGATATTTACCGTTAAATTGTAACGAAATATTTGAAAGGTCGATCATAGAAGAAACATTCGGGGATTAGTCTCGCAACACTGCAATCTTTCCGGTTTCTACACTGTTGCCTTCTTTATCAAAAGCAATAACTATATAGATACCGGAACCAACTAAATTACCTGAATCATCTTTCCCATCCCAAAAAGCTACTCTGCCTCCAGGTGAAGAAAACTCTCTAAGTAATTTGCCAGCAATACTTATAATTTTTATATCTGTGTCTTTAATAAGCCCATCTATAGTAACAAGCTGACTTCCATCTTTTAATATTAATGGATTGGGATAAATATTTAACCCGTTAAAACTTTCAACAGGTAATATAGATGGTGTATCAAATGAAGTTAAGCCGGCTTCTGTTCCAACATATACTCGTCCATCTTTTTCATCAATAGCAATGCTTATGATCTTATCCGATAAGAGAGGACTGTCTTTAGATGTTAATGTGGAAAGTAGTTGAGTTCCATCTGTACTTAATAAAAATAGCCCTTCATTTGTGCCTATCCATTTTTGATTAAGAGGATCAACTGCAATAGCATTTACTGTTTGTTGCCTAACAGAAAATGGAGATGAAATTTTTAATTGGGAAGTTGAATTCAGTACCGTGCTGAGGTTTGTAATTATATTTACACCCAGGCTTGTTCCAACCCACAAATCTCCTCTGCGGTCAACAACAATATCGGATATTGTGCTACTGTTTAAGCCGTTAGAAGTGGATAAATAACCCGAAATATCATCATCAGCATTATTGTATGTGCCTTTTTCATTAAAGTAAAATAATCCTGATTTAGCAGCAGCCTGGGAGTTATACCATTTCGTTCCACTTTGATCTATGACAAGATTATAGTGTTTTTCAAGTACTTTATTTTGTTCTGCCGGTATAGTGAAAAAATACCACAAGCTATCAGATGTTAGCATACTTAATGTATTCCGATCACCTGGCCAATAGTTTAGAATCCACAAATTGTCTTTCGAATCTTTTGCAAAACCGGTTACTACCACAAAATTATTATCTGTTGGTATTCCAACCATTTCTGAATTATTAGCATCGAATCTCTCAATTTTGTCATTTTTTAATCTTACAAAACCCTGCCCCCAATTACCTGCATATATGGTATTGTCGCTAGATGAATATACTTCAATATATCCGTTCTGTAATAATTCAGGATAATGCTGAACGTCATAAATTTTCCATTCGTTGCCGTCGTAAGTATAAAAGCCTACTCCGCTAACATCTGTTCCGCTTGATGACCATAAATTTCCGTTATCGTCAACGACAAGATTGGGAAATTGATTTGCAGCCGGTCCATTAGGGAAAATAAAACTATTGTTTATCAGCACTCCTTTGTTTGTTGAAACATAAAGCCCTATCTCTGGTAAGTAAGCTAACTTAGTTGGGGTGGCGGATAGTCCAACAACTTCTGAGGTTGCATTTCCATCATAAAGATAAACCATAGCTGGAGTTAAAATGTAAAGTGAAGTTCCATCTACAAGTACGTCAATTATCTGGTAATTTGTTAGGCTAAGAAAATTTTGCCAAACTGACCCATCAAAAATTGATAAACCTTTATCGGTAGCTGCTATTAAAGAATTATTATAAAATATTAATTTATTAATAATATTTGAAGGTAAACCATTTAATTGAGTATACGTATTCCATGATTCCGGAGCTGACAAATTTGTTGAACCCGATTTTTGTATTGCAACACCAGACTCAGCCGCAACATAAATTAAATTTGAAACAAGAATGCTGTTTATTTTAATGTTTGAAGAAAAATCTCCAAACTTTAAAAATGTATCATAAAATGAATAATCTTTTGCATTAATAAGAGATATACCAAAATCAGTTGCAATGTAAACAGTATCACCAGAAATGGTAATATTATTTATAGTTTTACTTGTTTTATCAGAGTTATAGATATCTAAAATAGAATGAAAAGAATTTGAGGAAGGATCAAACACATCAATCATTCCATCTGTACTGCCGAACCAAATTTTTTGATCTTTATCAATTGCAACAGCTGTTAAAGATGTGCCGTTTAAACCCTGTGCCTTGCTATACAAATCAAAACTATTGATTGCAGGATTATAAAAATATGCCCCACCACCAGTGGCAACCCAAAGACCTTCAGAAGTAACAGCCAAATCTTTGGTTACTTTTTTGTCAGTATAATTTTCCCAATTGGATATTTGCTGAGGGATTAAATTATTTGTGAAGAATAATACTATAAAGAGAGAAACGATATATTTCATTCTAAATCCTAATTAAGTTTGATGCAGTAAAAATTTATCGATACTCTCTCAATTTTTAACAAAATTAAAAAATTAAAAATGTAATTAAAGTAGAAAAATTTATCTATATATATTTAAATAAATCAGCCATCTCAATTGCCGTTAAAGCAGCATCCCAACCTTTATTACCTGCTTTAGAACCGGCTCTTTCAATTGCCTGCTCGATTGTATCTGTTGTTAAAACTCCGAATATAACAGGGACAGAATATTTTTGTGCAACTTGCGCAATCCCATTACTACAAACTGATGAAACATGTTCAAAGTGTGCTGTTGCTCCACGAATAATTACACCGAGACAAATAATTGCATCATAATTTTTCTTCGCTGCTAATCTATCTGCAGTGATTGGGATTTCAAATGCCCCGGGAACTTTAACCACTTCGATGTTCTCTTCTCTAACATTATGTTTTAACAGGCAGTCGTTTGCAGCCTTTAGTATTCCATCTCCAATAAATTCATTAAAGCGGCTAAATACTATTGCAAATTTTTTTCCGCTGCCGTTAAGTTTACCTTCTGTAGTTTTCATAGTTATGCTGAATTTCTTAATAATTGTTTTCTCATTGCATCAATCTTAGAAATGCTAACCGTGTATTTGCCCAAATTAGAATAATCATTTCGGTCGCCGCCGTGAAAATCTGAACCTCCACTTTCAAGCAAAAAATATTCGTTCACAATACCACGATAATGTTTTATTTGATGTGGTAAATGAGATGGATGTATAACTTCAATCCCATCCAACCCGGCTTCGATCAATTCTGTCATTATTGCATCAGGTAAATTTCCGGGATGGGCGATAAATGAAAGTCCCCCTGCATCGTTGATAATTTTAAATGCACTTCTTGGGGAAAGATGAACTTTTCTTTCATGGGCAGGGCATCCGTTTCCAATGTATTTACTGAATGCTTCAAAATAATTTGAAACCAATCCTTTTTTAACCATTGCTTTTGCTATGTGGGGTCTTCCAACAGCAGAATTTTGGGCAACTTCCAAAATATCATCTAACTCAATTTCCAAGCCTAAAGCATTTAGCTTTTCTGCAATTCGTGCAGCACGCTTTATTCTTTCAGCTCTAAAAAATTTAAGATATTCTTCAAGTTCAGGATTATTTGGATCAAAAAAATATCCTAATATATGAACTTCACGATCTCTGATGTCTGAACTAATTTCAAGACCGGGGATTATTTCTACCCCATATTGTTTACCAATTTCAATACTCTCTTCAATTCCATCAACCGTATCATGGTCAGTAATACTAATCATATCTATACCAGCTTCTTTTGCTTTAATAATTAACTCTTCAGGTGAATGTTGTCCGTCAGAATAACTGGTATGCATATGTAAATCAATTTTCCTATTCATTATTAATCGAACATTTCTTTAAATTTTTCATAATTAAGAATTCGCAGTTTAGATCCATCCAATTCAATTAAACCTTTTTTAGCAAAGGAATGTAAAGTTCTGGAAATAGTTTCGCGCGAAGTGCCAGCCATATTTGCTAACTCCTGCTGAAATGGCAGGTGATCAATTTCAACAATCCCTTGTCTTATTTTTCCGATGTCATCGGCAAGTTGAAGCAATACTGTAGCAACCTTACCTTCTGCATCTTTAAGAGAGAGAGCTTTTATTTTCATTGATGAAGCTCTAAATCTTTTAGTTAATTCTGTTAATAGAGCAATGGAAACTTCCGGGTATTTTTTTAGTAAATCTAAAAATTCAGTTCTTTGTATAATAAATAATTTTGAATCTTCAATGGCAGTTACAGTTGCTGATCTTACCATTCCATCCAATAACGACATCTCACCAAAAAAATCCGATTCATTTAATATTGCGAGAATCACTTCTTTCTCATCATTGCTTGCTCTGGATACTTTTACTTTTCCTTCTGCAATAACAAATAATGCTGATCCTGATTCTTCTTCAGAAAGAATTACATTATTTTTTTTATATGATTGTAACACTCCTGATTTAACAATTTTCTCAAGTGTCTCTTGATCCAAATCTGAAAAGATTGGAACGTTTGCTAAAAAATTTGTAGTATCTGTCAAAAAATCACCTCTCTTTTAAAATAAAATCATCAAAAAATACCCTTGAAGGGTCTCAAAGTCAACTTTATCAACCAATACAAAATTACTAAGAATTTTAATAGTATAGAAAAAGCTTTATTTCATAATTTTTTAGCAGTTTTATAATTGTTTTTTAAGCTTGATGTGTCTATTTTAAACGGCTTAAATTTTCTATGTTAATTAAAACGGAGAGATAGATATTATGGCTATGATGGCCAAAATGAGGAGTTTAGCTCCAGCATTCATTTTAACAGTCGGTGGATTGTTCGTTTTATTCATGGTAATATCAGACTCAAATGTGCTTGAGGCTTTGGGCGGCGGCGGAAGATCCAATAAAATTGGATCAGTCAATGGTGAAGGAATTACATATCAGGAGTTTCAAACTGCGCTTGACCAGCAAACTGAGAATCAGAAAAAGCAAACAGGCACTGATTTAGATGAAAACCAGATTGATCAATTAAGGGAGCAGGTTTGGGATGCTTTGGTTACCCAAAAGATAATTGCCAGTATGATCAAGGAATATGGAATTACAGTTTCAGATCAAGAAGTCAGAGATGTAATACTCGGTGAGAACCCACCTGAATTTCTAAGAAGAAATTTTGTAGATTCACTCGGTAATTTCAATCGCCAATTATATGAAGATGCACTGTTTGATACCAGAAATAAGGAAGCTTTGGTAAGTGCTGAAGAGCTTGTACGCCAGACAAAATTAACGCAAAAACTTCAAAGCATGATTCTTGCGTCTGTAACCGTGGGCGAAGATGAAGTTAAAAGAAGATATTTAGAACAAAATACCAATATAGAAGCAGAATATGCTTTGGTTGATATAAATTTAATTTCTGATTCAGATATAAAAGTAACTGATGAAGATTTGAGATCATACTATGATAAAAACATAAACAATTATAAAATTTCTCCGCAAAGAAAATTAAAGTTCGTTCTTTTTAAAAACGTTCCATCTGCAGAAGATTCCCAAATGATTTTTAATAATTTGAATAATGTTAAAAAATCAATTTCAGCAGGAGATACTTTAGGATTTGAGCAGCTTGTAAAAATTTATTCCGAAACGCCATTCTCAAAAGATACGCTTTCAGTTCAAACATTAACTCCGGATATAGTTTCAACATTTAATAAATCAACTTCCGGAACTGTACTTGGACCATTTGCAACCCCACAAGGATACGTGCTTTATAACTATTTAGGCAGTGTAAAATCCAGCGAAATTTTTGCAAGAGCCTCACATATTTTAATTAATCAGTTTGGAAGTGATGAAAAAAATCTTGAAGAAGCAAATAAGATTTATGCACAATTAGTTGCCGGTGAAAATTTTGATGCAATAGCTAAGGAATTTTCAAAGGATCCGGGGAGCGCTCAAAAGGGTGGTGATCTTGGCTATTTTGCCAAAGGTATGATGGTAAAAGAATTTGAAGATGCTTGTTTTAACGGTAAAGTTGGTGAAGTTCAGAAACCTATAAAAACCAATTACGGTTATCACATAATTAAAGTAACAGATAGAACCGACAAAAAATATGTTGTTGAAAAAATTGTAAATCAGATTAAACAATCGGCAAGCAGCAGAGATCAGAATTACAATATGGCAAATGATTTTTCTTATCTTGCCAAGAAAAATGATTTTGATCAAGAAGCTAAACTGATGAAATATAAAGTTCAGGAAACTCCATTGTTTGTTGAGACTGCAGTGTCAATTCCTTCCATCGGTGCAAACGAGAGATTAGTTAAATTTGCATTTTCAAACAGTGTAAATTCAATTAGCGATCCATTCAAAGTTGCAAATGGTTATGTTGTTGTTAAAATTATTGAGAGCGCCAGTGAAAGGTTCAGACCATTTGATGAATTAAAAAATCAGTTAAAAGCAGTTGTACTAAGAGAAAAGAAATTTGAAAAATTGAAATCAATTGCTGATGATCTTTACAAAAAAATTGGTGGTGATTTAAGTAAGGTTACCTCTATAAATCCTAAAATTACTATGCAACAAACAACCAATTTTACGCCTGCCGGTACTATCCCTAACATTGGAAGAGATTATGGTTTTATAGATGCCGTAATGAAATTAGATATAAACAAAGTTTCTGAACCTGTTAAAGGAACGCGTGGTTATTATTTAATTAAAGTTACCAGCAGAACTCCATTTGATTTAACTGCATATAATGCGAAGAGTACGGAAATTCGTAATATGTTATTGCAGGAAAAACGGAACAATTTTTTAAATCAATGGATAGGTGATATTAAAAAGGGCGCTGACATAGTAGATAATAGATATATGTTTTTTGGGCAGTAAATAATTTAAGTTTTATTGAAAACCCCCATCTTCTGTTTGTCAGCATTTGGGGGTTTTCTTTTTTAACCCAGATTTGTCATTAGAGATTTTCATTGGAGACAACAAAGGGCCAACTAAAAAGATTTGTACTTGACCAGATTCCTTCAAACCAGCTACGCTGTTTCATTGCAAGTGATAATTTTAATATT